>NZ_BSPW01000124.1 GCF_030161235.1 Vibrio zhanjiangensis | reverse complement strand
GGTACTATCAAAACAGATCAATCACTTAAAGTCATGTCCGAAAATCGGGGGCCACTTCTGTTTCTCGTTATGTTTAATCTTTTTAAGTCGTAGTTCCACCACAGACTCTTCTGTAAACGCTCAATCCTATCTTTGCTGAATCTATATTTAATTAATCGAGCGGGTATGCCACCGACGACAGAATAAGGCTCTACATCCTTTGTTACTACAGAGTTGCAAGCAACAATAGCTCCATTACCTATCTTAACACCCTTTTTGACTGTCACATTCTGACCTATCCAAACATCATGACCTATATGGGTTTCATCAGTGTCTGGTATATCAACTTTATCTATACCAAGGTCATCATAAAAACTTTTCTCATAAGTAATAGGTGATGTTGTAAATCTTTCAATTGGGTGTTGAACACCCATAAAACTTATACCATGAGCCAAAGAGCAATATCGTCCAACCTTGGTATCCAAAGGTAACACCGAATATGAGTAGGACATATAACCCATACTCCACATACCTTTACTTGCTCCAAAGTTACAATATTCTTCGATTTCAACCTTTTGAAGAGGTAATTTGATGTTGTCGAAGATTCTCCTGTTAATAGATATATTCAAGCCACTGATTTTTCTATTAAGACTGATGGTCATCCTTTTCTTTCTTTTATTCATGAGTAGTTCTCTTTATAGAAAGGAGACATAGTTCGCAGCGAAACAAATAGAATTTTTGATTAACTTCTTGTCCGCTTTGGTTTTATGGCATAGAGAGCTTGAAATACTGAAGCATGGTCTTAAATGGTTAAGCATGTGCATAATGAACTCCTAGTCGAATTTGAGTCCACCACTACAGGTTCCAATCTGATTTGGTGGCGAACTGAACTCGGTTGGAACTACCGTGACATAGGAAACGGCCAGCCTTAGCTGCCAAGCTCAGCTCACCATATCAAGTAAGCTAACGTACTCATGCTACAGTACTTAAGCATCATTTATGCCTTGGCACTTATACAACTAACACAAAACGCACGCAAATAAATTAACGTGTTGTACGCCTATATCTGAACGGGGTTCCAATCCCGACACTAAATTTTTAGTGCATGAATAGGCTATTACTAATTGAACAATCTTGTCAATTTTTTTTATGCAACAACTTGACCAGTTTAATTAGATATTCCAAATGGATAGCTTTTATATCATGAGGCAGTAGTTTGGCCACAGACTCCATATCTTTTGACAAAGTATAATTACCACTTTGAATTGCTACTGCTAAATCAAAATAGGTAATATTCAAAGCAGAAAGGTATTTCTCAAGATCTCGGACCCACATGTCAACTTCCCCAGACTCGAATCGTTCAATAGTACGGATTCCAATACCCGTCTCTTCTGCTATCTCCTTTCTACTTTTGCCACTTTGCTCTCTAAATCGACGCAAGACAGCCACTGTAGTTGAAATCTTACCCATTGCACCACCGGATCTGGAGATTAAAAACTTCAAAAAATCCACATATGGAGAGTCGTATAGAATATGTGCTCTAACCCTGTTTCATATGCTGGATTTCTCTTTATCATCCACTACCAATGACGTATGCCATGTATGTCATTTCAATAATATAAAACAAACATCAGGCTTAAGGTTTCAGGAGTTAATGTACTTCCTGAGCAAGAAAAATAATGTATGCGTTTTAAAGCGCTCAGTTGGTGATAATTATATGAATAATACTATTTTAGGAAAAACTAATCCAAAACTGCAAATAATGTCTCTCTTTTTTCACTATATAGATAAATGGAAAGACCCTAGACACTGTATCGTGGCGAGGGGTAATAAATGAATAAAGATCTAATAGGAAAAGCAATGTTACTAATAAGTGATTTGGAGCCGGGAACAGTTTTGGACAAAGAGTTATCAGAACTGGCGATAACAACATTAGAAGAGTTAGTAGGAGTTGCGAGGAGAGAACAGGAAAAGAATGCCTCCTGCTTGAATAATTGAGAATGAGAAACACAACAACGAAACTGATATGTCAGGTCTGAATTAGTACATATCAGGTGGCGAAACGTTGTTGTGTTTTATTTCTGTAGGCGGGTAAGTTACACCACCTTGTTGGCACTAACGCTTACCGTTAGACCACCATTTCGATCAATCGATTTAGTGATGCGAATTATTTTCCATGTACAATTGCTGATCTCAGCTCTCCAACCTGATGCAGTTAGATGGCCAGTAGAAAAAGCTTTGATGAAGCCCCTACGATTAGACGTTGTAAAGTCAAACGTATCGTTATCTGAGGATTGAGAATTAGCTCTGGCATTACAAGCTATTAATGCCTCATCTTCATTTGGGTAGGTATACGCTATTTGAAATACTGTAGAACCGCTACCAGCACTAACTGTACCCTTAGTACCGTTTTCTATATCCTGCCATCTAGCCTCAACAATGCAGGATTCTTCTCTTGTTGATGAGCTGAAACTATAATCTGATACATCGCTTTTATGTATCGAATGACTAATAGCCTTTGTTCCGCGAGCGTTCTTACCTTCACCTTTTTTCAAAATCATCCAATTGTCATTAGACACTTTACTAACTAGTCCAAACTGCTTGGCAATTCTTGTCATTAACGCCATATCTGACTCAGCCGTTTGATCAATGTGCTCAATATTTTGGAGGCCTAACTCATTATCAATCATTGGTTTTAGTCCATTGCGAGACGCTACAATATGGAGCAAGTTAGACAGTGTAATGGATTCCCAAATTTGAGTGCGTTGAGTTTGAATACTATCTAAATCACTGAACCCACCCATAGGTATTGATGTGCCAGAGATTACTACGCGCTCAGGAAAACCACTCTCTGAAAAGTTACTCACTGAAAAAATGCCTTGCGGATAAAGCCGATCCTCAAAGCCTAACGCTATTTTTAACTTCGCTTTTTTGGTTGGCATTTTTTTTATTTTTGAACCATCAAGAGTGATAGATAGTGAATCAGCCTCACCTCCTTCATTATCAGTGATGGTCATAGATATGAATGAATCCTGAATACTATTTGTAATATCATTATCATTCGCCTCAATTCTGTATGCAGGTGCGTAATTTACTACTCGCTCCATAACGTATCCGAATCGTCTTCAATCGGTGGATCATAATTAGGAAATACGATAGTAAGTCCTCCTGGTAATACCGAGCCATACTCACCAAGATGATGATTCGCATCAAGCACAGTAGGAACCGCTTTTTCCGTTCCATATTCCTGAAAGCAAAGGAGGTCAAGAACATCACCGTCTTTAGTTAAATAAGGTTTTCCCATAGAAAATAAGCTCCATAGTAAAATCTTGTTTCTTAGCTAAACCAGCCTGCATAAACTTACTCTCTGTTTTCTGCACAGTGGTTAAACACCAATAGCCCATAACATCACCCGTACCAGAGACTAAAAGCTGTGGTTTGCCCAAATTTCCCTGAACAACCACCTTATCTATCTGGTTAACACCAACTTTTTCAAAACACGTAAAAATAACGCCTTTTAGACTGGCTTTGGGGTTATCCTCTCCGGTATATTGGAGTGAATCAGTTTGTCCAAAGCGTTTCTGACTGGCCCAAGTCCAACTGTATGTTGTAACAAATTGCTGGTAAGCGAGCGTATCAATGGAGAACTTAATCCCTCCCCATTTCAACATGATCCTTTCCATGATTTATCCTATGTTGGTGTCATACATCGCAGCTTCGTGCTTGTTCGATAGTCGATTCACTACCTCACCGGCTATTTCTTTATTGCTCTGCCCTGGTTGAGTGACGATTTCAATCTTCTCAATATTTTGATGAACAGTATTTTTACCTGCAGGATTGGTCTCAGCATTCACCTCGCTCACTCTAGCGGCTAGATTGCTATAACCATAACCTTGGTAAGCTGGCTTACTCTGCTGAGTGTATGCGGCATACCCATTAAGTTTTTGGGGAGCAGGTTTATCTTCATCATCATCCCAACTAAAAGCATCTTTCACTGATGTAGCGATATCAACCAAACCTTCCCACATGCCATAGATGTAATCAAAGAAAGGTTCGGCCCACTGTTTGATTTCATCCCAGTTTTGATAAAGCGCAACACCTGCTGCAACAAGAGCACCAACGGCCACCGCTGCAGCGCCTATTGGATTTGCAGCCATCACAGCATTCACGCCAAGCATGGTTGTCTTAATCGTACCTAGTGTTTTAACCATGCTAATGAGTTGCATACCCATGGTGCCAACGGCCATCACTGCCTTACCTGCCATCATTCCAATAACTAAACTCATAACGGTATCCCAACCACCTATAGATTGAGCCAGTCCGTCTACGTAGCCACCTAAGTCCACCACTGCACCACCAAAGGCAATAGAGCCTTCAACGGCTGATTTTAGAAAACTAACTATCTCTGCTTTGTGCTCTCTAGCAAAAGCGCTCACGCTCATGGCAAGCTCATCAACAACGGGAGCCACTTCACCACCTACAACACCTGCTACTTCTTGCCATGAAGAAGTCATAGCTGTCGTTAATGCGTTATAGGAGGTGTTGTAATCCGTTGCACCATCAGCGCCCTCTTTCGTGAGGTTGTTGATTTTTTTTTGCTTATCCAAGATTGAATCAAGGCTTTTGCCACTGTTTCTAAGGTAAGTGACAATCTTCGCGCCTTCACCACCAAAAAGCATGTCGGCCAAACTGGATGCCTGCTGAATATCACCCACCGACTCTAAGCGCTTCATGATGAATTCAAACTGCTCAACAGCTGACATACCTTCAAGCATTGCTGCATCAACACCAAGAGCACCAAACACATCTGAAACCGTGCCTTGTTCACCTAAACTTTTAAACTCACCAAACTTATTACTAAGCTCTTCAACGAGGTCACCGGTATTCTCAGCATTTAATCCAGCCTCTACAGCGACTGCACCCCAAGCGTTAAAATCTTGGATGCTCATGCCGTAAGATTTTGCCAAAGCATTCTGCTCTGCTGTCGCCTTATTCGTCACTGTGGTAAGTGCAACGACACCTGCAGCAAGACCTCCAACTGCAGCGGTAGTGGCAGCGGCAGCTTTCCCTCCGGAAATTAAATTGGCAGAGAAATTACTGGCCGAAGCAAAGCCTTCAGCGCTTCTCGTGGCATCTTCGATTTCAGCATCAAGCTCTCGGTATCTCCTTGTAAGCAAAGAAACATCAGCACCGGCTAACTTTGCCTGTTTAATTTGCTTAGTAAGCTGCTTCTGCTCTTTCTCTAAATCTTTTACTTGTTTTGTGGCTTTACCTAACTCTTTATCGACAACCCCACCCATACGGGCAAAAGAGTTATCAACGGTGCCCCCTAGAGTAACCACCGTTTTTAAGTTTTGGACTGCACTCATCACTGACTCTTTTTCGGGATGTTTTCAATCATTCGGTTAAAGCGAACCAGATCAAGATTCTCAATTTCTGTCATCGTCCAACTAACGTGTGTTGAAAGTTTAAAAATCACATTATCGAGATCTCTCTCGTCATAGTTCAGCAGGGCTGTGACAACACCGTGTAGGCGTTCGAACACTTTGTGTAGTCACCATTGTCCATTTGGTAAAATAGTTCGA
The DNA here is from genome assembly GCF_030161235.1 of Vibrio zhanjiangensis. Lineage (GTDB taxonomy): Bacteria > Pseudomonadota > Gammaproteobacteria > Enterobacterales > Vibrionaceae > Vibrio > Vibrio zhanjiangensis. Next base: position 26,104 of record NZ_BSPW01000124.1, on the reverse strand, counting down.
CTGGCTCATCGCAAAGAATTGCAAACATCTCTAAGTCACGATCTAAATTGTCGTAAAAATCTTTTTGACCTTGTTTTACTTTAGGATGGCCAACTGAGCCACACTTAGCTCTAAGGGCCAGTTGGTCACGAACTTTAGGACGACGCATAGTAAGCTCTGTGATTTTTCGTCCTTCATGTTCATAAGGAATAGCTAAGATGATTTTCTCTTCTAACTTGATATCTTGTTTAGACATAACGTTCTCGAATTAAAAAAGGCAGCTTAGTTCTTTGAGCTGCCTTGGGTTTATAGGATTATTGAATTACTTTCCAAGTGCTTTACGCGCAGCGGCTAGTTGGTCGAAACCATCAATCTTACGAATCATGTTTTTAGGATCAATTTCATGAATATCTTCATCATTCACCGCATATCGGTAATAACTAAGCTTCATTTCGTAGGTGTATGGAGCACTTGAGTTGGGCGAGTAAGTACCTCGGTCAATCTTGGTTAAAATACCTCGATATTCTTCAATCACCTCTCTGGTTTCACCTGATTCATCATCCATCAGCAAACCACGAACAAACACGGTGACTTTCTTTCCAGTAGGAAGACCAAACAAACGCAAAGTATCCGTGTCTTCACCCATTGTCCATGACGTGGACATGGGACTCATGCCCATATCCATGGGAATCGGCATATCCATACCACCTGACACAAAGTCTTCAGTAATAACCTCTAGCACTGGCGGCGTGTGGTCTACAACATCACCAACTTTATCTTTGCCTCCAATATAAAGGCCATATTTTTTTCGAACCCAGTTAGACATTTGAAATGACCTCTTCTAAGTAACCCATATTGAGACGAGAGCGGAAGATTAAATGCTCCATCGGATAGTAAACGCCAAAATCAAAGTCGAAATAAACAATGCCCTGAGACATGGTTAACGGCGTGTTAAGTTCTTTATCAAGCCAAGCATCACCTCCAGGTATAACGCCTTCATAACGCAACTGCGCCATATAAGACTTAACACCAGATATAACATCTTGAAGATACTGAGTTGTGCCTGGCCTATCGACTGCCCACAAATGCGCACTCTCTATGCTGTCATTAATCATGTCAGCGACACGACGCACACACTCAAACGTCCACTTTGGATCAATTGAGCAGCTCCTATTACCCCAAAAACGATAACCACCTTCACGAATCACGGTGCTAACGCGATTTTCATTTAAAACATTCGCTATTGAGTTCTTATCACTCAGCTCCCATTCAACCGGAACCCAAGTGCCAATCACGTTGTAAATTTCTTGGTTTGACTTGGACCAATGAACGCCTTTTTCCGCATCGATACGAGCACGTAAGCCCGCAGCAAATTCAGAGGTTGGTCTTGGCACTTCTGAGTTAAGTTCTGTATCGTAAACTTTCAGATGTGGCCATTGTATTTCAACTCGACCGCCAAAAGATTTAGCGCGCTTCATTGCATCAATGTAGGTGTCTGTTAGACCACAATCTACATAAGCAAAACCGCGCAAACGAGCCGCTTGGCTTTCAAGTGCTTTAGCTACTCCATCAATGTGAGAGAAGCGAGGAGCAATCAGAATTCGCGGCTTATATTCCGTTTCTGCTTTCGCCTCAGAGAACTTTTCAATAGCTGAAATAATATTTGAGCCATGACTTTCAGGCGCAGTGATTTTCTTCGCACGAACGACCACGACCAACGCTCCAGTTTGATCCATGATACTTTTCATCGACTTATAAGCTTCAGATGTCACGCCAAGCCCTTTAGCTTGACTGATTCGACCTGTCACCAAAACGGGTTTCAATTCTGGGAATGGTTCATCCATACCGCCGGAAAGAAAGCGTTTATTAAAAACATCTGGAGTATTAGCGTTTTCTTCGCTAGACGTCGTAGTACACATAACGAGTCTTTTAGCATCAGCTTCATTATCTATCAGTGCTGGTATATCGGTAACTTTAGTAATCGGATTTGTTTCTTCATCGGTGGCCAAGGTAATAGTGATAGCGCTACCAGAAACAGAGACACTGGCCTCAGCATTCGGTTCGCTGGCATATTGCATTGTAATGCTGATAGCATTGCTGTCTTTACCTGCATCAACTGACGTAAACTTGAGATCGTCATCTAATACGGCAGAGCCGACAGATAACGTGGCTGATGTGGCTTTAGCTGCATCATCAGATTCTAGTGCAATACCAATCACCGACATTTTGGTGGATTTAATGGCGCGAACACCATCATCAATTTCAATGACCTCTGAGCCATGTAAAAATTCAGGCATAAGGTTCTCCATAGAAGTAGAAAAAGAAAAACCAGCGATTGCTGGTTTAGGTTATGGTGTAATCAAGGATAATCTCGGCCGACTAGTGAATGGGAAGCCATCCGTTTGTGGATAATCACTAAGCATTTTTCGGTCTAACCAAAGCTGCCTGATCTCTTCAGTTGTAAACGGTGATGTTCTGTATTCCTCTGGCGCACTTTGATCTTTAATATGCTGATCTATTCGGTCTATAACTTTCTTTAATTCGCTATTACGCCAAGAAACCTCTTCAGATGATTTTATTGGACGGTGACGTTCTTGATCATACAACCAGTTTTGCGTCTCCTCATCCCACGAGTGATGTGTGATGTATGGTATCAATGTGTGCGTATCAGGTATCTCTCCGAGTTCTTCAACCTGATAATCAGCCAATTCACTATCATCTCTGTCTTTCACATAAGCCATCTTTTCTCTGTGATCGGGGATTTGGCACCACTCACCATCAACCAGTTTAAGGCAATGGTCAGGTTTTACTTCATCGGGAAAGCGTACAAACGTATGTTTAGGCGGTAGCTCAAAATAAAGATCTGATACAACAAGCTCAGTACCCCACTCGTCATAGTACTTTTTACCAAGCATAATGTCGTATAGTTCCCAACCTGTCTCTTTCTTGTGTAAAACAGTTTGTGTGTCTGCATCAAAGACAGGAGGTGATTCAATTATCGCCCACGTCGGATATTCGCCATCAGGGGTTCCAATTAAGTATTCAGTACCTCTATCATCCCAATATTTATCAAAAGACCTGTTTCTAATTTCTTTCGACCACTCACCTGTTTGTTGGTCATATTTTGATATCATTCCATCTTCAGACGGTTGATAAATATTCAATGTAAATTCCGTACCTAATGCCGTGCCTTTCGATACAAATTCTGACTTGTTACCTAACCACCACCCATCTTTAGAGAATTGAGAGACATAAACAGTTCGGTCATCTGAGAAAAACGTTTCCATTACCCCAACCTTACAATAAAGTTAACTTTCCAATGATCAATCGTATTTTTGGCTGCTCCAAATGAAGCAATTTGCACTGCGTGGGTGTGAGCACCTATAACTACATGGTGAGCATGGTTACCAGCATGGTTCGTGTAACCCGTTTGAGCGCCAGTCGCACCTGTCACCGGTCTTTGAGTATTAGGATTAAATTGATTCGCATAAATACTGTATGAATGATTGTGAGATCCAGTTACATTAGTTGATTTAGTCCCCAAGTCTGTAGAGCTTGCAATTGAATTAGGGTGGCCGTGCTCTTTAACTTGACCTTCTTCAAAGGTCGCAATGGCTTCGTCATTCTCTTTACCTATCAAACCACAACCGCGCAGGTCTGGTAGATATCCGCTTGGAAAGAGTATGGCAAGATTTGGATTCGCTTCCTTATCAAACTCCTGACCTTTCATGATTGCGAACCCCTGTGGGGCGGAATCTGAAAACCAAGGATAAGGTATACCTATTGGTATGTATCCAGCGGCTTCTTCAAGCTTGCGCTTAAGAAAAGAGGTTCGCCTTGCTAGCTGAGCATGAGGTTTATTATCAATTCCTTCTTTTCCGCCTTGTACAGGATCGGTTTCTTCTAATTGATATACCTCTTCTTCCCAAACAGCTTCATCATTAACTGCTGCCATTTACCACTCCTCGCGTGTAAGTGCCGTCTCTCGGCATCCTTCCGTTATATAAAAACCTTGCCTTTTCGAAGTGCAGACCTTTCAACTCGCATTCCAATGGTGCTACAAGATTTAACATTCTCGTTATCTGATAGGCTTGTTCGATGGTAATAGCACGCTGCAGATAAACTCGATACCAGCTTTCAGCATCTTCCGCACCAAAATAATAATGGCCATTACGTGTCTTACTGCCATCTCGCTTACTTATGTTAAGACCTTCGACTAAAGCAAACTCTTGATAACCTGCATCTCGAAGAACTAAGCGAAGAGCCGCTGGTGTGCCTTTCAAACAATGTACAAAGTAAGCATTTGATAGTGTTTTTCTTTTAAACTCTTCGGGCCAATCCTCGTCCCATTCGTCCACATCAAAGGTGATAGCTAACACATAAAGAAGCTCTTCTGGACACTTAATCGGGTCCCATAGATATCGAATCGGAGAGCTCATATCTGATTTGATTACGTGCTCGAGCGCTGTCTCATACTGGGTTGAATTGGGGGGTAGTAGACTCACTTAGTTCAGCCTCTTCAGTCCGAGTGATATTTAACGATGTACATAAGGGAGCGGTAAAAGAATCACAGACAATGGCTTCGAAACCATTCAAATCTACATCATCGACACCCTCAACTTTCAAAGCCTTATACAATGCGGCTAGCGTTACCTTACCGCCGATTCTATGGGCGTTTTGTAGCTCAACTAATGTATTTTCTCGAGCAGTGCTTAACACCGTGTCTTCTACATGACCGGAAATAATGTCTAATTTGGCATTAATCTCAAACTCTTTGATCTCTGCTGATACACACCAAGGTGTAACACAAAGCGGCCTGACATCTTCCCTTTCGAAGTAGTCTTGTACTACTGATATAACATCAGGCGATGGCTGACCATTACCTTCATGAGATAGCAATACAACTTTAACGTTTCGACCATCCATCCTATGAGGTTTGACATGTTTAATCTGAGGAGATGCGGCCCGTGCATGATAGAGATAGGATTTTGGTGCTCCTGCTGTCGATAATCCATGCCAAGCGAGTTGGCAACGCTCAGCTAAAGAATCATCACTCTCCATGATCGGCGCAATGGGAGGGTTAGTACTATCATCTCCCTCCTGAATAATTTCCCTCTTTAGACCAAAGTTAGCGGCTAACCCTTCTAGATCAGAACCTTTAGACCAAGGTAGCATTGGAGCAAGTGCAGCATCGTTAATTCGTTGACGCTGAATAGTCTCATCATAGGCAGCAAGCTCTAAATGTTTCATGGATGGATCGGACTCAAGTTCAGCGTTCCATTCAGGATACAGTTCTTTAAACTTGGCTTTTTTCCTTTCGAAGATTGATTCAATATCAAGCTCTTCCCTGACTGACGGGGGAGGCAGATTACGGAAATTTACAGTGCTCATTTAATTTTAATTCCTTCGAGTTTTATTGGTTCACCCGTCGGCAAGTAATTACCTTCAATATCAACGGTGACTTGAGCATTACCATTATCAAAAGAGTGATATGTTGATATTCTCGTTACCTCTATTCGTGACTCCCACTGATCCAATGCTTCACCAGTTGCTGCAATGACATCAAGCTTGGTTTCAGAACTCCAAGGAGCATCAATAAGTCTTGGTAACTTGCTGCCATAGTTGCGACGGATAACTCGAGATCCGATGGGGGTGGTAAGTATGTCTGCCACACTTTGTTTTAAATGCTCAAGGCCAGAAAGTGGACGTCCTGTATATCGGTTTGTACCATTGAACATAATTTACCTCATTTGCTTGTCTGGTACGGGATCTTCAGGTTCATGCTTGTGACCGTTGTAGATTGTTCTCATAGCTTGTATTGAACCAGTCGCATCAGACACAGTGACACCTGTGATAGAAGCTTTGGATGTTATGTTTGAGCTGGCCGTTATCTCACCTGTTTGGTCTGTATTTCCAAAATGAACGAGATCACCGTTATGAAGGTAATCACCGTTGTGTATGATATCGATATTCAATGTAAGCGTGTCACCGTTAATCTCTGCGGTTCCGGCTAAAAGGTTTATGGCCAAATGATGAAGTAGACGGTCATAACTAAAATTTGCTCCATCATCAAACACAGATTTATGCACGTTGGGATTAACGTCTGCAGCTGGATTGGTCACATTATTTAGGCCAAGAACGGCAACGCCGAGCCGGAGATCGCCACCTGGTGAGAACAACATGCAGCTCTCCCCCACTTTAGGTGGATTCCATTTGATGACATGACCCGCACGCTCTTCAAAATAACGAAGCCAGCATGTGTGTACTGGCTTGCCGTTTTCGTCTTTGTCATATTCGACCTTCACACGAGGTGGCTCATTCTGAACCGCGTGAATTCGTCCTTCCCTGATACAGTTCGCTAATCGTCGCTGGATCTGTGATATTTCATAGAGTGTGTCTACAGCCATTAACTCCCCTCGTATTCGGGATACAACTGCTCATAATCATCTTTGTGGCCACTTCCGATTCTAGGTGCGAAGCCAGCCATGGCTATACCGTGAGGGTTATATAATTCTGAGCTTAAACATGGATCTATTTTATTCGTCAAAAAGCGTTGGTTAGCAGATATTACATAAACAAGATATTCGTCCAACTCAGGCGATAGTGCGTCATATTCACAAGATGAAACGACTACATCACCTACAGAACATTTAAGACCGAATCGTGATTCATCAAGATAGGCACATGCAGCCATAGCTAAATCACGCAGCAATATTTGCAAGTCTGCACCCGTATTTTCTGGGTTATCTTCTTCAAGGTTGTTGATACCGATATGAAAAGTGAGGCTCAAGTTCCAAGCCTTTTGGCCACCAGCAGGTTGTTCGCTGTCTTTGTCCCAATCACCAACGGAATAGAGAAGAAAAGGTGTGGTAAGCTTGGTGCTTTCTTCTGGATAGCGATCTATCAATTTAAACCAACTAGAGATCTGCTCATGGCCTTGCAGCCAATTCTTAATCGCCTCGTGGTATTCATGCATGTTGATATTCATTTTCTAATCGCCACCCGACCTTTCAAATCTGTAGTGAAATGCTTAATAAAAATCTCTGGTATCAAGCTAAAAATCTCGTCTTCTATCGCCACATGAATTTCATCACTGATATCGACCTTGGCTTCGGTAATATTCCACTTACCTTTTCCGGTTCGAAGATAGATAGAGCGAGGGCCATTCAACCGAGCAATAAAGCCCTTATCGTAAGTTTCAGCCTTTAGTGATGAAGATGAGGGAGAGAAGCTTGCCCCATTGGGCGAACGCTTAGTACCAATACGCTTAATACGCCCTTTAAGAGATCTCACTGGTAACGGATTCAACCCGTACCAAAGTTTGAGCTCATCAAGATTGTTGCCTGTTGCTTTTATCTTGAACTGCTTCAACCTGTTTCGAATCACTTTGCCACTTTTTGCCTGCAGTTCTTCTTTAAGGTGTTTTGAGCTAAGTTTTCTGATAGTTACCGCTGTTCTAGCCAGAGCCCGACCATAAGCTTTCACCATTTCTTTCGGTGTTGCACCAACGCTTTTACGGATTGCTTCAAGCTCATCTAAATCAATATCGAATAGTTGATGTTGGTTGCTGAGCATTCGCATTCTCTCCATCTACTTTGAGATAAGCAATCATTTCACCGTCTTTGTTATCTTCGGTATCCATAACTCGATAAAACTCGCTACGACCGTTAGAGAATTTAATTTCGACCTTGGTTCGTCGTCCAAGGTGATTCGCTTCTGAGGCTTTCAACGATACTCTTGCTGAGTACGTTGATACCTTGCCACCATTATCAAGAGTTGCTATCTGCTGCTCGGCATCGAAGATCCCACGAATCGAATCAACGCCTTGAACTAATACATCCACATTGCCAAATGCGGACATGATTTCTTTATCTGCTTCTGCAAGCAGGCTGTCAAAATCATCAAACATAGAAAATCCTGATAATGGCCCTCAACAATGAGGACCAAAAGGCGCTTAGATATAAGCGCCTTTTGGTATAAAACAAAATGTGTCCATGGTCCCATTAGTTAGATGAGTAAATACCACTTAGTAATTTTGGATCACGACAAATAGGCAGATAGATAGCTCGAGAGCGAATCTCTAAGCCTTCATCATGCTTCATTGGTTCTTTCGTGATGTGGCATTCACGATTTGAAGCAGACGAGCTAGACATCACATCCGCAGGAGCACGTAGCATTCCAAATAGACCTTTAGCGCCTTTAGGGTATGATGCTCCTTCTTCGCAAACTGCATCAGCTTCATCTGTAATAAATTCAATACCACAAATGTTGATTTTGCTTGGGTCATCTGCAAATTGAACAACTCGCTTCGCATGAATCTCTTCTGAGTAGAAGTCTTTAATACTAGCGTGGGTAAGAATGCGCTCGATGAAATCTTGGCCTACACGACACTCAACACCCTTAAGTGTCAGGTGACCGTGGTCTTTGGCAAATTTCATCGTGTCTTTACGCAACTCTTTTAGCAGTTTCGGTACATCAGTACCTGCAGTGCCAAGTTTCAAGTCAACCTTACGCTCTGTAACGCCCATAACTTTAAATAGGTCAACAAGAACAACACCTTTTGCATTTTTTACCTTACCTTTTAAGGCTGTATATGCGGTAAATGCTGAGGTGTAGCGATGATTAGCTTTATGTTTAGTCATATGTGACTTAACTAGAACCGCAAGCTCAGTCGCTTTGATTTTCTTGTCTTGGATAGACGCTACACGGGACAGATCGTCAGGGACAATGTTAGTGTCAAACGGATAACGAATAAGATGAACAGGAACGGCGCTTTCTGCATCGTGCTTATCAATGTTTGGATGCTGACCGATTTCGCCAGGCATTAACACTTGAAGTGATTTACCTGCTTTAACGATCATTACGTTACGATGTTCTACATTCTCTACTTCAAACAGATTAAGCACATCAGCATCAATATGATCCGCAGAGTTATAGCCAGTGGTCAGCGAGGTAAGCGAGAAGGCTTCATGGTCAAAAATAGTAGCTAGTTGTGGCATTAGTAATTAATCCTGTTTAATGATTAGGAACGACTTCTCAAGGTGAGCAATCACCAGAGCTTTGGCCTCATCTGTAGTACTGTCTGGCCATACAATGTAAATGGGATTGAATACGGAGTTAGCCCAATAAACTTGGCCATGGCCAAGGTGGATACCATAAGCATCGGTACCGTCATAATCCTCCACGGAAGGATCAATAAGAGCACCATCTTTTTGCACAATGGAAAAATCGGGTTTATCCGAGGCTGCTGGAATGGTTTTGTTGCACATTTCACCGCGCTCATGACTCCAAAGAAGCTTAAGCGAAAGGGCAACTGGCTTGGTAATTGAATTAATAGTCATTACGCGTCCTTAATCAGTTGTTGCATGTCGAAAGAGTCATCAGACTGTGAACCTAGCTCGCTAGTTAGCAAGATCTCCTCATCTTTATTAGCTGCTGATACCTTGATTTTTTCTGAAGCAACTTCGAGGCTTACGCCTTCTTCAATCAATTTCCCTGCTAGCTCAGGAACTCCAGCCGATTCAGCCAGTTGATTAATCTTCTTGGCTTGTTCGCTTAGTTCAGAACTTTGAGCCTGTAAGTTTTGCTCTAAAGACGATTTAGAATCTTGAAGCTGATTCATCTCTGCTTTATGGTTTGCCATAAGCCGTTCTTTCTCTGCTTGGTGAGCTTGATTTAACTGGGCAATTTCGTTTTGGTGCTCAAGGTTCAAATCACTTATGATTTTGTCGTGCGTCGATTGTCGCATCATGGTTTTGATCTCTTCTTCAGTTCTAATTCCATCAATCAGGCCATGCTCTAGCATTGTATTAGCATCAAAAATATTGGCCTGAAGGTTGTGAACGTCATCTACGTTCAGATCTCGATGGTCAGCTACTAGTTGGCAGAACGAATAGCCGAGGTCATTAACTTGTTTGGTTAAGCGGTCATGCTCTCCCTGCTCTAACTTGCTTAGTGGCGCTCCATCTGATTTAGCCTCACCAGACTTGAAATAAGTCATTTTTAGTGTGGGACTGTTTATTTCCGCTCGACCTAAGATGGCACCAATAGAACCTGCTGAGCTATGAGCCGTCATGTATAGCGAAGAGCAGGCACTTGCTAGAGCAAAGTGAGCTGAGTGACACGCTCCATTGATAAAGCCGACAATCGTCTTTTTCTCTGCCAGTTCTCTGATATAAGTAGCAAGCTCTAGACAACCGGAGCCTTCACCGCCGGGTCCATCGAACTCAATAAATATTTCTTCTATGCTTGGATCTTCAACTAACATGCCTATTTGCTGTCGCAAATAACGATAGCTAGTCACCTCATTGCAGTTTTCATCTAGTCCATTGAAACGATGTGAAAGGCCACCGAAAACTGACATGTGGCAGAAAGTATCGCCACGGTTACTATTTCCACCTACAAACAACGCGGGGTTCTTGTGGTAACTACTGACCATCTCCAGAGCCGCTTGATGCGCTGGCTGTGTCATCAGCATTGGTACGTTCGTCATTAGACTCAGTAGGTGCTTCATTTGGGGTTAATCCTCTTGATTCTGAGGCATCTCGACTTCGCTTAATACCATCAAGATGCTGATCTAAGGTTTTGCCTCTACCATTAGAGACTTCTTCCATTGACGTAATGTCATTTTGGATCTCGAGAACCAATGCCTTGGCAGCTTTCAGTGGATCGATTTCTTCCCACTCTGGCCATATCCACGTTGGGTCTAGATATTGGTAAGGGTTTTCAAAGTAACCAGGTAACTCTTGAGCGGTTTTGAGCTGATAAGCTTCGATAAACCAACCGATAATTCGATTGAAGGCTGGTATTAAAACTACATCGCGTAGCTGCCCGATAAAGCGGCGATGGTTGATCATTCCTGCTCGGATGCTGGAGTAATTAACTTGAGTTAAATCCCCTGTCAGCATTTCAAAAGTTATACCCAGAATACCCGCAATCATGCGAAGAACTTGGTTGTTGTGCTCTTGGTAATTACCAGCTATCTCTGGTGGAGATGCTGTTTTTATGTCTTTGACGCCATTAAGCACAGTTACATCGCCAGCTCTCACAACTAACTTTTCTTTCGGTGCGTTAGTTCCTGGTGCTCCATTATTATGCTGAGACGGTGATGACTCTTTAAGTGCATACACCTTCTGAGCATTTCGCTTCATTCGAGATTTAAGCTCAATCGTCTGATTGTCTTTATATTGTTTTGCGAAATCAGCACCTGACGTGATCCAAGGTTGTGCTGAACTCTGCCCTGCATGTAATACATCTCGGATGTGAATAACATCTGAAGCTGGCAACCAATTTACTGACTCTTCGTCAAACTCTGGGTGGTCACGAGGTAACTTATAGAAGGCGTACTTTTTAACCTTGCCATTTTTGGAGTAAAGAATACCGCCACGAACATAACTCCCTTTTCCCTGTTTCTCTAGCTCAGAGGCATGGCTTAAGGGACTAACAACCTGAAGCTGAAGAGGTACTGGATCTAGAGTTCTTCGGCGGATAATAAAGCCACTACCATCAAGCAGCATGGTAACGACCGATAAAGCCTGCACTCCTGCAAAGTTGGTATTGCCATAAAAGTCACAGTAAAGGTTCCACTCCTTCCATGCTTGATTAAAGTCTTCACTGAACAACTTCGTATCGAAAATTGGTTTAGCACCGCCACCAATACACGATGCTCGAAAGCGCCGAGCACCAATACCTAATAACGGATTGTTTCGGATTAAGTGGTGACTAGCCGTTATCTCTTTTCTTAATGCTTGTTCACTCTTTTCGTTGTCATGAACTTGAGCATCAGAAAATAGCGCTGAGTCAGCTGTACTTGAGTAGGCACTCATAACACCACCTCAACCTCTACATTTTGCATTAGTGGGATGGGATTCAATTCTCGTCGCATTGAGTACTCAAGATCACGAAGCTCTGGAAGGCTTACTTCTGAATATTGAACAGAACGCTTTGAGCCTGATGCGCTTGTATGCTCAACCTTTACCGTTCGCTCACCATTAGCCAGTTTAATAATTGCAGCTTGAATGGCAGCTAGGTTTTCAGCCGTTGCTAAAATCGTCATTAATAAGCCTCGTAATCAGATGTTTCATAGTCATCGGTGTAATCACTCTCTTCATATCCAACAGAAGAATCAGAGGAGGATGTGTCAACTAGACCAAGGGGGTATTGGGACGATGCAGCTTGAATTTCTAGCCGTAGGAAGTCGTACAACCATAAGAAATAAACTAGTAAATCCCATGGTTCATTGCGTTGCTGGCCAGGCTTTTTAGCCCACCGTACATTGCTGCCACTTCCGATAAGTTCTTCAGCAGTAAGCATTTGGAAATAATCCAAGTTGAAAACCTCACTCACTGGGTAGTGAATGTAATTTTTACCTAACTTTTCGTTATTTAGCCGTTCTGCTGCGCGGTTTTTCAGTTGATGAACATTGAGGCTTCGATACTCACAATGCGCTTCCGAATGTGTTTTATGAGTGAGGGTTAGTTCTGGTTTGAATTTGTTCTTACCATTAGCTTCTCCACGAATAGCAAAAATCCAACCCGAATAGGGTGCAACAAACTGCAGCATTGCTTTCCATGCGTGACCGTTACAATCCATCACCACACGATAAACCGTTATCTCTCGACCATCTTTCATCCGAAAACGAGCAGATAAACGCCCTATTAACTCTTGCTGTATTTCTTCATCTTCGGGGTCGCCCATCACAACTTGGTAATCAATCGCCCACGTTTCTCCTCGTCTGCCAACTAACCAAATGTGATATTCAAAACGATTTTTCTGAGTATCGACTGAAGCTAATAGGCAATATCCTTCTGCAGGTAAATACTCACTTGGATCGTAATGTTCTCTACGTTCATAGAGTGCATCGAAGTTGTTCAGCTTGTGAACTTTCTGAGTCGTTGAATATTCAACACCTACTTTGGTGTTCATAAACGACTGCATTTTTAGCGGATCTTTCTTCGCTCGCTCATATTCTTTAGCTAACGTAGGTAGTGCCGTGTTTGGATTGTCGTTATAGGCCATCCAGATATGAAAGCCTGCATCAACTTTACCACGCTCATTAACATCACCTGGCTTTCCGCACTTACAGCACAGAGCAGTTCCTGTTTCATCCCACAGTTCTGGAACTTGGTGAGTATCACAACATGTAAATTCACGCGTTGCTCTCCACTCTCCTTGCTCAATCATGTTGAACTTATGGTGTTCATAAATTTTCTTAGAGCACCCTACGCAGACGAAATGTGCTGTTTTAAAGTCATGCTTGTCGTAGCGTAGATTTTCAAGCTTAAGGCGCTGCATTTCTCCACAGTGTGGACATGGCACATATAAATAACGCTGATCGGTTTGCAAAAACTCTTTAGTAATCTTGCAGGTTCCCGCCTCTTTTGGCGTGGATCCCATAACAATCTTTCGTTTACTCTCCGTCTCTGTTCGAGTAATCGCGTTCTCTACTGGATCACCTTCGTTATCTGGGTTTTCAGGCCAACCTGATACTTCATCAAGAAATAGATAACGAATGGTAACCATACGAAACGAGCCAGCAGAAGTGGCCCATACAACAGAGAAATCACCACCATAAAAAGCTTTCTCTGTACTGGTATTCTTACCAAGCATACATTTAGCTACTGGGGCGCAGTAGGTAAAGACTTTGGCCGCTTCTTTTGTCGCATACTTTTCAGCATCAGTGTTAGTATTCTGAGCCACCATAATATTGGCTGGGTCATTCGTGATAGACCAACCAATACAAGTATTCATAAAGATGGCATAACCAACACGCGCACTTTTAGATAAAACAATTTTTTCTATATAAGGGGATTCATACGCCATAAGCCAAGCTTTCTGGAATGCTTTAGGCTTATAGATTTGAGCGTCTGGGTTTTGATTAATCGTCGCCCAAGTAACTATCTCCGTCCTCTTCGGAGGAACGATAATATTTAGAATACCTTTGGATAATAGGCGTGATAATTGATTGCAATTCATCTAAACCCTTCTCATCCAATTCATGAAGAGCGTCGTGAACTAAGCCATCAATAGTTTTTATATCGGAAGGCTCTAGTGGTATCCGTTTAGATATCTGGTTAGATAGATCAATCAAACTGCTCTTAACAAGAGACAACGGTTTGTTATACAGCTCAAATAGAGCTTCATACGGCACCATCTCTCCTAAATCTTTTTCATTTTGAAGGCGAATTTTTATAGCTGCCTGCTTCTCTTTCTCTGCTTTCCATTCGTCGCTCGTTTCAGGCTCTTTTTCGCTTTCACTACTTCCGATTTGAAGGCTCATATCTCGACCATGAGCCGCCTTCATTTTTCGGATTATTTCAGACTGATGCTTAACAAAAGCTTTAGCCGATTCATCAACAATTATTTTGCCTTTTCCGTCTCGAACAAATTCATAACCATTTGATTTACTTTGGTTGGAAAGCGTTTTAGTTGATACACCTAAATACTCTGCTACGGCCTTTGCTGTACTCATAAAACCTCAACAAACTGGCCGTTTTACTAAATAAAAAACGATTTTTCTGATCAAAGGAACGATTATAAAAATACGAAACAGAAACAGACAAAAAAATAAAAAAAAATTGTCAGACTAGGCGAGTTACACACCCGCTGATTACAAGCCCCCTCAGTGAGTACCTAAAACTCTTTGACATCCTTAGCTGCCTGAGTTGCTTTTAGAACGGCTTCTTCCAAGAGTTGCTTGGCCTCTTCCATTAACTGAGGGTTAGCCGTTGGTTGATTGGTCATCAATACTTCCATTGCTTGAGCTTGAGTGCTAACAACCGAGTTGAAATAAGTTTGAGTCTGACTCATGTTGACCTCGTTAATTGAATTATTGCTAAGGACTATCTGAGAAAGTACTTAGCAATAAAGCGTCGAATAGCTATGCACAATCCAATGCGCCACCTGCACAACTATCGACTTTTCCTTGTATGGCTCGGGTTTGTAACAGCCCAGTGGATTGACCAGGCTGTTACTGTCATGAGATTGATTTCCGTGACGAACGTATAGTCTGCCCGTTCAGTTATCGTCACATGCCCACTTGGGAGTTAATGACTACATAAGTACCCCTCGATAGAATCAATACAAAACGGTTCGCTGACTAATTGCTTAACACTCTCGAAAAAAACGCTAAGCAATAAAGGCCCAATAGTTGAATCGGGCCGAAAGAAAGCAATAGTTTTTATCCCTACATGAACAATCCGATTAGCTATTTGTCGGCCTGTTTGTCTTGGTACCACTGTTTAATCTTGTCGAACTTCTTCGCGCAAACTGACATCGCTGTCTGCCATGTAAGGTCTCGCTCGGCTGACTCCAGCTCTGAGTGAGTGCGCGGCGGTGTTGTGTAAGGAATATCGCAAGGACCGAGATACGCTGGTGGCGGAATAACAAATCGTTCTTTAACCTGAAGAACTATCTCCTTTTCGGGTTCCGTAATGCTGGAGCATCCTGTCATAGACAGAAGAGCTATACTGCTCATTGCAACCGTCAGCACTGCTTTTAGCGTCATCATTGAATAGTTTCCCTAAGTCCAAGATGGATGTTTTTAGTTTTGCGTCCATGGTCGCATTCAACTGTTGCCGCCACTCTTCAGCAATTATGCCTTCATCAAGTTGCTGGACTAACGAATCAACCGTGGTATTTAATGACTGATTAAAAGCGACCGCTATGCCGAGTTCTGCTTCCTTTTTACCTGTCGCAGCATTCGCTTGTTCGAGTTCATATTTAAGGCCCGATATCGTGTAGGTTTGAAAGAGAATAAAACCAAGAAGGATAGCAATGGCGACCATATGGAAGTTGTCGAGAATCTTTTTTACGAAAAGCAAAGTTCCATCTCCTTTCCACGTCGCTTAATCAAGCCGTTAAGCTTCTTACCACCGCCATAAACCCAGAATTTAAGTTCTTGGCAAGCATCGGTGTAGTAACCGGCTTTAAGCTTTTTATAGATGCGAGTCTCGCTACCATCGGGATTATGCCGATATCGTGTACAGCCCACGTTGAAGATAAATGATGTGAAGGCATCAATCTGGCCCTGACTCAATGCGGCAACTTCCGTAGTGGTAGCAAGACAATCCTGTGCAGACTCTATATTTAGAGTCCAGTCTTTGGCGACTTGTTCTATTGTGATTTGTGTATCGGTAACACCGTGAGTATTACCGATACCGTTAGTAATAAGACCAGCTGGACAAATGTATGGAGTTAATCGACACTCTTCGGCATTACCAATCAACTCTAATCCTGCATGTGAAACGATGACATTGTTAGGAACCACGCTCGTAACAATGAGTGCTATAGCCGCACCAACTGAGCAAGCTATCTTTTTAACGTGTTTCATCAGCCTTCTTCCTCAGTAATAAAAGCCGTCACTGAATTTCCGCTTTGAGCGTTTTTTTCCAACACAGCTAATGCTTTACGCTTGTAGATGATGTTAACCACGTTAGTAATAATGAAAGTAAGTAATGTACATGCGATACCTGTGATCATTGACCATTGGCTCAAACCTAGAGCACCCATAGTCGCAGTTACACTACCAATTGCCGCTGTAATTTTGTCACCTTTCGCGACAATGAAAGCCACGACGACTCCAGCTAGAGCCGACAGCCAAAACTTTTTCTTCTCTAGCATGGGGTTTTACGCGATATGCGCCCTATAACTTATTAAATGATTCTACTGTCTGAGAGTAAGTGCCTTCTTCCATCTCAATCCCAATGAACTTACGATTCAAACTCAAACAGGCTTTACCCGTTGAACCTGAACCCATAAAGGCATCAAGCACCAAATCACCATCACGGCTACTTGCCGTAATAATGTGCTCCAGCATATCGGCTGGCTTTTCGCATGGGTGTTTGCCCGGGTAATACTGAACAGGTGCAAATGTCCAAACGTCGGTGTATGGAACTTCGCTGGTCACTGAGAAAGGACGACGAAGGTTTTCATACTCCGCTTTTAGATCGTCATATTCTCTGCAGAGTGTTTGATACTCCTTATTGAGTGAATCAAACTCCTTTGTCAGATCTTCATGTGAACGACCTAATTCAACCGCTCGGCTGTTGAATAACGCCTGCAGCTTTTCGTATTGCTCTTTATTTGGCAGTTGCCATTGACTGGAGCTGAACCAGTGCGAGCACATTTGAGTGCCTGTGACAGCATTGATATCTTTTGCCGATATGCCAAGTGATTGACGAGCCGCCCTGAAGTATTCAATCAGTGGTTCGAAGACTTCTCTTTTTAGCTCTGCGCACTTTGTGGCGTAGCCAGCAACGCCTTTAGCGTGACCGTCGGCTCCGTAATGTTCCGCAAATAAAATTCGTTCTGTTGATGGAAAGAAAGAGCGTAAGTCAGTCTTTCTCATTCTTCGCCACGGGCCGCTAGGCTTGGCCCAAATGATATGGTTTAGAACATTGAAACGTTGACGCATAAGTAGTTCAGTATCAGCTGATAACTTATGGCCACAGAAAAAGTAAATTGAACCAGACGGTTTAAGCACTCGCCAAAACTCTAACAGCACCTCATCTAACCAAGCTAAGAACGACTCAACATCTGGCCACTGGTTATCCCATGCATTCTTCTTTACTTGATAGTATGGTGGGTCCGTTAAAACGAGATCAACGCTGCTATCTGGTAGCGTTTTAAGGTATTCAAGACAATCCGCATTAATTAATTGTACTTGTCCATCTCGATAAGATTGTTTCAAGTGGGCCTCCTAAATAGGCACTCTTGGCACTCTTATCTCTTCACAACTTTTTTGCAACGGCTGCATTTCACTTCAACCGCGCCGCAATGCCTACACAACAATTTATTGCAGTGTGGACACCGTAATTCTTTTAGTAATGTTAATGTCATAAGTTACCACTTTCGTGTAAACTCCACCGCGCTCTGCAGAGCAGGGTGGGCCTTGTTTTGGCTTATGACTTGCGTAATAGGTCAAATGGCTGTTAAGAGGTGCAACTCTTAACAGTCGCCCATTTCATGCCGGGAGATAAAACAGCTTCCTCTCTGTGTAACAGGTCTCAGGTTCTCAAGGCTGTTCCAAATACGAAAAAACCCCGCAAGCGCGAGGTTTATTGAAGATTAAGAGGTCTAAGGTCTTAATTTCTGGTTGATGGGCTACAAAAACCGCATCTTGGTAAAACTATATACTCACAACCCTACCTTTGCAACTACATATTGATGTATTTTTTTCAAAATCACGCTATATGTTGTGTTGTTAGGTAAATATGACGCTCGCCGATTTGGGTTGTTAACAAGCGGTTATCGGCCGTATACGCTAAGCATCCTGACGCTAATAACTGCTCTACAACAAATTCCAAGTGGACTCGACCTGCCTCTTCTGTATCCCTACTCCAAAGCAACATGGAGTCAATAGTCGTAGGCCCACAGTTGGCACTCTCTAGAATGCTTAACACTAAGTTAGCTTGTCTTGGTTTAATTGGTTTCATCGTTTAACTCTCCTGGCGTTTAAGTCAGGTCCGACACTAATAACTTGCAGAGCGGAAAGCCAGTCCTTATTGGGGCAATAGTTGTTCATGTGACCACCACCTCCTATTGATAATAAACAACTCGCTGCGCTATGGGTTCGGAGTTACTGTTCGTGTCGAAACAAACGCCAGGAGAAGAAAATATGACAACGAAACAAATTAAAAATGACATAACTGAAACTATTGAGCTATCAATTAAATTGCGCGACATGATTGGCAAACTGCACAAAAACGTCTGCCTAGAAATGTCTATAAAGGAAAAACAGGACGAGCTGACAACCGAAGAACAACTACTAAGTGAAATAATAATCCCTATGATAAGCGATGCCACTCAACTACTCGGCAAGGTGTCCATGCTAGATAATATTTACAACAAGTAACGAAAAGCCCTGCACATGGCAGGGCTGAACTTAATTTACAAAGAGGCGCTTGATAATGCATTCACCTCATTACTAGCTGTAGTTGTAGTGGCTTGACTTTATAAACTGGCCGACAGAACTTCAACAATCAGGCAGTTCTCCACATAGTCTGCAACTTGCTCAATGTCGTCACTGTTGTTAATCGCATCGCTAGACTCTTGCGCCCAACGTTCAACCACAAGCTGAGAAACCCACATTTCACTATCTCCCCAAACCAAGTCGCCAACCTTAGCGCCGTCTAGGTATCCGTCATAGTCCTCTTTCTGCTGCTCTATCATCTCTTGAGTCAAAGTCTCAAACACATTGATGTTTTGATGCTTTTCCTTGGCAAGCTTGCTTATGGCCGATTCCATGGAGTCATATTTGAAGTCATTGAAGCTGGTGGAATCATCCATCACCTTTCTAATGGTGCTTACTACCTTTTCTAGTGATACTTCTTTCATGGCCTGTATTCCTTTTTAGCTTATAAAGAGTGCATCTCTAGTTCATGGCTCGCAGCTACTTGCAAAAAATGAGAGCGATTCTTGTACTCTGGATGAGTTTTAACAACATCATCAATTTTTTTGATATACAAGCTTGGCAACGTGGCATTTATCTTTTCTGCCTTACCCAAGTACGGTTCTATATCAACTTCAACTAAAGATAAAACCCAACCTTTGTAATCATCATCCGCCTGTAAGCTAGCAAGGTCACTAGGACTTGGAGGGAGCTCGCCACGTTCTGCCAAATCTTCTAGATAAAACTCTACAGCCTCTTTAGCATTAAATACCGCTTCATCTAACGTATCACCTGCTGAAAAGCAGCCCTTTAAGTCAGGAAAAACCACACCATAAGCGTGTTCACTATCTCCCGTTTCTATTGCAATTGGATATAACATTTTTTTCGTCCTTACGGAGCACAGTAATTAGTGCAGTGATGGGGGCTTATAGCCCCGCATCTTTCATTAACCTTTTAACTAAACCGATTTTCAAATCTTTCTTGGGATGGGGAACAACTACAGGGTTTTCGAAATCTGGATGCCTAAATTTATGGTGACTTCCTCTAACTTTAACCAGTTCCCAACCGTTATTTTCTAAAAGCTTAATCAGATCTGCACTTTTCACTGTACCTCCTATCTATTAACTTGGGGTTATTATAACCCCAATGAAGTAAAGGTGCAAGAAAATAACTCCAATAACTACAAGGCTAATATTTGTTGTGAAATACTTAAGAATATAACTGCATCTCTAAACTACTCGCCTCATCAATCAAGCTTTGCAAATAGTCCCTGCGTAACTGTATCTGTATTCTAGCCTTGGCTATTGCTTCTTGTTTGTCATTGCTAAAGAACACGTCAGATGCCTCGCTGCCAGCTCGTCGCCAGTATATGTCCTCTACCTTATTTTTCTTACGGAGAAGTTCGCCAGATTCTAAGCGGTAATTAACCTCTGTTTCTCCAATCACTTGCAAGGCATCAATCTTACCCATAGCCGCTCTATAAAGCATGTATGGTTCAAATGGCTTTTTGCTGACAGGCTCTTTAGCTGGTAAGCCTGCCGCCTTTCTGCATGCCCTACAAATTGCTTTTCCGCTCTCTAGCGCCTCTTTAGGAGAACGTAAAGGATTATTACAAAAGAAGACAGTCTTTCCACAGTAAGATTTCCAACAACTGTCCTTGCTCTTGCTATTGGGGTGTGATGAATCAATAATGCAAGGCATGCTAAGCTCCTATTGACAGGCTTTCAGCTTTAATAGCGGACTCATAATTGATTATCATATCGATTCAATGACCTCTTTAGTTACAGACTCTAACAAGCTGTCCCTTCTGTCAGTAGAAAGCAATTCTTGCAGGTGCTCTTTTCGTATTATCTTCTTGCCTAACTTCACTGCCCAATAGAACTCTGCCGTAGCACCTTCACTCATACTCCAGCGAGGAAGAAGAACGACCACATCACAAACCTCAAGCATGGCATGTGCAAACTTCATGTATTCCGGCTCACTCATGCCTTTAGGAAGTAGGGATGTGTATAAGGCAGCATTACCCGAATTAGAAATCAGGTCCGCGACACTTTTGAATGCTTCGAAGTTATGATCAGGCTGACCACTCACTGGGCCAGCAATGTAGAACTTTGTAAGCAAAACTATTCCTTAACCAACACCACACCATGATCACTCTCAATAGCTCCAGTAATAACAGAGCCATTCTCATCACGAACAAGCCCAAACTCTTCTGCAGCCACAATTGCTTCACGCATCATCATAGTGACATTGGTTAACTTATCTTGACTTTGGAGTACATTCTTACCAATTCTCGGTTTTCCGTTTGGTCCTTGGTCTTCACCAAGCTCCGACATAATAACAAAAGACTGACGCTGAATAGCTTCAACCTGCATCAACAACCCAAGAATCAAGAAATTATTGTTTTTCACCGTTTGAGCCTCAAACGACATATCCTCAGCAATGTTCAGAGACTTGCTCATGATCTCGCCGCGAACTTGTTCCATTAGTTCTTCAAGCTTCCAGCCTGCTGGATTATCTCTACTCATTAAAACAGGAGCTTTTTCAGCAGCCTGTTGTTGAACGGCTTCTATAATGTGTCTTACATCATCTATCTCTAGACCAGCATCTTCAATCATCTTAGCTATAGTCACATCCATCTTTTTAATCCTTAATTGTTAGTATGTTCGGTTTCATATCCATCTGAGGCACCATCGTAATAAATAGTGCCAACAATCTGTGCAGGAGGTTCCGTTCTCCACTCTGGCACCCATTTATCTAACCAACTCATAGCCTGAAACTGAGACATACGGTTGTGCTTCATTACATAAGCCACGAGCTGATTAGAGTCAGACTGCATTGTTATGAACAGGCGTAAGCAGTACGAGATGCGCGTGCGAAGGTATCGCGGAATGGAATATCATCATCGAAGTCCATCGGCGGCTCGTTGTATTGCGGTGGTGTTCGCTGTGGCTGAGATTGTGCAGGGCTACGCTGTGGCGATGGTTGTTGTGATGTTGGCTGTTGAGGTTGACCCCAACCACCTTGCTGAGTAGATTGCTGCTTATTACCAAGGATTTGTGCCTGCCCTTCTGGATAACGAACATCTACATAAGTGGTGTAACGGTCTTGGCCACTCTGATCTTGCCATTTTCGTGTTCTTAGCTTTCCTTCGATGTAAACCTGATTACCTTTCTTTGCGTATTCGCTCAAAAACTCGGCTGTCTTACCCATTACAGAGATTTTGTGCCATTCGGTTTTATCTCGCTGTTCTCCTGTCGCTTTGTCACGCCATACATCACTATTTGCGATTGTCAGATTAGCAACAGCAGTACCATCAGGCAGATAACGAATTTCAGGGTTTTCACCAAGCCAACCAATTTGGATAACTTTATTAACGCCACGACTCGCCATTACTCAGCTCCATCTAATAATGCTTTCGCTTCTTCGCTGATTTTCTCTTCTGTTACCGACATAAGCTGAGCTTCTTTTAATTGGTTGATGGACTCTTCACTTTCACGATCCGAGATAACCCTTCCTCCAAACGACTCATTTAAAGCACTAAAAATTCGGTTTAAGCGGTCAGCCGTAATAAGCCAGTTAGCATTGAAATCTTCATCGGATATGCTGAATAATCGGTCGGCTAAGGGATCTGAATTAGGTATGGGTTCGACAAAACTGAGAATATAAAAATGCTTATCGCGCTTAGATACGATAGTGATAGCCCATGTTTCATCTTCGTTAGCACAAAAAACAAGGCCTATCTGAGTAATGCTTTTTCCTTTAAGAACTTCACGCTCTTCTTTACCAATCTCGATTCCTTTAAAAGAGACTTGCTTATTTGCTTTGTCGCCAACAGCTTTTATTTGGTCGTAATAATCAACACGAAGAAAATCACTTAACTTACGCTCGCCTTGCAAAACTTCAGATAAAGCTTCCGACGGTTGATGTTCCGTATTTACAGGTAGTGCAACAAAAGAACCTAGACAGCGACGTAGAAGTTTTAATAACTGTTCACAGCGTTTCTCACTCTTGTCATTCACAAATAGATAGCCTGAGTCGGTATCAATAAATGCTGTTACATAGTTTACGCTTGGTATTTCAAGGCGTAGCATTTCTTCTTTAACTTGAGAGTAATGCTCATTTTCCAGCTTTTCTTGGTCAAGTTCCGGCTTTTCTTCAATGATTTTACTGACCCGTTGACTAACAACTTCCTTAACTTTTGATGGGGAAATATTCTTCTCTTGAATCTTCAAGCGAAGGCCATACAAGCATCCAAGATTAATAATTAATTCATCTCGGTTAAGGTCCATTGGACTAACAAAGCCCAATGATTCTGTACCTGTATCTGAAAGAGGTTTGGATCGAAACTCTTCGAATCGCTTTTCAAGCGTATCTAGACTGTAAGCAAATGCGGGTAAATAGTAAGGAGTACATTGTTTAAATTGCATAAGAGACTCTTAATGTTGAATTGGTTTAATTTGGACACCGTTTTCAGTTGGGACCACGGACACAATTGGCTTATCAGCATGGACCCAGTATTCTTTTTCACAGTAGTAGCCTTGTTTTTCCAAGTGAGACTCGGCTTGAAAAAAGCTTTCAAAAGTAAATGGAGTATCGGTTGTGTTCGTGGTTTGCATACTTCCTCTCAAAGACGCTTATATTCGTAAGCATCATCTGATGTAAGCTCATCTTCGTCATTGTTAACCAATACGAGAAGTTCGCGACAACACTGGGAGACATGCAGTTCTTCGAAGTGAACATGAATTACACTTAACTCTTCACAATCGACTGAAGAGCTAGTGTCTCTATATTCAGTTATTGCTTTTGTTTCCCCATAACACTCACCACATAAAATTACTGGGTGAGTTTTTATTGCCTCTGGTTTTAATTTATATTCACCAATTTTCTTGAGTTCCATTTATGCTCTCTCCTGGCGTAAGTTTTTTGATTCTTTTAGGTGATCCGGTACTGTTTGGCGCTCTGTGTAGAACCTCGCCCATGTTTTGAGTACGTGTTCATCACCTTTTCGATTTGATAAGGCCCATCCTGCGATCGCGGCATTTTTGTTAGTGAAGGGCCCTTCGTGGTAGTTGCAATTAGGGCAGCGAAGAATGAATTCATTCGTGGACTTCCTATAACCCCACTCAGGCAACCAAGTGTTCTCTGGCTGTAGATTGAAATGCTGATTGCAAAGGCAAGTCGGCATTCCTTCTGGCAGCTTTTCGGCTGCGGCCTCGTTCATACACATGATCTAAACCCTCCTTATCAAATAGATTTAAAATGTCGAGTAGGCGGTTCCAGCGTTTAGCCCAAGACTTTTCCCAAGCTTTCTGTTTCTTACCTGCTTTTTCAGCAATCTGTGATTGCGCTAACTGCATTCGATTCGCATTCAGCGCATCGCGTTTTTGCATACAAGCAAGCAAAGCGAGATGCTTGATTAAATCTTTAGATTCACAACTGAGATTTTTTGACTCTGACTCATAAAAGTACTTAAGCAGGACTCTAAGCAGAATTTTGCTAGGCACTTGAGCGCCATCGCTATAACAATATTTAAGCCAATCACCCAAATGCTCATCAGCACTGTTAATGTCTCGCACCACTTTGGAGTGCTTAAGCGCTTGTGGCGGTAGGGGCATAGGTGAGCGCTTAAACTGCTTACATGCCAACGTAGTAACCGATTGTGGCTTAACTTTCGCTAATACTTCGCCGTTCTCACCCACTTCCGTTCGGTAGCTACTACGCTGATACTTTGCATCGCTAATTCCATTATTTCCAAAACCATCCAGTTGACCTTTCGTTCTAGGGATAACTAACAGCGCGGAGCGAAGCTCTTCTCGTAGGCCTTCCTCGTTATACTTCACACGCATAGTCAATCCTTATCCAAATAGAGTGCTGTTTCGATAGGCTTTAGATGCAGCTGGTTCGATTCCTGTTGCTCGGTAAATGGCCCCTAACTCGGCCATCAAAATTCCAATACATTCGTTAATTTCGTTCGCATAATTAAGTACTTCGATAGGGTCATCTTCTGATGTGAAAACACCATCCATGGCCGGATTGGATTTAATAAGTATGTCGCCCCACTCTTTCGCCATTTGCGGCAAATGAGAGCGCGTTTCGTGTTTTTGGGTCCGTGGTCCCATTGCGGTTAATGCCACAAAAAAAGATCCCAGCATGCCGCAAATCTCATTTTTTAACGGCTGCTGGAACTCAATAGGCAAACTTGAGATAAATGGAAACACCCAGTTGACTGAAATTTCGTTTTCACCGTCAATGTATCGAACAAGCCTCCTAGATTGGCTCTTGTACCATTTTTCAACATCTCTGGTCGGTTCAGAAAGCTCTCCTGACTTAATAAGCTCAGGGATCATGTACGTCCGTATGTACTTGTCTTTTGCAATACCAGTCTTTTCTAAGTAGCAATTAATATGACTAACCACTACAGCTGATAATCTGTTGTCCATTTTTCGACGTGTCATTCCTATCACCTAGCAACTATCATTATTAATATCGAAATACGGGAAGCGTTCTGGGTAAATCAAATGTTCAAGCGTTAAGCCAAGTTGCTTGTATCGCTCAAGCACCAAGTAACAAACTTCTCCCGAGGTGTTTTTTGATGTCCCTCCCTCGAGCCTACTTAGCGTTGAACCACTAGAACCTACTTCCTTTGCTAAAAGCTCTAAAGAGACATCCTCATATGTTCTGCATTTTCTTAAAGGTGTCTTCATATATAAAATCTCATATATGGGATGGAGTTTAATAGATTAAATATATTCCCGCAAGTGTGCAACACGCAATTTGAATCATTCAGAATTTCCCATATATGGGATAGAGAGCGAAACAATGAATATTTCACAAAACGTTTCACATATGATTGGTAGCGTATTAAGAAAGGAAAGGACGAGACGAGGATTCAGCCTAAATGAGACGGCTAACACCCTAATGGAATGGGGAGTTGACTGTTCTAGGACAACACTAGGCAGAATAGAAAACGGTGCTCCTGCTAGCTTTCCGATTGTTGATGGTTACCTGAAGTTGTTTGGTTGGAAATACTCAGAATTAGATAAACGCATTAACCCTGACGAAGACTTTGAAGTTATTGAACAGCCGATAATTCAAAGAAAAAAAACAAACGCTCCTCATTTTGGTAGGGAACTTTCGGTTCTATCGTGGATACAGGCAGGGAACTGGGATGAAAGTCCTTATATTGATAACGAACAACAAGAAAAGCAGTTCGTATCTGGAAAACTTCCCAAA
>NZ_BSPW01000123.1 GCF_030161235.1 Vibrio zhanjiangensis | reverse complement strand
CGTAAAATCGGTCTACCGCGCTCTCGCCCTCCACCTCGATCTGCGCCCGTTTTAACATGGTCATCGTATTGCGCCGAGAACCTACCCTATTTCACCCGCGACCCTGCGGCGCAAGCGCCTTGTCTAGCGAGTTAAACCAAGCCTTTCTCAGTCCAGGCTAACTCTGTCACGATGCGCTGCGTTTGCGAGCAACCGCGCTCATCTAGCCAGACTAAGCCTCGCCTAAGAAGGGTCTTGTCCCTTCGGGTCACGGTAGGGCTTTCTTCGCTATGCGTCTGAGGCGACGCGCTGCGCCTCACTGCGTTCGTTGCTCTCTTCGCTTCGCTGCGCCTCGTCGTATCTCCTCGTTGCCTTGCCGTGTTCATCGATGAGCGAGTAAGGGGCGTTTTCTTATGCGCCGGATTTCCTTTCCACTCGCATCACGATTATGGAGACACGCTGGCTTTAAACCTGAGCTTTCAGAACCCCAATGACAAGGGTGAAATGCACGCTGCGCGCCCTTGTCATTGAGAACCATGAAAACTCTTAGGTAAGCCAAGCGGCTCCATAAAAGTGATACTCAAACAGAAAGGAAACCCCAAGATGGCGCAACAAAATTCCCCCCTAACTCGCTCTATCGTGAATCCAGCAACCAGCGTTTCGGCGCTGGACCTCGAAAGCTCACCAAAAAATGATAGCTCTTTGGGCTTTCGTGTCGCCCTTGGCAGTGATATTCGCCCTGTAGATTTGGCGGCGTGTGGGTTTGAGATGAAGCAGTTTGTTTTCTATCCGAGCCAGTTTGAGGTCGTCAGCGCCTTGATTGATACACGCTTTACTGTGGTCGATCAGTCCGTTGGCCGCCAGCGCGTTTATGCCTTTGTACGTAACCGCATTTAACCCCCTAAACCAAAAGGAAACGACACAATGAAATCATTTCACTCTTATATGCAAGACAAAACTCGAGCGTTATTTAAAGACATGGGCGCGTTCTTTGCGTTCAGTCATCGCCAGTTTGATGAAGCGCGTCAAGAAGGCGTTGAATATGTGGCGCTTCATGCGGGTTTGATGGTGCCCAAAGGCAACGAGCAAGAAACACTGGCTAGGCTAGAGCGCATCAAATATGACGCCGTAAGTGACTATCTCAAAGATCGTGACAAAGAATCAGTCATTCTCGATTCGCTCAGAAATCACGAATGTTTTTACACACGAGATATTAGTGATTGTGTCGATGAAATGAAAGACTTCAATATTACTAAACAAGAAGTGCTAGAGGTGTTTTTTTCAAGAGGTACGCAATTGAATTCTAATTACTGAATGCATGAGTCATTAGTGATAATAACAACCAAAATTAGAAAAGCCTCAATATATCGACTCAAGACTATTGAGGCCATGCCCAACCATTAAAACGTAAGGAATTAATTTATGAACGCGGTAGAGACTAACACAGTTACACAAAATAGCAAGACTGAATTAATAAAAAACAATACGCCATTGTTTAATTTAGGTACCTTGGTGATGACAAAAGGCGTTTCTCATCATGTGAACCAAAATAATTTTGATAAACTTCTTGTGTGTGTATCTCGCCATCGTTGCGGCGATTGGGGAAATGTATGTGAAGAGGATTCACTAACGAATGATGAATCAGTGTTACATGGCTTTCGTATTTTATCGGTTTATGAATTGGACGGTGAAACCATATGGATCATTACCGAAGCAGACCGAAGTGTGACCACGGTATTATTTCCAGTTGAATATTGAGGATTTGGGATAATCGATTATAATTAGAGGTCTTAACGGACCTCTTTTTTATTATGCGACCTCTAGCCCTGATATTATTGTTGCTTCCCTCATTGAGTCACGCCTTTTGTTTTGATCAGGCGGGACAGAAATACAATATCGATCCCGATTTGTTAAAAGCCATCGCCACGCAAGAAAGCTCATTAAACCCCAATGCGACGAACGACAACAAAAATAAACACGGTGTTGTTGTAAGTCGTGATTATGGTTTGATGCAATTTAATTCTAGTTGGTTTAAACAGCTTGCCCAATTTCATGTTAATAAAGATAACGTAATGGAACCGTGTTTTAATGTTCACCTTGGCGCTTGGGTATTAGCCTCGAACTTTTCGACACACGGTTATAATTGGAATAGTGTCGGCGCATATAATGCAGGTTTTAAACCATCCAAACAAAAAATCCGCGATGAGTATGTCACTAAAATTAAGCGGCATTATCTAAAGATTAAATCCTCTAAAAATAATCCCTCTCATTCTAAAGCGTTAATTTATAAGCGTCGTTCTTTAATTCAGTAACCTTATTTTGGCGTGCCCATGATAGCCGCACCGCTAAGGCGGCGCGACTATCATGACTGGGCTTTTTGCGTCACTCAGTTACCTATCGGTCCCCAATCTTCTAAACAGTTCTTACCCCTGATTCAGTCGCCATCATAAGGCTAGGTTTCACTTTGCGATCTTTTTGTGGCCAGCTGAGAGAGATCGACAGAGCTTGAGTCTAAGCGCTGGGGTTGAGTTTTGAGGAGGACCACACCCCACGGCCGATTTATTCTAAATCGAAATGGTTGTCTGCAAAAATATAAATCCAACAAAAACAAACAGTTATGATAGCTGAGAGGGCAATTTAAAAGGTCAAAAAAATTTTTCAAATCGGCACTAATTAGCCGAAAAAATGTCAATTAAAAAACATTAAATTCCAATGAATTGTCATTGATGCCTTTAATATCAATGGATGTAGCCAATTTCAATTAGATTTCAATTAAAAATCAATGAATGTTAATTTATCCCTTTTTGTAAAAGGCTTTATGGCGTATTATGATGATAGTGTTCATTGACATGTCATTGAGAATTCAATGAAGCTCATTGAATCGAAAAGGAGAGAATATTGAGCCGAAGTTACCCTTTACAGACGTCTTTGCCTGAACAATTGCAAAGAGATTTCATCAAGTTTAGAAACCGAGAAAAGCTGAGTGATGCAGAAGCCGCTCGTCAATTGTTGACGCTCGCGCTGCGGATCAAGTTGAACGACAGTGATGATGAAAGACCATCCAATCGAGAGTTGATGGAAGAGATTTATCGGGTGGTTCGTAGCAGCTCTGCGATCACAGACATTGTGCATGGACAGACGTTTGATGGTGAAAAACTGTATCGAGATCAGAAAGAATCCAAGCCCGTGAGACAACAAGTAAAAGCGGATATTGGTAATAAAGTGGAGGCGTATCTTTCAGGCGAAAAAAAAGAGCCGTCATAAGCTGACGACTCTTTTTATTATCGATGGGTAGGCTTATCGGCTTATTTCTAAGTCGAGTTGTTGCTGAGGATGAATATCTTTGTCCGGTGATTTTTGATAAGAGGATTGGTTTGGTTCGAAGTGATCTAATGCTTTGCTGTCTTTCTCCTTATGATGTTGGTTAATGATATTGTCGTGTTTCTCTGAGGTGATGTTTTTATTAAACTCTTTTATGTCGAGTTCTTTATTTTCTTGATAAGACGGTATGGACTCTTTATTTAGGCAAGTTTTGATTTCATTTATCATGTCTTGATGAGAAACAAAATGAATATCTCTTCCTGAAAAGTTTTCCATGATTTTATCAATGTTATTGGGGTTTAAATCGGTATTGCCTTGACTGAGAACGATAATAATGTTTTGGCGAAGTTCATCTCTGGATATGTTTTGAATGTCATTCTTATGATTGACATTAACAATGTCATATTCTCCTTTCATTGACTGGTTAATAATAAAGTAGTTTTCAATGGAAGTGCTGATGATAGTTGTATTTAAATCTGTGCCATGATGAAACCGCGTCATGTTTTTAGACTTTGTTCCCAATGTTCTCGGGTTAATGTCTAACGTGTCGCTTTTATTTCCTTCTCTATTTAAATACGTCACTTCAATGGCTTTGGTTTCTCCTTCTTTATTATGAATGTTTGTCAGTATCGCAGGGTGAAATTGTTTATCTTCGGATGAATATACCGCGTCGTGATATCGAATGTTTTGGCTATTAGGATTATCAACACCTAATGAATTGAGATAGCGTTCAGCGAGTGTCCCTGCTATTGGTTGGCTGCTTGCCATATAGTCTCTCGCTCTGTTTTCAAATTTAGCGATATGTTTCGGTGTGGTCTTCATTAATATGTCATGTTTGGGGTTTTCCTTTATTTCATATTTCTCTGGCTCATTAATCATGTTGTTGGCTTGGTTCATCGCGTCTTTATATGTGATGCCGTCATGACTCATCATTAAACTAATCAGCGAGCCTTTTTCGCCTGTGGTGTAGTCTTTAAAATATCCACGGTATTCTCCAGTGAGCGTGACTTTAATCGCCGATTTACCCGTCCCAAACGTTAAGTAATCTCGGTCGGATTTGCTGGCATTGGGCTGTCCTAAAATGCGCGTGGCCAGGCTTTCTGTGAATCTTGGCAGCGTCTGATTGATGTGCTCACGAAAGCGGTCATAATCAAAATCGCCGGCTTTGTTTTGAAAGCGCACGTCCTCTTTGGCGAGCGGCGCATCGTTAAAGTAGACGGTCTTTTCGGGCAACGTCTCGGCTAAGGTTTCAATGGCGCTGGCTTTGAGATCTTGGTTTGAGAGCCAAGTATTGACCATGCGCTTGAGGTTGTCGGTGTAGAGCCGAGCGTGCAATTTAGGGCGCGTCAAATCGATGCCTGCACGTCGCAAATTGGTGAGATTGGCTTTGGAGCGAATGGCGGTGATGACATTGGCATACGTCGAACCTTGCGCCATATCCGCCGTTCTGGTGTAAGCGTAATCCCAGTGGCCATCTTTGAGATCGTTGGGTTGGAGCGTCAGCGTCTGCCCGTCACTGGCACGCGCAATGATGCCGTCAGTGCTGGCTTCTTGAACTCGGTATTCGACGTTGGCTTTGATGCCGCGCGCCTTATCGGTAAAACGAGTCATGATTTTATCGCCCGATGACAACGGTTTTTCAGATTTGGCAAATAGGGTAGTGAACTTATGATCTTTATTGCGCGGTAAAAACACCGTCTCTTTGTCTGTTTCTGCGTCCTTTAGTATCACCACGCCCAGCTCAGAGTTGACCGACTCGATCGTCGCGTAGTGTCCTGGTCGCGTGCTGAGGATGAGGCCTTTTTTATAAGGGAGCATGGTCGATAACTCTTCTTTGCTGTCCCCTGTTGATCGCAAGCGAGTGGTGATGATGTTTTCCTTGCCCAACTCCTTTTTCTCGATGAGCCCGTCACGGATGTGCTCGGTGATGATGTCGCGCTCTGTGTTGGTGTAGGCAATGATCAAGGTGTTCTCTCGCGTCTCTTTGGTGCGCTCTAGATAATCTTTCGCAACCACTTGGGGCAGCATTTCGGTGGCCATGAGCTGCGCCTGTTGCTTGTCTTTGGCGTTTTCGTCCAAAGTGGACACGACGTGTTGATGATTGCCTTGTTTATCGGGTGCCTGACTTTTCAATTTGTCGAGGGCGCTCAGTGGCTGAGCATCGATGATGTTGTGCGCCGCGCCTTTCAAGGGGCGTGTTTGCTGGCGAATGATGTCGGTCATGTAAGCGGTATCGATGCGGCCTTGGCTTATCATCATCTCAAACGGTTTGCCCGCGCTTTGAGAAAGCAGCTGCTCTTTATCGCCCAGCAAGACGGCTTTGGAGCCACTGGCCAGCACCAAGTCGGTGATTTCTTTGGTCTGGCTATTGCTGACCATCGAGCTTTCATCGAGAAAGAACAGCGAATTTTTGTAGTCCTCTGCGGTTTTCACGCCGCGCCGGACATCGGTCAGTAAGCTTTCGAGCGTCTGGGCCTGGACGCCTTTTTTCTCAAGCTCGCTGACCGCGGCGTGGGTAGGCGCAAGGCCGATGACGTTATCTGGCTTTTGCTTTGAGGCTTCTGCGGTGTGATGTATCAGTTCAATATTGGATTCCAGCATGGTCGATTTTCCGGTGCCTGCTAAGCCTTGTACCGCGACAAAGCTGTCTTTGGTGGTTGAAATCAAGGTGATGGCGTCTTTCTGACCTTGAGTCAGCATGGTGTTGCGATCAAGGAAATCCTTCACTTGACGGTCGGTTGCATAGGGCGTGTGTTGGTTCTTACCTTGATCAATGTTCCCAAGGATATGCTTTTCAGTGTCCAGTGCTGCTTGAGTGGTCCAGCGTGTTCCGTCGCTGTATTCCACCGATAACGTATCGGCGCGTTTGGCAAGCACGGCTTCAATCTCTTCTTTGACGATGGGCTGATTGGTCTCCTCAAAGGCATAGCGAATCGCGGCGATCACTAGGTCTTTTTGGGTAAACGCCGCTTCTTTTTCCGACAGGTGGTTTAGGGCAAAATTGACCGCTTTGTCATGCAAGGGTTGATTCTGCGCTTGAGCAAGGTGCTTAAGGGCCTCGGTAATGTCGCTGCGAAGCGTCTCTTGCGTTGCCTCTGTGAGATACCGGTCATTGGTCGTTTGGGTGTGCATCACGCGCTCGATGGCTGAAAACGTGGTGTCACTTTTGTCCAAGCTGTCTTTGGCTTTGTCCGGTTGCTCGGTGAAAACATCGATGCACGGGCTTTTTTCGGATACGTCATGAAACAGCTCTTTAGACAATGAAAACGCTTTGCCTGAAATCAGAGTGTGCGAACGAGACTCGATGTGGTTTATGGGTGAGACGTAATCATAGCGAAGTGGCGCGCCTTTGAGATCGCGTGTGGCCACGAGGAGGGTTTGACCGTCCGATTTTGTCAGCGTGAGGGTGTCTTTACTGTGTCCAGTGACCACGTAACGCTCATGGGCGCTGAGTCCTGACAACGCATGATGACCCGTGCTCATCAGGCGCTCGCCCTTTGCCACATCAAGGCTCTCCGGTTTAAACACTTGATGATTGTGCGACTTGAACTCGCGTGAAGACGGATCTAACGCGTCGGTTTTCGCGTCTTTGGTGTTCATCAGGTGCAGTATGTTGTCTGACTTATCGACTTGTGTGACTAACCAATCTTGCGCCTTACCGTCTTCAAAACGGCGAAGGACCATGCCTTTTTTATAGTGCTGTGCCAGCGCTTGTTGCGGTTTTGACAGAAAGTGCGGCGTGAGCGTGGAAAGGGTGGTGCCGACTCTGGCCAGCTGACCGTCGTTTTGCAGGGTTGCGCGAATGTCTTGGGTCAGGCGGCGCTGCTCAAGGCTTGAAGTCGCCAACACTTGCACGTCGTCTTTGTTCGGCATTGAAGCGTAGGTTTGAGCAAGACTGTGGTGCGCGCTGTCGTGCAAAGCAATCGAGCTTTGCGCGGCTTTGCTGTTGACCCAATCGTGTGTGGTCACGTTGCCTTTGGCAAAGAGGTCGATGGCGTTATGACCTTTCATACCTTGGCGGCTTGATGTCGAATTAAGAAGGATCACTTTGCTTCCTGATTGTTTGGCTTTCTCGCTCAAGCTCAGTAATTCGTTGGCGCTCATTTTATGGGCGCTATCGACGAGCAGAACGTCTTTATTAGTGAGCGGCACATCGGCGTTCAATAAGCCATACACGCTGTGGCGCTGCTCTTGAGTGAAGGCGTGTTTTATCCAAGCGGCCACGGTGTGGCTTTCGCGTACAATGGCGTTGGCGTGATGGTGCTTGTCTTTGGCGTTTTGCGAGACAAGGTGAACCCGTTTTCCGGCATGGTTGCCCACATTCAGCAGGTTTTGTGCAATTTGCTCATGACTGCCGGACACGTTCACCACATGAAACTGCTTGGTGGATTCGTAAATGTCGGCGACTTTTTGTCGATTGGTCGCGCTGAGGTTTAACCGGCTTAACGTCGCGTCGTTGACGGGGGTGCGCATATGATGCGTGCGACCTTGCGTGACCGCCATCAATTGCTGCTCATTATTGAGCATGGCTTGGGTCGTGTATTGACCTTTTTCCGCCAGTGGGATGAGAGTGCCACTTTTTATCCAGTCGTCGGCAATGACCTTTAAATCCAGCGCGTTGGCCTGTTGGCCACCTTTGGTAAAATCGGAGGCGGCCAGCTCGATGATTTTTTCCAGTTTCAGCGCCGTGCTGGTTTGGCCAAGGTGTTCAACCGCCCGTTCAAACGCATCGATGGCGAATTGTTTGGGGACGGGGGTGAAATCTTTCGCGGCGTTTAACGCATTGCTGACCAAGTTTTCGGGTTTAAAGCCCGCTTTGACCACGGTGTCTTTCCATTTGGCGTTAAGGGCTTCGTCGCTCTCATACTGTTTGGATTTGCGCGTATCTAGGGCGGCGGTGTCTCTGGCGGCTTGCGTGTCACCAAATTCGAGCGCTTGTTGGTCTATTTGCTGTTTGCGACTCGAAAAAGCCTCGGTGAGTGTCTGAGGCACCCCTTCAATGTCAAACTGACCATTACCAATGCCGCGTGTTTTATAGCCGAGGGCTTCACAGCCTTTGGCTAGGGTGCTTTGGTAAAGGGCGGTGTAATATTTTTGGAAGTTGTAAATACGCTCGCTTGAGCCATTAATTACCCCGCCTTGTTGCTTAATGGTTGAGGCCAAAGTGCGCAGAGCCCCTTCTTGGTCGCGTGTCATGTTGGGGGTCAGTACATGGTCGTGAAGCTGGGGATCGTTTTCTCGGCTGGTTCGATGAGGGATGGCCGCAAATATCATCGACTCGGTGTTGGTGAATACGCGTTCACCGTCGTCGTTGATCGACACCACCTGGGCGACGTCTTTTTGAATTTGGTCCAACGTCGATTTTATGGCCTCATTTTTTAGCGCAATGAGGTCGGTATGGCCGCCAACAAGCGCCAATATGCTGTAGGATTTTGGCGCTGAAAAGGTCAAGTCGAGGCCGCATTTATGATTGTTGCGTTTGCCTTTAATGGTTTCTTCGCCCAGCTGACCAGAGAGAACGCGCTCTAAGGTGGCTTGTTCAACGGGTTTGCCAGCCAGCCCCGCTTCTTCAGCCAGCTTTCCATGCCAAAACGAACATTGAGTGGCACCTTGCTCTTTAAGGTAATAATTGTCTTGGCCATCTTTTTCTAAAGACAAGGTGGTTTGGTTGAGGTTTTGCTCTTCTTTAAGGTAGTAGTCAGCCGCTTTTGAGGCCGATTTTAAGGGACTGATGGACATCATAGGGATGGTTTCCTTATGTGGGTACTGAACAGTTGATCAAATATAAAACAAACGCAACATCAACCCATTGATGGTGTTGCGTTTGTTGCGATAGCATTCACGCCTCACTTAGATGAGGTGTTTTTATTTATGTGGGTGTCCACAACAAAATTAGCGAAGATTGAGGGCGTAACAACGCAAACAATCAGGCGAAGAATAGAAAACGGCTTTTACGAAAAAGTTAAGCAAACTGAGGGCGGTCACAACCGCGTTTTTATTACCCAACAACGGAGGATATGCTATGCAAGAGTTAGCTCAAGCAAACAAAAGTCGAGTATCGACACGCAAAAGCGTATCCTGCTCGAACGGTATCCTGACGCAGAATTTATCAGTGACGTTGCCAGCGCTTTCAACTTTAATCGAAAAGGACTGCAAACCATTCTGGAATCAGCAATGCTCGGACATTCAGTCCACATTGTGGTTGCCACAAAAGACCGACTCGCAAGGTCTGGTTTCGAGCTTATCAAATGGCTTGTTGAATTATCAGGTGGACGAATCGAGATCTTGGATGACTCGAATAACACCACTGAATCGTTCGACACTGCCGAACTTATCGGTTTTATTACCTCGTTCTGCAATAGCCATTACGGAAAGCGATCTGCTGAAAGGCGCAAAAGTAATAGCATCGAAAAAGATTAGATTCTATCCAGAGAATGAATCGGCTTACTTTGATGCTTTGGCGCTTTATCGTAGGTCTTATAATCTGGCTGTAGAAAGATTTCGTAACGATGATTACAAGGATGAGAGCGGCAAGTTAATCAATATGCGCCCTGCAATCAAGGCGCAAGTTGAGCAAGAGCAAAAAGAGTCAGGAAGAGCTTACAACTCGTTGGTGTCAGATAACGGCACTTTAGCCGCGGCTACGACATTCAAAGCAGTATGCAGTAGAAACAAGAAGCTGAAAGGTGCTAAGTCTGGCTTTAGCGAGATCGGATTTAAGAGCCGCAAGGGTTCTAGACACTCATTTAGTATCGACCGATTACCAAAGGGGCTAAATCCTTGCGTACAGGCGCTAGGGAAGATTCATTTAACTGAAAGTGTACCAAGTGAAGCAATCGGGAAAAGTTGCATTATCACTTGTGACAAAGGGCGCTGGTTCATCCAAGTGCAACAACATATTGAACTTCAAACCGAGATCCAAGGTGAGGTTAAATGTGTTGGTGTTGATCAGGGTGTACGAACGTTCGCAACTTGCTTTAGTAAAGATGATGCGTTGGTTGTTGGCGATAACTTTGCTAAAGAAAAGTTATTCCCGCTCATGAAGCGAGTAGATAAGCTGATTGGTCAAAAACAAAAAGTGTTAAACACTCAGAAAGGCGTTGAGTTCTTCGATATGCCCCAATGGGCTAGAGATCGCATCGTTCATTTTGAGCGTGAGGTTAATCGCTTAAAGTGCAAGAAAGATGATCTTATCTTGGACTTGCACAACCGACTAGCTTATGAGCTTATTTCTAGTTACGACGTTATCTTTTTGCCATCATTCGAGACAAAAGGGATGGTTACGCGAAAGGATAAAAACATCCGAACTATCCGCCGCAACACTTGCCGTCAGATGCTTGATTTAAACCACTATGGTTTTAAATTGCGCCTAAAGTGGTATGCCAAGAAATACGGGAAGCAAGTGGTAAATTGTAATGAGTCATACACATCTAAGACTAGATCTTGGGATGGCTCTATTGATGAAAATCTAGGCTCATCAAAAATCATTAAAGGCGATGGCTTCACCGTTGATCGAGACGTCAATGGCTCAAGAAACATATTGCTTAAACATTTAACAAGGTAGCTTGAACCTTAGTCATAACAACAAACTATTGCGTTCGTTGCGATTTAAATCAAGAGTGAAAGTCTGTTTAGCGCTTAACATGGCTCAATTGCGCAGTGTTAAGCGGATACATCGGGTGAATGTATTGAGGCAATACGGAGTAGTTACGTATTTTCGAATATTTCGAATATTGACTTTTTTCGAATATTGCGGATACTGTTAATAACAGGCCAGTTGGCCTCGTTTGAAGTCAAAAATAAGAGAGAAAAACAATGAATATTGCGACACCATTACCAAGCGATGAAGAAATCGCACTCGCAAGACTGGGAAGTCAAGAGCTGTCAGCGGTGATGGAAATGAATGGTGAGGCTCAAAAAATTAATGTGGTTGATAAATCAGGCCACACGCACGAAGTCACGCTTCCATCGAGCGTGTTAAGCATGATGATCGAAATGCTGACGCAGTTGGGGCAGGGAAACTCAGTGAGTATCACCCCTATCCATGCTGAACTGACCACGCAGGAAGGGGCTGACATGCTGAATATGTCTCGGCCTACGTTTATTAAACTTCTGGATTCTGAAGAGATCCCTTATAGTCGTACTGGCAACCGCCGCAAAGTAGCTTATGCCGATCTTATGGCTTATAAACATCGCCTAGAAAACAATAGACTGGCGGCGCTCGCTGAATTATCCGAATTGGATCAAGAAATGGATATGGGCTACTAATGTCGTCATATACGGTCATATTAGATGCATGTGTGATGTACCCAGCCCCTCTTCGTAGCTATCTGATGTATTTGTCCAATACAGGTCTGTTTAGAGCGAGATGGACTGAGCAGATACACGATGAGTGGATTCGAAACCTTCTCAAAAACAACCCAAGCGTTGATCCAAAGCGGTTAGAAAGAACGAAGCAATTAATGAACGCTTATGTGCCTGATTGCTTGGTTGAAGGTTACGAATTGTTGGTTGATGGGCTGAGCCTGCCCGATCTCGATGATAGGCACGTTGTTGCGGCGGCGATTAAAGGGCAAGCTGAGTCCATCATCACTTTCAATTTAAAAGATTTTCCTATTGAGTCTCTTGAGCCGCTGGGCTTGTCAGCCATACATCCAGATGAGTTCTTGTGTGACATGTTTGAGCTTGATAGCAGTTCGTGCGTGAAAGCTGCCCAGCAGCAAAGGCGCTCATTAAAAAATCCATCCATGACACACGATGAGTTTTTAGTTTGCTTACAAAAGCAAAAACTGCCGAGTTTCGTCTCAAAATTGAAGCGTTTTAGATTGATGCTTTAGTGTGAATAGGTGCTTTCCTCGATTTACTAAAAATGGTTACCGTTTTAAACGGTCAATACACAATGATGTGCTTTGGGTCCGTCATAGAGATAAACATCATCCTTTCTAAGATGGTGTTTTTGTTTCCTATGGTCGTTTCGGTCAACGAATAAAGTGAAGGGTACTGATGTCGATGGATGAATGATTGATTAGCTGAACCATAGGTAAGGTTTCAATTCTTTCTTTTTCTTTGCGAAGAGAATAAATGATATTGTGGTAATGTAACTGAAACTCTCCGTCAGTTCTCTTGGTATGGAGTGTAGTGCTTACGATCATTTGATCATGGAATAATATGCCGTAGACGTCCTCTATATGTTTTAAGTTCTCTTTAAGAAAGAAGTCAGGTTGTTTTTTTAATAGTGCCTTAATAGGGCCGTTTTCCCCATCGAAAAAGACTTGTATATCTAGCAAGCCCACATCGAAGAAAGTACCGTCACTTAGCTGAATTAATTCTGGTTCGCTATACTCTCTTGTTTCTTGCTGAATATTGAGCATGGCTTGAGTCCAATATTGATTTGCTATCCCAGTCTCAGATTCTGGTAGAACAATGACAGTAAGAGGGTTGGTTTTAAATGGGCCTTCATGCTCGATTTCATTCTGAAAATAATAAGAGGCTTGGTTGAGTGATACGGCAACAACGGATGAGTTGATACTGATAGATGGAATGTTGTAGGGCATCAATTTTTCTCTACTGTTTGAAATTATTAATTAATTAGCCTGATAGTCAATTGAACACATAATGATGATATAGGCAAATTTAATTCAACAAAAATTTATGAGAAATCTCAGGACTGCCCATAGAACGTTCTACTACCCATTGCTTTTATCCCGCATATTGACGTTTGAGTTCAGCCAGTGAGCGACGCTTTTTGCTGACCGCCAGCCCTTCATAAGACACGCTGATCTCAAAGTTTCTAGCTTTGGTCATGAATTTTCGATTCTTATTCGTACTGCTTGGTGTCGGGTTAGGGTGGCTCATAAAGGTTTTACTATGCTGGTTAATTCATCAATATTAACTGTCAAATGACTAACTATCAAATTCCCTCCGTCTATGCGCGTGTAATTCCTTTGAATAATAAAAAAAATCAGTACATGGTGCATTCAGCACATGGCAAAAGTGATTAAGACAAGTTTGAATGCAGCGCAGTGCTTCGTCGTGCTCGGAGATAGCGCTTGGTGCGCGGCGGATTAATTGTTGATGTGTCAGCTCTATGATGTCTTCTAACGTGTTGCTATGTTGACTGGCTTCATCGGTGTAGAGCAGAGCGCTTGCTATCACATTCAATGAAAACAGCGCCATACGATTCATTTCTCGATACGCCTCTTGGTGGTGAAGTGTCGTGGGAATGGTGGTGATCCGCTTTGTGGCTTCTTGGTTAACACCTGCCCAGTAAAGCGCGTCGCCGTTCCCTTGCCTAGAAAACGCGGCGATATTCCATTCTTCCCAATACGGTTGCCCCGAAAAATGCTGCTTAATTTTGTCCATGCACCAGTTCACGTCCTTTTCAAACTGCCTGTGCTGAATGCTTTTTATCAACGTGCATGCTTTTGGGATAAGAAAGGCGCTGGCGTGATACAGGCAGTGCAGCGTGTAACCCAGACATAGCCCTGCCAAGTAGTACAGCGCTGAGAGCAGCGACAGTATCGGGAGTACATGATTTTGGGTGGCGTCCTCTATCGATAGCGCCTCAATATGGCGTGTTGGGCATGGGTCTGATATCGCTTGAGGGTCGAGGGCGCTTGGCTTAGCGCATTGCGTCACATAAATCATGCCTTCAGGGGCGGCGCCCAGCTGGGCGTGCTCAGCGATAAGGGATAAGGCATCTTCAAGGTTACGGGTGACGGTGCCATTTAAACACAGAAAGACCGTCAGCAGCAGGACGCCGACCGACGCTTTGACTACGAACGTGTCCCAGAAAAATTGAGCGAAGTGGTATAGGGGGCGAACTAAATAAGGGCGTGTTGAGGTCATGAGTGATGTCCTTTTTAATAGCGTCACCAGACTGGAAAAGCTCTGGTGACAAATGGGGAATGTAGGTTACTCGTAAATGTCACCCACCTCTTGTTCTTGACTGATGGCTGCTTCGTCAAGTAGGTGATGCGCTTTTTCTTCGTAGTCTGCATCCGTTGATTTATCGGGTTCGGGCTGAGGGGCTTTCTCTTTCGTTACGAGGGTTTTGAAAGTATCGCCTTGCTGGGCCTCGTTCATTTGCGTGGTTTCGATTTTCATCTCTTCATCGGTTTCAAACTGAGCCGCTTGTATGGCGGTTAAGCTCTGACGGTCTTTGTCTGAAAGATACAGACCTGGCGCGACCGTTTCCAAAAACACGGCTTTTTCGTACGCACTGACCATGCCTGGGGAGGTGGTGAACTCGCGTTTAATAAAGCCTGGGTTTGGGTGCTTGAGTTTGTCGTAGTGAAGGTCAAGTTTGGTGACATACGCCGAGCCTGGCACGCGCAAGTAACACTCCAAGTCATCCAATGCTTGAATTTCACTGGCGGTAACAATCGGACGGGTTTTGGTGTCGTGACCAATGTTGACGCCATCACGCAGTGCGTTCGCACCATACGAAATGCTTTCTCTAGATAAGTCCACTTCCTGCTCACCCAGCTCTTTGGAAGAGATGGACGCCATCGCGTTTGACGGTGCGCGAAAGAAAAAGCGGGTATTGAGCAAATCAAACATCTCTTGCGCGGCGGTCTTGCCATAGGTTTTCTCAAGCTGGGCGTAGGACTGAATGCCAATGACGTAGCAGCCTCCAAACTTTCGGACCTCTGAGATGATGCTGCCGAGCTCAGGCAATCTATGCAAGCTCGGCATCTCATCCATCAGTACCCACACGCGCCGATTTTCATCCGGTTTTAATCCCAAAATGGCGTTGGAGGCAATGGCAAGCCACATCGATATTAGGGGTCTCAGTGAGGCGTGCTGCTCAGCGGCACTTGAGAGAAACAGACACCCTTTTTGACGGTCATCTTGCACCCAGCGCGTAATGGAAAAGGTCTTGCGGGGCTGTCCTTCGTCATTGGGCTGCGAGTCCAAACCATCCAAAAAGCGCAGACTTTTAATGTAGGTGGCGAGCACCGACTTGATGGAGATGGCGGTTTTTTGGATTTTATCGGACACCAATGAGGCCGATTCCGTGCCTTTTAGGTACGTGCCCAAGGTTTCTAGTTCAGAGGTGAGCATTAAATGCAATAGACGCTCTGTGGTGCGCTCGCCTTGGGTGTCGTTCATCATGCGATAGGCGGTGCTTGAGAAGATGGTGCGCGCCGATTCTACCCAAAACGGGTCGCCTTCGCCGTGTTGAGGAATGAGTGCTGAGGCCATGCTTTCAAAATCAGGGGCTTCAAACGCATCGCACCATATGTCCCAGTTGGCGCAGCGTTTATCAAAGGGGTTCAGTAAGGTGTCGGCACTGGGGTCAAAGTACTCACTGGTA
The DNA here is from genome assembly GCF_030161235.1 of Vibrio zhanjiangensis. Classification (GTDB taxonomy): domain Bacteria; phylum Pseudomonadota; class Gammaproteobacteria; order Enterobacterales; family Vibrionaceae; genus Vibrio; species Vibrio zhanjiangensis. The sequence continues at coordinate 25,238 of NZ_BSPW01000123.1, read as the reverse complement.
AAGGTGCAGCCTTTGTCATAAATCACCGCTTTGTCGCCGCGAGCGCGTATCCAGTTGAGCAGCTTTCGCATGGCCACCGATTTTCCTGCCCCTGTGGTGCCATCAAAGAGTAAGTGCTGCACTTCAAAATGCATCTTAAACAGCGCGTACCCATCGATGCGAAAGCTCGACACACGCCCGTTGCCAATGCCTTGGCGACGCTTTCGTTTGGCACGCGCTTTGATGTCTTGGCTCATGGTTTTGGGGTCAACCAACTGAAACCCTCGGATATGGCGGTCTTCACTTTGTCTTTCGCCTTGGCGTTTAAAATACGCTGTCATGCCAATGAAGGTCGCGGTGCCAATCAAAGAGGCAATGAGAAAGCTCACTTGAAAGCGGTAAATCACAGCGTCGTATATCTGGCCAAGTTCCGCATTATGGAGCTGCTGCCCAAGGGTACTGACGTAGCGCTGGCCGTTCCAAAAGGTCGTGACCTTGGCGTCGTGCGACATTTGAAACGCATCATAGAGGTGGTTTCGAAGGGTGTAAAACACAGCATGCCAAGCATTGTCGGGGGCCAGTAACCAAGCAACCAACACGCTCAGCACCACAACACCGATGGAGATGATCTTGGCGAGCTTGTTGTGAACTTGAAAAAACATGTGGATGGAGTGAAAAGTAATTTGGCCACCACGGGTGACGTGGTTGCTTTGGGTATGCGTAGGCATAACAGAGTTCCTTGTCGTGTCAGTGAAAAAACAGACGAAAAAAAGCGCTCTAATGTGAGAGCGCGGTAATGTACTAGCCTGACAAGTCAACTCAGTTGCATGACAATCTTAAGGCTAGCTCAGGTAAGGCTGTTTTCTAGTGAGCGAGGTGATTTAATAGGCTGGACAGTGCACCTTGTGGGGCGTGTCACATCAAAAAGAAAGGCCACAGAGCTCGTGGCCAAATGACGTTAGAGAGTCTTCTTGTGTACTTGAAGGAGACGATAATGACTCTCTGTCGTTCATTTTAGTGTAGTCATAACCAGATATTTACTCAAATAACTTAAAAAAAGGGCGCTCAATGAGCGCCACCCAAATTTGGGTTGAGTGTGATAGTTGTGTCTATCACCGTGAGAGTAGCGGGGATGGTGCCCCGCTTCTACTGGTTTTTGGTATGGCTTTGATTAAATGGTCAAAAAGGCTATCGATGTCGAAGTTTAGTGAAACGACAATGTGTCTCACCGCACGGCTTTGAAACTAGTATTTCCAGCCATTAAGCTGCACTTGCTTGGGGATTGGCTTAAAGCAAGGGTACTCAGTTTGAAGCCCATATTTCACAACGGAGTTAATGGAGAGACCGAATGCGCCGATATAGTTTTCACTTTTGATGTCAATTTGCTGTTGATTGGCCACTTTCTCCAGCGTTGACCAAATCAAATCCTTTAAAAAGTCAGGATGGCGCTTGGGGTTCATGATCATGGTGTCACGCATACAAAACCAGGACGTCACGTTGAGCTGTTTTTGCATATTGATGCTGTCGTACAGACCGTTGTGAAGCCCAGTCAAATACGACTCCAATTTTAACTTTTCAGGCGTGTCTTGCTCGTTCACATGCATCACAAAATAAGGCAGCTTGGTGACATCGGCTTTGTCCCTTTCCCTTGCTCCTTTTGTATACGTTTGGTTGTATTGAGCGTTGAGCTCATCGAGCAACTGCGTCAGCTCAGGCGAGTGCGCCCAAACGGGTAGACTCACAAACAGGGTCATCACCACACTAAAAAGTCGTTTCATCGTCCATACCTTTAAACTGATCATATTTACACTGTTTATTTTACCAGCCTTTTGCGAGTGCATAAAGGTTTTTATGCACTCAGTTGGTTATTTTTTGTCTAGGCGTCCTCCTTGGGTCGGTAGCCATTGTAGCCTGTTGAGGCCGTGTCCGAGGCATCCGGTCTGGGCGCGGCGCCCTGATACCCGTTGCCGACTTCAAACTCCACCTCTTGGCGTATCTTAGGTGAGGGGGGCGGCGTTATCGATGGGTCGATGCGGCTTTGCGTCTCACGTTGCTGGGTCTGTGAGTCGGTGGCCACTTGCTGATATTGGTCTTGATTGAACAACTCCCACGATTGACGCTCATTCATGGCCACGTCACGGTTGTGCGTTGCGTCGGCCTTGGCAACCACCGCGCCTGCCTCAACGATGTAGCGCTGATTGTCGCTCATCTGGGGCACCATATGCTGAGTGGGCTTGTTGGCGTCATACTGATTTTGATAGCCTTGCCCGTCGTTTACATTGGTGAGGGTTTTAAAGGCTTCGGTTTGCACGTAATCGCCATAGCGCTCTTTCACTTCTTGCAGATCTTCTGGTTTGTGGGCAGTCATTAAACGCTGAACATCACCTGGTTCCATGTTGACTCTATTTTCCAAAAAGCTCTGGAAGCCCATGATGTGGTTGGCGGTAAAGGAGGCTGAATCGCTTTCTAGGCGAGTGAGCGCGGTGCTGTAGGCGAGCATGTCCGACTCAAGCTTATTGGCTTGCGCGGTCAGCTGGCGACCCTCGTTGTAGTTGGTGGCAAAGTCGTGCGCAAACTGCTCGATATCGCTGCGACTGTCTTTGCTGTCCACTTGCTCGCCTGCGCGCGTGACCGTGCTGGCCCCTTGGCTATACTGCTGAGTCGCTTGGTTAAGCAGCTGCTCATTTTCGCTGACCGTTTTGCTAAAGCTGTCGCGGTCTTCATTGGACCACTGCATGCCCGCATTGGCGTTGAGCAGGCTAAGCAAGCCTGGTTTGCCGCCGCCATTTTTGCCACCCAGTCCGATGCCGCCGCCTGCGCTCATGGAACGAAGGTAGGCTTTAGATTGATCTTCGGTCCATCCGGTAGCTTGAGATACGGATTTCACCGCCGATTGCATGTCGTCCATACCTTCTCTTACTTGTGTTTCGATGCCAGTATTGTGGCCGTGTCCGTAAGACAGGTTTTGATTAACGGTATCGTTCCAACGGTCAGACAGTGCAATGCCAGAGCTCACGTTGTGGGCAAGATTCGTCGAGTTTTGTTCGATGGATTGCTGCGTTTGCGTGAGGTTGTCTTGCACGTTTTGCTGTATCGCGCTTTGCGCCGTGGTCTGGAAGTTGGCCTGACTCACTGCTGGGGTCGCGTTGAAGGTACGGTGCCCGTCGGCGTGCTGCGTGGTCATCGAGCCATCGGCGTTTTGCGTGTACGTGTGCCCCGTGTTGGTGAGGGTGTTGTCGTCAAACTTGTTCGCCGAGGTGTTGTTAAAGCTGTGATTGTCCATCTGCAGATTGCCAAAATCGGCATTACCGCTTGAGGAAGCCGCTGAGGCTCTGGCATTGGTGGCGTTAATCATGCTGGCCATTTGATAGTTCATATTGGATAACACCGCGTTGCCGCCTTTAAGGATATAGCCTGCAATCACAGGCACGCTCATCATAAAGATGCCCGTCATCCACGACCATCGGCTGTGCAGCTCATCAAGAGGGTTGGCGTTTGAAAGCGTTAACCCGCCAAATTTGGACGCCACAGGCTCACTCATCATTTCCAATCCAAATAATTGCATGGCATTGATCAGTGCAAACAGGGTTGGCCATGTTGCCAAGTACGCAAAGGTTTTGGCGTAGTTGGTCAGCACCATCTGTGTCATGCTGGGTATCATGGCCGCGCCTGCAATGAAAAAACCTAGGGCACTAAAGAGCAAAAACAAATGGGTGTGGAGCATGGGTAAATATTCTCTGGCCATCAGTCCTAACGACGCCCACATCGAAGAGGTGTGCATCTTATTGGTGGTGTAGGCGTAGTTCATCGCAGTTTGCTGCGGGTCTGACGCATCAATGTTGTAGCGTATCGCGTTCATGACCATATTTTGCTTGATGATGTTAGACGCGCTGGTACTAAATTTCACAAACTTGGCGTAGCTGCGCTGCAGCGCTTGCTCGGTTTGGGCTTTGTATTGCTGCGCGTTTTTGCCCCATAAATGCTGAGCCAGAAGGTTGATGTCATCACCTGCCGCGTCAGCGAAGGCTTTTTTAATGAGGGGGTAGGCTTTATCACAGGTGTGAAACACATCGTTAAGATACAGCCCCCTCAGCGGGCTTTGGCGAACGGTGTCTAAAAACGCAAACACGTCTTCCGCGCCAAACAGCGCATCCCAGGTGAACTTGCGGTTGATCTGCACGTCCAGATAGAGGCAGTTTTCAAAATAATCGCTCCATTTGTCTCGAAGGGCCGCGGTGCGCACATCGGCGTAGCGCGACAGTTGAAACAGCTCAGAGCCAAACAGCATCCCCGTTCGGCCATAGCGCTCATCGTCGGAGGTAGTGAAAATCCCTTCTACCCCTTCGGCCATGCCGACCATCAGGGAGCTGAATACCGACGTTGGCAGAGCAACCAAATACGGCACGTTATCGACGTTGTACACGCGCCCTGGCTGGGTTTTATCGATAATAAACACCGTGCCCTTCATGTTGATGAGCATCAGCGGCACCAAGGTATAGACGGCCATCCATTTGCCAATGTCTTTGTGGTCGCGTTTGAGCATAAAGGTCACGGTAGAGGCCAGCAGGCCCACCATGATGCAGATTTGCAGATAATCGGCAAATGACTCGGTGTTAAAAAAAGTCGCCACGGCGTTAAACGCTTTTTGCGTGACCGGACCTGCGGTGTAGGTGTAGTAATCAAAGGTCATACTCACTCCTGATACGACGGCTGACTGGGCAGTCGTTTGGCAAGGGATTTACGGTGATTGCGCTGCTTGGCTTGCTCGGCGGCAATCATCGCGTTGTAGGCGTTAATGTCGTCCATCGCCTTGGTCGTGAGGCCGTGCATAAACTGTTTGGCTCTGGCAATGTCGGTTTTAATCGCCTCAATATTGTCTGGATGGCTTTTGGACGCTGAGAGAGAATGCTCGACCACGCCAAGGGTCTGATTGAGATAACGATTGAGCATTTCAATCGCCAGCATGTTGGCGTAAGCGGGCGTGTTGGGCCTTTGCCCTGTCGAGGCGCTGTCAAACAAGAACTTTAAAATCGGCGTTTGCATCAGCTCGATAAAGCCCTTTTGCTTATTGGTGAGCGGTTGGTCGTTTAACACGTTTTGCCACAATCCATCGAGCTCTTTTTGCAGCCGGATTTGAAACGCGCTGCCCGCGGCAATGGTGTGTTTGCGTTTGACCAGAACCAGACACGCATCGGGGGAGGTGTCATTGCAAGTGTAACGGTCAATTTCACCGCCGTTTAACAGCGCATCAATCATGTTGTTGTCATCCTTTAACAGACTCGGAGAAAACGAGGGATTGCCGTCTTGGTCGTAGATGAAGGTGCCAGATAAGCTCATCGCAAACTGGGCCAAGTCGGTATCTGACTGAAAATAGGTGTTTTTCATCATGGCGGCCCAGACCACGTTGTGACTTCGCATCGTCATGCCTTCCAGCTCTGGGTCGTTTTTCCCCGCATCAAGCTGGCCGTTAACCGTGGCGTCGTTATTACACTCAGCTTGACCCTCAACCCAGTCGGAAAAGGCATTGGTCTGGGTGCCCAGCGTGGCGCAGACATGCTTTTTAGTGGCAGGCGCGGCAAAGGCGGCGAGTCCTCCGACGGCTGCTTGCGCGGCTTCGCAGGAGCTGATGGATTGGTTGAGCCATTTGTCGGCAGTGGCCTGCAGTTTATCGAGGTTTTGCTTAAGCTGCGGGGCCCACGTCTGCAGCGCCAGATCGACCAAAAACGGCGGCGCGTTATGGATGATGGCTTTGCCAAATTTAGACAGCTCATCGGAGCTGATGTGCGAAAACCCACCCATAAACATATCAATGCCGCTGCAACCTGCGCCAATCGAGGGCACGGTGACGGTGGCAAGCTGGGCATTGACCACGTTGGTACGCACAAACAAAGAGCCGCCACTGTAATAGTTCGCGCTTTGCCCTTTGTAGGCCACAGGGTCGGTGACGTTGGCGTTGTAGCCGGAGCGGTCGAAAAACTGCTGCAGTGAGTTGTTGGCGCTCGCCATCAGTTGGGTGCTGACCAGCGCCAATAAAAGCGGCGAAAGGCGCTTCATCGCAAGGCCTCCTGAACGTCTGGGTCGCTTAAGGCATTTGACAGGCTCTGATAGAGCACGTCTTGGCTGATAAGGCCTGATGAAATGCGGGCGAACTTTCGGCTGTTGACGTTAATTAAAAACGTCGCGGGCACCACTTGGCTGCTGCCTGCGCCCGTCATAAAGGTGCGGTGTATTTCAGGCGTGGCCGTAATGGGCACCTCATAGCCTGGCACGGCTCCGCCATCGAGACTAAACCCGTACACAGGTAAGGACAGGGTGCGTGAGACCTCTGTGACCGAAGGGGCGAACTGATGGCAATACCCGCAGCTGCCTTGAAAGATAAACACGATGGCGTATTCATGGCGCATCGAGGAAGTGTTAGCCGTGCTTGGAAGCGAAACCAAAAGGAGCAGCAAGGCCAAGAGTGTGGATTTGAAATGTGTATTCATGGTGCACCTCATGAGTTGGCGTCTTTAAAATCGGTCGCCACGTTGTAAAAGCGGCGAAGCAGTTGGCTTTGGGCAATAAAGCCATAAGCTAGGGGTTTGGTTTGTCCGGTTTTGGGGTTAACCAAAAGCAGCGCGGGTAAGTGTTTCACCTTGAATTTGCCGTGATTGGCGCGGTTATCTCGGATGTCTTTTGAAAACGCGCCGTCATTGCTTACCCCAAGCAGATCTAGTTGATAGCGGTCGGCAAACTGCTGTATTGAAGGAGCCAGTGTCATGGCCAGCGTGTCGGTACTGTCATAGACAAAAAAGAGCCCCCAACCTAGACGCATCATTTCGGTGACTTTGCGCTCGTGCTTGTCTTTGAGTTTGGACAAATACACCTTACGGGCCGATTGCTCGGTTGGATGGTCTTTGGTGTAAGAAAGCTCAGGATTCTCGGCCAAGAGCTTTTTAAAGGTCATTTCCGTGACGCTGGTTTGCTCGGTGATGTAGCGATTGAGCGTCAGCAGTCGATGCAGTTTTTCTTCGTTGTGCGGGTCAATCATGGCCGCGGCTTTGGCCTCATTCCACTCTTTATGAAACCACGCCAGTTGCTCGGTGGCGCTCATCACTTTTTGGGGCGCGGACGGGGCGGGCGTGGGTTTGGGTTTGGGCTGAACCTTGGGGGCTATCGGCTCATTGTAAAATCGCCAACCAGGTGGCGTTTGGGCAAGAAGGTTTGGCGGATACAGCACTAGGGTAGAGAGAATAAGCGCGACAATGGCCGCAAAGGGCGCGGTGGTATACGGGTTCATACACTGTCCTTGGTCTATTGATGAAAGTTTTTCAAGCGTTAGGGCTGCATGGCGCTTTGTAAGCGCTGCTGAATGTGGCTGGGGTCTGGGAGCTGAGTGTTGCTGTGCATCTCAGGGTAGAACTCGGTAAAGTCAATGTGCTCAAAATGGATGCTGGCGAGCTCGTCTGGCGTAATGGGCGCGCAGGTTGGGTGCTCAGGCGAGCCGAGAGTTTTGCCAAGCTGCGCCAGCGCCCCTTGCTGCTGAATGATTTTGCCAAGCAGACTGTCATAACGGCAGTAAGCGCGCTTTTTGCGAATGCATTTACCGAGAATTTTTTCGGCGCAGTATTCGCCGATGTAAATCGTAAGGCCTTTTTCTTTGGCAAGGCCCAGCGCTTTTTCTTCCTCTGAACATTTAGCTAGGCCAATATCGGTGCCCCAGCCGCCATCTTTACAGCAATCGGCAATGCCAAGCGCCTTTTTTGAGCACTTCATTGGCGTGCCTGTAAAAATGCGCGGCGGATCGCCAAGCCCTTTCGCCGCTTCACTGACGCCCGCAAGGGAAGCCGCGGCTTGGTCAAAGTCATGACTGGTTTCAGGGGTCGGCACATAGCATTCGCCATCGAGACAAAATGACTGCTCGCCACATTCCAGACTGACGTCACGGCACGTTTTGATGACGCACGTCTTGCTGATCTTCTCCTCGATGCAAACCCCGTTTTGGCGTTGGCTGCACTGCCTGCCATTTTCGGTGCACTCGGACAGCGGGGCGCATGTGTCAGGCAAGTCGCATTCGTGCAGCACTTCGAATTTCCAGCACGGCAAGGTCACGGGAACGCCGTTGATGGTGCGTGTTGCGGGGCCTTCGACGCAATGCTCGCTGACAGGCTGGCATTCGGGTAATAAGGCGCAGTCGGTTTTCCAGCTGACGGCGTTTTTCACGCATTGTGCGCCGCTCAGTCCGTACCCTGCGGGGCAGGTTGGGGTCGCAGGTATTGACTGGGTGTAGGGGCGGCAAACTTCGTGCATGTATGACCATGCTTGCCCGCTACCTCTCTCACAGTTCATGCTGCTTGAGCTAATCATCCTGCCTTTAAAAAAAGGCGCTCTAACCATATTTCCGTTCCACATGGCGTAATTTCCGGTTCCGCTGCGCTGGCAATACGTATCAGCCCGCCAGTAATTGCTATAGTTGTATCGACACTCTGCCCGTGCGACCAAGCAGTGACGCCCAGAGAGTTGCCCTTCTGGGCAGGTGTAGGTCGCTGGGATCGCCGTGGGCGTAAACTGCGGAATTTTAAAACAGGGCACGGGCGAGCGTGTGGGCGCGAAGCAGTGGTTGATTTGGTCGTCAAACAAGCACTGCTGGTTGGCGTCACAGTTGACGTATTGGTTTGAGATGCCGTGCGTGATTTCATAGGCATTCTCTTGGCTGAGCAGCGCAAAGCGAAACTTGGTGTCTTGGCGAAAATCGGGGCGCGGTTTGGTGAGGTTATCCTCGATGCCCTGGGCGAGTTCATTGTCTGCCATCGCGCGGGTCTTCTCGCTGTCCATGTTGGCGTCATTGAGCTGGGTTTGCGACGGGTTGGCGATTTCACGCTGACACGCCGCGTCTTTGCAATAGTCGTTGATGTTTAGGGGCAAACTTTGCGTCGTTTGCAGCGATTCGGCGGTTTGCCTTGCCCAATTCGCGTTGTCGGTAAAACGTTGCTGTTCGTTTGCCAAGGTCGTGGCCGAAACGATAAGCCACCCAAGCGCCATGACTCGGTTCATTGTCGTAACCTTTGATTAAGGGGGATAACGTTCTCAGCCGCGTCGCCGTCTTCTAAAAATGTCAGCGCCTGATACAAGGAAATATTGCCATACACAATGTCGTAATCGCTTGGCGTACACGGCTGTTTGGGTAGGCAATGTCCGTCTTTGACCGATACAAAAGCCGGTACGCGCTGGATGTGAAAACGTTCAAACCATTCAGGGCTAATGGCAAAGCCGGACTCAATGGGGGTTTTGCTGTTCATGCCGACCAGTTTGGCAATGCGGCCTGTGGTGGCTTCAAAGCCTTGGGGCAGAACGCCGCGAATGATCAGTGGCACCTCGGTGCGTGCGCTTTGCTGAAGGAGCTGCTTGAGTGCGGTATCTGGCATGGTGAGCGAGACAAAAGCCATCACGCCACGCGGCGCGCGATTGGGGTTCTCACGAGGCGTTGGCGTGCCCAATATTTCTGTGAGGGCATTGGATTTCACCAATGACTGCACGGTTTGGGCGGTTGCCAGCGCGTCACTTTTGTGCGTCTCTGCCTTTTTGAGTATGGCTTTGATGTCTTCGGTAGGCGGGGTACGAATAAGGGCTTGCTCACGCTCGGCTAAGGCGTTGAGTTCGGCGTCGGTGTAGGCGAGCGCGGGCAAGCTGATGAGCCAAAGCCCCCAAATCATGGTCCTTATCATATGCATCCCCCGCAAGTCAGTGCGTCATTTGAGAAGGCGGTAAGGCCCAGAGCGTAATAGGCGGCGCTGGTGAGAGCAAAGGCGGCGAGGCAATATAAGACATAATAGAGCAGTTGGCGCATGAGAAGGGTCCTTAAGGTTGAAGATTGAGTCGTTGTCGAATGGGTGGAATGAAAGTGTGATAGCCAATCGCCAATATCAGCCCCAGTAAGTAGTAAGCCTGAAGAAGCGAATACACATTGTCGATGGTGTACTGGGCGGAATCGACAATCGGAATGGCCTTGACTTTGGAGCCAGGACAGATAGGGCTCGTTTTTACTGTGTGTCTTGGAATGGTGCTGCCATCTTCGCATCCATAGATATTGATGTATCCTTCGGGGGCGCCGCCAAGGGCGGCTGACTGGGCCGCCATGCCGACCACCTTGATGGTGGCAAAGGGCACAAAACCGCCTGCGAGTCCAAGCATGGCCACCCAAAAACAGCCGATGGCGGTGTAGGTCGTCAAAAGATGAAAGGTGAACCGACACCAAGATACAATGCGTGACGGGGTAACTAATGATAATAGGGTGCGTGTGGCGTGTTTCACGGCTTGAATTCCTTAATCTGAGTGGGTGAGAGTGCGCAGGCTGAACGCGCGGATTGGACGATAGCGGCCCTTTGACGGGGTTTCCGCTTGTCGGCTCAAGCCTTGCTGCACGAGCGAAAAAAGACTCGCTCATGCGCGCCCCTTGAGCTTGGGTTTTTATAAAAAGACGCAGTTGCGTTTTCGCCACTGAACGTAACCAAAGTTATCGCCCGTGACAGGGTTGTCGTGGCCTGCTTCCCAAATCGTGGTCGTGGTGGTGTACGGGTGACACCATCCCGCATCAGGAATGGGGGCCGACATTTGGTATCGATAACGGGATTTGGGCAATATGGGCATCGGTGTTTGGTAGCACACTGCGCCATCTTGTCCGTGACTTTCCATGATGATCCCTTGGCGGTGCAGTTTGTAGTTCAGTCGCTCCATGATGAGGGTGCCTGCTTGAATCGGCGTGTCTCGATAGTTGGTGGTGCCGGTTAATGGGTAGGCGCTGCCTTGTGAGCCCAAACACCAAAAGAGCGCATCAAAGGGCAAGACCATGTTGGTCGAGGTGGCCATCGCTTCGGGCACGCACGCCATTTGAGCAAACAGGTTGCCAAAAAGCAGCGCTTCGGGGTTTACAATCAGTGACAGCTCATCGTCATCCCACAGTGGGTCAATTTCGGTCATGTAAGCAATGTCAAAGTTATCCGTGGCCATGCAAGCGGTCGATTGCATCAGCTGCAGCCACCAAATCAGCGGGTACTTGTACCAGTGAGCGTGATAAAACCCGCCATCGCTGCTGTCACTGTCGCGCGCGGTAATGCGCCCCCCAATTTTTTGTTGATTCGCCCCGCCAAGCGACAAGCCCATGTTGACCATGCAGTACGGCACCCTCGTCACATCGGTTAAGGCGTAGGGCTCCCAGTAGCCAATGTTGAGCCCGATTTGCACAAAAATGGGCGGCGGTTTGGGGCAAAACGAAATCGGCATCGAGGGGTTGGACGTGTCGGGGTAGCTTGATGGAAACACGGGCACCGAGCCGATGGTCATTGGAAACATGCACGACCAACAGATATCGCTGATGGGGTTAATGAATTGGCTGACGCACGCAGGCCCTTGGGCGGCGGCCTTGTTGGTCAGGAGAACCAATAACAAGGTGCCAAGACATCGTCTTAAACCGTATCGTTTGAGAAAGGGTTTGGTCATGGACTGTCCTTCTTCGTGGGGGATGACGGCGCGTCATCTAGGGGCAGTGTGGAGACATCAAACTCTTGAACACGCCAGCGCGTCCCGTCTTGCTCAGCCAAGGCAGGTACGTGTTGAAGGTGCAGTTTGCGAGTGAGCGTGCCTTGCTGGTCAAAGTACATGCGCGCCCCAATATCGCTTGCCGTTTCATTCAGTGGGCCGCCTGTTAGGATGTATTTCATCGGCTTGCGGTGCGTAAACGCTTTGGCAAAGGCGAGCTGTCGCGGGTCTCTGGCATCAAAAAACAGCAGCGCCTTGGTGTAGTGCATCTCTGGCAGGGTGTCTTTGACAAACTGAGGCCAAGTGTCTCGGTCAAACGGGTTGATCGTGTCGCCCTTTTTACCAAATAGTCGCCCAGTACTCGGGTCTTTGATGTCAATCGGCAGGGTCACGCTGGGGTTAACCCAAAACCGTTTGGGTGAGGTCGTGGGGCCAATGTCCACAGGGGCGGGGTGATTGGCCGCGTGCGTGACGCGCGCTTTCATCTCTTCTTGCATGTCGGCCAGTTTGCCTGTGCGCTCAAAGTGGGTAAGGCGCGCCTCAATCCAGCGCAGCATGTCGAGCTCGCCAATGGGAAACGTCGGGCCATGTGTGCCAAGGGGTTTTGCAAGCGCGGCGGTTCCAAAAACCGCCAGCGCCAGATACGCCCCTTTACGTAAAGTGCGATTCAAATTCACGAATGTCATCTCCGTAGTAGTGCATCGAGGTTTGGTCGATGGCTTCCATCAAGGGAACGCCTTGCTTGACTAAGTTTTCGCAGTATTCGTATTCATTGGGCTCGGTGGAGTACATGGCGCGCTTAATGGGGTCGGCAAAAAAGCGGTGCCATGTGACGTGCCCGCCCGCTTTGACCCGCACACTGCTGTATCCGGCGTCTTTGGATTTTTCAAAGCGGCGGATCATTTCTTTGTCAAGCGCGCTGAAGGCATCGGGGTTTTGCTGCAGGTAGCTATCAAAGCCTTCGCCTTGGCGCATGATGATGTGAATGTCCGAGTTGTTGTAACAGGCTCTGGCTTCCGCGTTGGCAAAGAAATCGGTGATGCCCTGCGTAACGGTGCAAAAGGAGCCGCCGAATTTTCGCGCGGTGCGGTAGCCGGTATTGATGAACTCTTGCGCTTGTTGGTTGCTGCCTGACATCAAGCTCCATGCTTCCTCGATGATGCACATCTTCGGCGTCGAACGAGAGCCAGAGAGATACATTTGCTGATTGATGGTGACAATCAAGGCAAAAATGACGCTTCGAAGTACGCCTGGCGCAAAGCCATCTAATTCAAGCGTGGTAAAGTGCACGTCAGGGTCGAGCATCGACGGCTTATTAAAGAGGTCGCCGTAAATGCCTTTTTCACAATATTTATTGAGCTGAACGGCAATGTCGCGCACGCGCCGGTCATCCAATTCATCGGCTTTGGCGTACAGCTCGGCTTGCACATGGTCAACCAGTGTGGTGGTGCCGTGCTTTTCCCACGCGCTGGCAATCGCGTCACCTAAGATGTTGGTCTGATAGCCGGTTAACGGCTCATAGGGCGAAGCGATAGTGGCAAAGAGCGCGGTGATGTTATCAAGTGCCTCGGCCATCGGGTCAACCGTATTGCCTTCGTCATCTTCAAACTGCCGCCCCTGCTCAATTTTGCCAAGATGGGTAAAGGGGTTTAAGAAGATGTTCTTGTGCGTCATGTAGGCCCCTTTGAGCATCAAGGTGAGCTTTTTGTAGCTCGACCCCTTGTCGAGTATCCACACCTTGCCGCCCATGGCGTGCGTGACGCGGGCAATCTCCTGAACCAAAAACGATTTGCCCGCCCCTGAGCCCCCTGTTAAGGCAATGTTTTGATTGTCGCTGCCACAATCAAAGACATTGAGATAAGAGAGCTGCTGGCGCATGGTCGGCAGTAGGACGCCTGGCTTTAAGCGCTTAAAATCGAGCACCATCGGAAAGAAGTTGACCAGATTGGAGCTTTTGACTTTCCAGATGCGTCCGGCCTTGTGCGCGTCTTCCCAAAACCCATCGCTCATCATAAACGGCAAGATGGAGAGCAAAGATTGCGATTGCAGCATGTTGAGCTTAATCATGTTCAATCCCGCGCCAAAAAAGGCGTTTCTCGCCGCTTGCGTGTCTTTTCGCTGGCGCGCTGCACTGGTAAAGAGGGTTAGGGTCAGCGCCATCGAGGTGATGCAAAACTCTTTTTTGGCCATGCCGTTTTGTATCTCTTGGCGCTCATCGAGCTCTTCTTTGGCAAAGGGCGCGAGTAGGCGCATTTTCGATTCGACGGTTTTGACCAAATCGGTGATTTTCGAGTTGTTGTCGGCCTCTTCTTTGGCCGTAGACTCGCAGCGAAAGTTTAGGGTTAACACGTGCGGGCAAATCAGCGCGCGGTTGATGTGTCTGAGCGAGGCAAAACACTCGGGCAGCCCATACAAGCGAAAGTCCTTGGGCAGTTTGGACAGTCCCATACTGACCACGCGCGTTTCCACGTCGTCCCCCTCGTCTGAGGTGTGGCGCATGGCCAGATGGTCACGGCGAAACAAACATTCGGTGTCTCTGGCGAGCGCTTGCCTGTGCAGCGAATCGAGCGGGTTGTAGTCTCGCACGATGGGGCGGTCTTGTTTGGGGTTGAAGTTGACAATATCGCCCACATGGGTAATGAGTGCTTCGGGCGTGACAGGCAGAAACTGCACGCCGAGTTGACCGAGCGAGGTCTCAATCTCGCTGCGCACGTCTTTGATTTCCTCAAGGCTTGACTCCTTGGTGGAGACAAAGAAATACGCATCGTAGTCCCGAAGGTCAAAATGGTTGTTGTGCTGGCGATGGAAAAACCCATTTTTGGCCGCGTAGTGGGCGTACTTGGCGTCGCGCTCAGCCATTTCAGCCAGAACGCCGCCGCGCTTGCTCATCTCGCGCTGATTGGCATCAATATAGTGACTGACGCGGTTGTGGCCAACCAATTGTAACTGATAGTCCCACTTTTTGCCTTGCGGCAAGGTCATGACCATATCGTTGAGCGAGGCGATGAGCGCATCGTTCGCCCCGCCCAGCACGCTCAGGCGAAGCCCAAAGCCGCGTGAGCTTTTGTTGTTAAACAGACCTTCTATCATGTCGAAGGTGCGATAGGGCAATTCGGCGTGCAGCTGGTTTTGCTCGGTTTTGGCGTCGGCGTAAATGCCCGCCAATCCTTGCCGCGCCTTTTTGAGTGACGGCGGTGACGTTAAGCGCATGGATTAATCCTTCTTGATGTCTTGTACGGGTTTACCGCTCCACTGGCTATCACTGAGCACAAAGTAAATGTCGAGCGTGTCTACGTAGTGTTTGCCTTCACTTGTCACGAAAGGAAAGATGGTGATTTTTCGCTTTACATCCTGTGTGCGCTCGGGCTGGCCATATCGGTCTCGCCGCGGGAGCAAGGTAAACACGTTGGTGTGTGTTGGCGCTGATATCTGCGGCGTGTTGGACTCGCCGCTGGCAAAGCCGTCAATGTGTTGCCTGACCTCATCCATGGTGATGCAGCCAGAGACGCCGCCTACTTTGTCGCAGCTAAAGTCTTCGCCAAGGCCTGCGGCGCAGCCAGAGAGCAGGCACAGCAGGGACAAGGCCATGATGAGAGATTTCATTATCCTTTCCTTTTTAGTGTTAAATAACGTGAAATGGGGTTATTCCACTTGGCCAAACGAGGACGCGCTGAGGCCACTGCTGGCCATTTGCTGCGCCAGTGGGTTGATAGCGCTTTCTGAAGACGTGGCGGGGGCCGCGCCAAGGATGCTCATAAAGCCGTTGGTGGGGGCGCGCTTAGCTTCCTCTTCGGCGTTGACTTTGGCCTCGTATTCATCCGCCAGTAAGGGGTCAAGCGGAAAGCCTTTAAGAAAGACAATGTTGACAAGGCCCCCTGGGTTGATTTCCACGATGGGGTGATACAACTCCGCCAACTTGATGTAGTAATCAGCGAGTTTGCTGCCCACACTGGAGGTGGCATTGCCCAGAAGGTTGAGTAATGCGTCACTGCTTTGGATGGTTTGTGAGGGGCCGAGCGCGGTTGGCGTGGTGGTTTGAGAGAGCGCTTTGCCCGTTTCACCAATCCCCGTCAAGATGCCGGAGATGCCCGCCATCTCAACGATGTCGCCGTTTTTCAAAATGGTGGTGCCGCGAATGCCGTTGCGTCCAAAGTTAAATGCGGTGCCTTGTACGGGAATGTCCAAGATGCCCTTATCAGGTTGAACGCAGCTTATCCGAGCGGTGCGAACAATGCCGCGGCTGGCTGAGATTTCGCCGTACACCGAGCCTGTGATGGTGCAGTTGTCAAGCTTTGAGTGCTCGCCGTTTGGCAAAATGCCGTCGTTGACGGTTTGAAACACAATCGGCGCGGTATCGCCTTGGCCACTGACCCCCGCGTTGGCATCGGCCCCACCTGAAATGACGGCGGTGACAAAGGTGCCTGTGGGCACGTAGTTGTCAGTCGTGCGTTTCGCTTTAGCCTCGGTGATGGTCGCGTCCCATTCAAAGGTGCTGATGTCAAAGTCGGTCGGGCTTGCGACCGTTTGCGCTTCGCGCTGATACGTAAACGTGTCCACTTCGGGGTCTTGGGCGTCGTAGCGCCCTTGGGTCACATTGGGCAAGCGCCCGTTGTAGTCCCCCAATCGCTCACCCTGACCATTGACCGCATTGTGGGCTGCGTTTTGCTCGGTCAGCTGCGCCTGAAGCGATTGTTTTAGTGCTTCGACCTCTTGAAGCTGCGATTCCCATTCGCGCTTGAGCGCGTCCAGCTCAGGGTTTGTGGGGCTGTCTTGTTCCCTGAGATTGTCAAAGCCGCTTTGAATGTCTTTGGCCAAGTCGCTCATTTCCTTTTGCAGCGTGGACACCGATTGGCTCATTTGCTCAATTTGCAGCTGCTGCAGAGACAGCGCGCTTTGATTGTCTTTGTCGGTAAAGGTGTCATCCACTACCGCGCCAAAGGCCACCTCTGAGGTGGGCGGCGCCTCGACGTTGGCTGAGACCGGTTGCATCCACATCCAAGCCACAAACCCGCCCGCCCCGAGCACGCCGAGCACGGTAGTGGTGATGGTGCGATTGAGTTTGGACGTTGAGGCGTTAATCGTTGCACCGTCATTAAAATCGCCTTTGGGCTCGCTGAACTTGGCGAGCCATTTGTCTTTGAGTTCATTGAGCATACTGCGCGCCTCCTCCGGTGATGAGATAGAGCGACGTGGACTCGCCTGGGGCGAGGGTGTAACGGTCTAGCGCCGCACTGCGGGCAGATACGCTGTAGAACTGCGCTGTGGTCAGCGTTTGGGTGCGCTCGGTAGCGTTAGTGACCTCATACAAAATGCCCGAATAGTCTTTGCCAGAGAACACCACTTTGGGGGTAAGCGGCAAAGGCCCATCGTCTTTTGGCAAGGTATCTGGGTCTACAGGGTGAATACGTACCCCAGAGATGGGGGCGGGGTGCTGGCGGTAGCGCATCATGGCTTTGGTGAATTCGGTCAGCGCAATCGGGTAATCAAACCCACGCTCAAAATACGAGGGCTCATCAAGATGGCGCTGATTGTAAGTGAGCTCAACAATTTTGCCAGGCACGGCTTTAGGGTTTATCAAAAGGGCCAGTAGCCGACCTTTTTCTGTGGCCACTTGCGCGGTGAACGGCGCTTGTATGCCAAGGTTAAGATTGACGGTGCCAAACTTGTCTTTGGGGTTGGCCTGTGAGGAGCAAAACCCTGGCGGGCAGGTGATGGAAACAATGCGGTCATGGCTTACCCGCAGCGTGTTCACATCAAGGCTCGATAACGTCAGGCTGATGGTGTCGCCATCGTCAAAAGCATGGACGGCTTTTGGGGTGTTTCCTGCCAGCACAAGAAAGGGCGTGAGCAGGGTAAGCCAGAGAAGGTGCGTCATGATATCGGCTCCACTTTTTGGATGGTGAGTAGTGTGATTTCGCCACGGTAGGCCATCGACACTTGGTAGGTAACGGTTTCGGGCTGAAGAGGTCGAATGCCGACGTATTTTTTTAGCGTGCCCGTTAAGCGCACTTCCAAGGTTTCCAATGACACTTCGATGTGTTCGATGTCAAAGACACTGGAAATGTTACCTTGTTTGATTTGCGTGGCTTCGCGCGTGAGCGCTGGCTGAATCGTTGACCAATCTTTTGTACTGACGTAGCTGAGCAGCCGAGAGTGTTTTCTATCCACCGAGGCAGGCGTGACGTTGAGCTTGAGCGCCAGAAAGTACTCCGCCATTTGCTCCAAATACGCCGCATCAACGGCCCCGTCCGACACCGTAAAGGCTTTGGATATTAAAGGGGGAAGGAGTGTGCGGCTTTTGTACATGGACATGTTATAAATCGCCGCGCCAAGACCTAAGTTAACGAGCAGCATGACGCCAAAGCCTGTCGCCAAGAACGCATTGAGCACGCTTTTGAGTTTGAGTTTTTCATCTTCGATGTATGAGTCCAAGTAGGCCTCCTTAGAAAATCCAGTAGCGGCGCTCGGCCGCGGGGGTGCGCTTAAAATAGGTTTTGCTGAGCCAAGCTTCAGACCACCAATAGAAGGTGATGGCAATGACGCTCTCGCCGTACGCAGTTTTTAATGTGCGAAGGCCCGTGAACCAAGCAAAGCCCAGCGCAAGTCCGACTAGGGCATCGACTTTCCAAAAGCACAATCCGAACAAGACAAGTGCGGGGACGATTTCGTCTCGCGGAAAGCCCGCGAGACGTTTGCCTTTGTTCAGGTGGCTAGGGATACCAAAAAAAAGGCGGGGGTTTTCCATTAGGCCAGACCCACCATTGGTGCCGCGAACGACCATAAAATATTGCCTACGGCAAAACCGCCTGCGGCAACAAACCAGTTACGTGACATCCAGCCCATCACTAAAGCGCCGACAAGACCTGAAGTGAGCATGGCCATTTCTATCGTAGAGCCTTTCCCTGCCGAGGCTTTGATAACCTCTTTACCGCTCGCAAATACATCGTCTGCGGCAAGCGCGGGGTGAGCGGCGACAAGCGCCAGTGCGCCAAGGGTAAGCGCCGCTCCAAGGATGGAGCGGGACTTAGAAGGTGTGTTCATAGTATTTGTCCTTTTATTAGGGTTAAAAAAATGGATAAGGTTGGGGTTAAGGATTACGGCGTTTGGATAAGCCAGCAGAAGTTTTTGCTGAGCTGCATCCAAAATGCCGGTTGGCGGCAAAGCCGCTCAGGGAGGTCTTGAAACTTATTGACGAAGATGACCGCGTTGCCTTTGATGAGCAGCTTTTCCAGTGTGGCTTCGTCACACAATAATCCTTCGTCGATGAGATAAAAGGCGTCATCGACGGGCTCAAACGAGACCGAATGAAAAGTCCAGCTTCCGTCTGGGGCGCTGTCGATAAGCTGCGCATGGGGAAAGCGAAGTTTGAGCAGTGCCGCTAAGGTGCTTTTGCCAAATCCCGCGCGTCCTTCGATAATCAGGCAATGGGGTTTTGTGTAGGCTTTGCGTTTGTTGAGCGTGGCTTGAATGGCGCTCATCTGAGGGGCCAAGTCTACGTCGGGGCCGTCCGTGCGATGGTGGTGAACCTTATTTGTCGGGTTCATTCTGTCTCCTTTAAAAAATAGGCAGAGGTAAACGTCACTAGGGCCATCGAGAGTGAGTCGATGGCCCTAGTGGTTACGTAACGAAGGGGTGATGGCGCGAGCGTCACCGGATGTTAGATTAAGAGATAGCTAAGCTGGTACTATTTGTTTGAGGATTCTATTTATCTAATCCATTGCAGATCTTTGAGGGGATTTAGTCCCACTTCTTGACACTCTCTCCATGTTTCAATCTTTCTTCGAACTGCGGCTTGTTTTTTTGCCGTCTGTTCTTCCTTTTTGTTTCGATAATATGAATGCTTACTCATGTTATCATTCCTTAGTGATTTATTTGTTGATATGCGGAAAGGACATGTTTTTTCTTAACAAATTTCGACCAACTACTTTCAGATAGTTGGGTCTTAATTTCATTCTTCTTATAACGTTTCAATCGGCGACGCCATTTTGGAGATGATCTTAACTGTACAGTTTCTCCATGCTGAACTCGTGGGGGGCGAGTTGAAGGTCTCAGGTGTACAGGATGAACTGCGAAACCTTCAAAGTTAACATGAGAAATAGGGGTTTTTAGTGTGTTAGGGCTATCGACCAGTGCAGCGAAAAGTGAAACACCGTCAATTTTACCGTATGTTTTAATAGATTTAATTTGGGTGCCTTCATCTAAGTGCTGACCAATAAGTTGACGAGGTTCAACACATGATGTTTTGGCAATAACGATGGTGAGCATAGAAGCGCCTCCTTAGAGATTTCCTGTATATTTTCTTAGAAAACACACAGGAAATGAGCACCTACTCAGTGCTCTCGCCACTATACGGGCTTGTGAGTTCCTAGTGGTGGAACTCTTTTTTCGACATATTCCCGACCCTGGCGGCATCGGCCAACGCCTGTCTTTATCATTTTTCAGATTGGCGTTCACATGCTCTGTTTATTTTTATGTTCAGGTCTGATGACCTCCCAGGCCGCGAAGCCACGTCCTGTCGAGTGTGTTGTTGCCATATTCATTCAGCCCTCAAAATATGGCATGGTGGCTTTTGGCTACCCAACCGGTTATCTAATATAGATAACTAAATTTCTATAACTTCCAATCTGGAAAACGCTTGAGGTGATCTTCTAGTCGAAGTTTTGCCTCGCATTTTTTACGGCGCTGAGCTCGCTTTGCAGATTGAGTCAGTGTTTCATTGGACTGGCCACTAATAGTAAAAGCCACGCCAACTGCTTTGTAAAACTGCTCAGGTTTAGATTTGAAATCCATACAAAACCTACCGAATCTATAAAAAATGTTTTGAATGTAAGCTAACCACTTCTCACATTCATCATATATGTAAACACATTCACTTAAATAATGTCAACAAAGTTTACATATGATGCCGTTATTGATTACTTTGTTACTTTTTTTCTGAAAACTAAGTGAATGTTTGTATTTTTGGTGTCAGAATGTAATTGACGGTGAATAGATAGCCTAGTTTTGGAGAGTAAGGTGCTGTTTAAAAAGGACCCTATGAGTACTATTGGTGATCGTGTAAAGATGGCGATACATAGTCGAGGTAAGAGCCCTGCAGATATAGAAAGAGAAACAGGTATAGCTAAGAGTTATATCTCTAGGGTTATAAACAACAAGATAACCAGCCCGAAAAAATTCATAAAACAGATTTCAGAACATTTACTCATTTCGGAAGAGTGGATCTTAACTGGGACTGGGAACATTGATGTTGACCCAAAAAATTCAGTTAAGGTATTTGATATATTAGAAAATAAATATTCAGGTAATATAGTAATTTATAATCTCAGCAAAATTGAAGGAAGTGTAAGTGCTTGGAAAGGCTTTACATTCCCGCCATTTAGTAAAGAATCTATTTTGATTACCATCCCAGAAAGCAGCAACTCAAATGGTGATTATTTGATAAAGAATAATGATGGAATATATTTGGCTATTAGATATAATGATGAATACGAATCTAGATGGATTTTTAAGAATGGCTTAAAAATCATTGAAAATATTAGAAATTATGATGTTATAGGCATCGTTATTGCAGCTATTATTGATGATAGAATAAAAACAATAGAGATATAGAATGAATCTTAATATATATAAAATCAACGATCAGAACGTCGAATACACTGATTCAAAGGGTAGAGAATTAAAATCATCACTATCGTATATAATTGAAAGTCAAATGATAGAGTATTTTGATAAAGATGATCAAATTCTCTTATGTAAAGAGTATAAGGAAAAGTGCAAGTCGGATTTGGTTGTGGAGGATGGCCTTTGGGGTGGAGTATCTATATACAAAGTAGCAAATACATCCTATCTGAGTGCGCTTAGGTGCCTTTTCTATATGTGCATGATAGTCTCAGTTTTGTTGGCGCCTAGAGAGGTTGAAATACTAGGGTTAAAACAACCAGGTGGAATCGTATTTTTCTGTCTATCGTTTCTTTTTATAGATACAATATGCCAATCCTACGGCTATATTGCTGCGAGAAAAACATTGTGGATTAACGCCCTTCTTATGTTTATCTCTGGAGGGCTTTTATATATATCATCACTTCTTCCGTCTGTATCAGATGACTCTAGTTTCCAAACCGTTGTTTTTAGTGGAATGGTGAAGTTATGTTTTATCAATGGATTTTGTTCTTTAATCGCAGATCAGATAAATGCGATTGTTTTTAGAAGAGTAAAGTATATAACTAGAAATAAGGCATTATGGTTTAGGTCTGTCTTGTCAACATTTATCAGCCAGTTTTTCTTTACTATTTTATGGATATCGTTTTTTAAATATAGCAAACTTTTAAATATAGATACCTATTTGTTTATTTTATCAAATTTCCAAATAAAAGTTATTTTTTCTATTGCTATGATACCATTATTGTGCATGTCAGTATGTTACTTAAATAGAAAGATTAAATTTTGAATGGTAATTAAGGAGTGAGTTTCTCACATCAACCTATCGAGATCATTACAGATCTATTTCTGAGTAGTGCGTTAATGCGTAGAGTTGTATTAATTTATAATGGATGCTCATTTTTTTTACTTATACTATTGAAATGTTCGTATTTTAGGTTCATAATATACGAGTAGATTGCTGAGTGTCACCACCTAGTGTGGGCGCAGCTACCTAGAAACTAGGTAGTGATATTTAGTAATCACAAAGAACATGTTAAGGGTGGTACCTTAACGTATAGTGTTCCTTCAAAGCCCAAGCTTTCCAGACGGAGTTTGGGCTTTGTCGTTTTAGGCTTGATATCACTTTTCGTGATCTTTGATTTGCATATTTATCACTATTCTCTTATAGTTATGACGTTGATTGGCCTAACCAACCGATCATTACCTCAATCGTCTGGATGAAAATATGATCTTACTTCGATGTGGTCGTCATGTGCGACTAAAAAAAATTAGACACAGTCAAGTTCCCAATTTCTCTGATGGTGCGATAGCGTACTTTGAGAGCTATGGTGAGGTGGCGTGTCGTGAACTCTTATAACCCCACTTTCTCTGTTTTAGCCTCTTGCTGCCTAAGCATGCGTAGATCATTTTTAGATCTTTGTTCTTTCGGCAGTGATTACTTATATTCGTTCATTTTCTGGGGAATATACGTATGCAAGTTCAATATAAAAATGCCAAGCGACTTGTCAAGTCAGGTCGCTTGGCATTTTTTATATGAAATAGGCTTGTTTGTTCACTTTTGTGGCCGCAAAAATGAACAACGGATATGTATGTCCCAAAAACATACACACTGCAAACTCAACACAAGGAGGCTGTCATGTAGCTAATGTTTTCCCCCAAACAGGAATGCAAGTAAAAAGACTTGCTGATTAAGACTACTGGTCGCCAAAACTACTTGTTGGTTGCTTTTTTATTGTAATCAATGAGGGGGTTTTTGCAACCCTAACAAAGCCATTATTATGGAAGAATTGATTACAATACCCAGAAAAGAGCGATTAACGAACGCTCAACGCTTGATTGATGAAGCCCCGTACTATTCGAGATGCAGTACAAATAAAACGGCGGCAAACATCAAACCTCGTAAGATCGCTATGCGCTATCCCTATATGGGAGTGAATCGCAACGATATGGTGTCATGGCTTGTGTTTGATATAGACCATGCTCATCTTGCCATTCCCAACCCATATGTATGGCAAGATGCCAACCTGCCCCCTCCTAATCTTATTGTGCGTAATAGGCGCAGTAATAAGGCGCATCTGTATTACGCAATCCCCCCTGTTTGCGTGTCTGATAAAGCCAGAGCAAAACCGATTCAGTATATGAAAGCCATCTACAAAGCTATGGCCACTCGACTTGAGTCGGATGGGCAGTATTCTGGTCCTATGGCCAAAACGCCCTTTCACCCTTGGTGGCTAAAAGAGTTAGCGGATACGTCGCATTCACGTCATTGTACCTTGTTTGACCACCTTCGGTACTTTGCGTACTCGATCGCCAACAAAGAACGTGACCAAGGAACCTATGAACCCTTTAAAAATCGGGTGCATCACTATGCTTCAGCTAAGAATCATTTTGTTGAGCAAGGCTTTGATGCAAACCTACCAGAAAGCTCTATTAAGACAAGGGTGAAAAGCGTCGCTCGCTGGACCTGGGACCACTACACGGGGCGTAGTGACTGTAATCGTTATGTTATGCAGCTATCCCCTACTTTCCCCTTGAGCGAAAAACAATCTTTGGCCGAAGCGACTCATCAACAACGAAGTAAAAAAACGTTACAGCGTATCTTTATCGCGATTCGTCAGTTATTGGAGTCTAAGGCTGATATTTCATTCTCTGAGACAGCTTATTGGTGAAAGGCTTATCGGTGCATGTTTCTTAAGCATTCACTGATAAGCCTTTCACTAGATAAATGATTAACGGGTTTAAAAGGCACTTATTACCCAATAAAACCAAGTGCAAATTTAGTGACTCTAGCGTTACGGGTGGTTATAGAGACAGGTGGGCGCTAGGGACAAAGAGAGCAACCAAACACAGTCCGGCGGTTGCTAGCGGTTGGTGCAAATCACAGAGAGCGTATGTTGGGGAAACCCTCGCGTGACACTCTGGCGAGAGGCATAGAGCGAGTATTCTCCTCCTCTATTGATTTGCGGTACGTGGCTAGGAAGGGAGTTGTAGAAGCTTGTTAGGCTGACAAGTGGAGACTCTAAATACGTACAGGTAGAGAGAGACTACGCACTGGATGATTCCTTTTCGACCCGACGGGCGTAAGGACATTTAAGGAAAACCACTACCTGCGCAGTGAGCGAATAGAAGCCTGCGTGGGTAAGGGTTAATTTTACCTAAAATCAAGCCTTTCTCACCTCTGAGCGTAACTATCCACTTCTTAATTTCAAGCAATACCTTGGGGTTATAAATACGAAAAGTGAAAATGTATTCAAAAAAGTGAATACCTAAATTTTATTACGATGGTTAGGTGTTGAAGTTAAGGTAAGGTTGGGAATAAAGAGAGTGAGTTTTGTTATTAGTGAGACTGCTGCAGTGGGAAAATTGTCATGGATGTCTACATATTATTGGATGGTGATTTTGAATAGTGATGCTTGAGCCTGGGCTTGGTCGCTACTTTGATTCTGGTGATAGGCACCGGTTATTTCATGCTGCTCACCAGATCTCTAATGTGTTACTCGATTTTATAGAACGGCGACCTATAGAGATTGAACAAGGCATTTATCCTGGTCCTAATCCAGTCGTGGGCTGTATCGATAGGCTTTATGGTAGATGAATAGAAGAAAAATATTTGGGTTTGACTACTCACTCAGACGAGATTTAGGATTCAGTTTTTTTCTGAGCTCTAGATCTGCTTTAAAGTGAATTACGTGTTTTTCCTTAACTCTAATGTCTTGACCTCTTCTATTCTCTGTTGATTTTTCAGGTCGAGTCTTGATAAAAAACTTACCCACTTTTGGTAATTGAATGAATTCGTGGTTTAAGAGTGCTAATGACATCTCATCAAATATGACGCCAGCCAATGCCTCGACTTGTTTGTAATCGAGATTGTATTTTTCTGAGATCCTTTTGATCAGCTCAATGTTTTCCATCGCAAGTTCACTTTTTTAAATGGTGCTAGGATATTACACACTTTCAGTACAGCACTCCATTGCTCTATTCACAAATCTCCCTATTTTAGAAGGAAAATAGACAGTTTTATAGGGGTATTGCGCCCAATTCACCGATAAGTTCCACCTAATCCTATTTCATCAATATTTTCATAT
>NZ_BSPW01000122.1 GCF_030161235.1 Vibrio zhanjiangensis | reverse complement strand
AACGACTGGAACAGATTATGACTAGAAAACGTAGAAACCACTCTCCTGAATTTAAGGCTAAGGTGGCTCTTGCTGCCGCTAAAGGTGATAAAACTGTCGCTGAACTAGCACAGAAGTATAATTTACACGCCAACCAAATATCGACCTGGAAAAAAGAACTGCTCGAGAACGCTGCAATGATCTTTGCTTCTGAAAGTCAGCTAAGCAAAGACAATACTGAAGAGGTCGATAAACTCCACGCGAAGATCGGTCAACTGACCATGGAAAATGATTTTTTGGCGAAAGTGCTCGATCGTTAGATCGGGCACAGCGAAAGAATTCGCTGGATAAATCCACCCAGTTACCGATAAAACGCCAGTGCGAGCTTCTCAACATTGCTCGCTCTACGGCTTATTATCAGCCCATAGGACTCTCAAGTGAAGAGGTTGAGTTGCGTCGTATGATTGACGAAATTCATCTCCAGTATCCGTTCATGGGCAGTAGACGCATTCGAACTGAGCTGATCAAAAAAGGGCATAACGTTAATCGTAAACGTATCGTTCGGATCATGCGTGATATGGGCATTGGTGCGATTTATCCCAAGCCTAAAACGACCATCGCAAATAAGGTGCACAAGGTTTATCCCTACCTATTACGTGATATCGAAGTTACCTATCCAAACCAAGCGTGGGCTATTGATATCACCTATATCCCAATGGCTAAAGGCTTCCTTTACTTGGTTGCCATTATCGACTGGTTTAGCCGTAAGGTTTTGTCTTGGCGCTTATCAAATACGATGGATACAAGCTTTTGTCTTGAAGCACTTGAGGAGGCACTTCAACACTATGGACCACCAGATATTTTCAACTCTGATCAGGGGAGTCAGTTTACTAGCACAGAGTTCACTCAAGCCTTACTCGACCGTGGGATACGAATCAGCATGGATGGCAAAGGCCGTTGGGTAGATAATGTTTTTATCGAGAGGCTCTGGCGAAGCTTAAAATATGAGGAGGTTTATCTAAAGGCTTACACCACACCTCGAGAAGCAGAGCTTGAAATCGGGAACTACATGGTGTTTTATAATGAAGAGCGTAACCATCAAGGACTGAATAACCTCACCCCAGATGAAGCTTACTTCGGTAGGCAGAGATACGCTG
>NZ_BSPW01000121.1 GCF_030161235.1 Vibrio zhanjiangensis | reverse complement strand
ATCCTTCCGAGCGCGCCACATTTAAACCCTACTGATTCAGTAGGGTTTTTTATTTTCTAAACCTCGAAGTAAAAGTTCATAAAAGTGCTCAATTAATTGGGTAGCAGAGCTTAATTTCCTGATTTTCGTTATGCTTATTTTCTCAATGAATACAAAATTATCAGCAAATTTTGGTTTTGGCAGTTAACTCGTTAGCAATAAATGGTATATATTCAAAGGGATGCTTCTGCATCCTTTTTTCTTGCCGTCAGGGAAATGAACAAATGGAAAATAAACAAATAGCGATTGCTCAATTTGGTGGTCCAGAAGTCTTAATAATCCAATCGACTGAGGTACCTAACCCGCAAAAAGGTCAGGTTTTGGTGAAGATTGCGTTTGCCGGTGTTAACCCGATTGATGTAAAAACTCGTGCAGGCTTGGGTTGGGCGGCGTCACAAAATGAAGACAAGCTACCTTGGGTGCCAGGCTATGACATCTCTGGGGAAGTCGTTAAATGTGGTGAATCGGCTGAGCGATTTGAAGTGGGTGACAAGGTTGCCGGATTTGTTGGTTTCCCTCTTCACGGAGGAGGCTATAGTCAATATCTGTGCGTCCCTGAGGCTGAATTGAGTTTAATACCTGATGCAACCACTTTAGAAGCGGCAGCGGCACTGCCTTTGGCTGGTCAGACAGCCGTTCAAGCGTTGGACAAAGCGGGAGTTCATGAGGGGCAAAGAGTCTTGATTCTTGCTGGTGCTGGAGGGGTTGGGCATTTAGCCATTCAGGTGGCGATTGCGGCTAAAGCAGAGGTGTTTACCACGTGCAGTGCTGAAAACCTTGATTATATGGCGACCTTGGGGGCACATGCGGTGAATTATGAATTCTCCCCAGTATCAGAGCGTGTGGAAGAAGCGGATGTATTAATTGACCTGATTGGAGGTGATGCTGCTCTTGATGCGTTGCATTGTTTGAGAGATGGGGCAAAAGTTGTTACGGTTCCGACCATAACGGCTGAATTAATTTGTGAGAAAGCCAAAATGTTAGGCTTTGACGCAGCAGGTATGTTGGTGGCACCTGATCCTGAGCAGTTGGATGCCTTGCTGTATATGGTGAGTGTTGGGCTACTGAAAACAGAGATTCAACATATATACCCAATGAGCGAAGTGGTTAAGGCTCATCAGCAAATTGAAACAGGGCATACAAGGGGCAAGATTTTGCTTGATATGCAGTGCTAGAGGCATTTGATACTGCGTTTAAAAGTATTGCTCATGGATTTTCCGATTCTGCCCTTTGGGTTCTATTTATCACAGGCTTTTTGAGTGCGACGATTTTGCCCGGTGGATCTGAGGCAGGACTTATCGCTGCTCTAACTCTCAATCAGTACCCTGTCATTTCCGTTATTTCGACCGCGACTTTAGGTAATACCTTAGGTGGCCTAACAAACTATTGGTTAGGTTTGTTGTTACCCAATCGAACTCAAAATGGAAAATATGGTCTTAAAGCACGGCAGTGGTTGAGTAAATATGGCTACTGGTCGCTTTTATTCAGCTGGTTACCTGTTATTGGTGATCCTCTTTGTCTCGCTGCTGGTTGGCTACGAATGCGTTTTTGGCCATGTTTATGGTTGATAATGGTTGGTAAAGCATTACGCTATAGTCTTTTAGCAGCCTTGTTTTACGGTTTTTTCTGAGGAGATGTCATGAGAAAAATCTGGTTAGGTCTCTTTTCTCTTATTGCTCTATATGGGTGCTCAAATAGCCCACTTTCTTCTAATTCCTCTCTCCCTCTAGGTGTCTCTCTTATTGAAACGGTTCCTGCTGAGCCAGGTAAGGTGATGATACCTTACTCAAAATATCAGCTGGAGAATGGGCTGACGGTGATTCTATCTCCAGATGATTCGGACCCTTTGGTTCATGTCGATGTCACTTATCACGTCGGTTCTGCAAGAGAAGAAACTGGCAAATCAGGTTTTGCTCACTTTTTTGAGCATATGATGTTCCAAGGAAGTGAACATGTGGCAGATCAAGAGCATTTTAAATTGATCACTGAAGCCGGTGGGTCACTAAATGGTACTACTAACCGAGATAGAACCAACTATTTCGAAACGGTACCTTCTAATCAGTTGGAAAAAGTTCTTTGGCTTGAGTCAGATAGAATGGGCTTCTTGCTTGATGCGGTCTCTCAGCGCAAGTTTGAAATTCAACGTGACACAGTAAAAAACGAGCGAGCGCAGAATTACGATAATCGACCTTATGGTTTGATGTGGGAAAAAATGGGCGAGGCACTTTACCCAGAAGGGCATCCATATTCGTGGCAGACTATTGGTTATGTCGAGGATCTTGATCGGGTGGATGTCAATGACCTTAAAGCCTTTTTCTTACGCTGGTATGGGCCGAACAATGCGGTGCTAACGATAGGCGGAGACATTGATGTTCCCAAGACATTGGAGTGGGTGAACAAGTACTTTGGCTCAATTCCAAGAGGACCTGACGTTGAACAAGCTCCCAAGCAGCCAGTAACACTAAATGAAGATCGGTATATTACTTTAGAAGACCGAATTCAACAGCCAATGCTGCTCGTTGGTTGGCCGACGACTTATCAAGGTGAGAAAACTGAAACCACATTAAATGCTTTAGCTAATGTTTTAGGCCAGGGTACAAATAGCCTCCTCTATCAAGACTTAGTCAAGACGCAGAAAGCGGTCGATGCCGGTGCTTTTCAGGACTGTTCTGAGTTGTCATGTACGTTTTATGTCTATGCGATGGCACCTTCAGGAGATAGTGGAAAGCTCAAGCCACTCTACCAATCATTGATGGAAACGCTGAAGAAATTTGAACAAACAGGGGTTAATCAGCAGCGCTTGGATCAAATCACAGGCATGGCTGAAGCGGATGCAGTGTTTGCTTTGCAAAGTGTAAAAGGTAAGGTGTCTCAATTAGCTTCCAATCAAACTTTTTATGGTCAACCAGACCGCTTGCAAGCCCAACTTGACCAAATTAGAGCCGTATCACCTCAGTCTGTGATGAATGCGTACATTCGCTATTTGAATGGTAATCCGAAAGTCACTTTGAGCGTTGTCCCCAAAGGAAAGCGCGATTATGCCGTCATGCCAGCGACGTTTGAAACCCCGCCAAGAACATTGCCAGAGTATACGAAGGTGAGTGATAAGGATTTAAGTTATCGCCGTCCGGTGGATAACTTCGACCGTTCTATAATGCCAGAGGTTGCAGAGGCGGTTAAGGCACATATGCCACCGCTTTATCATATTTATTTTGATAACGGTGCCGAGCTTTTGGGAACTCAGAGTAGCGAAACGCCAACGGTTGAAATTGATATCAGTTTCCCTGCGGGCGAACGCTATGTTGAACCTGGTAAAGAGGGGCTGGCTAACCTGACAGCAACCATGATGGAAGAAGGAACGTTAGAATCAACCAGTGAAGAGTTACAGGCCAGATTAGACAAATTGGGTAGTACGGTTTCAATTAGTGCTGCCAATTACACTACGAGTATTTCTATTTCTAGTCTTGAAGAAAACCTTCATCAAACATTGGAAATAGTAAAGGAAGTGTTGTTCAAGCCTGCTTTCAAGGCGTCAGACTTTGAGCGAAATAAGCAGCAGATGCTAGAGGGACTGGTGTATCAGCACCAAAAACCTGACTGGTTAGCTTCTCAAGCTACAAGGCAAGTTCTTTTTTCTGGAACGATTTATCAACGACCCAATGATGGAACCAAAGAATCGGTAGAGAATTTGACTCTTGATGATGTGAAAGCTTTTTACCGTAAGCACTACACCCCTCAAGGTGCTCAAATAGTGGTAGTCGGTGACATTAATCAGCGTCAAATTAAAAAAGAGCTGGCGTTTATCGATAAGTGGCGGGGAGAGGTAGCCCCACTATTGCATCCACAAGTCATTGATAAGAAGGGCGAACAGAAAGTGTATCTAATTGACAAGCCTGGAGCACCACAAAGTATTGTGCGATTTGTGCGTCAAGGTTTGCCTTTCGATGCAACAGGAGAAGTTTATCTGACTCAGCTAGCGAATTTTAACCTAGCAGGTAACTTTAACAGCCGTATCAATCAGAACCTTAGAGAAGACAAAGGGTACACCTATGGTGCAAGTGGTTATTTTGCTGCCAATCGTGAGGTTGGAGCGATCGTTTTCTCGGCTCAGGTTCGAGCTGATACGACAGCGGCTTCCATCAAAGAAATACAAAGTGAATTGAGAAAATACAGCCAGCAAGGTATGACAGATGACGAAATTAAGTTTCTTCGCCTCGCGGTTGGTCAGCAAGATGCGTTGAAATACGAAACCCCCTCACAGAAAGCACAGCTGCTAGGCAGTATTCTCGCTTATAGCCTAGATGAAGACTATCTTCAGCAACGTAACGAAATTGTTGAGACAGTCAGTAAGGTTACATTAAATACTATGGCAGCCAAATGGTTTGCGCCTAATGATTATCAAATTATCGTGGTTGGAGATATCAAGGCGCTTAAACCCCAACTAGAAAGTTTACAAATCCCACTAGAAGAGCTTGAAATCGTTCGCTAGAGAACACATAACTATACCATGACAGAGAGACGGATTTTCTCCGTCTCTCTTTATATAAACGGTCCATAATGTTTGGATCAGGACTATAAGTGGACTTCATCGTGACTGATTTTGCTAAGCGACTTGAGAAAATTGTTCTCAACCCAGAGATATTTAGATCCCTTTCGCGTGGTGTTGAGAGAGAAACATTACGCTATCGAAAAGATGGTAGCCTAGCGACAACACCGCACCCGACAGAACTTGGTTCCGCTTATGCAAATAACTGGATAACGACAGATTTTTCAGAATCTTTGCTGGAGTTTATCACGCCCGTATCTTCAGAGATTGATACGCTGACGCAGCAGTTAGAGGATATCCATCATTTTACCCAATCGAAACTTGGTGAAGAACGGATGTGGCCGCTTTCAATGCCATGTTATATCAATCATCAAGATGATATTCATTTGGCTCAATACGGCAGCTCTAATGCAGGGAAAATGAAAACGCTCTATCGTGAAGGGCTAAAACGTCGTTATGGCAGTTTGATGCAAATTATCTCTGGTGTTCATTTCAATTTCTCTTTTCCTGACGCTTTTTGGGATGCGCTTTATGGAGTGCAAAGCGACAACAAGCGTGCTGAATCTAGATCCGAAGCCTATTTTGGTCTAATTAGGAATTACTATCGATTTGGCTGGTTGATCCCCTTCTTTTTTGGCGCTTCTCCTGCTTTGTGCTCGTCCTTCATTAAAGACCAAGAAACGGACTTGCCTTTCGAAAATATTGGCCAAACATTGTATCTTCCTTATGCGACGTCACTGCGTATGAGCGATCTTGGTTATACCAATAGCGCCCAAAGCTCGCTTAAAATTGGCTTCAATAGTCTAAATGAGTACTTAGATGGTCTAAACACGGCAATTAGAACCCCTTCGGATAAATTTGCTGATATTGGTGTGAAAGTTGATGGTGAATATCGTCAGCTAAATAGCAATGTGCTGCAGATAGAAAATGAGCTCTATGCTCCAATAAGGCCTAAGAGAGTGACCAAAAATGGTGAGAAACCATCAGAAGCTCTTTCTCGGGGTGGTGTTGAATATATCGAAGTTCGCGCACTTGATGTCAATCCCTATAGCCCTATTGGAATAGATCAAGACCAGATCCGTTTTCTCGACCTTTTTCTCACGTGGTGTGCGCTATCTGATTCTGAACCTATGGATTTTTGTGAGCAAGAATGCTGGCGAGAAAACTGGGATAAGGTTATTACATCCGGGCGTCAAATTGGTTTGCAGTTACAGATAGGTTGCCAAGGCGAAGTTCTATCATTGCAAGATTGGTCACATCGTGTATTGGATGAACTTTGTCAAATTGGACGGTATATGGATGATGCTCATGGTGGCAAGGCGTACCAAGCCGTATGTAACAAACTTCGTTCTTGGATTGATAACCCCGAGCTTACTATCTCTGGGCGATTGCTTGCTGATACAAAGCAGTTTGGTGGCTTAGGTAAAGTGGGTTGTGAATTTGGTCAGAGATATAGTGAGCGTCATGCTAATCATGATTTTAAAATCTACAGCCGCGACACCATGGAGCAAGAAGTGCTGCGCTCGAGAGAAGCTCAGCTTAGTGTAGAGCAGTCAGATACCCTTAACTTCGATGATTTTTTGCAAGACTACTTTGCTTACCTCAGCCGGTGAGAGACTTTTCGTTTGAGTGAAATGCTTTTTGGTAGTCTCTAATCATGTCGCTAAGCTTACTGCTACCCTTATTCTTCAATCTCCGCATAACATAACGCCGTTAAGTAAAACTGAACGGCGTTCTTTCTGTCTATAAAATCCACATCCCTCAGCCTTTAGTTGAGTTAATTATTTATTATTCACCCTATCTATACGCACTCCTGTCATTAATTTATGTTGTTATTAAACAAAACATTTGCAGGGTTGCATATCAAAGATTAGGGTTGGCGGTGAAGCAAGGCAAAGAAAGCAATTACTCGCATTTTTGAGTTTATTGCAGATAGGAGACAATTATAATGCCATTACTCGATAGCTTTACTGTTGATCATACTCGAATGCATGCACCTGCAGTGAGAGTAGCGAAGATGATGAGTACACCAAGTGGTGATACAATAACAGTGTTTGATTTACGCTTTACTGCCCCAAATAAAGCCATTCTTTCGGAAAAAGGCATACATACCTTAGAACACTTATTCGCAGGTTTCATGCGCAACCACCTTAACGGTAACGGAGTGGAGATTATTGACATCTCACCTATGGGCTGTAGAACGGGCTTTTATATGAGTTTGGTCGGTACACCATCAGAAGATCGTGTCGCCAAAGCATGGCTATCAGCTATGTATGATGTACTTAAAGTGAGAAGTCAACATCATATACCTGAGTTAAATGAGTACCAGTGTGGAACGGCTGTTATGCATTCTTTGGAGGAAGCGAAACAAATTGCTCAGGATATTATCGATGTTGGAGTTGAGATTAATAAAAACGAAGAGTTGGCTTTGCCAGACTTTATGTTGAAAGAGCTCGCAGTATGTTAGGCGAGTTAAAGAGGAAGGTTTAGCCTTCCTCTTAGCTATTGTGCTTGATTCAGTACGATAACCTGTGTTTTTGCCCAAATATCATGAAACCCGCGCTTTTTAGGATCGATAGGTACGGTTAAATTTGCTAAGCCAAAACATGATGTAGCGATGCGAATCAATGCTTGTCTTGTCGAAATTGCGCTTCCATCAGAGTTGCGAATTTGTAGTTTCCAAGCTCGCATTCCCAAGGTCTGACCTGCTTTTGTCCAAAAGAAAACAAAAAAGTATATCCATACTGCAGCGAGATAAAAAGTATAGATTGGCCCCCAGATAGGATGCATGGTCAGAAAGTCGCTGACGTCTACATAAGGGGCGACATTAAATACCCCAAGCGCTATCAGAGCGTGAAGAATAGCAATGACGATACCTGCTGCCATCATTTCGATTGCAATAACAATCAGACCATCATAAAACAATGCGCCGAGGCGACGCATAAGGCCTGCTGGCTGAGGTTCTTCTATTGTTGACATAGAGTTTATATACCTTGGTTGAACTTGGTGGTCAGAATATAGCGTCAAAACAAGCCTGAAAAGGTATTTTATGTTCTGTTTGACAAGTTGTGGTGGTTTTATCATCAAACAATTGCGAATTCAGTATTTTGCTCTTGCACCTTATTAATGCATACGTATAATGCCAATCATCAAAGGGCGATAGCCTTAAGATGCCGGTGTGGTGAAATTGGTATACACGACGGATTCAAAATCCGTTGCCTTCGGGCGTGGCGGTTCAAGTCCGCCCACCGGTACCATATTAGAAACAACAAAGCCTCGACAGAAGTCGGGGCTTTGTTGTTTCTGCAAGTCATATTATGCCTACTCAATACTCGTCAATGATCATTTAATGCCCAGCACGATTTATCAAAGAGTGTTCTTTTGTACTATTACTAGTTTAGCTTGATGGCAAGATAGACCAAACAAGGTGATACAGAGCAATTGTTCATCACTTGATTGTTTTAAATGAAAAAAACACATCTTTTACTTGCCTTATTAATTCGCATCTATATAATCCGCGCTCACTGACAGAGGTGAGATGCAAAGTATTTCCTCTGTGTCATCGAGGTAAAATTGGCAGCAAGAAATTAATTTTAAAAAGTGTTTGACTCTTTAAATTATATCGCTAGAATTCACCTCCGCTTTGAGAGATAAAGATTCCAAAGCACTGCTCTTTAACAATGTAAACCTATCAATCTGTGTGGGCACTCGTTGATGATAATCCA
>NZ_BSPW01000120.1 GCF_030161235.1 Vibrio zhanjiangensis | reverse complement strand
CGTCCTAAATATGCTTGCCGCCAATGCGAGCAAACTCAGGACAACAGCCGCATCGTTCAAAAGTCAGCGCCGCAAAGCATTATCCCTAAAAGCTTCGCGACAGAAAGCTTGTTGGCCAATATCATCCTCGGAAAATATCAATACGCGATGCCACTTTACCGCCAAGAATCCCTGTTTACCCAATCGGGTATCGAACTCTCACGAACCACCATGGCAAGGTGGGTTATCCAAGTCAGTGAGAAGTTCGCCCCGCTTTACGCGGCCTTAAAAACGCACCTACTCGAGCAAATAGTGGTTCAGGCGGATGAAACGCCGCTCAATGTCCTCAAGGAAGACAAGCAATGTTATATGTGGCTTTACTGCTCAGGGGCGGACTCGCCAGGTGCCGCATTCCCTAATGTGAGAAATATCGTCTTGTATGACTATCAAAACAGTCGCGCGAGGTCGCGCCCTGTAGCCTTCTTGGGCGACTATGATGGTTATCTGCAAACCGATGGCTATGGTGTTTATG
>NZ_BSPW01000119.1 GCF_030161235.1 Vibrio zhanjiangensis | reverse complement strand
AGGTGGAACTATGACAAAGCGTACGAGAAGAACTTTCAGTCCAGAATTCAAACTTGAAGCAGCCCAGCTAGTTGTTGACCAAGGATACTCCGTGGTCGAAGCAGCTAAAGCTATGAATGTAAGCAAATCTGCTATGGATAAGTGGGTAAGGCAGCTTAAACAAGAACTACAAGGTGTTACCCCAAAAGCGTCACCACTGACGCCAGAACAAATAGAGATCCGAACGCTTAAAAAACGGATCGCTGAACTCGAAGAGCATAATGAAATCATAAAAAAGGCTACAGCTCTGTTGATGTCGGACTCACTGAAAAATTCTCGATAATCGAGAAGCTCAAACAGAGCTACAGCACGTTAAAGCTATGTCGCATATTCGGAGTTCATCGCAGCAGCTATAAATACTGGCTGGAACGGCCAAAAGTCATTTCAGCCCATGAAGTTCGAGTTAGAGCACTTGTCCAAGAAGCTCACAATGTGAGTAATGGCTCTGCTGGGGCCCGTACTATTGCTGATATCGTCACCAATATGGGCATGAATCTAAGTCGATATCGAGCGACTAAGGTTATGAAAACACTTGGTTTAGTGAGTCGACAGCTGCCCAAACATAAGTATCGAAAGGAGCCTTTAGAGCATGTAGAAATCCCTAACCACTTGGAGAGGCAGTTCGCTGTAACTGCTCCAAACCAAGTATGGGTGGGTGATGTGACTTATATCTGGGCTGGTAATCGCTGGGCTTATCTAGCGGTTGTTCTTGATCTATTTGCTCGGAAACCAATCGGCTGGGCAATGTCTTTTTCGCCCGATAGCCAATTGACGAGTAAAGCGTTAAAGATGGCTTATGAGTCACGAGGTATGCCGACAGGAGTCATGTTCCACAGCGACCAAGGCTCGCATTACACGAGTCGAAAGTACCGTCAAACCCTATGGAGATATCAAATAAAACAAAGCTTATCTCGTAGAGGAAATTGCTGGGATAACAGTCCGATGGAGCGGTTCTTTAGGAGCTTGAAAACAGAATGGGTGCCAACTATCGGCTATCGCAGTTTAGGTGAAGCATGGCAGAGCATTGTTGGCTATATCATTAGATATTACAGCCAAATCAGGCCACATCAGTACAATGGTGGCATCACTCCCAATGAG
>NZ_BSPW01000118.1 GCF_030161235.1 Vibrio zhanjiangensis | reverse complement strand
CACGGTTGGACATCGTGAGGTTAGTGCAATGGCATAAGCCCGCTTGACTGCGAGAATGACAATTCGAGCAGGTGCGAAAGCAGGTCATAGTGATCCGGTGGTTCTGTATGGAAGGGCCATCGCTCAACGGATAAAAGGTACTCCGGGGATAACAGGCTGATACCGCCCAAGAGTTCATATCGACGGCGGTGTTTGGCACCTCGATGTCGGCTCATCACATCCTGGGGCTGAAGTCGGTCCCAAGGGTATGGCTGTTCGCCATTTAAAGTGGTACGCGAGCTGGGTTTAGAACGTCGTGAGACAGTTCGGTCCCTATCTGCCGTGGGCGTTGGAAGATTGAAGGGGGCTGCTCCTAGTACGAGAGGACCGGAGTGGACGAACCTCTGGTGTTCGGGTTGTGTCGCCAGACGCATTGCCCGGTAGCTAAGTTCGGAATCGATAACCGCTGAAAGCATCTAAGCGGGAAGCGAGCCCTGAGATGAGTCTTCCCTGACCCCTTGAGGGTCCTAAAGGGTTGTTCGAGACTAGAACGTTG
>NZ_BSPW01000117.1 GCF_030161235.1 Vibrio zhanjiangensis | reverse complement strand
TATGAAAATATTGATGAAATAGGATTAGGTGGAACTTATCGGTGAATTGGGCGCAATACCCCTTATATGAATATCAATTAATTTTATTTCGATAACTTTTTAATTTTGGACGTTCCACTATGTAAGCATATAGAGCTATTAAAGAAAATATAATAAAGGCGTATTCTCCTAGAATGTACCAAAAAAGGTATGCAGCTATAGCAGCAAATATCGAAACAATAATTAGTAAAGCACGATCCTTAATCCACGCCATCACTATTTCCTTAACATATTCTGGCCTTGAGGCCCATTTAAGGCATCTTCTGCTGCCCATGATGGAAAGCCAAGAGCTTGAAAAGCTTTCTTAAACTCTTCTTTACTACATGATGTCGCTCTTTTCGACGCCATCAATGCAGACCCTATAATGGCACCTGCATAGCCTGCTGCGGTTAAGCTGGTTATTGTGGTTCCTGCTGCTCTTCCTACCACTGCTGTTATTGGCATATCCGCAGCTTTTGTTATTAACGCGGCCTCGATACTTGCTAGAGCCCCAGACATTGTTGTCACGCTACCGAATATAGTTTGTGGTACAGGAAGTCCCATTGCCTCTAAATTACTTTCGATATTGTAAGTGAAGTTATCAA
This sequence comes from Vibrio zhanjiangensis, assembly GCF_030161235.1. Taxonomy (GTDB): domain Bacteria; phylum Pseudomonadota; class Gammaproteobacteria; order Enterobacterales; family Vibrionaceae; genus Vibrio; species Vibrio zhanjiangensis. The sequence continues at coordinate 5,320 of NZ_BSPW01000117.1, read as the reverse complement.
CATTGAATCTACAAATACTCACATTTTTACCTTTATTTCATATAGTTAATTGTTTCCATTATTGCTTAAAGGTGGGGGCTAAACAAGCCATATCAGATAATGGTATGTGCGGCCAGCTCCCCGACAAGTTCATGTTAGCGACTTGAAATTACCACTGGCGATATTTTTTGATGATGAGTACGATTTGGCTCAGTTTGGTATTTGGAAAAAGTCCTACGTTTAGGGCCTATATTTATTAGAAATGATGGTTATTACTGATGGGCTATTGAATACACTTTTGCATGCAAAATTTTATCACAGGCTTAATGTTTGCCACTTCTACGGATGGTCATGATGTTGTCAGTGCTGACCGAAAAGGCACATTTCTTAGATTATAGTAGCGTTCAGATTTCCAAATCGTGGTATAGACTTCAGTTGATTTCAATGAGCGGTGGCCAAGGTTCTCTTTGATGGTGTTGATATCAACATGGTGAAGCAGCAAATGAATCGCATAGCTATGACGAAGAACATGTGGTGACACATCGATAGGTAAAGCTTGTCCTTGTTGCTCCAACGCGCTTGCGGCTTCTTTAAACCAGTTTCTCACCATCTGTGCTGACCAAGGTTGTTTCGTTTGCGGATTAACTAAGAGTGGTTTGTCATTACTACGTTTAAATGTTCGCTTATACTCAATGATCTCATGGCGCAATTTCGGGCACCATACTCCAACCTCACGTTTTAGTCCCCTCTTCGGTCTGCCGCGTTGTGGTTTCTGATTATTTCCTGTTCGTTGCTTCAAGGTACGCAAGGTGATCATCATACCGTCATCGTGACCGTGTAACAGTTCAATATCATCAAAGTTCAAGGCTAATAGTTCGTTAATTCTCGCGCCTGTTTGCCACAACAAATTAAAAATAATGGCAGCATGACGATTGGGAGCGGCCATTAAGAGTCGTTCAACTTCCGGCAACAATAAATACGGTGGCAAATCTTCACAGTTTTGGAGCAGCTGAGGACGAATGCTGATCAGTGCCTCGAAATTCGGTGAGACGAGCGGTGCTGCTGTTAGCCTTGAAAGGGCGACCGTGTGCGGGAGTGTCATGTTGTCATCACCTGAAGAAAAAAATGTCACTATATTGTGGCCAAAATAAAGGAGTCAAGACAAGAAAATTAATGATCCTTTTGATCAAATGTCATTGGTGAGTTTATCTCTATAGAGAAGTTTTGCAAAATAAAAGGTAAGAATGATCAAAAGGACATGAGCGGTCAATGCTCCTTAAAACACAATATATAGTTATTGCTACCTAAATTTATATGCCATATATAGTGCACCTCCCCTGTTGTCGTGGTCTTGGCATTTTGACGGTTTTCGACAACGGGCCGAAAAGAATGAGACCTGAATGTGCCAAATAACAGTCTGAGAGATTATTTTTGTCTACACTGATTTTGCAGATAGAGAGCAAGAAAATGAAGATAATAAAATTTTGCATGCAAAATTCTTATATTCTCCTATTGACTTTACTTTTATAAAGTCATAAAGTGAAAACAAATCATCAAATGGGCGTTAACGCTCTTCTCAAAGGAGAACACTAAATGAGTAAGATCATTGCAATTGCAAATCAAAAAGGTGGCGTTGGTAAAACCACTACTTGCATTAATTTAGCGCGAAATCTTCATGCTAAGAACAAACGTGTTTTGGTTATTGATCTAGATCCGCAAGGTAATGGTCTAAGCCATCTTTTTGCTTCATCACTGTTACGCCAGCAAGACTATAGTGATGAGCACCCTTCTTGTGTTTGGGGAATGTTTAAAGAGGAAAGTACGCCAGAACCATACGTAGCTGAAAATGGCGTTCATGTTATCACCACTTCTTCGCGTATTGAGCGCATCGAAATGGATGAAATCTATAATTTCCTTGGCTCTATTGATAACATCGAAGAGAGATATGATTACATACTGCTTGATTGCCCCCCATCATCGAGAGTGTTGCAACATGCTGCATTAAGTGTGGCTGATTTTTTACTCATAATCACACACACTGAGCCTCAATCTGTCAATGCGGTATCAACGATTATAACCACAATGCGAAAAGTACAAAGGAATAACAAAAACTTACGCTTGGCAGGGATTGTGATGAATCAGTTGGATAAGAAGCCGACAAAGACGCAAATGGAATACTCTGACAAGCTAAACAACGACTATGGCGACATGATGTTTGTCAATAGCATATACAAAACCATCAAGGTTAATGAAGCGGCCAGTCAAGGGCTTTCGCTCGCAGAATACATGCCAAAACATGCGGAAACCTACGGCTTTAATGCTTTTTTTGATGAGTTTATGTTACGTATTGAAGGGGTCTAACGATGAGTAGAAAGAGCAATCTACAACGTTCCAACGTTAAAGTGGATGATATTTTTAATGAATATGATGAAACCCTTCGTAATAGCGAACAAGTCGTTGATATTCCCAAACACGCCTTGTACTCAAACCCTCAAGTACGGCAAGTGTTTAAACAAGAAACCATTGATGAGCTCCGTGTTAACATGGAAAAAAATGGCCAGCGCCAGCCTTGTCGTGTAGGCAAAATGGACGATCGCGGATACCTTATCCAAGAGGGGGAGCGGCGTTGGCGGGCCATTATGGATTCTGACAAAATCACACACGTTAAGTGCATTATTGGTGAGGGCGATCTTTTAACACAGGTGTCGGAAAATATTTTACGTGAAGATTTAAACCCCATTGAGGAAGGTAATGCCTACTCACTGATAAAAGCAACGTATAACTTTAGCCAAAATAAAGAAGTCGCCGAAGCATTGGGTATATCTGAATCTAAAGTATCTGCAGCTATCAAGGCAGCACAAGCGCCAGAAAAGGTGCAACTAGCCTACCTTGATAATAAAATTGGTGATGTCGATACAATTAACTCTCTGCGTATTGCCTATGAGATTAACCCCGATGAAACCGCTCAGTTTGTTGATGAGTCACAGGTCATTTCTCGAAAAGATGCTCAGGAGCTGACCAAACGGTTAAAGACAGAGAAGAAGATTAAAGCAAGCGCTCCTAAAGATGAACTCTCGGCTCTTGTAACGGCGGGAGCACAATCATCACCAGAGCCAGAACGGAGCGTCAGCAAAACTACTCAATCCCCTATTCCAGAATCCGGAACTAACGAAAAGAATAAGATGAAAAGTGGTGTTCGCACTCAAGGTATTCGTATTCGCTTAGATGATCAGCTTGGAATTATTGACTTAACCGGTCAGTCAAAAGAAGGGGAAATTGTCGTGTTGCTCGATAACTCCCCAGCTAAGATGACTGTCCCAGCTGCTGATGTTGAGATTGTTGGGTATCACCTTGATTAAATCAGCAAAACAAAGATTGGCACTGATGGTAAACCCAGAACGTGCCAGTTTGATAAAATGGTTTTCCTTGATGTTTTCTGGCTCTAGCAGCCAAGCAGCGGCATACTTAACTGACATTGCTATTAAAAAAAAATATATCGCCAAGAGAAAAGCGCCGCCAGGAGAGATGTTAAAGCATTGGGTGAAAAATAATGATGCCCCTCAGTGGGCATGTCGGTCTGCATTCGATTATTTAATTGCGCACCACTGGACACCAACAAATGAGTCGCAGCGTGCAATCGCTGCTCGATACTTACTTCTAAATAAACACCCTATTTCGAAACAGTGGGTTGAATTGACTGGCCAATGGTTAGACATTGCGTATCAAGCACAGCAAGAGAACAAACAATGAGCACTGCAGAGTACAATGAGCAGTTCAAAAACAGCATAAAGAACTTAGCCGAGCTTTGCGATTTACCACGCCAATCGGTTTGTTTCCAAATAATGACACTACTTAATTTGTTTACGAGAGGTCAGGACCGAGGAGAGGCGGAACGCTTTGAAAGTGATGACGGACAGATTTATTTTGACTCTAACTCAATTCGTCAATGCATGGCAAACCACAAAACGATCAGTAATATCCATAAGGGCTTTAGTGTATTAGAAAATGCAGGGTTTATTGAGCGCCTAGTGATAGATAAAAATGGCAAGCCTATACAAACAGCCACGTTCAAGCGTAATTCAGTCATGATTTATTATCGCATGACAGAAAAAGGGCTCACGCTCTTTGGTAATGTGTAATAAACCAAGTGCTTATTACCTTAGTGTAAAGGTGAAGTATGAGAAGTAATAGAAGAAAAACAATCTTTGAATTTTGCATGCAAAATTTAAAACACAATGATACTAAGAAATAGACTCTGATTCATGACCATTTTCGTAGTCGTTTTTTGTCCTAATCACCACACTACGAAATCATACCTACAGATCGAGGTGGTTTTTGGTATATTATGTTAAAACTCAAAGTTGAGCAGCGGTTTTACCCCTTTGTGCTTCCTCGCTCAATGAAATGACTAAAATTGCCCCTCTTCTTATCTGAAGCCCGCTTTTTCAGTCTGTAATTAAATTACAGATTTTTGCCAAATGTTAACGAATTGTTGCGCTATTTTGTTTCGACCGATTTTCGGCTCGTAAGCGCCAAAATGATCGTTTTTCTGATCTTTGGTGCGAATATGGCCTTTTGCATTTCAGTGTGGGGTCCGATACGATCTTACTTCCTGAGTGAAAGCCATACATGAATATCGATAAATAAACGTGTTAGATATTCTGCCTATATTGATTGTAGGGTAGGGGGCTCGCTGGCTTTGTTGTTATGTACGTTGGAGTGAAAAACGTTATGAGTTTGAAGTTGAAGTATCATCAGACGTTCTCTGAGGTGGTGTTGCATAGTTTGCTGCATATTATGATGCAAAAGGCGCAGAGCACGCGATTTATTCCCCCAAAGAGAAGCAATGATATCCTCGTGAAATATCTCAAAGTGCAGGTGAATCGCCCAAGGTATGCCGTGTGCAAAAAAGATATCAAAACCATGATCAGTATTGCACGAAAGGGCGGGAATTTGCTGGTGAGGTTATTCGAGCTTCATCAAATGAACTTAGACTATCGAGCTAAATTCTCCCAGGCTGATGAACTGTATATTCTGTTCAATACTTTATGCGAGCAGTATGGTTATTCGTCAAGGTTAGCGCCCGATGGCCAGCTGGCCGATGAAGTGAAAGATGACATTCTTTATATGACACAGGAAGAGATTGAAACGGGGTTTGACGAGGAAAACCGGCAAACTAAAACTTTGAGTTTTTGGGTAAAAACCCCCCAACCTTATCGAGTCGTTGAGTGTGTGAATTTTATCCATCCGTATACCGCTACTATTGTTCAAACAGACGGTAAGCGCATCATAAACACCGCATTCTAATCGTTTAGCCCGAATCATAAGATCAAACCTCCAA
>NZ_BSPW01000116.1 GCF_030161235.1 Vibrio zhanjiangensis | reverse complement strand
AACGAAGACCTTCGTCCATTGCGATTGGAGCGATTAGCTCTACAGTCATCTTGATGTTATCGCCTGGCATTACCATTTCCACGCCTTCTGGTAGCTCAATGTTACCTGTTACGTCAGTTGTACGGAAGTAGAACTGTGGACGGTAGCCTTTGAAGAATGGCGTGTGACGACCACCTTCATCTTTAGACAATACGTAAACTTCTGATTCAAACTTAGTGTGTGGAGTGATTGAACCTGGCTTCGCTAGTACTTGACCACGCTCTACTTCATCACGCTTAGTACCACGTAGAAGTGCACCAACGTTTTCACCCGCACGACCTTCGTCTAGAAGCTTACGGAACATCTCTACACCTGTACATGTCGTCGTTGTTGTATCTTTGATACCTACGATAGCAACTTCGTCACCTACGTTTAGGATACCACGCTCGATACGACCAGTGACTACTGTACCACGACCTTGGATTGAGAATACGTCTTCAATCGGCATTAGGAACGGCATATCAACTGCACGCTCTGGCTCTGGAATATAAGTATCTAGAGCTTCTGCTAGTTCAACAATCTTCGCTTCCCACTGCTCTTCGCCGTTTAGTGCGCCTAGTGCAGAACCTTGGATAACCGGTAGGTCATCACCTGGGAAGTCGTATTCAGATAGAAGCTCACGAACTTCCATTTCAACAAGCTCTAGTAGCTCTTCATCGTCAACCATGTCACATTTGTTCATGAATACGATGATGTATGGGATACCAACCTGACGGCCTAGTAGAATGTGCTCACGAGTTTGTGGCATTGGGCCATCTGTCGCAGCAACAACTAGGATACCACCGTCCATCTGTGCAGCACCTGTGATCATGTTCTTAACATAATCCGCGTGTCCTGGACAGTCTACGTGTGCGTAGTGACGAGCTGGTGTGTCGTACTCTACGTGAGATGTTGCGATTGTGATACCGCGCTCACGCTCTTCTGGAGCGTTATCGATTGATGCGAAGTCTTTCGCTTCACCGCCGTACACTTTTGCAAGAGTTGTACAGATTGCA
>NZ_BSPW01000115.1 GCF_030161235.1 Vibrio zhanjiangensis | reverse complement strand
TTTCTCTCTTCCTATTTTTACTCTAAGTGATCGGATTGCGCCAGTTTTCTCATTGACTCACCGCCCAGTTCTATTCGATGACTATTGTGTACCAGCCTATCCATGAGAGCGTCTGCGACGGTGGCGTTGCCGATCATGTTGTACCACTCCTTTACAGGTAACTGACTGATGACGATTGTGCTGCTGTTTTGGTAGCGGTCTTCCAGCACTTCTAACAAGTGACCCGCATGCTCTTGAGTCAGTTTTTCCATCCCCCAGTCGTCGAGGATAAGCAGTGCTTTTTTAGCTAGGGATTGAAGTTGCTTTTGATAGCTACCATCCAGACGACCTGTGGTCAGGTCATCGAGCAAGCGAGTTAATCGGTAGTATCTGACCGTTTGCTGTTGGTCACAGGCGCTGGTTGCCAGAGCGCAGCCAAGATAGGTTTTGCCTGCACCTGTTGGGCCTGTGATCAAGATGTTCTGGTGCTTGTGCAGATAACTCCCCGTCAGAAGTTCGCTCATCTGTTTGCGGTTGAGGTTTCGCCCCTCCTTGTAGATGAGTTGGCTCGGCTGAGCATCCACTCTCAGCTTGGCTTGTTGTTTTAAGCGTTGGATTTTGCTCTGATTACGATTCAAGATTTCACTTTCCAGAAGCAGGCTTAACCTTTCCTCGAAGTCCAGCTCTGCGTAGGTGGTCAGTTGCTCTTGTTGTTGCTCTAACGCTTTCGCCGCATGACTTAAGCGCAGGGTTTTGAGTTGGTCATTGAGTGCGTTCATATCCTTTCTCCTAGTGATAACAGTTCGGGCCACGAACATTGCTGTGAACAAGGTTCGGTGTATTCGCTTTATCTTTACTCAGTTGCCCCTCGCGATTGTTTTTCAGCAGATTATTGATGAAGGTGTAGTTCGGTTTTGTCAGCATCAGCGCATCTTTACAGGCCTGCTCTAAGCGCGACTCGCCATGGGTTTTACTCAGGTTGAGTAACCCCAGACAGGAACGATAGGCCTGCTCTGGATGAGGTTTGGCGTTCAGCATCTTATTGACGACTTCTCGGGTGGCAGGGCCGATATTGGCACCCCAGTTGAGCAAGCGTCTAGGCGACCACTTTTGATGTTGATGATGACTCGGCATATGCTCTGGTTGTGTGCTGTTTCCGCGCTCTCTTTGGCTGCGTGGATGTTGCGCGACCAAGTTACCTTGATGGTAGATCTGCACCAGACGGTTGGAGGCTTCCAGCTCGACGTGGTGACCCACCAGTTGATGGGGAACCGAGTAGTAGTGACGGCGATATTCGATGTGATAGTCAGGACCAACCTTGGCTTGTCTCGTTTCGGTATAGAGGTATCGCTGCTTGGGCAGCGGCTTTAATGCAGGTTTATCGAGTTTCTCGAACAAGGCTTTGCGACTCGCTCCATACTGTTTCATTTCACGTTGGTTTAACTCATCCATCAGCGCTCGGATAGCGAGATTCAACTCTTTGAAGGTATAGAAGGTTTGGTGGCGAAGCCGCATCATGATCCAGCGTTCGACGAGGAGCACCGCATTCTCCGCCTTGGCTTTGTCTTTCGGTTTGTAAGGGCGAGCAGGCATCACGGCGGTTTGATAGTGATTGGCCAGTTTCTGATAGCTGTCGTTCAGTCTTGGCTCATAGCGATTCGCTTTGGTGACCGCGCTACGCAGATTGTCGGGAACCAAGAGATGGGGGACGCCACCGAAGTGCTCGAACGCATTGGCATGCGCCTCTAGCCAGTAAGATTTTCCTTGGCTGGGGAAGGCTTCCACATAGGTGTAGTTGGACGCACCTAAGGTCGCCACGAACACTTCGGCTTCGCGCACTTCGCCTGTGTCAGGGTTGACCACCTGAAGCCTCGGCCCACAGTAATCGATAAACAACTTATCACCCGCCACATGAAGCTGGCGCATACTGCGCTTTTGGGTTTTGAGCCAGCGAGTGAAGTGCTCGCAGAACTGAGTGTAAGCGTAAGCTTTCTCTTGATATTGCTCATGATATTCCTGCCAGAGCAACATCTTCGTCATGCCTTTACGTCTGAGTTCGACTGCGTATTGCGTGAAGTCTGGCATGACTTTATCGCGACTGGCTTTCTTGCCGTGATACAGCGCTTGCGTGAGATCAGCATCGCTGCAACTTTCGGGTAGAGGCCAACCAAGTTGGCTTTGTTTAAAGCGAGTAAGGAGTTCCGATATGGTGGACGGGCCGAGTTTCAGGCAAGAAGCGATGCTGCGATTGGAGAGACCGCAGTCGTACTTAAGGCGTAATACCTCTTTGATTTTGTTCATTGGAGTTCTCTTTTTGGCCATGGTCGCCTCCTTACGTTCTTGTTTAAGAAGTAAAGAATAGCGAGCTATTGATTTAAAAGAGAAAAATGAAGGATTTCGGGCATTCCGATCGCGGTTTTCGCTATTCCGATCACCGATTTCGGAGTTAGGCTAAAAGTGATCGGATAATCGCGGAATCAGTGATCGCTT
>NZ_BSPW01000114.1 GCF_030161235.1 Vibrio zhanjiangensis | reverse complement strand
CATAGAAACAAGAGTTCGACTGCCAGCTGCGCCGCGACTCATGTTAAAGAGCTCCTTAATTCGGCTAGCTAACCGAATGCGATAGGCATCCGGCTTACGCTGCTTAAACTCGTAGTAACAGGAAGATGCGACATCGAACAACCCACAAAGCACTTTGACCGTTTCGTGCTCCCTCAACTGGTCAATTAGTGAGAACGTTCGAGTTCGTCCGACATTAAGAGAGCGGTAGCTTTTTTTAGTATGGCTTTTTCTCTTTCTAAGCGATTAATTCGAGCTTCTAACTCTTGGATTTTCTGTTGCTCAGGTGTAAGAGCTTTAATGGTTGGAGTCTTCCCACCACGCTCTATCTTTAATTGATCGACCCAGCGGCGCAGGGCTGTATCACCAACATCTAGAGAGCGTGCAGCCTCAGCTATTGAGTAGCCTTGATCGAGAACCAAACTCGCAGCATCCACTTTGAACTCAGAAGAAAATGTACGTCGTTGTCGTTTTGTCATTGAACA
>NZ_BSPW01000113.1 GCF_030161235.1 Vibrio zhanjiangensis | reverse complement strand
CGTAAAATCGGTCTACCGCGCTCTCGCCCTCCACCTCGATCTGCGCCCGTTTTAACATGGTCCACATTTCTCGACCATGAAGTGAAGCCGTCGCCCCTTCGACCGATTTCCATCCCAAAGCTTGCCGGGTTTTCTGCTTCACCCAACGATGACTTTGCTCCACGATATTATTCAGATATTTGATATTGCAAATGTCTATCAGACACAGCATGAAGTAGCCTGTTAGCCAAAGCTGAACATTCATCGCATCCAGTGCACAATGGTTAGCATGGCTGCCATCAATCACCACTTTCTCAGGTAACCCATTCTGGGCAATGGCCTTATTCAGAAAGGTTTTAGCGGCTGCTTCATCACGAGTTGGGCTAAGATAATATCACCAAACTTATCAACGGCTCGATAGTAATAAAACCATTCGCCTTTGATTTTGATGTAGGTCTCGTCCATTCGCCAAGAACTCGATACCGACTTCTTTTTGCGTCTGACTTTATGCTCCAAAATCGGCGTAAATTTGATAACCCACCGGTTGATAGTCGCATGGTCAACGGTGACACCACGCTCTCTCTGTATTTCTTCAATCTCTCGATAACTGAGTTTGTAAGCCAGGTAATAACGGAGGGTTTCGAGAATGATTTCAGAGGGAAAGTGGCAGCCTTTAAACATTGAGATTCAGAGTATTAGGTAGAGATTGAACGAATTTTAACCGACAACGCAAAGTTTTGCGACAGAACCGTAATTGCAGCGCCCATATAATTACCAAAAATGGTTTCCGATTCAGGTTTATTAAGCTGAATGTATTGCGCAACAGTTTCAACCCCAAACAGTTGTTGAACGTATGGTGTTGCACTGTTGAACTCAGCTAATTTTGGTGCTGATAATACAAAAACACTGAACAAAGTGAATGACACTAATACTGTCTTAACGAATGGCTTCATTGTCCACTTTCCCCCTCTTTAAGATGACTTTGCCCAAACACTAATGCTCAGACTGATATCCACTAATACAGCAGGAAGCCATACAGTAAAGTTAAAGCCAGAATTTTGCCAAGTAACCCAACCACTTATCAAAACCCCGAAAAATGATATCAGATTAAATGGTAGAGCTATTCTGTTAGCTAATCGTTGTATTACATTAGACATCCTTATTCCCCTAAAACTTCGTGCTTTCCTACATACTTATCTAAAGCCCACGCAGCGATAGCACATAAAAACCGACCAAAAGTTTCACCGACCAACGTGTTTGAGTGCCACGATGAAAAAGACACCATTTCACAAGGCTTATGGTCTAAATCTTCTGCGCGATAACTCGACAAATGCCAATGGCAAAAACTCGTACTAAATCTGGCTGGAAATGCCATACCCTTTCCCCTGATTTATGAAATTAGAACATTTTCGCATTCAGCATCAACGGCTACATTGTGTCTATCCAAAAGAAAGATGCCACAAATGTTGCTGGCAATACGTAAATAATCACATTTAAACAGATTCCATAATTGGCACAGTAAACAACATCTTTTAATTTACACATTTCCTTATCGGTCATTGTGATAAATATGAATCTAAAAAATAGTGATATACCGACGATCCAAATAACTTCGCTCATATGTACGTATCCTTCCCCTATAAGTTTAAATCTTGCTGCTACCCGTGATGTCAAGCACCTTCTTTATACAAGTTTTTTCATTGTCAACTTCCGCAGATTTCATAAGGCACTGTTTAAATTTAGCTTTTGTAGTATATGAGTTTACGGCGTAGCCTCCGGAAAAAGACACAAATACAACCATCATTGCTAAAAATCTTCTTTTCATATCTACCCCTCATAGCGTGAACATCGCGCCTGTGCCAACAGCCACAAACACCCAAATTACGACAACTATTGATTTGATCACGGTCAAGTGCGCGGTTTGCTTCTGTGCTTCTTCAAGCATTTTCTGTTCAAATTCAGTCATACTTTCATCTCCCTCTTAAATGTCTTTGCCTGACAATTTTCCAAAACCACGGGGTAATTGGCACTTGTGAGGCTTTCTACGCAATTGTATGATCCACGATGTTTTGTAAGTGCCAATCGGATTGACAGATGTTTCAAATAAACCCCGATTTAGGTCTGATACTGGCATTTTTTTGATCACAATTTTTGACCTCTATGAATCAGTTTTCGAGAAAAACTTGCGTTTAAAGAACTTGATTAATGTCATCAGATGGACTTGCTAACCCCGCAGCGTATAACATTCTTCGCCATGCGTTAGCATCAATCTCACGATGTTCTTTTTTGTCGTTTGCAGTTTCCCATTTACGAACGATTGAGCATCCTTTTGGGGTTACTGTTTTACCAAGAAAATAGCCAAGTTTTGCCTGAGACAGCCCAAGATATGTTCGCAACAACTTTATCTGTTCAGGTGTAGGTGGTACATAATCAGGATTACTCAAAGGTAAGACGCATTTGGATTCAATTAAATCATCTAGCGTCATCGAATGGTCAAACTTTCCGTATAAAGTTTTATCTTCACTCATAATAAAAAACCTTAGCGCGACACATCATGCCGCGCTGTTATCGTTACATTAAGCCATGCTCAGAAAAAGCGTAACTTCCCTCAGTACCAACCACAATGTGATCTAGAGTACGAACATCAACCGTATCCGCCCCATGATACCACGGGGTGATACTACTAATGTTTGAAGTTCCAAGGCAGGAGCGC
>NZ_BSPW01000112.1 GCF_030161235.1 Vibrio zhanjiangensis | reverse complement strand
AGATTCGCACCAGCAAAGCTTTGTTGAGCGGGCCTTGGATAATCCAAGGGCAAGGCATGCACATCCGGTAAACCGGCCAACTGATGCTCCCAGTACTGGGTTTGCTGCGCTAGCACCTCACCTTGCAAATAGTCGCGCTGCCAAAGTGCATAGTCGGCATATTGAATCGATAGCGGCGCTAACTGAGGTGTGGTATCCGCCACATAAGCACTATAAAGCGCTTGCAGCTCTTGTATCAATAGCGAGATTGACCAACCATCACCGGCAATATGGTGCAGGGTTAACAGTAATACGGACTCGTCTGACGACAGCCTTAATAACCGCAGTTGCAGCATCAGGTCTTGGGTTAAATCAAATCGCCACGCACTGAGTTCACGACGATGCGCCATCAAGGCCGCGGTTTGTTCGTCAGCTGGCAGAGTCTGTAGGTCCACTACTGGTAGGCATTGACCTGTCGGTGCGACTTGCACTTGCTGGTAAGTCTCTCCTGTCGCTTGCTCT
>NZ_BSPW01000111.1 GCF_030161235.1 Vibrio zhanjiangensis | reverse complement strand
GCATGGTGATACAGGTTGGTTCTTATATGTAAAGAAGTAAATAAAAGCTATGTTATTGAATATAAAAGAAATTCACAAAAAACAGGTATAAAAAAAGCCGGTTGTGGCGACCGACTTTTCTCATGTGCAAGGCAACTAGAAGAAACCATAACACTCCATTTGTTGGTTATAATTCTAGCTGCCTATTCGTGCATGCGCAACAGAAAAAATCATCTAGGTACGATTTTTTTGGTTGTGGTATCTGTCATAAACTGACGGAACGATGATGGCTAACTATATAAACAAACCTTCAATCAAGAAATTCTATGATGAAGAATTCGACTCAAATCCTCATTTTCTTATGGAAGATGCTCATAGCGACATTGAACGATGGGCAAAGGCATTTGATGTAGACTTAGGCAAAATCTGGAACAACATTAAGCTTGTTGAACGTGGCAGTGAAGATAAACTAACTAAATACTGCAACTATTCAGTGATGAATAAAGCTCTCGAACCTAGTTTAAAAGGTCGAGCAACTCTTATCTCTCACATTCGAACAACAGCAGGCGGCAGCATTCGTTATCCTTACCTTGCAATCCTCATAAAAGGTTCCATCGAAACTGTATGGAACGGCTACGAATACCTTCATGAAAAGTTCGAAGATCACTGCAGATGTGATTTTACTAAAGATCAAAAGCAACAGCATGAACAAAGAGCACAGGCTCGACTTTTAAAACTAAGGGAAAAAGAACAAGAACGCGAAAAAGAGCGTATTCAATCTGAAAAAGCACTGCAAGAAAAAATTCAACAGGATAAAGAGTGGTTAAATACCTATCATAAGAAATTTTCTGAAGCACCAGCAGAATTAGGTGATGGGCCTTACATATCTCGCAAGGGCATTGCTCAGATTACACTGCTTTCTGATGTTCGACGTATGAGCGATGATCGTGTAGGTATGCACACTTCGATTCCGCTAGTTAAATTTGAAGGTAAACACAGAGGGAAAACTGTTTCGTATCAGCGTGTGCTAGATAATCCCATGGTTAATAAAAAGGGTAAGTCTATTGATAAGCTGACCACAGTAACAACAGAACAAAATATCCTCCAAGGCGCTGGCCATCAGTTTGGCGAGTTGGTCAACGGAAACTTGATCACGGCTGGTGAGGGCTATGCCACTGTAGCAAGTGGAATGCTAAGTAAGAACAGGCAGTCTGGCGTGATGGCTTATTCAGCAAGTAATCTTGTTACGCTGGTTGATATTCTTAGACGTAACTACCCCGAAAGTCCTATTGAAGTACTTGTAGACAATGACCATGTAACTTGCGCGATGGGGAAAGGAAATCCTGGTGTATTATCGGCTATAAAAATCCTTGAAAAGCATCACGCTTCAAAAAAAGTAAAGTGTTACCTTCCAAACTTCGATCAGATGACTCCAGAGCAAAAACAAAGTAGCTCTGACTTTAATGACATTCATTGTCACCTCGATATTGATTTTGTTTCTCGCCAAATAGGTGCAGCTAAAAACCGTATTAATTGGAACTTACCAGCACTTGATAAACACATTTTTAAACTCCGTCATGTCGGTAATAGTCATATCGAGGCCCAAATAAAAACCTGCGTGGCTTCTGCTATGTGCTTAGTTCCGATAAAAATGTCTACCGATGAGCTATTCGACATGATAGCTAATGAGCTGCGCTCAATGAGTTCTGTTAGAAAAGATTTTCCTCTAAGTAGATATTTAAAAAAACTAAACCAGTTAGTCCAGCGATTCAACACAGCTCATACTTCTCGCGCCATGGCTTTTCGTTCTTTTTCTTCTCGCATTACCAATCCAAGTTTAAGGCCGAGTCATATCAATTATGTTCGCTTCAATAAAACTAAAATTGACGATGAGATTGCTAACTATGTTCGAGAGTGTAAAGGTCCAGTTATAGTCCGGGCGTGCATGGGTGGGCGTAAAACCTCTGCACTGTTTCGACCTATGATGCGAGAATCGTATAGAGGATTATTGCTGGCACACCGCCAAACGCTAACACACGACCTATATCGGACAATGGCTGATGATAAAAAATATGATGATCTAGGTTCTGATAATGACATTCTTCATTACCAAGACCAAGGTGTATCTGAAATGGCACCTTATGCGAATAAACTGGTCTGCTGCGTAAACTCAGTTATTAAAGGAATCTTCCGTCCGTTAGTTACAAATCATGATTTTTTTGGCATAGATGAGGCTACACAAACACTTCGTTCTGTTCTTACTGGAACGGCAATGGCCTATCCTGTTAGTGTTTATTCGATGCTCAAGACAGCATTAGCTTCAACTACTGAAAATGTTGTTCTGTGTGACGCCGATGCTAACGATCACCTTATTTATCTACTTGAGCGAGCAAATGAAGAGAGAGAAGAGCTTGGTTTAGAACCTTGGCCACAAATTCATGTTATCGATATGCCTGTAAGTGTTGAAGTAGAACAAGAGGGTGCAGAGCCAAGAAAAATTCGTGTTGATCACTCTGACCCTAACACAGTTTTCTTAGAGATTAAGCAAGCTATTCGTAATGGTGAAAAAGTATTGCTTGCCACCGACTCCACTCGTTTTGCTGAGCAAGTTAAAGAATTCGTTAATGAATATAATAAAACCCTATCAAAGAAGAAACTGAAGCACAAAAAGGTACTTTACGTTTCTCAAGACACTAAGCCAGAGCTGGCAGTTAAGAATTTTCAGGATAACCCTGAAGAACAAGCTCAAATGTATGAGATTTTACTTTATTCGCCTGCAATCTCTTCCGGTGTTTCTATTGATGTTCATCACTTTACACGTCACTTCGGCGTATTCTATGGCGAGATTGTACCTTCTGATGCTATCCAGATGCTAAGAAGAGATCGTAAAGCCACTCAATTTACGCTTGGTTTGGGGACTCTTAACAATAACCGTGAAACCAATATGATGAACATGGTTCGTGGTTATATTGAGGTTTCTAAAGATGCAAAATGTACATTAAACATGGAAGACGGTACGTTCAGTTTAGGTACTCACGATACCGAGTTTAATCGTCTTAGAATGAAGATGATGGTGGAAGAGAACCGTGCACGTAATGATTTTTCCAATCAGATCTTACGTATTCTTGAAGCTGATGGATACCAAGTCCATCGAATGGCAACATGCGAAGAGGTACAAAAGCAAGGTCAAGTAGAGCGCAAAGCTATGACCGAGCTTATTGAAGAACGGAATTTCAATCTACACATGGACTCACCAACACCAGATGATGAACGTAGAGAAAAATTAAACAATCAAAACTGCCTAAGTGAAGTGGAACGAGCTGAACTCAATCGTTGGGATATAGAGCATTACCTTCAAGATATAGTCAATGCAAGCACATATGAATTTTGGAAAGAAGGCGGATTAAAGAAGGCTAAGCTTTTCGAACTTTTACAAATGACTCAAGAAGACGCTGATCGCATCGATGAGATGGAAGCTCAAACAGAATACACGTTTAAAGTTCAACTTCCCCACGAACAATACCCACATACCTTTATTTATAAATCAGCTTCAGAAGAAAAAGCAATACACATGCTGCACCGACAATTTGCTTCGATGCGTATTAGTTCTATAAAAGAATGCAATGATGGTTCGTTTAAGTGTGTAGTAAAGCACAATGGGAGAACCATCGAGCATACTGTCGTAACGACCAACAAAGAAGCAGCAATCTATTCACTATATGAAGATTACTTTAACGGTAAAGTTCTAGCGAGAACAGAATCGCCGGTTGTTGAGATATCTAAACGTCAGCATGCCGGCATTAGCCGTAAGAAATTGGTCCAATACCTAATTGATTGTGGTGTTAATTTAGAAACTGGCGAGGGTGAAGCTACTCAAGATGCCATGAAAACTGCAATGAACCGCTTAATCGCAACAGAGGCAGACAGAGACGTTTTTAATAACATCTGTACGCAATGGGGTGGTCGACTTGATAAGCACGGTAAAAAGCGACCGACAGACCTGTACAAACTAGTATTGGAGCAGTTAGGGTTAGAAGCCGATAATCGCCGTGAATCTCGTTCTAAGGGCCGCCAGGTTGTTTGGTTTATTGAACCATCATCATGGACCAATATGCTTGCTATTGATGAGCGTAGAAAGGCAGCTCGTGTAACCTCTTATGAGCTTGAAAGCCTTGAGAATAAAGACTTAGAGGTGATCCACGATATGAATAGTATCTCTATATATAAAGAAGATATCGTGGATCATAAAAAGGATCTAAAACTCGAAACTCGAACGCCGTATGCTCAGCTTTTAGAGCGTGCTGTGAAAATTCTCGACTTACCTCTTGACTGGGCAAGTGGATTGCTCAACAGAGACGAACAAACGGTCTTTACTAGCGGAAAGATGACAATTAAACATTTATGCATGTTC
Source organism: Vibrio zhanjiangensis (assembly GCF_030161235.1). Taxonomy (GTDB): domain Bacteria; phylum Pseudomonadota; class Gammaproteobacteria; order Enterobacterales; family Vibrionaceae; genus Vibrio; species Vibrio zhanjiangensis. The sequence continues at coordinate 3,763 of NZ_BSPW01000111.1, read as the reverse complement.
CTAAGAGACCAGTTTATATGGCAAATGGGGTCAGACATGGAGTCAGGCGAGTTCTATCGACTCAAGCATTGGAATCCGGTGGAGGTTTAACACATGAAATTTAAGGTTGAACAACCCTGTTCATGTATGGCTTAGTAAGCAGGCTGTTTTGGAGGCGATTTGAGTATGAAAGTTATTTCTAAGGCAAAGTTTGATAAGTTAGCCAATGCTAATAAAGTAGTAGCGACAGGGTTTGATTCCGATTTAGCCTCATATGTTACTGTCATTGGTAATGAAAACGGCACACCGATAGCAATAACCTATCAATCGAAAGACTCAGATTTTGAGCCTAATCATTTCTTGTTGCCTACCCTACTTGGAACAAGAGCAAATTATTAGTCACATGTTGCTCACTGCTTTGGGCAGGCTCGGTTAAACAGGCTATTTTGGAGGTGATTTGAATATGAGTTACCAATTCAAATACACAGAAGAGAACGGATACCAACAGGTTAAAGTATCTAAGAAAGATCACAATGCCACGTTCAAATACCGACAAATAAAATGGTCTCAGAGGTATGAGTATTACTTAAACGAGGAGCGTGGCCACTTTGTTATGATTCGTCTAACGAGCCTACCTGCTAAGCTGGTTAGTATACTGTGCTATCCTGTCATAGTTCTTCTTCATGGTTTGGTTAATTACAAAGAAATAAATCAAGAGATTAGCGATCAATGGTATGAGAAGGTTAGGGGTCGTTTTGTTGCGGATGATTGTTATCGAAACCAAAAAGGTTGGGATGAGCTGATGGGGATCGTTAAAAAGTGTTAGCCACACGTTACTCACTTTTTCTGTGGACAAAAGATAAACCCACCAGGTGGTGGGTTTCCAATGATAACAGTACATACAAATTAAACTAGAACACCTCGACGCCCAACCAAAGGCAAGAAGCATCCACCTTTTTCGACGATTTTAAATTGCACAGTGACAGTTTGGTCTTTTTCTAGATCAAATAGCTGGTCTTTGTTGTTCATGTCGATTTCAACATCATAAGTTATTGTAGATGGCTTCATTTTGAGGCGAAGAACGTCGCCATCAACCTCTGAGACAATGCCATCCCACTTCACATACTTGTCGTCGTACTTCTCTTTAAATAACGATTCTATTTTTGCATCGCTATATTTGCTTCCACATATCACTTCACTTTTCATCGTGAAATAATCTACATTGCTAATCTCTACTTTCTTAATCTCATTATCATCTGGGCTTGGTACAAGTATCACCAACACCACAAACGCGATAAATAAACCACCTAGCCATTTTAATACTTTTTTCACAGTTATTACCTCCATTACCTTTTGGAGAGCAAGATACAACCGTATAAGAATCAAAACCATTTACATTTTTATTTGTTTGATATGGTTAAAAAATTAACGAACCACAATTGAGTGGTTCGTTAATTTTTGGGTATACGGATTTTAGTGTGTGCACCAGAGCCATATCTTGCGACCGTGGTCGCTAAATCTTCAAATCTCGATATAGAGCAAGTGTAGAGTCCTTGCTGGTTTTTTTACTAGGCGTCCAAACCTCACAGATAGCTTGGCCTTTAATCACTATTCTGGAGTACCACATGCCTGCATCGTTGGTAATTAATGGTGCAGGTGGGGTTTCAGGTAGAGCCCTGCGGAACTCGAACTCATTCCAGGCTAATCTGAATGCTTCCATAACGTTTTTAGGCTCTTTACCTACACTAATTTGCCAGTTCTCTTCTCCAATCGTCACATCCACCACCCAAGTACCATCATCTTCTTTATGGCCCTTCATCTTAGGCTTGAGAACTGGCTCGCTACTTCTATCGGCAGGCTGTTCCATCTTTGGCTTGGCCTTTTCTTCAGGGTTTTCCTCGGTTTTTGTCTTGGAGTGTACTTCGGCTTTTCTCTCCATAATTGCGTCAAGAGAGTGGTCAACTTTAAGTGCATCTTCTACCACTTCAAGATACTGCTTAACCATCGTGTAGTTGCGAGTTTTTCCATTGTTATCTTTGCGAATATCTATCGGCTTAATGGTGCGCCATGGATCTTTTTCTAGCATCTCTAAAACTGCTCTGTGTAGGCTAGAGCGACTCTCTCTAGCTGTTATCCATTCATTATCATTCATCGCTTTCATGGCATTGATTCGTCGCTCTGGTGAGTCGTCCACTATCGGCTCCCACTTTGCACCAGCGTTGTGTATTTTGAATTGCATATAGTGGTTTTGGGCGTCGGTATCGTGGTGGCCAAGTAGCTCCTGATAGAACATGTTTTCGTCTTTTTTCGCCCATCGTTTGTCGTCTTTGAAGAATAACTCAAAGCAAGTTTTGGCATACATAGCGCGAGTGTCTTTGAATACCCAATCACGACGGTGGCCTTCAAGAGTGATCGGGAATCGGTCAACCAGGTCACGCATGAACTTGTTAAGTGGTCCTGCGGTTCTGTTGCTGACTAACTCGTTCACGCTGTAATGTCGTTCCGCTTTTAAACTAGCTAGTGAAGCGATATTAGAGAAGGAACGCAATCTCGATAGAGCTTTGAGCACAACATTAGCATCGGCTAGTGAGTAGATTTCCATTTCGTCACCAGTAACACCACCACGTTTTTTCGCTTGACCAGTGAACTTCAAACGGTTTTTATCTATCTTTTCGAACTCACCTTGGAATAACACTTCAATCGCACGGCGACCCGTTGCGATGGCCACACCAACGGCCAGCGCTTCCCATTGATGAGCAGAAGAATCACTGAGCAACAAGGACATTAGCTGCATCTGTTTGTTGTAGTCTATATTGACTACGGCCTCTTTTTTGAATATCAGGTTGGCTTTGCTCTCAGCTTGTTTGTTGTCAGTCGAGAACGAGTCTTTGGTTAGGTGGCGCATCACCTCATGGTCAATTTTTAGTTTGTCTAGCGCAGGATAAAACTCGCGTGTCTCTTCAAAGATTGCTTGCAACCGCTCAATAGCATCGACTCGGTCCTCTTTTTTCAGTGTTTTTAAAGACTCGATTTCATGCGACCAAGCAGGGAAATCTTTCGCCATTTTGTTAACTACAGTTGCGTAGTTGCTGATGTCAGGTGAGAGCTTTTTTAGTTGTTTTTCAACTCGTACTACATGCGTGATTTTTTCGCGTAGCTTACTCCAGCGTTCTCGAGTTTCTTTCAGTGGGTAGCCGTCGATTTCATCTACCAAATAGCTGCAGTTGGGAAATTGATTGCGCAAGGATGATACAGATTTTTCGAAGCTATGATGCATTGCTCCAGTAGCTGTTACAGCGTTACGAATCTTAGTAAGTGCTTTTGATGCACCATCTAGTGACAGTGAGTTATCGCCTTTTTGTTTTCTTTTTCCATACAAAGCAGTGATAACTTTCTTGGCGGCACGACTGTAGGCCATTGTTTTGGCACTTTGTGTGCGATCACTTGCCTGTATTTCTCCAAGCTCATCTAAAAGGTTGATAATAATCTGGTCTAAATTCGTCTTTCGATTGCGTGTTTCAATGGACTTGTTATCAATGTAACTATTAGAACTTATAACTATCTCTTTCCCGTTCATCCTCATCACCCATCAATATAAAAAGGTTACTTAAGTATAAATGACAAAAAATAAACTGTCAAACATTACACATAAATAAATATCATGCAAAAGTTACAACATGATAAATGTATGTGTGATATATTTATTTTGATGTAACGTTACAAATCACTAAGTATTTACGTAAATACTTAGTGATTTGTAACGTTACATATATATAAATATTGC
>NZ_BSPW01000110.1 GCF_030161235.1 Vibrio zhanjiangensis | reverse complement strand
GTGCTGTTTAACCCATTCGGGATCAGAAAAGCGGAACTCAACTCCTTGCTCACTAACATAGTCCGCCCCTGCCACCATATGCTCTGAAATAGGATCGCCCTTGCCACTAAATGGATAAGTTTGTCCTGACACCTCAAATTGAATCGGATTGTCACTGTAGTAAAGGTGCAGCATTTCATGAAACAAAACGACAGAAGGATCGCAATCTAGCCAAGGGCGGGATTTGATATCTTCAGCGCTCGGCCTATATTGAGGATCAAAGAAAATCGTATCACTATCAGGATTGGCATAGTTACCCACCGATAGCTCATGATCGTGGCCACCATCTGATGTATTGGTATTATCACTCGGCATTGTGATCTCAATCCCCTGCTCGTTCATCGACTCGATCAGGTCGCGCCCGAAAGACGTACCGGCGATTTTCTTAAGCGATGCATCAACCGCCTCTTTGTACTCTCCTTCACCTCGGTTTATGTCGGGGTAAGCGTTAGAGATTGGGTTCGACTCATCTAAAGCATTCACCTCTTGAGGCTCTGGTTGACCCGCCAGTGCCTGTTTAATTTGTTCGACGACTTGCTGCTCGTCGGTGGTTAACTTCGGAGAGGGTTCCATCACCAAATTCGCCGCCGTTTTTGCGCCAAGGCTCACTGGGACTGAGCCACCGGTAAGCAGCGCTTCCGTGCCCAGCACCTTAGCCCAAGACCCAATCTTAACTTTGTCTTCCTCTTTCTCCACCATGGCGTTGTGCGCGTGCGCCGCCGCCGAAACGCCTGCTGCAAACACGGTTTTCACCGTTGACCCAACGGGGATCATCACCATCTTAAAGCCCAATTGCTCTAACCTGTGGGTAATGCGCGCTTTGATCACCTTGTACGGTTTGTCTTCACCCGGCATCACACCTTGCTTAATTTTATGTACATCATACCCAATACGGATCAAAGAAATTGGCACCTTAATGCCCGCTCGAATGCCAATTTTAATCGGCGTGACCGTTAAACCGCCCACCACATCCACGCCCCCTTCGATAAAGCTGACAATCACCCCTCGTGCTAAGCGCTTTTGCGACCAACTGACGATAAATTCTGCCAGTGTTTTCTCCTGCGCGGCATAATCGGCTGGGCTCATCGGCTTAATCGTTTCACCGCGATACGCATAACGCCACTCTCCCTCCACTCGGGTTGAGAAAAAGATCCCCAATGGGTCGTTATCTGACACCAACCCAGTCAGCATAT
>NZ_BSPW01000109.1 GCF_030161235.1 Vibrio zhanjiangensis | reverse complement strand
TACTTAAAAATCACTTTTAACTCTCATCTTCTCCCATTGACTCTGTTCCTGTTATAGCATTGATGTCCTTTAATATGCCCTCCAAACTAAACGTTTCTTGCTGACGAGCAAATGTGTAATTGCCTCCCAACTGAATGTGCCCCCAAGCTACTGGGGATAAGTTGGCCAGTAGTTTTACCACCTCTTCATTTCCTTCCTTCTCATACCTTTCGACCAGCTCAGAAAGTAAAGCCGAGTTATAGTAAATGATGCAGTTAGCGATTAGTCGGGCACAGTTATTCCAAAGCTCAACTTCGTAATCATTACCGCCTCTGAATTGGTTGCCGTTAACTGAGGCTATGGCTCTTCTTAATTGATGGTATGCTTCACCACGGTTTAAGGCTTGCTGTACAAATTGTCTTAAGGTCTGGTTGTCCACATATTCCAGAACGTAAAGGCTTTTAATTAATCGGTCATATTCTCGTAATGCCGCTAGTGTTTTGCTATTTCGTTTACTATTGGATAATTTTTTGATTACAGTACTTTGGTTTGTCGATTTTCGGCTCAGCGAACATAGGATATGTTGGATATTATCCCATTCATCAATAATCAACTGGTGCTTGATGGCCTTTTTAAGGCTAATATGTAGATCTTCCTCTAAGCTCACTTCAAAGAGTTCATCGAAGACTCGCTTAAATCTTGCGTAACGGGGAGCAAACTGATACCCAAAAATATCAAGAATGGCAAAATTCACATTATTGACCCCATGATTATCAGTCGCAACCGCTGTGGGCTGTACTTCGCTACTGTTATTATAAAGTAAGTCAAAAGCAAAATGACCTTCATATTCATTGAGTGCATTGACTTTTGTGTTGACAGGAATATGGTTAACAACAAGAGTCATGGCGGAGACTCCCTTACCTTTCCTAAAGTGTTTGGCTGAAAATCTCGCTTTAAACGTGTTTATCCTACACCCATGTTTTTGCCCATCGATGCTACCGAAGGGAGCCATTTCGTTGATGGTATAGTATTTAAAAATATGAAGGTTAGAGATGGCATTGGAAATCAAATCATTCGCCTTTTGAATACTCTCAGGCCTGAGATAGGTGTCATTGACGGATCTCAATACACCAATGCTACGATCTGAAACGGAAGCAATTTTATGTAGGCCATAATTAGCACCATTGCCGAATAAACAAGCAATGAGATCACCTTGTCTTGCCTCTGTGTGAGGTTTATGTGCTGTCAGCCCAGAAAAGGCATCCAGATACCCAGTTTTGCGATTTACATAATCCATAATATCAATGATGCCCATATGCTGGAGCTGGCTGTAAACAGGGTTATCAACGCTCGACTTCCAGCGACGATTAGCTAAGCTCCATGTCAAACGATTCGATCGTGGTTGGCATTTTACAAAATCATTCGCATCCACATTAATATTTTGAGTCACTCGCGCAGTAAGATTTTCTAACTGCTTATCCAAGCTTCGTAACGTCTCCTTTATGGGTAAACTGAGCCGTTCTAATCCCGTTTTTGCTATTAAGCTGTGTTTGTCTTTGCTCCAAACCTTTTCGGGAATAAGATCATCTTCCAATCGTTTATTTTGCTCACTTTCGCTTATAAATATGCGGCCTTGTTCGAGCATTCTGACGATTTTTTTGTAAAGATAAAATTCGCATCGTTTGAGGTTGACGCCATCCTCATCGAGTAAATATCGTTTGTCATTTGAACGTATTAGGTCAACGTTAAAGGTTTTGATACCACGCTTTTCAGTCAGCTCAATCTTAGAGGAAACGATTTGTTCTGCTAAACCTTCTTGTCTTTTATCACACTCAATATCGATAGCTAAGAACAACTTTCTTAGGGAGTTAGCGGTTGTTCTTGCCTGTTCATCTGTGTATTGCCAACGATAAAGAATCAGATCAAAGTCCTTTTGGTGCAAATGTTGACTCAATCTCTTTATATCTTCAGATTCAATGAGTGAGAAAGCCTTTTGACGAACACTGCCAAACGGTATTGAATCATCTAATGACTCATCAACAAAGAGACGTAAAATATTTCCCGCATCCTTGAGTTTCGTTCTAACCACTTCCAGTTCTTGAGCAACACTTTGCTGGGCATAACACTTTGCTGCTTCATCGTGTTTGTTTACTAGGTAACTAAATGCCGTAACCAGTTTATCGTTACTCTCTCTATAACGGAAAAACAGGTAGCAAATCAGATAGAGTTTACCTTGCCACTCTGGTGAGCGGCGCAATTTGTATATTGAACGATGCTTTACTAAAGATGCGTAGTAAAGCATATTTCCCCTCGATAAGTTTAGAGTATCAAGGGCTTGTTTTAACTCAGGATATAGAGCCTTTATGATGGTATGTGATTTGATTTCACGCTCTAGCTCTGAAGGTGAAAAGCCGCGGGCTGAACCTTTATATCCAGCCAAACTATTAAGCAATCCTTTATCCTCAATGATATTTTGTAAGCTTTGAGCCGTCTTTTTCGACAAACCGCTGGATAAAAGGTGTTCTGTACGCTGGCGCTCTACACTAATCGCCTGAGTCACGAGATCTTGTAACGATGTGTAGGCTGGTAAGGCAATACGACGCTGCCCAAAGAAAGTTAAGCATTCATCAAATATGTAACGGGGATTATTATATATCGTCGCTACATCTTGCAGTCGAGTTGCAAGAGCTTCAGCGTTTTTTTCGGTCAGTTGCTCAAAACCGAGTAGATCGATTACTCTACTGATCAACCTAGAGCGTGTAGATTTTGGTAACGCCTTAAATTCTGGTTTTAAACCCGAAAAATAAGTACGACAAATATAGCGAACATCCTGCTTTGCATCTTTTAGATGAAATTGAGGGATAACGGGCTTCGCTCTAAAATATCCAACAAAAAGAATGAAGTAGATTCGTGTTTCAAGCTTATCCATCTTACGGATGAGGCTAAGAAGTTCGGTATCTAACGAAAAAAACTCTTCTCGCTCCGATTGGTTGAATTCAGGCTTTCGATACAGCTCATGAATTTCATCTGGGTTTAAAATGGTAAGTCTACTTTTACGTTTGGCTGGCATTGTTGGGATAATGTTTGAAAATAATAGCAAAAGTATCATTAATGGTGGGGCGACAACAAACTCATCATTCATCGGTGGTCGAGACTGCCAAAGAAAGCTCCTTCTCAATTAAGTGGCCCAAATTGATGTCCATTTTTCACCCGTACAGCGATTACTTTTATTGACGGCAATTTTATCTCTTTAGTACTTTTATATCTAAAAACTAAAATCTAACCAAAGTTAATGCTTTTCTTTCATTTTAGGAGGTTGGTGAATATTAGGCTTTTAGGTGTTCACCACTAGATCAATTACGTAACATCCAATTGCATGTGATTTCACCATAATGAGTGATTTTTTCATTTTGATTGAGATCACACCATGTATCACAAGAGTATACCCATGTGATAGTATTGAATATTGTCATTTTTTACTATCATATACATTAAAAATACATTTATGATAGAAAGATATCACTAAATTTAGAGTCATAAGATATGTCACTAGTCGGATACGCTCGGGTATCGAGCACAGATCAGGATCTCACCATCCAAAATGAGGCGCTTAAGTCCGCTGGGTGTGAAAAAGTGTTTGCTGAGAAAAAAAGTGGTGTCCAGCAAGAAGGACGAACACAACTTGAAGCGTGCCTCGATTACCTCAGAGAAGGCGACACATTAATAGTCACTCGAATTGATAGACTCTCTCGCAGTTTGAGAGATCTCCAGAACCTAATCCATGACTTGAAAGAAAACGGTATACACCTCAAAGCCACGGAACAACCTATTGATACCTCGACGGCCGCAGGTCATGCTTTTTTTAACATGCTGGGTGTTTTTGCGGAATTTGAAACCACGCTGCGTAAAGAGAGGCAGCTCGAAGGGATAGCCAAGGCAAAAAGTGAAGGGAAGTATCGCGGACGCCAACCTACCGCCCGTAGAAAATCGTATCAGGTGATCGACCTTATAAAAGAAGGCTTCACCCGAAAAGCCGTAGCTGAAAAGTTGGATATTGGTATAGCCAGTGTTTATAGGATCTTGAAACACTACCAAGACGAGAACCCCACACAAGTATTGCCAGGATCTCGCTCTAAAATGAAGATTGCCAAGTTAGACGTTTATTTGATGGTTGAAAACAACAGTAAGTTTGTGCGTGGGAAATCGAAAGCCAGAGAATATATAGAAGACGATTGGGCATATCATTACGATATGGTCAAACTCGATAAGCAGGGCTGTGACTATATCTTAAAAACGCCTTACCAATCACTGGAAGAGTTAGACGCCATCGTGCATGAGATAATAGAAGAGGCTCATTCGAATGCCGACATCAAGAATTGCTTCATTGATATCCGTATTTCTCATAAAGAAAGTGGACGAGATTGGTAGTGGTGTGACTTTCGGTCAAGTCATCCCATAACAAAACGGCGCTCTTTATTAAGAACGCCGTCTGGCTATCATTAGTCTTCAAAGGGCTTGTCAGAGACTTCACCCATCCCCTCATAGAGAACGGCGACCATAGCAACGCTATCCGAACGCCTATTAGGAGCAGGTGATAATAACCCATTGGGATCAGCGCCCTCATTGACGGTACAGTCGTCAGTAGTGTCAGAGACACAAAGGATCGAGTAGAGCAACATCACCTTGGGGCCATCAACCAGCACCTTCATAATAGGAGGCACGCTATGGTTCTTATAATAGTTATTCATGGTGTCGATTTTCTGTTTGGCTAGCTCACTGTCAATTTCGCCATCGATGCGATACCACTTTTTATCATATACGTCATCGTAGTTTCCCCATTCTGGCTTCCAACGCCGTTTCCATTCTTCGGCCCAATAGCCGCTTCCCCAGCCGCTCTCCCAACTGCCTTCAATCGCTGTGGGTACGCCCATGCCGACACCCGCACTGGCACAACAACCTTGTACTCCCCCATACGCAAAGTTTCCGACACCACCATAGATATCGGTGATCCGCATATCACGAATAAACTGTGGGGCCCCCAAAGAGCCAGATTGACTGATTTTAGACACAGAGACGGGTTTTTCACCTAAACAGCCAGCTAATAACACCAATAAGCCGATTATCGTCAGTCGGTTAACCATCATTAGTAAACACCACTCGTTTTAGTTGGTTGGATTCCGTTGTCACACCATTGACCATCTTTTCATAAGCACTGTCAAAGCCTGGATTAATGAGAGCATCATGAGGCCTATGTATCCAGTCTCGGCCGTATTGACGTATTTCCGCCATCCAGTGCTCTGGGGTTATGCTACCAAGAGGTTGAGCTAAAAGCTTGTTTTTTAACGCCTCTAATACGACGTCGTTTTGTGTGGGGGTTACGTAATCTTGAGGCAGCTCTAATTTGTTCATCAACCATTTTATGCCCATAGCCTCACCTTGCTGTTTCATACGCTCTAATGGCAAGGCAGAGAACCCATTGCTGATAGGGTGAAATTCATAGTAATACAAGGTTTGGTTGACCTGCTTAACCGTACCAAAGAGGCCTTTAGATTGACATTCTCTTTCCCAAGCTCGGCACTCTTGGGCAAACAATCTTTCTCCGTGATTAGCGGCAGCTTGAGCATGTTGGTGGTTCGCTCTGCGAATAGTCTCTGAAAACAACTCACTGGCCGATTCTGTTTTTATTAGCTCTCGATTAAACGTTGCCGATAGTGGCATCCCGTATCGCTCTGGTAAGCCTTGTTTGTCATACTGATGTTTGGAAGGGTAACCACCGCCAACATCGGTATGGCACCCCGCGAACACCTCTTCATAAAAATGGCCGTAAAGTTGGTCTTGGCTTGAACGTAGTGACGTCAGTGGAAAGTTTTTGCGATATTCATGGTGCGCGCTAATTTGAAATACCCGCTCAGCACAGTTCACATCAAGCCCTAACTGAAAGTTACCGTCTTCATTGTCCCCAGCCTGATAAAACGAGCCGACACTCTCAAATAGGCCAACAAAACGCACACTACAGGTACGAGACTCATCTGGGTAATAGCCTCGTCTTGCTTGTACACTATCATCATCCACATGCGCCAGTAAATTAGGAAACACCTCACCATAGGACTCACCATCACGAGGGAGACTATAATCAGGCACCCCGTCTTTAACAGCATTGACAAAGTGACGCGCCAGCGCCGCTCCTCGGCTAAAGCCAAATACATCAAACTCGATATGAGTGACGCTTTGGAAAGACTTATCTTCTTTTAGTGACTGTACAATACCAAAAAACGCACGAGTCCAGTTTTGCCATTTGTAAAATGCCCCCGTTTCACTTGATAGCAACTCTAATGTGGCTTTGACTAAAGGGTGAGGGAGATGAGGTAGCCGATTAGGTTCTACCCCAAACGCTTGCCCAGCGTCTGTTTCATCTTTGCCTTCATCAATCAGCTCAGGCTCTTGCCAAGCATCATCAACCGTACCCACGCCAGAAACATAAATCTTTTGGGAGTCATCATCCAGCGGATACGCTTCAAACAACCGCGCAATATTGGTGCGCGATTTCACCCCTCGGGTTTCCTTATACAAGTCATTGAGGTTGTTTTGCCCTGTGCCATCAAAAAAGACCCCGATACGTAGCGTCTTCTCTTGCACCTTCTGCACATTGAGTACAGGGGTTTGTTTGGGCATTCTCGCATCATCAAACAGGTGCAGCACAGAGGGTGACAATTGGGGTTTGGCGTATTCTCCCCATACATTACCGTATGGATAGGCGCTGCCCACAGCAAAGTCAGTTTGAGGGCACGGCTGCTCTATTTTCTTGGCGTCAGGGTCAAAAAACGCTTGTTCACTGACATTCAGCGTATCGCCTGCCTTTAATGACATGGGGTTACTGGCATAGGTCGGGTTTAAATTGAGTAATGCCTTGGGGCTAAGACCGTATTGCGGCGCAATATCAGACCATTTTTCATGAGTACCGTCGGGTTTTATCAAAACCGTATGAGTGTCTCTTTCCTCTTGCGTCTCTTCTTGTGCGATTTTTTCTCTGGCAAGTAAAGGCTCTGAGCACGCCGATACCAATGCATTGACGTCAATCTTAGTGGCGTTCTCGTCAAGCCAAACCGCATTTATCTCAGCCAACTCGTCATTGGTCAGCTTGTTGCGGCGATAGAAGAGATGTTGAGGCGCAGGGTCCGCATCTTCAATTTTGACTGGCACCAATAATGTGATGTGGGTGTGCTCGCTGATAAGCTCTTTGGTGATGCCACTGGGTGAAGAGCGCGTAATTTGCCAAGCGCTTCGGCCTTTACCAAGAATAACCATCTCATACACTAACTGCCCATCATAGAAGTAGTAATAGAAACCGTGAGCAGCACGGCCTAGTCTAGACTCACTTTCCACTACAGGCGTAAAGGGAATAAATTCCGCATTAATGTGCTGTGAATCAATCGGCTTTGACGTAATCGAGTATGATTGGCTTATCCCTATGCTTTGGATACGTTCATGAATTAGTGACTTTTCCTCTTCTTCAAAGCATTTGGCGGTTAAAATGGTATGGCGATGCGGCTGTATCTCTTCAGCTTTTTGCCAGCTCTGACTCCGCCCTTCGTTAGAGGTCTTCCCCAAGCTAAACACCCCCGTTTGCAGCGTAGTTAGGCTATCTTTGGGCGCATGAATTTTAATGCGGCATTCAAACCCAGCCACGGGCGCTTTATTTGTGTCAGCGATACGAGGCTGCGGGGGTAGTTTCACGTCTTCCTGAACAGGGGCATACCCTGCTCGGCGTGTCGGTCTGGGAAAATAGAGCGGCATGGTCAACATCCTGAAAAGACAAAGGCTTAGTGTATCAATAGGTCATTACTTGCACACTAGGCAAAGTGACTGATTTCCTAGTTGTTTTTCCTAAATGATCAGTTGTTCTGTTGTACCTTAACCTCTAGATTCGACCTAATGAACTGTATAAAAATACTGGAGTGGAAATCTAACCCTATCTCACAGCCCTTAGCATGCAAGGGCTGTGAGCAAACTTTGGACTTTTCGATGAAATGGGCAACATACTTTTCTAATCGGCGTAGCCTCGAAAAAATGCATCAACGCTATAAAAGTTATGGACTCACAAGAAGAAAGCAAGAGTTAAAACTTATTTTTAAGTA
>NZ_BSPW01000108.1 GCF_030161235.1 Vibrio zhanjiangensis | reverse complement strand
GCAAGCTCATCATTCCTTACTCGGCCAAAACGGGCAAAATCAAACTCGGTTTTGGTAGAGTACAAATAGCAGATAATAAATACTCACGCTTTATTTGGAACGTCGGAAAGAAAGGGGAAGTACACCTAGGAGAACATATTAAACTTGGCACGGGATCTCGATTGCATATTGAGGGTAAGTTAGTGGTAGGTTGCGAAAGTAATTTTACGGGCGAGACAACTATTATATGCAATCAAGAGATTATATTCGGTAGAGAATGCTTAATTTCATGGCACACTTTATTTATGGACTCAGATCTGCACCAAATCACCGACAAAAGCAACGCCATACTAAATCCAGATAAAGCAATAAAAATAGAGGACAAAGTTTGGATAGGGGCCAGAGCAACGATTACCAAGGGTGTACACATAGGAAAAGAGTCTGTCGTAGCAAGCAGTGCAACAGTTTCAAAAAACTTTCCAAAATATTCAGTGATTGGAGGTAACCCTGCAAGTGTTATTGGTGACTTTACAGGGAAACAGTTTAAGAAGTAAGCGTTCAGACTCTAACTTTTTTTGCATTCCACCAACACAAACGAATAAAACGATAAAAACGATAAAACTCTCTCGTCACTTTGAAATAGATCGGGGTTTTAAGTTTCGGTCCGTTATTTTGTATCGTGGTTCCCATATCACAGCGATCAATCACCAGATAAGGAATGATACCCGTGCATTTTATACCCGTTCGATAAGACTCACCGATATAGTTATCCACGGCACAAATCCAACGTTTGCTTTTCTCCAGCAACTTTTTAGCTCCACTGGGAGATAAGCTATAACCTCTTGTACCACTCATATTATTATGCCAAAACACACTCTGAGCACCGCCATCAATCTCTTCAAGTAAAGTTACTTTCCCTTTCTGATGTTCAACACGAATGTACTCATAACCCTTTTCATGCATACTCTTTAAATGGACCAAAAAGGGCTTCATATGTGCTGTGGGTAAGCAATCATCTTCAATAATTAATATGGGTTCGTTCAACTCTACACATTTCTGCCAAAGTCGATAATGACTGGCATAGCAGCCTCTTTCTCCAGGTGTCAACGGTCGGCTACGTAAAACTCTGCGGTGCAAATCATCGGGCCTATCAACTAAATCGCTCGGTAAACCTTCTCGACCGTCAATAGCATCAAAGAATGTGAACGGAACGCCCAATTCTTCTAACATTCGAGCAATCCGCTCTCTTCTATCTATCGAAGACGTCAATGAGATAACAAAAACTTTCATACATTCCTCTACAGACATACTTTCGTTAGTAGTTTTAGCATTGACCAAAAAAAGCGAACACGAAAAATAGCAATCAACTTCAAATCCAAATCACTAAGTTTGATATGTTTCTTTATTACATCAAAATCTAACTCTTTGTTTACACGCGATAAGCGTTCGAAGTATCGAACAGAAAGAACACGGCAAGTGAATGAAATAAGCGGAGACTGATGATAAAAAGCCGCCCTCATATCAAAATCATTACAAACAAATTTTTCTAACACAGCCTTCTTCATACTTTCATTTTCGGCCCAGCGATAATGTGACAGATTTGCTGTAATTTTTACCGAACTGTAGTTATTGATGTATCGACACAAAAAGTCGTAGTCTGATGTTGGATAAAGATCCGGGTTAAAGCCACCCAAAGAAAGGCATGCTTGTTTGTCGAGTACCATCCCTAAAGAGCCAGGGTTAATATTACCCCAAAAGCACTCCTTAAGCGCTAATTCCTTGGTCGTAATTTTACCACCGGCAAGATAAGGTTCAATCTCACTGACATGAGTGAAGCTTCGGTTATTTGGTTTTACCAGACTGTATTGCTCATATTGAGAAACAACAGATAACCAGTTTTCGTCCAACAAGTCATCGTCGTTGAGAATGGTTAACCTCTTTGCATTCGCAAGTTCTATACAACGATTCCAGTTACCGAACATACCAATATTTTCATGGTTCACATAATATCGGACATTGCAGGAGATAGAACTTAAACCTTCTATAATCTGCTGAGTAAACTCTCGTGAATCATCATTGTCTACAATTACAATTTCATACTTTATCTTGGCATTTTGTCTAGCGGCAGATTCCACCGCTTCTAATAAGAGTGCAGGCCTTCTGAAGGTAGGGATGGTGATAGACACCCTCAATTCTTTTTTATCGACAGGCTCATGGCTATACACTAGATGAGATTTGGTCGTTTTGTATTTGTCAAAATAGTTACAAGTAGAATTTAAAGAAAACATATTACCTTGCATCAAACCAGCTCTTGTATTCCATCTTCAATCGTCACTTTTTTACTCCATCCAGGAAGCGTCTTATACATCTGTTTCGGCAGCGTCATAACTTCTCTATCACGATAGGCTCGTGCTCCCCAGTTAATTTTAATCGGCTGGCCCAAAACTCTCTCTATTATGCCAACGAGTTCTTTTAGGGAAGTATCATCGCCAGTTAGAATCGAAAACTCCTCATTTCGCGTATCTACCATCGACATTACGCGCTCCAATGCGATTTGCACTGCACTTAAAACATCACTGATATGGCAGGTTTCAAAGCGCTGACTTCCAGGGCTCATATCTAATGAAGACTCATTTTTTGCTGTTTCAATAAGCAACTGAATGATTTTTTTTCTGTGATCGGCTTTGCCATAGGTATCATTTAAATGAAGACTTAAACTACTCCACTGATGTGCATCAGTGTAATAGCTGAGAAGCTCTTGAAAAGCTTGCTTGGTAGCAGCGTATAGATTGGCATAGCTATGATCACGGTCACCAAACTTTTGCCACGTGGTACCTATATTGACAATACGTCTAACACCAGTTTGCTTCATGGCTTCAAGTAAATTGGCGCCAAAGCAAATATTTGCATCGATTAAAGGGGCAATATCTTCTTGTCGATGAACTGCGGTATAATAGGTTGCTAGATGAAGTACAATATCAACATCATTAAGAGCGACCTTAATTGATTCGATAGAACCATCATAAACATAACTTTTCACCGCATCGCCAACGCCCGCATTCACATCCCTAACAAGAGCATGGATTTTGTAGTCCGATTGGAATTGCTTAATAAATTGGCTACCAATAAAACCTGTGCCACCAGTCATTAATATCTTCACTAGAATGGGCTCTTATAATCGCTTAATGATGGAAATGCCTGATCACGTTCAGAAATCACTAATTCGCTAGAGTCAATATCCAACCCCACACTTGACCAGTGTATGCCCTTATCTAGCTCCGGTGCATAAACATGATCCGTTTTATAAAGTAGAGTAGCTCGCTGTGAACAAGTTAAAAAACCGTGAGCAATTCCTTTTGGTAAATAAAGTAGCTGGGGCTGATTTGAATTAAGCTGCACCTTAGTCAACCTGCCATAAGTTGGTGACGAGCTCCTAATATCAACAAAAAAATCCATCACCTCGCCTTCTAAACATGTCACTAGCTTGTTATGTGCCGCCGGTGGTTCTTGAAAATGAAGGCCTCTAAGAACATTTTTATTGGAAACAGAATAAAACTCTTCTTGAAGGTCAAAATCGGATAGTAACGTACCTTCGAAGTGGTTTGGGTGATATGTTTTAATAAACTCACCCCTATGATCTTCAAACTTGGGTAAGTCAATCAAATAACAACCAGCAATGTCCAATTCAGATATATTCATACATCAAACAAGCCAATGCTTTCTCATTGGCTTTCCAATACTCGTGAGGTTTATTTAGAAACTAACACCAAAGAACTCTTCAAACTTTTCAATAATGAAATCTAAATGCTCTTGACCTAGTCCGGGGTAAACACCAATCCAGAATGTATTGTTCATAATGAGGTCGGTATTCGTGAGATCGCCAACGACTCTATAGTCAACACCCTCAAAATACGGCTGCCGAGTCAAATTACCAGCAAAGAGAAGACGCGTGCCAATACGGTATTGGTCCATAAATTTGAGAAGGTCAACACGTTCAATACCCGCTTCTTCCCGCAAAGTAATTGGGAAGCCAAACCATGAAGGGTCACTGTTTGGCGTGGCCTCTGGCAAGATGATGAATTCCTCGCAAGAAGCTAAACCCTCTAGCAGATAGACATAGTTATCTTTGCGTTTTTGAACTAACTCTTCAACTCTATCCATTTGCGCAAGACCACACGCTGCCTGCATATCGGTAATCTTGAGGTTATAACCTAAATGGGAATACGTGTATTTGTGATCATAGCCTTCTGGTAATGAACCCAACTTCTGATCAAAGCGTTTACCACAGGTGTTGTCGCAACCTGGTGGACAATAGCAATCACGACCCCAGTCACGAAATGACTCAACTAGCTTGCGCAGCTCACTGTGTTTAGTAAATACAGCCCCACCTTCTCCCATAGTAATATGATGGGCAGGATAAAAACTTACTGTCGCGATATCGCCGATGCTTCCAACCATTTTGCCATCATAAGTTGACCCTAGCGCATCACAACAATCTTCAATAAGCCATAGATTATATTTATCAGCAACACGTCGTGCTTCTTTGAGATCAAACGTATTTCCGAGTGTGTGAGCAACCATGATAGCTTTAGTTTTGTCAGAAACAGCTGCCTCTATCATTTCAGGCTTAATTTGATATGTTGGAATATCAACATCAACAAATACGGGAATTAATCCATTTTGAATCGTTGGGTTGACAGTCGTTGGAAAACCAGCAGCAACAGTAATAACTTCATCACCTGGTTTTAATTGACGTTTGCCAAGTTTAGGAGACGTAAGCGCGGTAAGCGCAAGAAGGTTCGCAGAAGATCCGGATGTTGTTGTCAAAACATAAGGAACACCTAAATACTCAGCCAAACGCTTTTCAAAAGCATCGTTAAATCGACCAGTCGTCAACCAACCATCTAAAGACGCTTCCACCATAAATTGTAGTTCTTTTGCGCCAAGTACTTTGCCCGAAGGAGGCACAACACTTTCTCCGCCAACAAAGTTTTTTGGTGCATACTCTAACTCAGCATATTGCTCAACAAGCTCAGCAATCTTAGCTCTTATTTGCTCTTTCGACATTACCTATTACCCAACCTAGAGGCCATGTATTGATTTATTTCATCTATTGTATGTGACCTAATATCTTCATCATTAAGCCAAGCTTTATGCCAGTTAACGATCTTAGCTAAGGTCGTTTCTAAATTCCAAATGGGCGTCCAACTTAAACGCATCCTCGCCTTTGAGCAATCCAACTTGAGGTAGTGCGCTTCGTGAGGATGGATGTCTTTACTCAAAGACCACCGTGCCCCATCACCCCATAATTGCGCAACTTGGCTGACTATTTTTTCAACTGGCCATGCATCGTCATCTTTCGGTCCGAAATTCCATCCTTCGGCAAAGTTGGGGCCATCAAGGTATAACTTTTCTGCAATCAGTAGATATCCCGAAAGTGGTTCTAGCACATGTTGCCAAGGGCGAGTGGCATGGGGGTTTCGGATTTCGACACTATTCTCTTCACCAAATGCTTTCAGTAAATCAGGAATAAGCCTGTCGGCCGCCCAATCTCCTCCTCCAATAACATTCCCCGCTCGAACAGAGGCTAAAGCACAACCGTGCTCTTGGTATCTATCTGCATTGAAGAAAGATTGGCGATAAGACGAAGCCACTAACTCAGCGCAGCCTTTACTGTTACTATAAGGGTCATATCCCCCCATAGGGTCGTTTTCTCGATAACCCCAGACCCATTCTCGATTTTCATAACATTTGTCAGATGTCACATTCACAATGGCCTTAACTCCACCGACTTGCTTAATCGCTTCAAGCAGATAGACAGTACCCATTACATTTGTTGAGTATGTGTCTATTGGTTCATCATACGACAACCGCACTAAAGGTTGTGCAGCCATATGAAAGACAATTTCTGGTTGAAAGTCGTGAATTGATTGGCGAAGACGGGCGAAGTCTCGAATATCCCCTTCTTCTGACGTCATTCGTTGACTAACGTTGGCTTCTTCAAACAAGCTTGGGGTAGTAGGTACAGAAAGTGAATAACCTTTAACTACTGCGCCCATTTCTTGGAGCCATAAAGATAACCAACTTCCTTTAAAACCAGTATGCCCTGTAAGAAACACTCGCTTTCCCGACCAAAACTTAGGGTTCATTAATTACTCCCAAACTTTCCAAGGTGCTTCACCAGATTGCCATAACTTATCAAGATAAACCTTATCACGCAGCGTATCCATAGGTTGCCAAAAACCGTGATGCTCAAATGCCATCAACTCCCCATCCAGTGCCAATTGATTCAGAGGGTATTGCTCCCAAACGCAATCATCACCATTTATGTAGTCAAGAACCTGTGGTGACAGAACGAAAAATCCACCATTTATCATGGCTCCGTCTCCTTTGGGTTTTTCCTTGAAACTCATAACCTGACCTGACTGTATATCTAAGGCACCAAAGCGCCCAGGAGGATAAGTTGCCGTCAATGTTGCCTTTTTACCATGCGACTTATGGTATTCAATTGTTGCAGTAATATCTATATCACCCACACCATCCCCATAAGTAAAGCAAAATGCTTCTTCGTCTTTTAAATAATCAGTGACTCGACCCAGCCGGCCACCAGTCATTGAGTTATCTCCTGTATCGACCAAAGTGACTGTCCAAGGTTCTGCTCGCTTACGATGGACCTTCATTTCATTGTTTTTCATGTCAAAGGTCACATCTGACATATGAAGGAAGTAATTTGCAAAATACTCTTTTATTACATATCCTTTGTAACCACAGCAAATGATAAAGTCATGAATGCCGTGTGCTGAATACTGCTTCATGATATGCCAGAGAATTGGCTTCCCTCCTATCTCCACCATTGGTTTGGGTTTTAGAGAAGTTTCTTCACTTAGGCGCGTACCTAAGCCACCTGCTAGTATTACCGCTTTCATTGATATGGCTCCAACTTACCTTACTTTGCGGGAGTAAATGCATCTGAATAAAAATGCTGCTTAGACAAATTATGTTTAGAAAATAGCTCTCTCGCTGATTCAATCATCGCAACAGACCCACACGCGTATACATCACAATTATCAAGATCTTTTATATCTTCAATCGCCGCATTTTGCACATACCCTTTCCGCCCTTTCCAATCAGCAGATTGAGATAACACAGGAATAAATAATGCATCACTCAATTTATCAATAAGATTTTCCAAATCTTTACAATAGAGTTCACTGGGAGTTCTCATACCCCAGTAAACCATGACTTTTCTTGTGTCCCCACTTTCAACTAACCGTTCAATCATGGCTTTTACAGGAGCAATTCCTGTGCCAGTTGCGAGAAACACGAGCTTTCTATCAGAAGATCTTGTGAAAAAAGTACCTTTAGGCCCTTCAATTCTCATCAATTGATTATCTTTAATACCGGAAAAAATATGCTCAGACATTTTACCTTGAGGTACATTTCGGATGTGGAGCTCAACTTCGTGACTAGTAGACATCGAAGAAGCAATTGAGTAACTACGCTTGATACCTTTATACATCAAGTCCAAATACTGACCCGCGATAAATTCAAATTTCGCTGTGGGAGGAAAGCGCAATTTAAGAACGGCGATATCTTTAGTCGGATAGCTGATACTCGAAACTTTGCACGGCAGCGTTTGCTGCTTTATTTCAGCTAATTCTGGAAAAAATTCGGCCTCAAGAGTCACATCAGACAAAGGTTTAGATTGACATGTCAGTATAGTCCCAGCTGTCACGACACAACCATTCTGGTCTAATACCTGCCCCGACAATACACTCGCCTCACACACCCCGCAATCGCCGTTTTTGCAACTATGCTCCAACATCAAATTTTTTGCTAAGGCGTCATCGAGCAAATTATCTTCACTACTATAATGAACTCCAGATGGAGCGAGTGTTACTTTATATTGCATCGGCTTTAAAACTACATTTTATAAATTAATAACATATTATAATCTTCAGCGAACCTCTCGGCGAGGTATCAATAAATCTTAAAATCGGCTGTGATAGCTGACCATTCAGAACCAGACCAATGGATCTTTCTTTTCACCAATTCTTTTTCGAATGAGCGCTTTAACCTGTCAAGATTGCTCTGCTTCCATGCATATCCCGATTGCTGACAGCATTTATCAAAGTCAATTATCCATACTTTGTCACTATCATCTATCAGGATATTGTGAATATTAAGATCTGTATGATTGACCTGAGCATTATGCATTTTAACGATCTCTTGACCAATTTTACGATACATTTCTTCAGCTAATGGGCCATCAATCAAGATAGACACCAAATCTCGGGCATTTAGGATTTTTTCACTGAGAAGATCTGCTTTATAGGTCATCCCACAGCGAATCGCCCGTGCAGCAAGAGGCCTTGGCACATTTACACCTGCTTCAATTAAAGTATTGAGTAAATCATACTCCTGATAACTTCGGGTTTTTTCCCAACCTGAAAACCAGTAACTATCGGCAATTAGCTTGCCAAACAGACCACCACGGCGATAATGCCTCAGCGCCGCTTGCACCGTTTGAGTTTGCACAAACCAAGTCGTGCCTCGACCCTGTGCACTGCCGATGACCCTATCTTGTTGTTGCCAAAATTTGGCATTAAAAATCTGCTTAGGATCGTCTTTAAGCAAAGTCTCATCATACCAAATAGTCTGATTATCAAACTGCAACGCTTTCATGACTGGTTTTCTCGTAATAAATGCTGACTGGTATTTTACATTTATTGAATGGCTCTGCATAATCTTCAACACTGCTAGTGATAAGAAAACCCTATGAGCCTTTTTTCATCTCCCCCTGAATCTCTGTGTATTCTGCGTTTGTCCGCTATTGGTGATGTCTGTAATACCATTGCCGCGGTGCAGGCGATTCAGAGACACTGGCCTCAAACCCACATTGTCTGGATTACCGGTAAGCTTGAAGCCAAGTTACTTGAAGGAATAAAAGATATAGAAGTTATCGTATTTGATAAAAAGAGCGGCTGGCGGGAGTATCAGAAACTATGGCAGGCATTAAAAGGGCGTAAGTTTGATGCTCTCTTGCACATGCAATATGCCTTTAGAGCCAGTCTTGCGACACTGGGAATTAAGGCCACGTATAAACTCGGCTTTGACAAGCTAAGAAGTCAAGACTTTCAAAGCTTATTTACTAACGTTAAAGTCCCATCTCCAGACTCAATGCATGTCCTTGATGGATTGTTGGCATTTGGTCACACACTTGGCATTCAAGATATGACACCTTCTTGGTCACTCACTTATTCAGACCAAGATAAAAGTTGGGCAGAAAACCAACTTTCGAGTGAAAAAAGAAACTTAGTTCTGGTTCCTGCGGCAAGTAAGACATATAAAAATTGGACGCTGCAAGGTTACTTAGCTTTGATCGAGCATGTTAATCTGCAAGGTTGGCAAGTGATTTTAGCGGGCAGCCCTGCTCAAGTAGAAACGGATTTAGCCGCTGAGATTGAGAACAACACAGAATGTAAGCTCAACAATCAAGTGGGTAAAAGCTCACTCAAACAAATGCTTGCTCTGATTGACCTTGCAGATCTGCTCATAGCTCCTGACACTGGGCCTGCGCATATGGCCAATGCGGTGAATACCCCAGTGATCGGCCTCTATGCTCACCATAACCCAGAGCGAACTGGGCCTTATCAATATCGTCAGTACGTGGTTTCAGCCTATGAAGATGCCATCTTGGTTGAGACAGGAAAATCAGCAAATGAGTTAAACTGGCGAGCTCGAGTTAAGGATAAAAATGCGATGCAGCGTATCAAACCACGGCAAGTCATCGACATGTTTGATACCGTTACCAAGGAGCTTGATCTGTCCAATCAACACTCCCAAAGCATAAACACAAATTGATGAGGTACCCGTGTGAGTAAACCGAGTATTGCGGTCGCCTTGATCGTGAAAAATGAAGCGCAGCATCTAAAAGCCTGCTTAGAAACCGTACATAGCTGGGTTGACGAAATTGTGGTGCTAGACTCCGGTAGCACAGATAATACCGAAGCGATTGCCCGCAGCTTCACCGATAAATTTTTTGTTAATGCCGATTGGCCTGGTTTTGGGCCGCAGCGTCAACTTGCACAGTCTTACGTCGAGTCTGATTATGTTTTATGGCTTGATGCCGATGAGCGCGTTACACCTGAACTAAAAGACAGCGTTATAAACGCAGTAAGTGCTAACCAACCTAACACCATATACCAAACTGCACGGCTCAGTTGGGTGTTTGGTCGCTATATTCGCCATTGTGGCTGGTATCCAGACAAGGTGCTACGCTTATACCCCACTAAACTGACGCAGTACAATGATGCACTAGTGCATGAGAAAGTCGAAGTATCCAAAACAATGAAAGTGGAAACGCTAAAAGGCGATCTGATCCATTTCACCTATAACGACATGAATCACTATCTGGTTAAATCGGCAGGATATGCCAAAGCGTGGGCCGAGCAAAGAGAGAAAAAAGGTAAAAGCAGCAGCATTTTACAAGGCATCTTGCACGCCCTTGGCTGCTTTTTGAAAATGTATGTGATAAAAGCGGGGTTTCTTGACGGCAAACAAGGCTTGCTGCTTTCTTTACTATCGGCGCATTCGACCTTTGTTAAATATGCCGATCTTTGGATTCGGACTGAAACAGACAAGATGCCAAACTCGTTTTAAATTTTTAAGTTCCCTTAAATCACACCCCAAAAAGCGATTTTACCTCGCTTTTGGGGTTTATTTTAATTTGCTTTCTATCCATGGCAGTAAGTCGTCAAGTACTGAACTGATATCAATTCTGGCCATATCTTCTTGACTGACTTTATCATCCGCTTGGGGCGGACAAAACGCAATATGGTTGTGTGGGGAATTAATCGGCTTCCAGCGCAGTGGCGTTGCTGAGCGCTTGCTAGGGAAAAAGCCCACCGTTGGCACATCAATAGCGGCAGCAATATGCAAGGGCCCAGTAGAACCTGCGACAAACAAATCAGCGCACGCAATGGCAAGAGCAAAGTCGATTAAACCTTGGTTTTTGTCATAAACCACTGAAGGTCTACCTTGGGCTTTGACTAAGCCATGCAGCTCTGCTGCTTTTTGTTCCTCTCCTGGGCCTGCGGTTAATATCACTTCGAACTCTTGAGGTACAGCGCAGATTAGCTGGGAGTATTGAGTCAATGAAAGATTGTTTGCCGAGCCACCACTACCTGCGTGAACAAAAAGCCAAGGTTTATCTGGATTTAACTCAAGCTGCTGCGCCAGTTTTTGCTTTTGACTCTCAACATCTTCAAGTGGAAAAACCAAATAAGGTGCCTTAGGTTCAACGACTTCTTTACCGAGGTCGGTCAAAAAAGCTCTTATCAAATCAAGATTGTATTCATATTCAGGCTTAGCCGATTGTGAGCGTTTTTGTTTAATCCGCTTATTGTAGAAAATCTGCGCCAGTTTAGTCGCTGGGGCTAAGCGATAGGGAATCTTTGCTCGCCAAACTAATTTGGCATTATAGGTTGTCGAAAATAGGTTGATAGACGCATCAAAGCGCTCAGACCTTAGTATCTCGACCAAAGCTGACTGGGCTTGCTTGGAACCTTTGCTTGTCGGATCAACCAGAACCTCATCAATCCAAGGGCAAAGTTTGGCAAGAGCCACTGTATAGTTGGGAACTAGCGCCGTTATCTGACAATCAGGCAGAGAGCTTTTGAGCATGGCAAAACTTGGCCAAGCCAGCATAAAGTCGCCGATTTTATCATTGCGGACAACGAGTATTTTTTTCATTACATTTCCAGCACTTGAACTTTTGTCTCAATCATAACGGCTAAGTTGGGTAAATGTGAGCCTTTTTGTTACCATTAAGCGAGATAAACCAATCGACTGAGTACATAACAGTGACCAAAAAACGTCTTTCCCGAGTCATATATCCGGGAACCTTTGATCCTATCACTAACGGCCACCTAGATCTGATAGAAAGAGCGGCTGATATGTTTGACCACGTCACCATAGCCGTTGCGGCAAGTCCAAGTAAGAACACCATGTTTACACTGGATGAACGCGTCGCCTTTACCCAACAAGTAACCAAACACTTAGACAACGTCTGCTCCAAAGGATTTTCTGGATTGATGGTTGATTTTGCCAAACAAGAAAACGCGAACGTTCTTATCCGCGGTTTGCGCACCACTGTCGACTTTGAGTATGAATTTGGTCTAACCAATATGTATCGAAGATTAATGCCTGGACTTGAAAGCGTGTTTCTCACCCCAGCAGAAGAGCATGCGTTTATCTCATCAACCATAGTGAGAGAAGTTGCGATTCATGGTGGTGATGTCACAAACTTTGTCCCCGAAGTGGTCGCCAATGCGCTAAAAAATAAAGCGCATATATAAATTCAGCGGCGTATGCCGCTGACATCAATTCTGGCATGCACCACAGAAAAACGTATTACGCTGACCAATTTTCTGCTCTTGAATTGCTCCACTACAACTCGGACAAGGCTCACCTGAACGGCCATATACCCTAAGCTCTTGAGCAAAATATCCTGGTTTGCCATCCGCTTGTGCAAAATCTTTTAGTGTTGTCCCACCTTGCTCTATCGCCGTCTCAAGAACTTGTTTAATTTCTTTGACTAGCCTTACCCATTCATCCTCAGTCAGTGATCCTGCCGCGCGGCAAGGATGAATTCGAGCACTAAACAAGGATTCATTGGCGTATATATTGCCAACGCCCACCACTACCTTGTTGTCCATAATAAACTGCTTTACTGCTAGCCGTTTTTTATCTGCCTTGGCAAAAAGGTATTGTGCATCAAAGTCTTTGGTCAACGGCTCAGGTCCCATATTGAGCAGCGCCTGATGCTCTCCATTTTCCGTCCACAGCCAAGCACCAAAACGTCTTGGATCGTTGTAGCGTAGGACTTTGCCATTGGTTAGCTTCAAGTCGACATGATCATGCTTTGCCGGCGCGATGTCTGCATCCAATACACGTAGTGAGCCAGACATCCCCAAATGAACAATCGCACTTCCCACATTAGTTTCAATCAGTAAGTACTTAGCCCGGCGTGAAATATTGCGGATTATCTGACCTTCCATCTTCTTTAATTCATGGGGAATATCCCAACGTAACTTAGGCGTGCGAAAAGTCAGTTTTGCAACCGTTTGTCCAATCAAGTGTGGGGTGATGCCAAGGCGACTCACTTCAACTTCAGGTAATTCAGGCATAGGGTTCTTATAGGTATTAAATAGAATCGACTAAGGTAGCAAATATTCCGGTGCAACTGAAATGGCGATCCACTGCTCTTGCCAATTTTTTAGCAACCAAAATTGTGGCGTTTGATAGAAGGTGATCCTTTGTGGCTCTTCCTGATCGTGATACCAAACTTCTATCGTACTTGGTGAACCTAGTTGAGATTTTAAACTATCAAATGTTTGCCCATCGACTGCGGTACCGACCAATCCACTCCAGCGCTGAGCCAACTCAGATGCTGAAACGCTTCCTGGCTTAGCCATACTCCATTGCCCATTCTGATTTTCCAAAGACCAGTCCGAAAAGTACAAGGCACGCAATTCAGAGGTTGGGTCCAGTAGATAAGGGTAATCGCCACTCGCAGCGACCAAGTTGTCCTTTATTAGATAGGTTTTAATGACCGTTGGCAGATTAAGAATCACAATAAAGGCAATGATGCCTAAAATCATGATGTTATTCCAGCGGCGACGCCTCGATGTAGAAACACGCATCAGTTGTTTTTCCAGTTAAGTAACTGTATCAAAAGGTAGCAGAAAACCATTAGCAGGGAAATGACGACTCAGTGCACCTTGACTGAAACGCTGTGTTGAGAAAAGCCATCCAAACTAGGATAGAACTATCTTTGGAAAACAAAAAACCCAGCAATGATGCTGGGTTTCTAGTATGAACTTCCGTTGAGAAAGTCTAGAAGAGAAATCAATTACTTAATTTTCGCTTCTTTGTACATAACGTGCTGGCGAACAACTGGATCAAACTTTTTGATCTCAAATTTGCCTGGCATATTACGCTTGTTCTTATCAGTAGTGTAGAAGTGACCAGTACCTGCAGAAGATACTAGACGGATTTTCTCACGTACGCCTTTCTTTGCCATTGCCTATTTCCTCTTAAACGTTTTCGCCGTTTGCGCGAATGTCAGCAAGAACAGCATCAATGCCCTTCTTGTCGATGATACGCATACCTTTAGCAGATAGACGTAGTTTAACAAAACGTTTTTCGCTCTCTACCCAGAAACGATGAGTTTGTAGGTTCGGCAGAAAACGACGCTTAGTAGCATTACGTGCGTGTGAACGGTTGTTACCCGTTACTGGACGCTTACCAGTTACTTGGCATACTCGTGACATGAATGTCTTCTCCAAAATCGTTTCAGCTCGATATCAACCTTGGTGGCCGAACCTCTCTATTTCTCGTAGAAGAATTTAGAGGTCTTATACCGCTATGGAAACCCATACAAGGCTATCAAAGGTCGCGCATTATACTAACTTGACTAGCATTGCTCAAGACCCGAACAGATCCTTTTTCAAGGTTTTCGTGATCTTTTTTAGGCAGAGCTGATAATAGTTCAAAAAATGTCGGGGGATTGTAGCAGAATTCACGCAACTCACAACAAGTAATGTGATTTAAATCCATCCACGTTCTGCAAAGGAAACCACCTCTCCATCCCCAACGACGAAATGATCAAGGATACGAATATCGACTAGAGCCAGTGCATCCCCAATACGACGGGTGATTCGACGATCGGCTTGACTCGGTTCTGCCACACCTGAGGGATGATTGTGGGCCAATATTAAAGCAGCCGCATTGTGATCAAGCGCGCGCTTAACCACTTCTCTGGGATAAACCGATGCGCTATCGATAGTGCCTTCGAACAAGATTTCGCCCTTAATCACCCTATGCTGATTATCCAAAAAGAGAATATAAAAGGCCTCGCGCGTTCTGTCACGCAATCGACTGACCAAATAAAGCTTGGTTTGCTCTGGGCTGGTTAATGCCTCACCACGCACTAAAGTTTCATGAAGATGGCGCTGCGTCATTTCCAATGCGGCTTGTAATTGTACATATTTCGCCTCGCCCAGTCCTTTATATTGGCAAAGCTCTACTTTACTGGCGGAAAACAAGCGCCGCAGTGAACCCATTTCTTTAAGCAGTGTATCGGCCAATTGCAATACATTCATACCCTTAGTGCCTGTACGCAAAAAAATCGCTAGTAACTCCGCATCGGTCAACGACTGGGCTCCTCGCGAGAGCAACTTTTCCCTTGGCATAGATTCAGGAGGCAGAAACATAACTCAACCCAAAATTTGAAGAAAGCCTCACTAGCATAACGATTGCTATGCACTGAATCACACTAGTCAACGCTGTCTTAGAGCAAGTGAAAGATTTTCAGTAAATAATAGGTATATAAATAAGCAGTCCAAGTATGGTGGCATTGAAAACTTACGACACCATTTCTAGAGTCTCAATCTGCTGCGTGGTAATCTTGCCACAGAATTTTTTAAGGATGATCATCATGCAAACACTCGCAGGCAAAAAGATCCTACTTGGCATCGGTGGTGGTATTGCGGCTTATAAATGTGCCGACTTGACTCGCCGACTGATGGAGCGAGGCGCACAGGTTCAGGTTGTTATGACCAAAGCTGCCAAAGAATTTATCACCCCTCTAACAATGCAAGCCGTGTCTGGTAGACCCGTATCAGACAGCCTTCTCGATCCGGCCGCCGAAGCATCAATGGGCCATATTGAATTAGCAAAATGGGCCGATTTAGTGCTGCTCGCGCCGGCAACTGCCGACCTGATTGCCCGCATTGCTTCGGGCATGGGAAATGATCTTCTCACCACCTTGGTATTGGCAACCGATGCGCCCATTGCCGTCTCTCCCGCTATGAATCAGCAAATGTATCGCAATCAGGCCACTCAAGACAATATCGCCACGCTTGAAAGACGAGGTTTGCACATTTGGGGGCCCGCTTCTGGGGAGCAAGCATGTGGTGATATCGGGCCAGGTCGTATGCTAGAACCCCTACAACTGGTCGAGTTTTGCGAACAATTTTGGGCAGAAAAGCCTCTTAAAGGGCTATCTGTCCTCATTACGGCAGGTCCGACGCGAGAACCCATCGACCCTGTGCGTTACATTTCCAACCAGAGTTCAGGAAAAATGGGCTTTGCTTTAGCACAAGCAGCAGCGCAGCTAGGCGCTTCAGTCAACTTGGTGGCTGGGCCAGTTTCACTCGATACACCTCAATGCACCAACCGAATTGACGTCGTGAGTGCACAAGAGATGCATAATACTGTTATGCAGCACGCCGCCAACCATGATATTTTTATCAGTTGCGCAGCAGTGGCGGACTATCGACCTGAAACGATTGCTGAGCAAAAAATTAAGAAAAAAGAGGGCACCGACAATATGACGATCACCATGGTCAAAAACCCAGACATCGTCGCCTCAGTTGCCAATATGACTGACAATCGACCCTTCACAGTTGGCTTCGCTGCAGAAACACAAGATGTCGCCCATTACGCACGCAGTAAACTGAACAAGAAAAATTTGGATATGATTTGTGCCAATGATGTCTCAATAGCGGGCCAAGGCTTTAACAGCAACAACAATGCAGTTACTCTATACTGGAAAGAGGGTGAGCAGTCACTTACTCTCGCTTCAAAAGAAAAAATTGCGCAGCAAATATTAATGTGCATTGCGGAAAAATTAAACAATTGAGCCACTAAATCTGTTATCTCACTACTGCTGTTCAAGCAAAATGACTCGTGCCAAAGAGGCGAGAAACAGAGCTTAATCTAACATTCAGAAAGTCGTCTATTCAGCCCACCCTAGCTTGCTAGTCTGGGCAAATGCCTGTGTTAATGGGCACTAACAGTGGGAAAAGGAACTCATTCATGGCCGGAACAAAAAAAAGCAACCGCCGCGAAGAAATACTACAAGCACTGGCGCAGATGCTAGAGTCTCACGATGGAGCCTCTCGGATTACAACGGCCAAGCTCGCCAAGCATGTTGGTGTATCTGAAGCAGCTTTGTATCGACACTTCCCAAGCAAAGCACGCATGTTTGAAGGCCTGATCGAGTTTATTGAAGAATCTTTGATGTCACGCATCAATCGCATTCTAGACGAGGAGAAAGACACCCTCACACGTATTCGCTTGGTTTTACAGCTTATTTTGGCCTTTGCTGAGCGTAACCCAGGCTTAACACGCATTTTATCTGGCCATGCTTTAATGTTTGAAAATGAGCGCTTGCGGGAACGCATCAATCAGTTATTTGAACGCATTGAAACCTCAATTCGCCAAATACTACGTGAGCGTCAACTAAGAGAAGGAAAAGCGTTTCCTGTCGATGAATCTACCCTAGCTGCGCAGTTGTTGGGTCAGGTTGAAGGTAGTTTAAATCGCTTTGTCCGCTCAGATTTTAAATACCAGCCAACGGCTAATTTTGAACAATATTGGGCTTTACTGAGCGCACAAATTAAGTAGTTCGTACCATGAGTAAAAAAAACACCCTTGATAAACCAGAGTTTTGTTTAAGCCTACTTCATCCAAAATATTGGGGCGTATGGTTTGGATTTGGTTTACTGGCTCTTATCGTTAACTTGCTACCCTATGCCTTGCTTTTGAAAGTCGGTCGCGGCATTGGCTCCTTTGGCCTCAAAATAGGCAAGTCGCGAGCAAAAATTGCCAAACGTAATCTTGAACTAGCTTTTCCCAACATGTCCACGAAAGAAATCGATGATATGGTAGCGGAAAACTTCAAAAATACCGGCATGGCTTTGATTGAGACTGGAATCACTTGGTTTTGGCCAACATGGCGCTTTAAACGCATTCTCATTGCCAAAGATATCGATGAATTACACAAGCACCAAGATGCCGGAAAGGGGGTGCTGCTTTGCTGCGTGCACGCGCTCAACCTTGAAATCACAGCCCGAGCTTTCGCCGTATTAGGTCTTCCTGGTTATGGCGCCTATCGGCCACATAGCAACCCGGCCTATGAATTCATTCAATATCGAGGCCGTACTCGCAACGGAAACCAATTAATTTATCGCCGCGATTTAAAACAGATGATTCGCGTACTGCGCCAAGGTCATAGACTGTTTTACTTACCTGACCAAGACTATGGGCACAACAAATCGGTATTTGTCCCCTTCTTTGCCGTCAAACAAGCCTGTACAACCACGGGAACCAGAATCCTTGCCTCTACCAGTAAAAGTGCGATAGTGCTAGGTTCTGGCTTTCGCAACCAACAAGGAAAATACGAAATTATTGCCGATAAATCGATTGAACAAGACTTTCCACATAAGGATGAAGATGCAGCCGCCGCTTACATGAATAAGTTTGTCGAAGAAATTATCATGCGTGCTCCAGAGCAGTGGATGTGGTTACACAAGCGCTTTAAGTCTTTACCGGATCACTCACTCACCAACTCAAGATATCAATAAGTTTCAATGAGCAACACAGACAAAAATAACATCGAAAAGCACCTGCACAATCCAAGATTTGAGTGGGCCTTTTTACACCCCAAGCATTGGGGCACATGGTTCGGCATAGCATTTGCCGCTTTAATCGCCTTTGTTCCCTTTCGTTGGCGTGACGCATTGGCACGTAAGTTATCGGTATTTATTGTCAGAAAGAATGGCCGAGTGGTTCGCCGTGCCCGTGTCAATTTGGCCTATTGTTTCCCTGAAAAGTCTGACTCAGAACGTCAGCACATATTGGAAGAGACCTTTGTCAAAGCCGCTCAGTATCTCTTTGCTTATTCGGAGTTTTTGATTCGCTCAACCGAGCACAACCAAAATCGCGGCATCATGATCGGAGAAGAAAATATTCTCCCTCTACTCGATGCTGGTGAAAAAGTCATTATCTTAGCTCCCCACGCTTGGGCCGTTGACTACCCAGCAGTCATGCTGGCGGCCAGAGGCTACAAAGTCACCACGATAATGAAGCCCCAGCGCAACCCAATTGGCGATTGGTTAATGCAAGTACAACGCATGCAATATGGTGGGCGTATTTTTGCCAGAGAGGCAGGGGTCAAGCCCTTTGTACGTTCAATTAAAGACGGTTATCTTGGATACTGGCTACCTGATGAAGATTTTGGCGCCGAAAATTCCGTCTTTGTTCCCTTTTTTGGTACCGAAAAAGCCACACTGAAAGGCTTTGGTAAAATGGCTCGCTTATCCAAAGCTAAAGTGGTCCCTGTTTTACCCGCGTATAACGATAAGACAGGTAAGTATGAAGTGCATATTCTGCCTGCGTTAGAAAACTTTCCAACTGGTGATGAAGAAGCAGACGCGAGAGCCATGAATCAAGCAATCGAAGATCTCGTAAGGCCCCGCCCTGAACAATATATGTGGAATCTGTCATTGCTAAAAACTCAGCGAGACGGCAGCGCAATTTACGACAATTCAAATTAGCTAGCCAAATAAAAGCAAAGGGCTGACTCACAAGTCAGCCCTTTGGCTTACAGGATGACGGTCACTCTTTAGATACCGTATTCAGCTCGATAAGCTTTGACCGCGGCTAAATGTTCGGTCGCATCACCTTGTTCTTCTAGATAACTAATTAAATCACCTAAACTGACGATAGAAATCACCGCACACCCAAAGTCACGCTCTACTTCCTGAATGGCAGACAGCTCACCTTTACCTTTTTCTTGGCGATCGATTGCAACCAGAACACCAGCTAACTGCGCACCATTAGATTGGATAAGCGTCATAGATTCTCGAATCGCAGTGCCAGCGGTAATCACATCGTCCACCAGCATGATGCGCCCTTGTAAATCGCTGCCGACCAGATTACCACCCTCACCGTGAGCTTTGGCTTCTTTACGGTTAAAACAGTATGGCGTGTCAATATGATGGTGATCTGCTAATGCCACCGCGGTTGTGGTCGCAATAGGGATACCTTTATAGGCAGGTCCAAATAGCACATCAAACTCAATCCCAGAATCTGCCAGAGCGGCGGCATAAAAACGACCTAAACGAGCCAGATCGCGACCGGTATTAAAAAGACCAGCGTTAAAGAAATAGGGGCTCTTACGGCCAGACTTTAAAGTAAATTCACCAAATTTCAGTACTTGCTTCTCTAATGCAAACTCAATAAATTCACGCTGGTATGCTTTCATCACTCACTCTCTACTTATTACTGCCTAAAATTTCAAAAGATAAAAAAATAGCTTCCTCAATTGGAAGCTATTTAAAAATCACTGTTCTAACGCCGCTTTTTGCGCCGCGACAATATCGCAAATCCCCGTTTTGGCCGACTCAAGCAACTTCATCAAGTCATCATGGCTGAAAGGTTCGCCTTCTGCCGTGCCTTGAACCTCAATCATGCGGCCGTCTTCTGTCATTACCACATTCATATCCGTATCAGCAGCGGAATCTTCTACATACTCTAAGTCACACAAGACATCTTGACCCAGCATACCGACAGACACAGCAGCTACATGCCCTTTCATTGGATTTGCTTTCAGCTTGCCTTTCTCCACTAGATGCTGAAATGCATCGGCCATGGCAACGCTGGCACCAGAGATAGAAGCGGTACGCGTACCACCATCAGCTTGAATGACATCACAATCCACTGTGACCATAATTTCACCTATTGCCTCAAGGTCCACCACCGCTCGTAAGCTACGCGCAATCAGACGTTGAATTTCCATGGTACGGCCACCTTGTTTTCCACTCGCTGCTTCACGGCGCATGCGCAAGTGCGTCGAACGCGGTAACATACCGTATTCAGCCGTCACCCAGCCTTTACCTTGGCCTTTTAACCAGCGAGGCACATTTTCTTCAACGGTCGCATTACATAGTACTTTTGTATTGCCAAACTCAACCAGAACTGAGCCTTCAGCGTAAGCCGTGTAGTGACGAGTGATTTTAATAGGGCGAACTTGGTCCGCCTTGCGATCGTTTGGACGCATTAGCATCTACCTTAGTTGTCTATCTCTATCGATAGGGGAAGACGAATCAGATTGGGGCAAGATTCTAGCAGAAAGCGCAGTGCTGGAAAAGCATCCTATTTTCGTGCGATTCCAAATCATGCATATTCTGTTACTATGGCTTGGCGTTATTTTCACAGATGATTAAAACAGGAAAATTCGATGATCTATAGTATGACCGCCTATGCTCGTAAAGAAGTAAAAGGCGATTGGGGAACTGCGGTATGGGAAATTCGCAGCGTCAATCAACGTTATTTGGAAACCTATTTTCGCCTACCAGAGCAGTTTCGTGGTTTAGAACCTGTCTTACGGGAACGTTTTCGTCAGCGCCTAGCTCGCGGCAAAGTAGAATGTGCGCTGCGCTTTGAAGCCAATCCTGCAGCTAAAGGGGAGCTTAGCATCAACGAAACCCTTGCCAACCAAGTGATCAACGCCGCCAAACAAGTGATGGCAATGACAGGTGACGACAACAGGTTAAACCCATTTCAAATCATGAATTGGCCAGGGGTTATGGAAACCTCAGAGCAAGACATGGATGCGATCAACAAAGATTTACTGGCCGCGTTTGACGAAGGCGTGAGTGAGTTTATCGAAGCTCGTGGCCGTGAAGGTGATAATATGAAAGCGCTTATTGAGCAGCGCTTATCCGCCATTACAGCCGAAGTCATTAAAGTACGCGCTCGAATGCCTGAAATTCTCGAATGGCAACGCGAACGTTTATTCTCCAAGTTCGAAGAAGCCAAAGTGGAACTGGAACCCTCTCGCGTCGAGCAAGAGCTGATCCTTCTTGCACAAAAGTCCGATGTAGCAGAAGAGCTGGATCGCCTCGATTCGCACGTAAAAGAAGCCAATAATATCCTTAAAAAAGGTGGCGCTTGTGGCCGCCGCATGGATTTTATGATGCAAGAATTTAACCGTGAATCCAACACACTCGCATCTAAATCTATTAGCACAGATATCACCGCTTCAGGCGTTGAGCTAAAAGTGCTTATCGAACAAATGCGCGAGCAGATCCAAAATATTGAATAACATTTAATTCTCAGCTCTAAGCTCAACCAATAATAGGCTTAGAGCTGGTTTTCTACAGGGCAAGTTCCATTACCCTCGGCGGCGGGATACTGGTAAGTGACCAACAATACATCGGCCGTTTTTAACTCTGACGGTATGCTGACTTGTAAAGAATTGGCCTGTGAAGCCGATGCTAATTGGCTGTCAGAAGTAAAGATGAGCGTCTTTTGTCCTTCTGTACCTTCAGCCATTTGATAACGATAGCTGCGCTGCTCAATGCCATGCTTTATCCACTCTCCATCGAATTGGAGCTTGCCTTGACCTGAGGTTTGCTCAAAAAGGCTTGCCAGCACTTCGCTGTTTGAATCAAAAGTGATGACGACTTTAGGTGAATTGGCAATTAATACCCCTGTCAGGCTTGCAAAGTTACCATCATGGTGATGACAACTGAGATGAAACGCAGGCTGATAGGCAAATTGATAGCCCGTTTCATCTTGACCTTGATGTTGGATTGACTGCCATATGGGATCACTAAAATACCACCCTGACTGCCCATCCGCGCTCAAACTGGCTTTTTGAATGGGTAAATAAGCATAGCCCTGATACGCGATATCCATAGTGACCGAGCCTGTTTTCGTTAGTAAATTCAAATCAATCGAACGCCCTAACTCATCAATAAATATCAGCTTGCCCGTAATGACACCGGGCAAATCTTGCTCGCCAATATTATCTTTGCTCGCAGCTATTCGCAGTGTTAAGCGTAATGTTCGCTCTCGGTTAGCCAGTGAATTGGCAATAGCGGCAAGGGCCACACCAATATCATATCTTGGCTGGTAGCGTTCGGATTCAAGCCCATCAACAGGATTGAACGTTTTTATCCCACCTCTCTCTTTACTCGGTGACTGCACGTTGCTTATCGAAGCATTGAGCATAGCAGCGTTATGCTGAAACCCATTATTCATTGCATTAATCACCCGATAGGAATGCAAATATAAACCAAGCTTTTGTAACACCCCAGCTCCAGATGCTGGTATATCTGGCAAAATTTGGCTGAGATTGCTTGCTTGGGCAATCCCGATAAATGGCAGTGGCCTTTTGTCTTGCACCAAACGCCCACTCCATTTGTACGCCACGACGAAATCCACGACATAGTCGAGCTTAGTTTCTATGGTTATTTTATAAGATTCCAGCGCTCGGTGCGCTTTGTCTATCTGTTCAGGAGTAATGGGATTGAACGCGTATTCGTAAACATCAACAAGATCACTGGCAAGTGTCTCCAACTCTTTTTGCTGCTCCGCCAACTGCTGCTTTGTTTGTTGGCTTAAGCCAAAACTAACACCAGACAGTACTTGCAAATATGCATGGTTAAAGCTTTTTCCTGCCGATAACTGCACCACACCCGGTAAGTGGCTGGGCGTGACACGCGCGCTAATGTAATCATAGGTATATTGGTTGAAAGCAAGGTTGTCGTTAAGGTACCAGTAGTGAAACAGGCTATTACTGGGCTCTTTCACCACCGCAGCTAAACCATCAATATCGCTAGGCAATACTTGGCTAAATTGATCGACCAAATACTGATAATACTCTTGGTTTGACTCTTTTAAAGCCGCGTTTGCGTCTTGCTTTTCAATACATTCCGTTGATGCTTCATCACAAACAGATGTACCAACGGGAGCCTCACTAGTTGCGTCTCCATTTGCACCAACCGTCATTGAAACAGTAAGTATTAACAACCCATAAATTTTCCTTAACAACACCTAACTCCTTGTGTGATAGAGCCCCTGCGCTCTAACATCGTTGTCAAACACATCAACAACTTTCCCTTCTAATGCTAGGTGTTTTTTTTGATATTGCCTTAAAATCCGAACAAGTTTTTTAGATAGGGGATTGAATAACAAAGCGATCGATAAATGTATGGTTGATTTCGAATGCTTGTTCAAAACAAACAACTTATGCTAATCTTCGCCTCCCTTTTTCTGACTGAAACTTAATCACTTCTGAGATTTTTGACGGTCAGTGCTATCTTTAATATGTCCGCTTTAAAGCAGACGATATAGAAACAAACTTGGAATGTACCCATGGGAAAAGGCACTCTTTACATCGTATCTGCACCGAGTGGGGCAGGTAAATCTAGCTTGATTTCTGCCATGTTAGAAACCAATCCGACCTATGCTATGAAAGTGTCCATATCGCACACCACTCGTGACATGCGTCCCGGCGAGCAAGATGGTGTCCATTATCATTTCGTGGCAAAAAAGGCCTTCGAAGCGCTGATAAAGCAGGGGGCTTTTCTTGAATACGCTGAAGTATTTGGCAACTACTATGGCACATCGCGTCTTTGGATTGAGGATAACCTAGAGAAAGGCATCGACGTGTTTCTAGATATCGATTGGCAAGGTGCTCGCCAAATCCGTACACAAATGCCGAATGCGAAAAGTATTTTTATTTTGCCGCCTTCAGACGAAGAATTGGAACGCCGACTTAATGCCCGCGGCCAAGATAGTGAAGATGTCATCGCGAAACGCATGGCAAAAGCGAAATCTGAAATTTCCCACTATACCGAATATGATTATGTCATCGTCAACGACGATTTTGACAATGCGCTGATAGATTTTAAAGCCATCCTTCGTGCGGAAAGATTAAAACAAGACAAGCAAGCCGCCAAATATAAAGCGATGCTTGACGCGCTTTTAGCAGATTAACCCATACTAAAAGGGTTTAATCCATAATTACTCTTAGTGGCTACTAGACACTAAGAACATAGAGACTGTATAATTTCTCGTCATACAAAATTTTTAGTTAACTGATTTGGAGTTCTCATGGCACGCGTAACTGTTCAAGACGCTGTTGAAAAAGTTGGTAACCGCTTCGACCTAGTTCTTATTGCGGCTCGCCGCGCTCGTCAAATGCAAACTGGTGGTAAAGACTCACTAGTGCCAGAAGAGAATGATAAGGCAACGGTCATCGCTCTACGCGAGATTGAAGAGGGCCTGATCACTAAAGAAATTCTTGATGCTCGTGAGCGTCAAGAGCAACAGGAACAAGAAGCCGCAGAGCTAGCCGCTGTCAGCAGTATTGCACACAGTCGCTAATTTGGCGTTCTTCTAACAACTATCTTCCGGGCCAAAAGTTTGTATCTATTCGACAGCTTAAAAGATGTTGCCCAAGAATACTTACCAGAGCCTCAAATTGAGGCTCTGCGTCAATCTTATGTGGTAGCAAAAGAAGCCCATGAAGGGCAAACCCGTTCAAGTGGCGAACCTTATATTATCCACCCTGTCGCTGTTGCACGTATTCTGGCAGAAATGCGCCTCGATATTGAAACGCTTCAAGCAGCATTACTGCATGACGTTATAGAGGACACTGCTGCAACTAAAGAAGATTTAGCACATCAGTTTGGTGACACCGTTGCAGAGCTGGTAGACGGGGTCTCCAAGCTTGATAAACTCAAGTTTCGCGATCGTAAAGAAGCGCAAGCAGAAAATTTTCGTAAAATGGTTCTTGCCATGGTGCAAGATATCCGTGTCATCCTTATCAAGCTTGCAGACAGAACCCACAACATGCGAACCTTGGGAGCGCTACGAGCAGATAAAAAGCGCCGTATCGCAAGAGAAACGCTAGAAATCTACTCACCGCTTGCTCATCGTCTGGGTATTCACAACATAAAAACTGAGCTCGAAGAGTTAGGTTTTGAAGCTTTATACCCCAATCGCTACCGCGTGCTCAAAGCCGTCGTCAAATCAGCGCGTGGCAACCGTAAAGAGATGATCCAGCGCATCCATGATGAAATTAAAGGTCGCTTAGAAGAAGTCGGTCTTCAGGCTCGTGTTTTTGGCCGAGAAAAAAATCTCTACTCCATTTACAACAAAATGAAGACCAAAGAACAGCGTTTTCATACCATCATGGATATCTACGCTTTCAGAGTCGTCGTGGCTGACGCTGATACCTGTTATCGTGTTTTAGGCCAAGTTCATAGCTTGTATAAACCTCGCCCTGGACGGATGAAAGATTACATTGCGGTACCAAAAGCGAACGGCTACCAATCGATCCATACCTCTATGGTTGGGCCTCATGGCGTGCCTGTTGAGGTTCAGATACGTACGGAAGACATGGACCAGATGGCCGATAAAGGGGTTGCTGCACATTGGTCTTACAAAGGTAATAGTGATCGCTCAGGTACCACAGCTCAGATTAAAGCCCAACGTTGGATGCAGAGCTTACTGGAATTGCAACAGAGTGCGGGTAACTCATTTGAATTTATCGAACACGTAAAATCCGATCTTTTCCCTGATGAAATATACGTTTTTACGCCAAAAGGTCGCATCGTTGAACTGCCTGTTGGCGCGACTGCGGTAGACTTTGCCTATGCCGTTCATACCGACGTCGGGAATACGTGTGTTGGTGCGCGAGTGGATCGCAACCCTTACCCTTTGAGTAAATCACTCAAAAATGGTCAAGCAATTGAAATTATTAGTGCCCCAGGCGCTCGTCCAAACGCGGCTTGGCTCAATTATGTGGTGACATCACGGGCTCGTACCAAAATACGCCAAGTACTAAAAACAATGCGCAGAGAAGAGTCTATCACTCTCGGACGACGTTTGCTCAACCATGCACTTGGTGATCTGTCTTTGTCGGATATTCGTGAAGAGAATATTCAGCATGTTCTAACTGAGCTAAAAATAAGCAGCGTGGATGACCTACTGGCAGATATAGGTCTGGGTGAGCTCATGAGCATCGTTATTGCGCGTCGGCTACTGGGTGATGCTGATGAACTCACTGAAGCTCAACCAACAGATAACGGCAAACCTAAGAAAAAATTGCCAATACGTGGCGCAGAAGGCCTGCTACTGACTTTTGCAAATTGCTGTCATCCCATCCCTGATGACCATATTATTGCCCATGTATCACCAGGGCGAGGATTGGTTGTCCACAGGGAGACCTGCCCGAATGTCCGTGGCTATCAAAAAGAGCTTGATAAATACATGGCGGTAGAATGGTCAAATGACTACGAACAAGAGTTTATTACCGAGCTGTATGTTGACGTACAAAATCGTCAAGGCGTTCTTGCTGAGCTGACCAATGTTATTTCAAAAACAGGGTCCAATATCCATGGTCTGTCAACAGAAGAGAAAGACGGCCGGTTATACACAGTCACTGTGTTACTCACCACCAAAGATAGAGTTCACCTTGCTGGAATAATGCGTAAGATTAAAGCCATGCCCCATGCTCTAAAGGTTCGGCGACGCAAAAACTAACCATAGGCACTACACACAGAATTGCCCTTGAGTCCACATCTCAAGGGCTTTAGCTATAAAATAATATGAATTTAGAACGTTATCAGAGAATCCAACACGTCCTCAAATCGCGCCAAATTGACCTGACATTTTGCCTTGAAGAAGTTCACAAGCCCAACAATGTTTCAGCGGTCATTCGAACCGCGGATGCAACCGCTATCCATAAAATACACGCGGTTTGGCCACATGCGATGCGCACGCTAAGCCACACATCTGCGGGGGCTCGTAACTGGGTAGAAGTAGAAACTCACCACACCATTGATGATGCTGTCAGCGTGCTTAAACAGCAAAACATGCAAATTTTAGTCACGAACTTATCTGAAACCGCCGTCGACTTTCGCGAGATTGATTACACCAAGCCGACAGCCATCCTGTTAGGTGGTGAAAAAATGGGCGTGTCAGAGCAAGCCAAACAACTGGCCGATCAGGATATTATCATCCCTATGATGGGCATGGTTCAATCACTCAACGTGTCAGTAGCAAGTGCTGTTATCATGTACGAAGCCCAGCGTCAGCGCCAAGCAGCGGGAATGTATGACCACCCTACCAGTAAGCTGGCCGAAAAGACCATTCAGCGAATCCTTTTTGAGCGAGGACACCCTGTTCTGGCAAAAGTCGCCAAACGTAAAGGCCTGCCCTTTCCACTTATTGATGAGCAAGGTGAAATCGTCGCCAGCGAAGAATGGTGGCAAGAGATGCAGAAAAAGTAATCTTCAAGCCAACCTAAGCAAAATTGCTTACAGATCCCAAGTTTCCCTGTACAAAAACACAGCTCAGTGGTTAACTAGTAGAGTCAGTTGACTAGTAAATAACGAATCGAGCTGTGCCATGTCTCAATTACTCTCTGCCATTCCATTGACTTCTCTTAACGGAGTGGGCGCTAAAGTCGCAGAAAAGTTATCCAAGGTCGGTCTCCACTCAGTTCAAGATTTACTCTTCCATCTCCCTCATCGCTATGAAGATAGAACTCGCATCTACCCTATCGTCAAACTCCACCCGGGTTTGTGGGCCAGTGTTCAAGGCAAAGTAATGAGTGCCGATACCTTATTTGGTAAGCGCAGAATGCTCGCGGTTAAGATAAGTGATGGCAACGGGACGATCACGCTGCGGTTTTTTAACTTTACGGCAGCAATGAAAAATAATTTTTGCGAGGGAAAAACCGTTCATGCCTATGGAGAGATAAAGCGAGGCAGTACTGGACTGGAAATTATTCATCCCGATTACAAGTTCTATGCACCAAATCAGCAAGCCCAAGTGGAGCAAAATCTCACACCTGTATATCCAACCACAGACGGGTTACGCCAGCTGACACTGCGCAATCTCACAACTCAGGCGTTAGAGCTTCTTGATAAGGCCGCTGTGC
Source organism: Vibrio zhanjiangensis (assembly GCF_030161235.1). Taxonomy (GTDB): domain Bacteria; phylum Pseudomonadota; class Gammaproteobacteria; order Enterobacterales; family Vibrionaceae; genus Vibrio; species Vibrio zhanjiangensis. The sequence goes on along the minus strand of NZ_BSPW01000108.1, from coordinate 46,890 downwards.
AGGAGCTATTACCTACAGGCTTATATGATAAACAAATTTCTCTTAACCAAGCATTGCATATTATACATAGGCCAACACCAGACATAGATTTAGAGTCGTTTAATGAGGGGAAGCACCCTGCCCAGCTGCGCCTAATCTTAGAAGAGTTATTAGCTCAAAACCTTTCCATGCTATCGGTTCGTAGCAAGAGCCAGAAAGATGCAGCCCTGCCTCTTTGCGAAAAAAATGAATTAAAACAGAAACTCTTGCAGCAGCTGCCTTTTTCTCCAACCCAAGCGCAATTACGAGTCGTGGCAGAAATTGAGCGGGATTTAGAAAAGCCACACCCCATGATGCGCCTTGTGCAAGGGGATGTGGGGTCAGGAAAAACCTTAGTTGCCGCGCTCGCAGCGCTGCGCGCGCTTGAGCATGATTATCAAGTTGCTCTAATGGCACCAACAGAACTGCTTGCTGAGCAGCACGCTATCAACTTCAAACAATGGCTCGACCCTATGGGTATTGAAGTCGGCTGGTTGGCTGGCAAACTCAAAGGAAAAGCAAAACAGGCAGAGTTAGATAAAATCGCCAGCGGCCAAGCTAAAATGGTCGTCGGGACTCACGCCTTGTTTCAAGAGCATGTAAACTTTGCTCATCTGGCATTAGTCATTATTGATGAACAACACCGCTTTGGTGTCCATCAACGTCTTGAGCTGAGAGAAAAAGGTCAAAAGCAGGGTGCCTACCCTCACCAACTGATCATGACGGCTACACCAATTCCTCGCACGCTCGCTATGACAGCGTATGCCGATCTTGAAACCTCAGTCATTGATGAGCTCCCGCCTGGTCGCACCCCAATTCAAACCGTCGCCATCCCAGACACAAAACGCAGTGATATTGTTGAGCGGGTGCGCAATGCTTGCCTCAATGAAGGTAAGCAAGCTTATTGGGTTTGTACCCTGATTGATGAATCAGAGCTCCTCGAAGCACAGGCGGCACAAGATACCGCCCAAGAGTTGCAAGCTAAATTGCCAGACGTAAAAATCGGCTTAGTCCACGGCCGGATGAAACCAACGGAAAAACAATCGGTGATGCAGGAATTTAAAGACAACAAACTGCATCTTCTGGTTGCAACCACAGTTATCGAGGTTGGTGTCGATGTGCCTAACTCCAGTCTGATGATTATTGAGAACCCTGAACGTCTGGGATTAGCGCAACTCCACCAATTACGCGGCAGGGTAGGAAGGGGGAGTGTCGCCAGTCATTGCGTTTTGCTCTATCATTCGCCTTTATCCAAAACCGCACAAAAGCGCTTGGGTGTACTCAGAGAGAGTAACGACGGGTTTGTGATTGCTCAACGAGATCTCGAAATCCGAGGACCGGGTGAACTTCTTGGCACCAAGCAAACCGGTATTGCCGACTTTAAAATTGCTGATTTAGTCAGGGACCAACATCTAATACCTGAAGTACAGCGTATCGCACGCCATATTCATGATCACTACCCAGACAAAGCCACCGCGATTATTGATCGTTGGCTTGGTGATAGAGATGTCTATTCAAAAGCTTAGCTGCGAGGTCAAACTATGCTCAAAGTGGCTCAGTCTTTGACCTGTAAAATTTCATCCCAAGGCAAATTCTGATCGCCAAGGACAATGAAGTTAGGATTCTCCAATGTTTCTCTCTCATTGTATGAAAGCGGCTCTAGTTGAGTACTTAAAATGCGCCCTCCCGCTTCTTCTACAATGCACTGAGTGGCGGCCGTATCCCATTCTCCTGTAGGCCCAAGGCGCAAATAGCAATCTACCGCACCTTCGGCAACAAGACAGGCCTTAAGCGCAGCTGAACCCAATGGAACAAGGTCATAGTTCCAACGACTATTCATTCGGCTGGTGATACGACTGATGTCTTGCCTACGGCTGATGGCCATGGCAATCGAGTTTGCCTGCCCTTCATGGTGAAAGGTGTTAATACGCAAACGCTCATCCATATCTGGGATCTTCCACGCACCTTGATCTTTATAGGCGTAATAGGTGACGCCAGAAACTGGGCCATACACGACACCCATCACTGGCTTATGGTCTTCCACCAAAGCGATAATGGTGGCAAAGTCACCACTACGTGCAATGAATTCCTGAGTGCCATCAAGCGGGTCAACTAGCCAATAACGCTGCCAGTTTGAGCGCTTTTTCAAACTTACCCCAGCATCTTCTTCTGAAAGCACTGGAGTGTCCGGCGTAAGCTCGGTGAGCCTTTCAACGATCAATTTATGGGCGGCAATGTCGGCACTCGTGACGGGAGTTTGGTCACTTTTTGTATAGGCCTTGTAGTCTTTTTTCTGATAGATATCCAGCGTTAACTGACCAGCCGCACGAGCGATCTCTATAACGGCAGGCAAATATTGCGAAAAGTCTTCAATCATTGGCATAGTCAATCCTTAAACACTCTACCTTGATTATGGTTTTAGGATACGTAGAGCGAGCAATAGCGCAGTGATACTGCGTGCTTCACAAAAATCAAGGTGAGTGAGAAGCTCTTCTGCTTGAGAAAGTGGCCAACGAATCACTTCCAGGGGCTCTGGTTCATCACCTTCTAATTGTTCTGAGTATAGATCTTCTGCAATAAATAAGGTCATTTTACTTGAAAAATAAGATGGGGCGACGACGACTTCTTTTAACAGAGTCAGTGTATTGGCACCAAAACCGATTTCTTCCTTTAGCTCTCGGTTTGCTGCATCAATGGGCCGCTCCCCATCATCGACCAAACCTTTGGGAAAGCCTAATTCATAAGATTCCGTGCCCGCTGCATATTCCCTTACAAGTAATAGGTCACCTTCTTTTGTCACTGGCACCATCATAACCGCAGTTCGACCACTGGGTTTCATCCGCTCATAAGTCCTTTCGGCACCATTACTAAAACGCAACTCGAGTGCTTCTACCGTAAATAACTTAGACTTTGCAACCGTCTGTTTACTTAGAATTTTGGGAGGGTTCGTCTTAGCCACTAACTGACTCCTTAGTTATTGGTAAGCCATTAATATATGGGAAAATACCTTTATTTAAAAACAAAAAGGCTGACTTTTTCGCCAACCTTTTTAATCGGATACTGTCATTGACCAATGATATATTGGGCTGGCTCACTTAATAGTAAGAGTGCTCTCCGCGATCATGCTCTGTCGCATCACGGACGGCTGTCAATTCACCTTCAAACTGCTGCAACAACTCTTTTTCTATCCCTTCTTTTAGGGTCACATCAACCATTGAACAGCCATTACAACCACCACCAAATGCAACTATAGCAACACCATCATCGGTAATTTCAACCAGATTCACATGCCCACCGTGACCGGCTAGTTGCGGGTTTACTTGGGTTTGAATCGCGTACTCCACTCGCTCGAGTAACGGCGCATCATCTGCGACCTTACGCATTTTAGCATTTGGCGCTTTCAAGGTAAGCTGAGAGCCCATCTTGTCAGTGACATAGTCAATCTCAGCGTCTTCCAAAAAAGGCAAACTCAATTCATCAATAAATGCTGAAAATCCTTGATATTTGATTTCTGTATCCGCTGACTCGACCGCCTCTACAGGGCAATATGATACGCCGCATTCGGCATTCTGAGTCCCAGGATTTACCACAAACACACGAATATTAGTGCCTTCAGGCTGCTGACTTAAAAGATTAGCAAAGTGCTGCTGAGCATTTTCAGTAATAGTAATAGAATTTGACACGACGAATACCTGAGTAATTTTGTAGGCTATTTACCTCTCATTTTACTCCTGATTTCTTCAAGATCTAGCCTTTTAGATCAAATTCACACCACTTAGGTTGTCATTGGGGTGAGAAGTACGGCAAATACAATAAATATCAATCGTTTTTACACCACTTTGCTTTAGCAATTGGCACAAAGGCTCAACAGTACTTCCGGTGGTGAGAACATCATCAACAATTGCCACATGTTTATGGTTAATGGTTTTGCATAGCGCGAAAGATTGCCTGATATTACGCTCTCTTTGCTTTTTGCTTAAACCTTGTTGATGCACTGTCGCCCTCACTTTACGAAATAGCCCACAGCAAGAAACATTTATGTGTTTGCTTATCTCCCAAGCGAGGTGCTGGCTTTGGTTATAGCCACGATATAAAAATCGCTGCCAATGCAGCGGTACAAAAGTAATCAATTCAGGCTTTGATGTGATATACGGTGTAAGCAGTAGTGCTAATGTTTTAGCATGCCAAAACTGTCCTGAATACTTTAAGCGATGGACATAGCTTGCGAGCGGCGCTTGATAATCCCCAACACAATACAGCCGCGACCACAATGGGGACGATAACAAACAACGTCCACATCGCTGTTCAGATACAGGCATCACAAGACCACAGCATAAACAACGAGGCTGAGGGGCAAAATTGGCTAAGCATACGTGGCAAAGAATGGGGTGTTGGTAGGGCAATTTGATAGACAAACCGCACAAATCACAGTGCTTAGGTAGCAGGTAGGTTGTGTATTTGCGGATCCAATCGGTTAACATAGCTCTGTCGCCTGCCAATTAAGTAGTCAACAAAGTTTAACCCTTTGAAAAAACCTTAAGGATGAGAAACGTGGTACACAATGAGAGCAAGCAAACAAAACCATATTGGCAATCCATCGGTCAAGGCAGTGATTTGATTTTAATCCATGGCTGGGGGATGAACGGAGCAGTTTGGCACCAAGCTGCAGAGCAACTCAGCGAGCATTTTACCGTTCATATCGTCGACCTACCTGGTTTTGGTTACAGCAATCATCTCTCGTTCAAAACATTAGAAGATTTAAGCCAACAAGTACTTAACCACGCACCTGATAATGCCACGTGGCTCGGCTGGTCGCTGGGTGGGTTAGTTGCAACTCACATTGCCCTAAAACATCCACAACGCATAGCCAAACTTATCACAGTTGCAAGTTCACCAAGGTTTTCGGCGCACCAAGAATGGAAAGGGATACAACCCAAAGTACTGAAGAATTTCTCAGCACAACTACTCGATGATTTTAGGCTAACAATAGAAAGATTTTTGGCTCTTCAGGCCATGGGTAGCCCTTCCGCGCGTCAAGATATTAAAAATCTCAAGCAGGCAATTTTATCAAGACCAGAGCCTAACACGGCTTCACTGATTGCAGGCCTTGAGCTTTTAGCAACGATTGACCATAGACTTGATCTTGAACATATTGCGACTCCCACACTGCGCTTGTACGGGCGATTAGATGGCCTCGTTCCCGCTCAAGTAGCAAAAGAGGTTGATACATTGATGCCAATGAGCACAAGCCATGTGTTTAGTGACTCGTCACATGCACCTTTTATTACTCAAAATGACGAGTTTTGCCAGCAAGTCTTTCGCTTTACTGGCATAAAATAAAAATAATTCAATCAATAAACTAAAATTTTAACTATCGAGGCCGATAAATAAAACAAGTCAAGAAAACGCTGTTTTATTATGCGCTATTGACTGAGCGTGAGGAGGTTTAGCAATGCTCGTATCACCTACGAACGTAAGCGTACCGCTGATCGCTCCATCGGTTAATGTGCAAACCGAGCAGGTGGCACGGGACAATAAGGTTCGAGAGCCCGTCAACCCTACGGTAGCATTAACCAAAAGTAACGCAGAGCGCCAAGTCAAAGCCGACGATAAAAGGCGAAAACAATCTTCTTGGGATCCCGCTGAGCACCCAAGCTATGAAGCCAGTGAACATGAAGAAGTAAAAGCAACTTATCACGAAAACCCTAATGATACACTCGCTAGGATTTTCAAGCTCATCGCTCTAGACAGCTACAGTAAAGAGCAGGGTAAAGGCTACGCAATGCGCTTTCGCTTACCAAGGTACATTATTGATGCAGCGATCACTGAAGGAAGAATGGAAAAACGCAGAACCATAATCAAGTTTCACTATGGTGATGCGGTTGCACCAAACACTCCTTCTGATGTCATAGCGGTATTGTAAAAACGCTTGATATTAATAAAAAATCCCCGCTTGACGGGGATTTATATTATCGCATATGGCTATTTTTTCGCTTTAGCAAAAGCCGCAGCAAACGCACCACCCATCGCATTATTGGCCGATTCATTACTGCGACTCGAAGCTCGACCTTGATTCTTATTGGTTGGCGCTGAACGTTGCGAACGATTATCTTGTCCCGGTTCATCGGTAAGGCGCATTGACAGGCCTATTCGCTTGCGCTGTACATCCACTTCCATCACTTTTACTTTGACAATATCGCCAGCTTTGACCACTTCTCTTGGGTCCGAAACAAAGCGATCAGTGAGCGCCGATATATGCACTAGACCATCCTGATGAACGCCAATATCAACAAAAGCACCAAAATTTGCCACATTTGAGACCACACCTTCCAATATCATTCCTGGCTCTAAATCTGACATTTGATTAACGCCGTCGGCAAAAGTTGCTGTTTTAAATTCAGGACGTGGGTCTCGACCTGGTTTATCTAACTCTTTAATAATGTCGGTAACCGTAGGCAAGCCAAAATGCTCATCTGTGTAATCTCGCGCGTGTAAGCTGCGCAAAAACTGAGTATCACCAATGAGTGCATCCACTTGCTTGCTATTTTTCTCCGCTATGGCTTTCACCACAGGATAGGCCTCAGGATGAACAGACGATGCATCCAATGGGTTTTTGCCCCCCATAATGCGCAAAAATCCTGCACATTGCTCAAACGCTTTTGGCCCTAAGCGCGCCACTTTCTTTAATCCAGTGCGCGCGTCGAAGCGGCCGTGCTCGTCACGGTAATCAACGATATTCTGTGCAATCGTACTCGACAGACCGGCAACGCGCGCCAACAGCGCTGGCGAAGCCGTGTTGACGTCCACACCAACAGCATTCACACAGTCTTCCACCACCGCATCTAAACGTTTAGCGAGCATAGATTGACTCACATCATGCTGGTATTGACCAACACCAATTGATTTAGGGTCAATTTTAACCAACTCAGCCAAGGGATCTTGCAGGCGGCGCGCTATCGAAACCGCACCTCGCAGTGACACATCTAGATTGGGAAATTCCTTTGCCGCAAGTTCAGAAGCAGAATACACAGACGCCCCAGCTTCACTGACCATAATTTTTTGCACTTTAAGGTTATGACGTTTCACAAGATCTGCCACAAAACTGTCTGTTTCACGCGACGCCGTGCCATTACCAATCGCGATTAAATCAACCTGATGTTTTTCAACTAGCTTAGCCACTATTTGCGCTGATTTATCATATTGATTTTGCGGTGGATGTGGATAGATAGTTTCGGTTGCTAGGACTTTACCCGTGGAATCTACCACTGCGATTTTAGACCCTGTTCTTAAACCCGGGTCCAACCCTAACGTCGCTCGAGGCCCTGCAGGTGCCGCCATCAATAAGTCTTTTAGGTTGGTAGCAAAGACTTCTATCGCCTCAATTTCTGCGCGCTCTTTCATCGCGCCCATCAGTTCAGTTTCCATGTGCATCGAAACCTTAACGCGCCACGCCCAGTTGATCACTTGTTTACGCCAACTATCTGCAGAGGTCTGACTCAATGAAATACCATAATGCTCGGCAATAATGGTCTCACAATAAGACTGTCGAGTACCTTGCTCTTGCGAGGGATCAGCATTCATTGCCAGACTCAGGAAACCTTCATTACGGCCACGAAGCATAGCCAGCGCACGGTGAGAAGGTACTTTACTAAATGCTTCAGAATGCGAAAAGTAATCTTTAAATTTCTCACCTTCTCGCTCTTTCCCTTCTACTACTCGGGCTTCAAGCTCAGCATGACGGTTGAGATATGCACGTATTTTTTCAAGCAAACCAGCGTCTTCTGCAATTCGCTCCATAATGATAGCGCGCGCACCATCCAGTGCTGCTTTGGTATCGCTAATCCCCTTCTCCAAGTCAATATACTCAGAAGCCAGTTGCTCAGGATTAAATTCCGCTTGGTTCCACAGCTTTTCTGCCAAAGGTTCAAGACCCGCTTCAATCGCGATCTGCCCCTTAGTTCGACGCTTAGGCTTGTACGGCAAATACAAATCTTCCAAGCGTGTTTTGCTATCCGCTTGGTGAATCTCTGCCGCCAACTCATCCGTAAGCTTGCCCTGCTCTTGGATGGATTTAAGGATTGTTTGACGTCGCTCATCCAATTCTCGTAGATAAGCCAATCGGCTATCAAGATTACGTAATTGAGTATCATCCAAGCCTCCCGTCACCTCTTTTCGATATCGAGCAATAAAGGGTACGGTATTGCCATCGTCGATCAGGTTAACAGCAGCGGTTACTTGCTCAGGGCGAACATTCAGTTCCTGAGCAATCGTAAGGCAGATAGCTTGGCTCATCCAGTGATTCTCTTTCTTGTTAGTCATGGGATTTGTGTATAGAACATTGGGGTTGTTGATAGAATTTGCAATGTTTTTAATTAGGTTAAGTAAAATTTACCAACTACTGATAGACATCCATCAGATTTATGTCAAAACTGGAGAAATTGAGAACTTATTGCGTTTAACTAATCAGATATACCTCTGCGCTTTCATATCTACGGGGAAACAATGATGAAGAAATTTTCTTCGACCATAGCACTCATAGGGGCTTTAGTTGCCATACCACTCACTTGGCAACCGTCCTTTGCTGCAACGACACAAAGTCCCATTTACCAACTCGAAGACAAACCGGTTTTGGGTCGAATTGAAAATGTCTACTTCAGCGATATTCCAGAGCTTTCTGAGGTTCCTTTTGCTGGAAAGATTGATACAGGAGCCGATAGCACTTCGATACATGCCGAAAATATCCACCTGTACAGTAACAACCCAAAGTTCAAAAAGTTCAAAGACGACCAACTTATGTGGGCCGTTTTCGGTGATTTGATTGGTACTAATGGCACTTGGGATGCTGAAAAATTTGCCGCGGCCAGTTGGGATCAAAATAGCTTCGATGCCTATCAGGTACACGTCACTTTTACTATGCCAAACCCCAAAACAGGCGATGGCATAACTGTCGATAAAAAACTAGAAAAATTAAGTATTATTCGCAGTAGAACCAGTCAAGCACCGATTCTACGCCCAGCAGTAAAGCTCCCGTTAACCATTGCCAATAGAAAAGTAGACACCCTAGTCAATTTAACCGACCGTTCTCACTTTTCGGTACCTGTCTTAATTGGCAAAACCTACCTAGACAATAATGCTTGGGTTTTAGCGGGATATGACTACCTTCAAGAATTACCGAACGCTAGGATGATTGGAAAAAAAGACTTAGTCACCGTCTCTGATATTCCCTATAAAACCAGCATTTCAACCACAGCTCGTTACACCAGTGCCCATGCGCTAGACATTCAAGTAGACAAGAAGAATAAGCAAGTCTCTTTTGTTGTGGAAGGAAAGAATAAACAGCGCCAAGCCATGACTTTACCTTTGGTTCGAATGCTCAAAACCAGCAGTGGCGAACGCCCTTTGGTTTATCTACCAGTCAAAATTGATGCAAGCCATAGCCAATCTTGGCTGGTCTATTTGCGTGACCGAAGTAAGTTCAGCTCGCAAATTCGGATAGGTAAAGACTTGGCCAGCCAGTATTTCGTTGTTGATACCGACAAGGAAAACCTGCTCCATACCGAACAGTCATTCAAGAATGCTCTTAAGTCTGACCCTCTGGTGATCTCTGCAACAGAATCCGTCACATTGAACAATATCACTCTGCCCGCTTATCCAACTTTTGCGGTCAAAACGCCACTGCTTCGAGTTGAAAGCTTCGAATTAGCGGAAAAAGGGCAAACGGAAACCGTTACTTTTTATCTACCAACTGGCATGGGAAAAGCCGAGAAAATAACCAGACCCGTATTGAAAAAACTCAAAGTTGGAGACTCAGTTCGCCCCGTAGTGGAAAGCGATATTCAGCTTGGCAATCAGGGGAAACAATCGATACGTTTTGCGCTCGATATACTCGACAAAGAAAAACAGCAACAACCGTTTTTTGCTTTAGGCCATGACCTAGCCAAAGGTGGCGTGCTGCTCAATACACGCTCAGAAAATCTATTGGATAAGTATCCCCTCTTTAAGGCCGGTCATATTGAAGTTGCTCAAGTCGAAGGTATGTCTTTCCCTGTCAAACTCGATACAGGTGCCGACGTCAGCTCAATGAATGCCAAAAATATTAAGCAATTTAAAAACAATGGGCGTGATATGGTTAGCTTCACCTACGAAAATGATATAGGGATGAGTCAAAAGTTCACTAAACCCGTGGTGGATGTTATGCGTATCAAAGCCAAAAAAGGTGAGCAAGCAAATGTGCGACCTGTGGTTGAAATGCAAGTAAAACTTGGTAATTTAGAGAAGAAAGTGAGAGTAAACCTTCAAGATCGCAGCCGCTTCCACTACAGCATGATTTTAGGTAAAAACTTTCTAAAACATGGTGTTATGGTCTCTAGTGAAACCAACTATATAGTGACAGACAAGCCTGATTACGAGAAATGATCAATCTTCTACCGCCGCGCAGATGCGCGGCTATAACTCTAGTCACTCAGTGCATCATCTGACTGATAAACAATACAGTTAACAAACCATTCTTTTTCCCCTTCAGGGGTTTTCACCGTGACCTCATCATCCACTTCTTTCTTAAGCAAGGCTCTGGCCATCGGTGAGTCAATCGAAATATAGCCTTTGGCATCACCGTAAATTTCATCAGGACCCACGATACGAAACTTTTTTACGTCTCCTGCCTGATTCTCAACTTCTACCCAAGCACCAAAAAAAACTCTCCCTTCTTGCTGGGGAGCATAGTCGACCACCTTAACTTGATCCAACCGCTTGCGAAGATAGCGAACCCTACGATCAATTTCGCGTAGACGTTTTTTGTTATATTGATAATCCGCATTTTCTGAGCGGTCACCTAAACTCGCTGCCCACGTCACTTTTTTCGTCACTTCAGGGCGCTCTTCTTTCCACAAAAAATCGAGCTCCTTTTTAAGTCGCTGAAAACCTTCGCGGGTGATTAAGTTTGTTTTCATCCGTCAAACACTACTAAGTTGATCATGGCGTATACCTTAGCGAAAAAGAATCAAAAAGGTAATAATCATTAACAATTCTTTTGACGACTTTGTACAAAGAAGTGTTACATTTTAGTCAAGACAATTGCCCAATAACGCCTCACTCTGAGCATTGGTTGTAAAATAGGTGGAAGCATTTTATGCAAGAAAAACACAAGATTTTGGTCGTTGATGACGATGCACGTTTACGTGCTTTATTAGAACGTTACTTGTCTGAACAAGGATTTCAGGTTCGCAGTGTCGCCAACAGTGAACAAATGGATCGCCTATTGACCCGTGAGAACTTCCACTTAATGGTGCTGGACCTAATGCTGCCTGGAGAAGATGGCTTATCCATATGCCGCCGACTGCGCGCCGCAAATAACGCGCTTCCCATCTTAATGTTAACCGCCAAAGGTGATGAAATAGATCGCATCGTCGGATTAGAAGTCGGAGCCGATGACTACCTACCCAAACCATTTAATCCACGCGAATTACTTGCTCGTATCAAGGCGGTGTTGCGTCGCCTCACCGTCGAGTTGCCTGGAGCGCCAAGTGCGGAAGAGTCCATCGTCGAGTTCGGTGAATTTAGTCTTAATCTCGGCACACGTGAGATGTTTAAGGGTCAAGAAGCCATGCCTCTCACCTCCGGGGAATTTGCCGTGCTCAAAGCTTTAGTGACCAATGCAAGAGAGCCCATGTCTCGTGACAAGCTGATGAATATGGCTAGAGGCCGAGAGTATTCTGCAATGGAACGCTCGATCGACGTACAAATATCCCGTCTACGTCGTATGCTCGAAATTGATCCGGGTAAACCCCGTTATATCCAAACAGTGTGGGGCTTAGGTTATGTTTTTGTTCCCGATGGCAAACAGGCATAATAACTAATCCGATAAGAATGCGAGCTTGAGCCTCGCATTCCTTTTATTCATTGCGATTAAGGCTACTGGCATGCGTATCACCAGCTCATTCACCCAATCGATTTTTATCTTTTTCTTCTTACTCATTGCCAGTCAAATCTACTCTTATTACGCCGTAATCAATTACGCTTTGATGCCTAGCCTGCAACAGTTCAATAAAATTCTTGGCCATGAAATAAGCCTGATGTTGGGTGACTCGGCCAATACTGAGCAGCAACTTCAAATGGATGCACCACTACGAAGAAGAGTGCTCGAGCAGCTTGGTGTCACCATTCACAGTGAAGAAAGCCCAATGGCGGGCGAATACGAACATGGAATGAGAATTGACCTAATGAGTGAAGAAATGAGTAAGGAGCTAGGCACGCAAACCGATGTACGTATGACACTTGGATCGGATAGCTATATATTATGGATGAAAATTGATGCCTTACCTGGTTCGATTCTTCGCATTCCACTCTCCGAATTACATGAAGATGACTTTGCACCACTGTTTCGAAATAGTTTACTGGTGGCTTTGCTGATTGTTGTCGGTGTCTGGTTGTTTGTCCGCCTGCAAAATCGGCCACTTATCGCCTTGGAAAAAGCCGCAAAAGGAGTAGGCAAAGGAAAAATCCCACCCCCTCTTCCCGTTAAGGGTGCATCTGAAATTCGTGCGGTCACGCGAGCATTTAATCAAATGGCCAAAGGTATTCAAGCACTTGAAGAAGACCGAACCTTACTCATGGCAGGAATCAGTCACGATTTAAGAACCCCATTAACCCGCATCCGCCTTGCCACTGAAATGATGTCACCACAGGATAATTATCTGGCTGAAGGCATCATTAGTGATACCGAAGAATGCAACCAGATAATCAGCCAATTTATGGATTATCTTAAACCCGTAGACAGGGAGACTTTTGTTGCCGTAAACCTCAATGAAATCGTCCACGAGGTGACCTCTGCAGAAGATGGACACAAGGTAAAAATTGAAACCCGTTATCATGATCCTATCAAACATGCCCATGGTAGCCCGATTGCTATAAAGCGAGCCATTACTAACCTAGTGATTAATGCCATTCGTTATGGAAATGGATGGATTAAAGTTACGACAGGAGTCACTGCCGATAATACGCTGGTATGGGTATGCGTGGAAGATGACGGCCCTGGGATTGAAGAGACTAAAATAGAAAAATTATTCGAACCATTTACTCGTGGCGATACTGCGCGCGGCAGTGAAGGGACAGGTCTCGGATTGGCTATCGTCAAGCGTATTGCTAATCAGCATCGTGGCAGCGTTACTATCAACAATCGCAGCAATGGGGGACTTAGAGTGCAAATCAGCTTTCCCACTCTCGGCGCCAAGTAAAACAAAATTAATCTCCTGAAAGTATATATTGGATATCGAGACGATTTTGTCTCTCTATCCAATATCATCTGCCTTTAATTTAGCCGTCCTTGATAATTGAACTGATAACGACCTTGTCCATCTGGCGACGGCAACCAATTCAATTGTTCAGAAAACGCGGCTGGGAAATCTTCACCTGGCTTAAACCATGCTGATGTTTGGTAAGTGCGGTCTGGATTGAGTACCAGATCACCAGCACTCGAAATAGCTTGACTGCTTTGCTCCGCGGCGATCTTGATCTCACTGTTCTGACATGAAAAATTAGCAACTACAGGCCCTAGAGTCAGTTCGGCAAGCGGTGTCACTATTTTATCTGTATTCCAAACCAGTGAACCGTTGCCAGACTGACAATATGGCTCGTCGTACACCATAGACTGGACACTCAACTCCACGTTACCACTTAGCTCAACGGGAATAGGCAGTGGTGGAACGAAATTAAGCACTTTGTCGATCGGCAGTGACACAATTAAGTTGTTCGCATATGGACCAGATAGACTCAAACCCACGGTGCCTCTTCCTAAAATTTGCATATCACTACCACGGCCAAAGCGAACCTGAGCTTCTACTTTTGCGAGTAAAAGCTTCAGCGGAGATAGCTGCCAATTGAATGCACCGAGATTGCTATTTTGCCATTTGACATCCGTGGCTTGGCCATCCCATAACGTGCCTGTCACCCCACCTAAAGCAAGCTGGGGAGACATGGGGAAATAATTCAATACAAGCTGAGCGGGCACATGAGATACAGCGCTCACAACAAACACCATCAATAACGCTAAGCTCAGCAGAATCACTTTTTTCACTGCAACTCTATCCTTTTACAAACTGAAGGCGTTTGATTTCAACAACACCTTCTTGAGCACCCTTATCTATATCGACAAACGTCGCTGATATGCCATGCTTTTCTTGAAGAAAAGTCATCCAATCAATCAAGCTATTAAACGGCATAGGCTGTACCCACACCTGCAGCTCATCACCTCTCGGTTGCACTCTAACCAACTCAGCACCAAAACGCGAAGCCGTCGAAGAAATAGATTGATTTAAAGGTAAATTCGATGACGACACACCACCTTTAGCTCGTAATTGGGTGATGTTATCTGCTTTAGTTTTCACCCAGCTCAAAAGCTGTTTTTCCGTTTGAATTCGCTGAGTTGCCATTTCTGCTCTTTGACTGAAGGGCTGGACAATCCCCCAGTAAATGATACCCAAGCACAGAAACGCGCCACAAACCATAAGCATACGTTGCTCACGAGGACTTGTGTCCATCCACCAACGCTGTATTGTCGTTAATAACTGTTTCATTCTAACCTCTTACAGACGCTTAAGCACAAAGCTACCATTAACCAAAGAGCCCGACTTACTCAATTGCCCCTGCTCAACAGTGAATTTGTCCGATAACAACTCACGCGCTTTTTCAAAGGTTTGAAAATCATTGCTCTGAGCCTCCAGCCGTACCTCACCTCGAGAACCGTCATACTTAAAGCTGGTCAGTTTTAATCCCGGCACTTGCTTCATCACTTGAGGCATTTTGATCATCCAATCGAGTACTGAGTCACCACCACCACCAGACAATACTTTTTCTTCACGTTCTAACTCTCCCTTGAGATAAGTAACGGTCGGAATTTTGTTTTTGTTGATTATTTGGCGGAAAATCCGTTCACTCTCGCTACGATATGCATTAGCTTGAGATTCAGCATTCTGAATTTGAAGCCAGTTGTTAATGCCCAGCACCAGAATTAATACCCCAGCGGCGATGCCTGCTTTGCGCCAAACCTTCAGGTGACGACCCAATGAAGATTTGGGTTTGAATTCTCCAGAAAGAAGATTCAATTTGCTCTCTACCGCCCCCTCGGCAAGCAACTGCATCACCAGCTGTGGTGATGCATTTTGCCAATGCTGCTCTTGGACCAACTCTAGATCTGGCAGTGGCGAAAATGCATGCAACGTCAGATAGTTATCACCTTGCTTAGCCCATCCAGACTGAGCCAAAAAGTTCAGCCAAGATTTATCAATACTTATGGCTTGATAAGGGCCTTTTTTTACCAGCCACTGGCCATCCATTTCTGCTGCGGTTAATGCCATTTCCTCAGGCGCTGGCAACGCAAGGGCATCAGGTAACACCTTACGAACGGTAAAGCCTAGCTCGCGAAAATCTGCCAGAATAGACTCCAGCCAACTATGATCGATTCCACAAACATAAGCCTGCCCATCTTGCTTAGCAAGGACAGTGAAATGCAATTCATCCACATCTTGAGCAATGTCATCTTCGAGCAAAAATGGCAACATCGACTCTAGCTGGCGGTTAGCACCTGCTGGAATTTCAAGTTGCGTTAATACCAAATTAGCAGCCGATACCAACAAAATAAGCTGGCGTCCTTCAGCATAATGGGTAAGTTCAGATAAGTCCTGATGATCTTGCAGCTCACCGCTCGCTATCACTTCCTGTTGGCTTTCAGACCAAACCAGCCATTGAATTACTGCTGTTTTATTTTTGCTCAGCCGAACGATTAGAAACTCGTTCACCGATCCCTCCAAAGCGACGGCGTACTACCGTTGCAGTTTTTTTATCATCACTAAATAACAGGCTACGTAGCCGTATTCTAGATTTATCGACTAATACCTCAGCATCCAGCTCAAAATATTTGCTATCGACGCTCAGATATCCCTTTACTTGCTTCCTAGTATCCTCACTTATACCAGCAAACACCGCCTGACTAAGAAAATCATCTGTTGAGGCCCAGCCATCAGGCCCACGACCATCAAGCACCTCTTTTGCCTGTGACGCACTCAAGTTAGGGTAAAACATAGCAACCAACAATGCTGCCCTTTCTACCGGTATTGTATTTACATTCAGCCGTAAGTCATTGGTTGGTAATGCGCAAATCATTGGACCAACCTTTTCCATGACATCACCACTGACATCTTTGACTGCTCTTAACTCACTACTGTCTGCCAATAGCGTATTGGCACTAAGGTACGCTGGAGAAAGGCTTTCATAGTAACTATCTTCAACCCCTGATGATGAATTGACCGAATCGTTGCTGTCGGTATATTCCCACAAAGACTGAGCAATCGTTTCTGCTTGGTAGTTTTCTACCTGTAACTCTTCAAGTAGATTTTGAAATCTGGCCACCAAAAAAGGTTCCTGCGAAGAGCCTGCATTTTTCTCCGCCCCCGCCAAAGCATTAATATTAAAACACGCCTGCGCATCAACCAACCTACCGCTGACAGAGCCGTTGTCCAACGGTAAACCATCGAATTCGTTAGCCCAAGGCTGGGACAAATTGATGCTATCTGGATTGTCTTTATAACTTTGCTCAATGCCATATTTGGCCAGAGCCTCAACGCCCAAACTGTACCAATACGCTTGCTGGTAATTTATCTGATTCTGAGCACGCTTAAACTGGGTAAACAATCGGTCAGCCATGCTTGCTGCAATACTCACCATCACAGCCAGAAGAAGCAAAATAACGATCAGGGCAACGCCCTTCTGAGAGCGTCTCATTATTGCGTTTTCTCCTCAGAAGAGCTGATTTCACTACCTGAAGTCAAATAAATACGTTCAATCTTACCGTAATCTTTCAGCGTCAATTCGACCGCTATCGCTTTGGGCAATGCTTCTTTTTTGGTCCATTCTTTTGTCCAGTCTGAACCCTGCCAAAATTTGACTTCAAATTTCTCTACTTTATCTACCAGAGGCAAACTGACACCCTCTTGACCAGCAGGAGTATCGGCATAATGCCACCATACCCTCTCAAGCACATCGTCTTTTATTCGGTATCCAACTTTACTAATTTCCCCTCGAGGAAACTGTTGCTGAGGATTATGCCACCCTAGGCGTGTGAACATGATACCTTTAGCATCAGAGTCTATAAGATATTCTTTCCACTCCAAAAACATACCGTTAGATTCAGCACCATTGGTTCGAGTTTGGCGAGTTGCGATTTGTCGGAAGTCACCATCCATATACACTAGGGTACGCTGAAGCATTTTCAATCTTTCGCTGCGCTCAAGAGATAGCGCATTACTGCGTTGCACTTGATTGAGCACTTGATAGGCACCAACGCTTAAACTAGCAAAAATAGCAATGGCAACCAAAACTTCAATTAGCGTAAAGCCAGATTGCTTTCGCGAGGCTCTATTTCTGCACATAACTTCTTACCGTTACCACCGCAGAGCCTTTCTCTGTTGTCGCAACCTTGACATCAAACGCCTGCAAAATATCACCCTCGGTTTTAACAGGTTCAATTGACCAAAACCACTCCCGCCCAGCCAACTCTTCTTTACCTTTCTTCTTGCTTGGCTTACTTTGCGACAGTAACACTAAGGCCATTTGGTTATCCGCGACCAAGGCTGCAAAGGTTTTCTCTTCAAGGTAACTCAGGGTATTGATGTGCTGACTGACAGAGCGAATGGTTGCTATCGCCGCAGTGGCAAAAATAGCTAGAGCAATGAGCACCTCCAGCAAAGTCATCCCGCGCTTAGCCTTCATCAAGATTTTCTCCTGGCGCCAAAAGGACTATCTGGCCATTGTCTTTAGCAATGACTCGCCATGCGTCTCGTTCTGCATCACCGTGCGAAGGGTAAATCGCAACAACAAACGAGGTGACCTCACCACTAGAAACAATAAATACCTGTGGAGGCGGCAATTTTTTCTTGTCAAACAAGTCTTCAAACATATCATCATCAAATAGACCGCCTGGCTTAAACAAGCGATCGTCATCACCCCAAGCTCCCCCACCTAAGGTCAAGGAAATTGCTGCCGAACCGGCAAGATCGGTTTGATAAGGTATTTGTTCGATATCCAACTTTTTCCAGCCTTCACTTTCTAGTGTCATAAGAAAGTAGGCCGATTTCTTTTCATCGACTCGCAAGCCATAATCTCGGCCACTTAACATCGCCTCTTCATTTAGCAATAGCAGACGCTGATAAAGTGATTGAGCTTGCTTTTTGGACTCATCTTTTGCACTAGTCGGTAGTGTTGAGATCACCGCGACAGAGGCCAGTGACATTAGTACTAAAACCAGCAAAATCTCAAGCAACGTAAATCCTGCTCGAAGGCGAGTTAAATAAATCTGACGCATAGGAAAAAGAGGGCGGCTTATGCCGCCTCTGCCTTATTGAAAATCCTGAATATTCCAGTTACCAATGTCTGCATTAATACCTTCACCCCCCTCTTGCCCATCGGCTCCCAATGTAAAGATATCAACGTTGCCGTGATCACCTGGACTCAAGTACTGGTAGTCATTTCCCCAAGGGTCTGTCGGCAAGCGCTTAACATAACCACCATCACGATAGTTGCGTGGCTCTGGGCTGGAAGGCTTGTTAACTAACGCTTCTAAACCTTGATCCGTTGTCGGATAAACACTATTGTCCAGCTTATACATGTCGAGAGCGTTTTCTAACGCAACAATGTCAGTAATGGCTTTTTGTTGGTCCGCTTTTTCTTTATTACCCAATAAGTTCGGGACAACAAAACTGGCGAGGATACCCAGAATAACAATAACGACCATTACTTCTAACAGGGTGAAACCAGACTGTTTATTCATCTTTCTTTTCATTAGATTCTCCAAATAAAAACTCGTGTCAAAACGGGAAAGTCACTCGACGATGACTAACCACTCATTAAGTTATTCATTTCCAAAATTGGCATCATAGTTGCCATCACAATAAACAGAACCAGCCCAGCCATCAAGGCAATCAAAGCTGGGGTGAAGATACCTAACGCAATATTGACTGTGGACTCAAAATTTGCATCTTGGGTATCTGCTGCACGAGTGAGCATACTTTCTAATTCTCCACTTTGCTCACCACTGGCGATCATATGCAGCATCATAGGGGGGAATAACTTAGTTTGTTCAAGAGACTTTCTAAGGCTCGCACCTTCACGAACATTATCTGTAGCACTTAATACTTGCTGTTTAACATAGTGATTAGACATGACATCAACTGCGACTTTCATCCCCTCAAGAATCGGGATTGCACTCGATGTACAAATGGATAAAGTGCGAGCAAAACGTGACGTATTTAACCCACGTGAGATTTTGCCGATTAATGGCATATGCACAACTCTGCGATCCCAACTCAGTCGAACATTGGGTTTGCTCAAAGCCATCTTAGACAGATAAACCAAGGCCACGATAAAAAAGAAAACCTGAATGCCCCAATGTTGAATAAAGTCACTGGCTAGCAAAAGAATCTGAGTCGATTGAGGTAACTCTTGGCCCATTTGCACAAATTGACCAATAATTTTCGGCACAACGGCCGCCAATAAAAAAGCCACAATACCAATAGCAAATACAACCAAAACAACAGGATAAATCATCGCTTGCTGCAACTTGGAACGCATTTTCTGACGGTTTTCTGCGTAGTCAGCCAAACGCTCCAGCACCGCATCAAGATGGCCCGACTTTTCACCGGCAGACACCATAGATCGAAACAAATCATCAAAAATATGTGGAAAATCAGCTAGGCTGTCAGATAGTGTATAACCTTCGGTAACCTTTGAACGCACAGCCAAAAGCATGGTTCGTATGCGCGGCTTTTCTGACTGCTCTGACACCGCTTTAAGGCATTCCTCTAAGGGCATACCAGATTGCACTAGTGTCGCTAATTGACGAGTAATTAATGCTAAGTCAGGTGTACTAATACCACGCTTGAAAGTTAAACTTGGCTGGTCGTTTTGCTTTTTGGCTTTTTGCCGAGTTTCGGTCACCTCAACAGGCATAAGCCCCTGTTCTTTAAGACGAGCTCGAACTTGGCGCGCATTATCACCCTCAATGACACCTTTCTGGCTTTTTCCCTTTTTATTTAGAGCCTTGTATTCAAATGCTGCCATTAGCCCTCCTTCGTCACCCTCATCACTTCTTCAAGAGAGGTAATACCTTTACGGACTTTACTTAGCCCATCCTGACGAATGCTTGGCGTATGCTGTCGAATTACTTTCTCAATCGCTTGCTCACCGACTTCGCTATGTATGCTTTCCTGTACCTGCTCATCCACAACAAGCAGTTCATGGATACCGGTTCGTCCCTTGTAACCCTTGTTGTTGCAAAGCTCACAGCCTACCGGCTTAAACAAGGTTAGCTCATCATTCTCACTAAGTTCGAACAGCTTCTTTGTTTCCTTATCGGCTTGATAAGCCTCTTTACATCCCGAACATAACGTTCGCACTAAGCGTTGAGCGAGCACCCCAAGCAATGAAGAAGAAATCAAAAATGGCTCAATACCCATATCCCGCAAGCGAGTTATTGCACCGACAGCGGTGTTAGTGTGGAGAGTGGACATAACCAAGTGTCCAGTCAAAGAAGCCTGCACCGCGATCTGTGCTGTTTCCAAATCACGAATTTCACCCACCATTACAACGTCAGGGTCTTGGCGTAATATTGCTCGTAATCCGCGCGCAAATGTCATATCGACTTTTGGGTTAACCTGAGTTTGGCCAATACCATCGATATCAAATTCAATCGGGTCCTCAACCGTAAGAATATTACGTTCATTACTGTTCAGTTCCTGAAGCCCCGCATATAAGGTGGTTGATTTACCGGAGCCAGTCGGTCCTGTGACCAAGATAATACCGTGCGGCCGCTCTATCATAGTGCGGAAATTTGCATGATTAGCCGGTGTCATACCTAAACTGTGCAGGTCCAAACGAGTCGCGTTTTTATCTAGTAAACGCATAACCACACGTTCGCCATGAGAAGAGGGCATAGTTGAAACACGGACATCAACGGCTCGTCCACCGATACGCAGTGAAATACGCCCATCCTGAGGAATGCGTTTCTCCGCAATATCCATCTTAGCCATGACCTTAACTCGAGAAACAAGCAAAGGGGCAAGTTTGCGGCTTGGCGACAACACATCGCGTAAAACGCCATCGATACGAAAACGAATCGATAAGGCTTTCTCGAAGGTTTCTATATGAATATCCGAGGCGCCTTCTTTGATTGCTTCACCAAGCATGGCGTTGATAAGTTTGATAATGGGTGCATCATCGTCAGACTCGAGCAAATCTTCGTCTTGTGGCAGATCTTCGGCCAAGGAGAAAAAGTCATCGGTATCGGCACCAAGATCCTCCATTAACTGACGAGCCTCTGAAGAGTCTCGCTGATAAGCTTCAGTCAACTTGGTATCAAAAGACTCTTTTGATACTTCTTGAAGCTCAAAGTGCTCACCCACCACTCGTTTCACTTCGAGCAAAGCTTCTAGAGCTAGGGGGGCAACATAATACAGTAAAACCCCTTGATCCGTGGGCTCCAAAACCAATTTGAATCGATTAGCAAAACTAAAGGGCAAACGGCGAAATGCAACTACTTCATCCATCACTTGGTTTCCATTTGATCCAAGAAAGCCTGTATTTCTGCAGGATGGCGAATTTCCTCGCCAAACTTGGGTAGTACCGGTACTGGAACATCTTCCATCAGCTTAATACCTTCTTCCGCTTTGTATAATTGCTCGGCACGAATAAAGTTATATTTACGCTGAGTGATACCATCCGCTGTTAAGCCATCACGCATAATCGTCGGCTTGATAAATACCATCAGATTCCTTTTTGCCTTTGAAGAGCTGGTGGATTTAAATAATCGACCAAGGTAAGGAATGTCACCAAGCAGGGGAACCTTAGATTCAGTTTCTGTGGTTTGCTCATCAATAAGGCCGCCTAAGACTATCATCTGTCCATCTTCAACCATAACCGTGGTATTGAGCTGACGCTTGGCAAAGCTTACATCCACGGCGGCATTAGCCGTTGCCGGCAGCACATTTGAAACTTCTTGAGCAATGGTTAGCTGCACTGAGGTGCCTTCATTAATTTGCGGCGTGACGGTGAGCTTAACACCGACATCTTTACGCTCTACCGTCTGAAAGGGATTGTCATTGTTAGAACCCGTTTGTGAGCCTGTAATTACGGGGACCTCTTCACCGACGATAAATTCCGCTTCTTCATTATCGACAACTGTGATACTCGGAGACGACAAAATATTCGATTGGGTATCGCTCGAAACTGCACTAATCAAAGCGGTCCAATCGCCCATAACCACACTTAAAGCCGCACCATTAACCCCACCTAATGCAGATGCTAAAGTGGAGTAGTCACCACTTTCTGTTGTAATTTGTTCAACATAACCAGCATCATTGGCCGCTGGATTTTCAGGGTCATACGTTAAGTTTGAGTTTTCTTTGTCCTTGGCTTCTTCAAGCCCCACCATCACTTGACCAATCTGTGCTCCCGAATTTGGATACTGAATGACAGCGCCTGTTTCCAATGAGCCCCACTGCACGCCTAAATTAATCCCATCACCTTCAGACAACTCAACAATTAAGGCCTCAATCAGTACCTGAGCACGACGAATATCAATCTGAGAAATCACATCTAATAGCGAATTCATAATATCTGGCGGCGCAGTCAGCACAAGGGCATTGGTCCCTTCATGAGCGGAGATCATCACTTCGTTGCGGTTGGAGCTCTTCGCCGCTTTCGTGCCTGATGATTTTTCTTCCTGAAGATTTTCAGATACGCCTTTCAACACATCGACCAAATCTTCTGCTTTAGCATACTTAAGATAGACAACACGGTTGTTACCTTTGGTTGCCATTTCCACATCAAGCTGTTTGATAAGCTTACGTAATCGTTGACGAACTTGTGGATCGCCAGAGATAAGAATGGAGTTGGTTCTGTCATCGGCAACCAATTTAGGTTCAAGAAAGGCAGGCGTACTTTTATCTGTTGTTTTGTTTAGAGCATCAACGATGCGCACCATTTCAGCGGCTGATGCGTTGTCCAGCTCAACCACTTCAATTTCTTTATCACCCGCTTGGTCAACGCGCTTGATAATATCAGCTAAGCGATTAACCACAGCGGCACGACCTGTAATCAGAATAATATTGGCTGGGTCATAGTGAACGACGTTACCAGCGCCTGCGTTATCATTGAGTTGACGCAACAAGGGAGAGAGCTCTCGAACCGATACATTGCGCACCGCCACAACCCGAGTGACTACCGCATCACCGCCAATAGAGCCATCACCAACCACAGGAATCGCAGAGGTCTTAGCATCTTTCGACTTGATAACCTTCATCACGCCATTGTCCATTTCAACAACCGCGTATCCATAAACTTCTAGAACATTGAGGAAGAAGCTGTAGTATTGTTCTTCGGTCAACATATCATAGCTACGGACGTCAATTTTGCCTCGCACCGAAGGTTCAACAATGATGGTTTTCTCTAAATTTCGACCAACGATATTAATGAACTCCTGAATATCAGTGCCTTTAAAACTCGCACTGTATTCATTCGCCATTACCATCGCTGGAGACGTCAATAAGCTTCCTGCCAAAAGCCAAGTGCTTTTATTAAGCCAATGGTTCACCTTCTACTCCTCGGGATAATGTACGCGTTTGCATCATTATTATAATTCAATATAAATTTCAAAAGACTGGCCATCTCTTTCTACCGTCAAATTGAGCTCTGTCAGTGAAGACATGTTTTTAAAAATCTCACCCATTACAGCTGGATCACTCAGACTCTGGCCATTAATTTGTGTCGCGACATCTCCGGGCTTTAAGCCCACAGATTCAAACAATTCTTTATCCGCACCCGGAGATAGACGATAGCCAGTCACTTCCCCGTCTTCTTTCATTTGAGACATGCGAACATACTGGAAAATTTGCTTTGGGTCTTGGCGGATAGCTGAACGAATTTCCTCAAGTTTATCCGCAGAAACTTCTGCTTTTACCGATTGAGACGGAGAGTCTGAATGAGATTGAGGCTGGGGCTGAGGATCCTTAGTATATTTAAGGCCTTCTAACATCACGGTCTCGTTGCGACCCGAATTGTCAACGATAATGCGATCGTAAAGTACCTCAACCACTTTGGCCCGAGTACCTTCAAGCATTTCACCAATACCATAAGTGGCTTGTTGACCACGATTAGCCACAACGGCTAAATTTTTTCCTTCTTCGCTGCTGGTCACCACACCCACCAAAACAACGCTCAAACGACTCTTAGGTGCTTCAGTAACCACCTTTTTCTTTGCGACAGGCGCTTGTGCCTGATAGCGCCCAAATAAGTGGCTATTTTGTAGATCGGCAGTATTGAGACCTGTATTTTTCTCAACATTGCTGGATAGAGACGCAGGTTTCCAAGGAATGACGGATTCAGATTGAAGAGGTTGCCATATTAGACTACCAGCGACCCATGCAGTGATAGATAATAAAATGACGGTTGTCACTGCACTTAAGCGATCCTGATTTTTCAGAAAACTGTCCAGTTGAATTACACCACGAATATTCACTCACAATCCTTTTGATAACCAGCTGACGAAGCCATCATACTAGGTATGATTTACCAACCAGAGAATTCTTTCAATAACATTTGTCTTTGAACTGAGCATTCTACCAAAATATTCAACAGTCAACATACTAATCAGACTGATTAACGTACAAAGCTGTTGATTTTTGCTACCTACCTTGAAAAATGAGCGCTGTATCACCATTGTTACTCCATTAATTGAGCACAAGATTGATCATAATTCAGAGGTTAGTATCTACTATGGCCACCGAAATGGAAGCAGTCAGACTCGACAAATGGCTCTGGGCTGCTCGTTTTTACAAAACACGCTCTATTGCTCGTAATATGGTCGATGGCGGTAAAGTTCATTATAATGGACAACGCAGCAAGCCAAGTAAAGCAGTAGAATTAGGCGCTATCATTACCCTTAGGCAAGGGCAAGAAGAAAAAACCGTGGTGATAGAAAAAATTTCTGACCAAAGGCGTGGGGCTCCAGAAGCACAAACTCTCTATAAAGAAACTGAGAGCAGCATTGCTAAACGAGAAGATAACGCAATTCAACGTAAGCTGAATGCGCACAATCCCAGTCCAGATCGCCGCCCCGACAAAAAACAGCGGCGCGACATAATTAAATTTAAACACCAATAAATATCAGTACACCAAACGGCTGGTATCAGTACCATACGTACGAGGAAATACTTAATGGCACACAATGTTTTAAATCGCTATCTTTTTGAAGACCTGTCTGTACGTGGCGAGTTGGTACAATTGAGTGATGCATATCAACGGATTATTTCCAGCAAAGACTATCCGGCACCTCTTAAAACCCTGTTGGGTGAACTCTTGGTCTCAACCACGCTTTTAACAGCAACGTTAAAGTTTGAAGGGTCAATCACCATGCAATTGCAAGGCGATGGTCCCGTATCTCTAGCCGTAATAAATGGCGACAATGACCAAAAAATACGTGGAGTGGCCCGTTGGGAAGGCGAACTCGAAGACGATGCAACGATTCACGACATGATGGGTAAAGGCTATCTAGTTATTACTATTGAACCCAAGAAAGGTGAACGATATCAAGGCATTGTCGCTCTTGAAGGTGACAGCCTAGCAGAGATTCTAGAAGGATACTTCGCTAATTCAGAACAACTCAAAACTCGTCTGTGGATACGAACTGGAGAATACCAAGGCAAACCACAGGCTGCTGGGATGCTGATTCAAGTCATGCCAGATGGAACAGGAAGCCCTGATGACTTTGAACATCTAGAGAAGCTAACAGACACCATCAAAAATGATGAATTGTTCGCACTTGAAGCCAACGAGCTTTTATATCGCCTATACAACCAAGAAAAAGTACGCCTGTTTGAACCTCAATCCGTTGTCTTTCACTGTGGCTGCTCAAGAGAAAAAAGCGGCGCTGCAATAGTCACCCTAGAGCGAGAAGAAGTAAACGACATTCTAGCCGAGGTGGGTTCAATTTCTTTACACTGTGATTATTGTGGTACTGACTATTCGTTCGACCAAGCTCAAGTGGCAGTTCTATTTGACCAAGCAAGTTCTGATGGTAATACGCTGCATTAATTCACCAAAAATAAAAAGCCTGTAACTAACCTATCAAAAAGCCAGTCACTAGCTGGCTTTTTGTAATTCACGTCACAATAAAACAACACAAAACGTAACAAAGTAACAACTTAATTTTTGCAAATTAATAATTAATTTATCTCTAGCGCAATCCTTTGCGTGCACGATACACTGTCGCTGCTATTGTGTGATGAGTCGCTGAAAACCAAATGGCTAACATGGATTCTTTTTGAACTACATCCCTGTTTTGCCCAGCACCCGTTGTTAGCATGGTGAGCAGATAACCACTAAAACATTATTAGAACATCCCTACGATATATTCCTACAAGGAGCACCTATGACCGTTATGGAGCATGCACAGGCTGCAACAATTGATCTTACCAAACACGGGCTTCACAACGTAAAAGAAGTTGTTCGCAACCCAAGTTACGAAATGCTGTTCGAAGAAGAAACCCGCGCAGACCTAGAAGGCTATGAAAAGGGTATAGTAACAGAGCTCGGCGCCGTGGCCGTAGACACTGGTATTTTTACTGGGCGCTCACCTAAAGATAAATACATCGTCAAAGACGCAACAACAGAAGAACACATGTGGTGGACTTCTGATTCAGTTAAAAATGACAACAAGCCAATTACGCAGCAAGTCTGGAATGATCTCAAAGAGCAGGTCACCAATCAACTCTCTGGTAAGCGTGTCTTCGTTATAGACGGTTATTGTGGCGCAAACCCGAATTCTCGTCTTTGCATTCGAGTGATCACGGAAGTGGCATGGCAAGCTCATTTTGTAAAAAATATGTTTATTCGCCCTAGCGAAGAAGAGTTGAAAACATTTGAACCCGATTTCGTTGTCATGAACGGTGCTAAATGCACCAATGAAAAATGGCAAGAACATGGTCTAAATTCAGAAAACTTTACTGTATTTAACCTAACTGAACGCATGCAACTTATCGGCGGCACATGGTACGGCGGCGAAATGAAGAAAGGCATGTTCGCCATGATGAACTATTTCTTACCTTTGCAAGATATTGCTTCAATGCATTGCTCTGCCAATATGGGTAAAGAGGGAGATGTCGCCATTTTCTTCGGTTTATCAGGTACAGGCAAAACAACCTTATCCACCGATCCTAAACGCGCACTTATCGGTGACGATGAGCATGGCTGGGATGACGATGGTGTCTTCAACTTTGAAGGTGGCTGCTATGCAAAAACCATCAAATTGTCAAAACAAGCAGAACCCGATATTTACAATGCCATTCGTCGTGATGCTTTACTAGAAAATGTCACCGTACTGAGCGATGGCTCTATCGACTTTGACGATGGCTCAAAAACGGAAAATACTCGAGTCTCTTACCCGATTGAGCATATTGAGAATATCGTTAAACCCATTTCTAAAGGCGGTCACGCCAATAAGGTTATATTCCTTTCTGCAGATGCATTTGGTGTACTTCCTCCAGTGTCTAAACTCACACCAGAGCAGACCAAATACCACTTCCTCTCAGGCTTTACGGCAAAATTAGCAGGAACCGAGCGTGGCATTACTGAACCAACACCAACCTTCTCAGCATGTTTTGGCGCAGCGTTCTTAACCTTGCACCCAACCAAGTATGCCGAAGTGCTAGTGAAACGCATGGAAGCAGCTGGTGCAGAAGCTTATCTTGTCAACACGGGTTGGAACGGCAGCGGTAAACGAATCTCGATTCAAGACACTCGCGGTATTATTGACGCTATCTTAGATGGCTCAATTGAGCAAGCAGAGACGAAGCATATCCCTATTTTTAATCTCGAAGTACCAACAGCGCTGCACGATGTTGACCCAAGCATATTAGACCCACGCGACACATACAGCGAGGCACAAGAATGGGAAAGCAAAGCTAAAGATCTTGCTAAGCGCTTCATCGATAACTTCGCTAAGTATACCGACAATGACGAAGGTAAATCATTGGTTGCTGCTGGACCACAGCTAGACTAAGCAAGACTTTTGTCGAGGACGTGACTTACCTGCCTGATAGGTCTGGTAAGCCACGCTTTCAAACAGGTAAATTTATATTCTAAGCCTCTATAAAAAGGGGCTTTTTGTTGCCTGAAGAAGAAAAATACTCCAAGCTAGTTTACATCTGCTTCAAAGGGATAGCTGGAATGTTAAAAAAAATGCTTGTGGTTGCCACCGTGACCATCATAGGTGTCAGCAGCTTATTAATCGTCTCATTATTTTTCCTACTTCAGTCTCGTTACTCGGCAAGCATCATCAATATAGTGTTTGAAAGACTTACTCCATACACAATAACCACTCAACAAGCATCCTATTTACCTCCATACCAATTCACTTTTGAGGATGTTGAGATTAACGGTGACTCTCAGCCGATCCAGATTCCCAAGCTTTCACTATGGATTTCTCCCACATTGTGGACCAACCAAAAATTGTCTTTAGATTCCATTCTCATTGAAGAAGCAAACTTGAACTTTGAAGCGCTCAATTCACCACTGCTAAAATCTGTAAATACAAAGCAGTTGGCTCTTCAGAATGTGGATATTCATGCTGCCAACTGGTCGGCAAGAGATGTGAATATTCAAATACAGCAACCAGAATGGCGTTCACCAAGACAAACTATACCCTTTGGAGAAATTCAGGCATCGGCACAACAACTGTATGTAGATGGAGAAGCCTTAGACCAATTACTGATTGACGGTCAATACAAGGCTCAAGACAGCACGATTTATGGCGTTTCTTTCAAATGGCAAGGGGCGAATATATCTGGCCAAGCCGAGCAATTTGAACAAGGCTGGTCACTGATCAATGTCACCGTCAATCAACTCAGACTCTCGCAAACATCCTCGATAAAAAAACTCCTATCAGGCCTTAACGACTTAATGTTGCCTGTTTATCACATCAATAGCTTAGATATTCTAAATAGCGATCTGCATTATGCTGGATGGCAATTTAATCAAATGGATGCCTCATTAGAAGACTACTTTATCAACCGCCCGTTAGAGCAACAAAAACAAGCAAGTTTGTCATTGAGTGCTGAAAGCATCGATTATGCGCAGCTACGTCTCATCAGCCCAACAGCGAGATTGAATATATCCGATTTAGGTGTTTACTTGGATGAGTTCGACGCTGACTTTAAACAAGGTCGCATTCAAATGAGCGGCTCTCTAAAGCAAAAGCAACTGCAACTCAACTGGCTGAAAATCTCTGGCGTCAAGTGGTTAGAGGATTCCAATCAATTACTTGCTTCCCTAACTGAGGTATTCGGCTCACTAGAGTCTTTGGATATTAACGAGTTAGAGATCAAGAATACTCAGTTAATCCAAGTCGAACAGCGGCCCTACTGGCAGCTTTCAGGTTTGAATGTAGAAGGAAAAAATCTCAGCTTAATTCGCGCAGGGCAATCCAGTTTATATCAAGGCAGTGTTGAGATAAGCGCCAACAATGCGAGTCTAGACAATCTATTAACCACTCAAGCAATTGTCAATGTTGCCGCCAAAGAAGGGAATATTGACCTAGAGCGAGCTTTCCTACCCTTGGCGAGAGGGTATATAGAAGCGAGCGGACGGTGGCAGAAACAAGCCATTAGCGCACCTTGGCAACTCACATTGCATCTCGATGGGCTGCCCGTCGACTTACCCTTAGTTCAGGCCCAATTACCATTTCAAATCATAGGAATGGCCGAAGCCGATGCCAGTCTTGAAGGGCTATCAGGAGACTATCCCATATTAGCCCATAGCCTCAGTGGTTCCATTGACTTACAGCTGCATCAAGCGGCGCTTCAAGTAAAAGACCCTGATGACACCATAAGTTACCAGCAACAATGGCCATTAGACACAATAAAAGTGAGTATAGATAGGGGTCGAATAGCAATGTTGGCTAAAGGCAGTAACGCCGAACTGGCCGGCAATATTGACCTCGCTAAGTACCCATTCGGCACCTTAATCTTCACTAGTGAAAGTAACTGCAAAAGACTGTGGTCCGATATTTTAAGTCAAACCAATCTTGTTCAGGAAATATGTTCATCAAAAGCTGAAAATTAATCGCCTTCAGTGGCCGGGGTCACACCAAGTATTGATTTGTAATCTGGCAACAGCATGTAAGTACCTACAAACTCAACAGCTGGTACATCACCGCTGTAAATGGTTACATAGATAATAATCCGCGCTTTACGGCCAGAGGCGAGACGATCTAAATCACCACTTATCCCATCAAGAGATGTCGACGCAACCGGATTCTGAGTCACTGGATGTCGATAACGTATCTGGCTGTCCGCTAAAACAATATCGCCACATAAGCCACGCTCTTTCATCAGTAGCCAAGTCATACCCCAACCAGTGAGCGTGGCAAGAGTAAACGCAGAACCAGCAAACATCGTATTATGTGGATTTAGATTTGGGTTGAGTTGGGAGCCACATTCAAACTGATAACCTGTATATTGATTAATCTTGATGCCCATTTTGTCACTGATAGGGATTTGATGCTCCCAACGCTCTTGCAGCTCGGTACACCAATCTGGCCGGCGCAAAACATTTGCCATAGGATCTAATTGCTTGACCATTTGCTGATGACGAATTGGGCCACGTTCATCGGTGAGCTCTCCACGGCGCTCAAAACCATTCTTTTCATAAAACGAAATGGCATCCTCACGAGCATTACAAACGAGTCGTTTTGCCCCCTCTTGGCGAGCTAACGATTCCAAAGCGACTAATACTAACGACCCCATGCCTTTACTGCGACGCGTATTTTTTACCGCCATATAGCGAATCTGCCCTTCACTATCAGGAGTGATATAAAGGCGCCCAACAGCCATTGGCCTTCCTCTTCCATCCACAATCATGCGATGATGACTCATGGCATCATATTCATCTCGCTCAGAACCAATAGGCATGCGCCAAGGTTCACGTAGCATTTGCCAACGAAAGTGATAGTACTTGTTGAGTTGATTATCCGTTTGAGGCGTGATCAGCTTAAACATAAAAATCCCTATTATTGGCTACGCGAAAGCGCGAACCTTTTCGTCTCATTATTATACCTGCAGCCAAAAGGTCACGGGGCCATCATTGATCAATGACACTTTCATATCTGCAGCAAACCAGCCACGCTCTGTTGGTATAAGTTCGCTACACTGGTTAGCAAAGTAATCATAAAGACGCTCAGCATCCGTGGGATGTGCGCCGCGAGAAAAACCCGCTCGTGTCCCTTTATTGGTATCCGCTGGCAAGGTGAATTGAGACACCACCAATACTTGACCATCCACTTGTTTAACATTGAGATTCATTTTACCTTCATCATCGCCAAACACGCGATAAGAGGTTACTCGTTCAGCTAAGCGCTTGGCTTTGGCTTCATCATCGCCTTTCTCAACGCCTAATAGCACCAGTAATCCATGGTTTATCTCACCAACCACTTCACCATCGACGCGTACCGCTGCCTCACTCACTCTTTGGATCAGTGCTATCACTATGTTGTCCTTCTTTTTGTTGTGGCTTGTCCGCCGCTAAGTGTACCACTTCTTGAGGCTCACTCCACTGCTCACGTTCACCCAAAGCCGCCGTCACCTCTGCGCCAATCAAGACAATTAACCAACACAAATAGACCCAAACAAACAAAATCGGGATTGCAGCTAAGGCACCATATATCAGCTGATACGATGGAAATTGAGTGATGTAGGCTGCAAAACCCTTTTTACTTGCCTCAAACAACATAGCAGCAACGATAGCGCCAATAAAGGCATGAGAAATATAGACCTTTTTGTTCGGCACTAAAATATAGAGCCCCATAAAGGCAAAAAAAGACAATATGAAAGGTAGCCAGCGCAGAACCAGTTCATAGATTCCAGAGATAGCCTCACTATCGAGTATTTTTAGCGAGGTAACATAAGAAGTCGCAGCGATACTCGCACCGACGAGGATAGGACCAAGCGTGAGCACCATCCAATACATGGAAAAGGAAAAGACCTTGCGACGCTTATGCTCAACTCGCCAGATATAGTTCAAGTTTTTATCAATGTTAGAAATCAACATCAGAGCCGCAACAAACAAAAACAAACCGCCGACTGCCGTCATCTTGCCTGTATTGGCAACAAATTCGAGTAATGCCTCTTTTACTGCATCTCCTGCCGCAGGAACGAAGTGAGTAATCACAAAGTCTTGGATTACATCACCGGCATTGGCAAAAATGGCAAACGAAGATAACACCGACAAAAGCACCGTCAGCATAGGAACAATAGAGAGCAAAGTGATATAAGCGAGATAACCCGCATTCACATTGACTCTATCATGACCCATTCTGACGATCAGATATCGCCCGAATCTCAGGCCATGCTTAGTAAGTTGCTCAACATTCAACATGGGCTCTCCCAATCAAAATAAAAACCAAGGCCCGCCTACCTCATATCAACCCGCTTGCTAGGTAACAGGCCAAAGTGTTTACCTATGATTTGGGATCGATAGCTTCTTGTAATCCATCACCCAGAAAGTTAATTGTGATCACTGTCATTAACACCATAATGCCGGGATAGACCGCAGCCATAGGGTACAACCACATAGCTTCACGAGCATTTTGCAGCATATTACCCCAAGATGGGGTCGGCGGATTAATGCCAAATCCTAAAAAGCTCAACGCACTTTCAGTTAAAATAGCACCGCCCACTCCAAGCGTCGTTGCTGTAATGACGGGTGCAATCACATTGGGAATGATATGCCTTAACATTACAAACCAATGTCCAGCGCCATAACCAATCGCGGCTTGGACATATTCCCTGTGTTTAACTGACAGAGTATTCGAACGCACCAACCGAGCCGCAAAAGGCCAGCCTAAAATAGAAAGTACCAATACCAATCGATAGATACTAAAACTATCACTACGAACCAAATCTTCAGATAACCCAAGTTTGGTCATATCGACGCTTTGAATCAGTATAAGCAACATGATGCTTGGTAAGCTAATAATGAAGTCAGCGCTGCGCATAATGAAAGCATCCACTCTACCACCATAATAACCCGCTATCACCCCAAGTACAGTGCCTATAATCGATGTGGTTAACGCAGCCATAAAAGCAAATGTAAGTGACACTTGGCCACCAAGCAGTAAGCGAGTAAAAATATCACGTCCAAGTTCATCGGTTCCAAGCACATTAAGTTCGTTTGGAGGTGAGAAGCGAGAGAATAAGTCATCAGCATAAGGGTCCACCCCAAGCCAGTATGCAATAGGATTAGCACCAAAGCAGACTAACGCCAGCAAACATAAAAACACCAGTGATAGCATGGCCAGCTTATGCCGAGATAAACGCTGTGCGACTTGAACCCAAGGGTTTTGGCTACGTTTTACCAAATAGCTCATTGAATGCCTCCCCTTGTTAAATCAATTCTTGGATCGACTTTTGAGTAAAGAATGTCAGCAATAAAATTCATCACAAGTATCGCTGTCGTCGCGACCATAAAGCAAAGCATGGCCACGTTGTAATCATTACCATTAATAGAATCTACTGTTAGCTTGCCAATACCTGGCCAGCTAAAAATTGTTTCCGTTAATACAGCGCCACTCATTAGTCCAGCAACATCCATCGCCAGCACGGTGATCATAGGAAGCATGCCATTTTTTATACAATGCTTGAGCAATACTCGTTTGGATGATAGCCCCTTAGCCTTTGCCGTACGCACAAAGTCTTGCCTAAATACCTCGAGCATACTTGAGCGCATAAAACGTGAAATCGATGCGATACTCAGCAAAGTTAAGCTCAGTATTGGCAAAATCATATACTCAAGCTTTGCCAACCCTTGCGCACCTTCCGCCTCCCCAGTGCCTCCTGCGGGAAAAATCGGCAGCACCACAGCAAAAATCATAATAAGCATCAGCGCAAGCCAAGCTGCTGGAGTTGAAAGAAATAGATAAGTTAGGCCACTGATTATGTAATCTGTCGCTTTGTTTTGCCGAACCGCGCACAGTACGCCAACCGGCAAAGCGATTGAAATTGACAGCAAGGTGCCACTACCCACCAAGATCAGCGTATTTTTCATCGCATCCCAAAGCACATCAAGGGCAGGCTGAGCAAACATGCGCGAGTAACCAAGATCGCCATGCACAGCATCTGTTAACCAAACAAAGTATCTCACATAAACGGGCTTATCGAGTCCTAGCTCTGCTTTAAGCCGAGCAACGTCCTCTGACGTCATACTCGGATTACTTTGCACCAACAAATCAATTGGATCACCGGGCATAAGTCCCATTAAGTTATATGCAGCAAATGACGCTAAAAAGAGTACCAATACCATTTGAAGGAAACGAGAGATAAGAAAGCGTTTCATCAGCGTCCCCCTAATTGCGAATTGTTTGTTACTTTCATGCTGATTTTCTCTCTAACTGATTACGACGCCTGACTTTACCGATATCAGGCACAGCGTTGAGTAACTCTTGGCTGTATGGATGTTTAGGACAAGCAAAAAAGCTCGCTTTGTCCGCCTGTTCAACAATCTCACCATTTTTCATCACTATCACTTCATCCGCTAAGTGGTATACCACCGCCATATCGTGACTAATGAAGAAAAAAGCTATGCCATGCTCTTCTTGTAAGTCTTTAAATAGGTTCAAAATTTGTGACTGAACGGACACATCAAGCGCAGAAAGGGGCTCATCAGCAATAATTAGCTGAGGCTTTAACATCAAGGCTCGAGCAATCGCGATACGTTGCCTTTGTCCACCTGAAAATTCATGAGGATAACGGGTTAGAACATCCTCATGCATCCCAACCCATTCCAGCACTTCCAAAGCACGTTTTCGTTGAGACTCACGATTGCCGATACTGTTAACTTTCATGGGCTCAATCAAAGAGTCCAAAATGGGCATTCTTGGGTTAAGCGCAGAATATGGGTCTTGGAAAACCAACCCCATACTCTGGCGTATCGGTCTTTGCTGCTTTGAACTAAGGCGTGATACCTCACGACCAGCAATGTATATTTCACCAGAGGCCGGTGTATCCAACATGCTAATCATGCGCCCCAGAGTAGACTTGCCCGATCCAGACTCACCCACCACAGCCAAGGTTTTACCCGCTTCTAAACTAAGAGACACGTTTTTTGTCACATGCAGATATTTAGGCTTGCGCCCCAGCAAAGAGCCAGCCTCAAGCCGGTAGTATTTATTTAAGTTAGTCACTTTTAGTAGCGTCATGAGTACCCTCCAACAATTTGACCATTGCGCTGCTTCGCACGTTGGACGTAATGATCGAAAAGTTCAGGGCATCGATCGCGAAATGTATAATTCTCACCACGCTGTTCAAGAGGCGGAACACTGCCAGGAATGGCGGGTAAACGCTTAATATCCACACCAACACGAGGAATGGTATCAAGCAGCGCCTGTGTGTATGGGTGTTGAGGATTATCAAAAATATCGTTCACATCGGCTATCTCCACCACTTGTCCAGCGTACATCACCATGACACGGTCAGAAATTTGTGATACGACACCTAATGAATGACTGATAAACTGAATCGCGGTACCTGTGGTCTCTCTTAACTCTTCCAGCAAATCAAGAACTTGAGCCTGGACTGTCACATCCAGTGCTGTGGTTGGCTCATCAGCAATCAATACTTTAGGTTTGCAGGCAAGCGCCATGGCAATCATTACCCGTTGACGCATACCACCAGATAACTCATGAGGAAATGCTTTGGCTCTCCTTTCGGGGTAGGGAATATGTACTTGCCTTAGCATTTCTATCGCGCAGTTCATGGCTTCGGCTTTAGAGGTATTTTCGTGGACCAAAAACATTTCAGCGACTTGTTCACCCACCGTAACCACGGGGTTGAGTGCTGTCATCGGCTCTTGGAAAATCATACCTATACCTTCACCACGGATACGCTGATAGCGTTTCTCAGTCATACCAACTAGGTTTTCACCCGCAAATAGAATCTCACCCGACAGTGCCAGCTTTTTATCTAAAAGCCCCATTACTGCAAGTGAAGTCAGTGATTTTCCACAACCTGACTCACCCACTACGCCTAAAATCTCACCAGCATGAATTTGATAACTGATCTCTTTCACCGCAAGGTGTGGCCCCAAAGCCACACTCATATTACGAACGTCTAATACTACTTCACTCATAGACAT
The DNA here is from genome assembly GCF_030161235.1 of Vibrio zhanjiangensis. GTDB lineage: Bacteria > Pseudomonadota > Gammaproteobacteria > Enterobacterales > Vibrionaceae > Vibrio > Vibrio zhanjiangensis. The sequence goes on along the minus strand of NZ_BSPW01000108.1, from coordinate 10,650 downwards.
ACCAACCGCTTAATTGGCTCGAGCCCAGTTCTCAGCCCAGAAGCTCGAATAATATTGATGCCCTGTCGGTTCAACGCCAACAAGCCACTTGGGATAGATATAGCTCTCAGAGCGATAGAAAAGAGGTAAGGCTGGTAAATCCGTCGCATAAAGATTCTGCAAGCTCTTCCACAACGCCTTACGCTTTTCTGCATTGACTTCAGCTTCAATTTGGTCAATCAAACCGTCCATTTTCGCACTTGAGTAGCCCGCATAATTTTGCCCTGACCAACCATTCTCTTTGCTAGGGATATGTTCAGAGTGCAGTACTGTATTGGGTAAGCCTTCTGGTGAACTTGACCAAGCAAACATAGCCAAGCCCTTATGTTTGCGCTCATTAAGAGTCGTGCCAAAGTAAACCCGTGCAGGTTGGTTATTAATCACCACCTTGATGCCAACTTTCTTCCATTGGCCTTGAGCAAATTGCTGGACTAACTCACGAGTTTTATTGCCTGCGGTGGTCATAAATTCCAGCTCAAGTGGCTGACCATCTTTCGTCTGTACGCCATTGACGAGTTTGTATCCGGCTTCTTTGAGCAGCTGCTTAGCCTTTTCTGGATCATAGTTATAGAAAGGCGTATTAGGTTCATATGCAGAATCGAGAGGGTTGACGCTTGTCGTTGCTACAGGTTGCTTGCCCTGAAATAGCTTTTGCGTCAGCAGTTCGCGGTCAAGGCCGTAAAGTAGTGCCTGACGCACCCTAACATCGCTTAAATGCGGGTTATCTAGTTGGATATCCAAATGCTCATATAAAGCGGCTGGTCGAATATCTACATTAAATTTACTGCCATAGCGTTTATCAAACTGTAGTGCCTGATCTAACGTCAAACCTAGCTCACCCGGAATATAGTCAATATCACCAGAGAGCAGATTGGCCTGCAGGGCCTGCGTGTCTGTAATTGTCTTTACCGTAATTTGATCAAAATGGGGAGCTTTGCCTTTCCAATAAGGGTTAATGGCAAGCTTTATAAACTGACCTTGCTTGGCTTGCTCAATAATATAAGGTCCATTGTACAAACCAGGATGAGTTTGCTCAGTCACGTATTTGGTTTTAAGGTGATACTCTTTAGGATTCGCTTTAAAAATAGGCTCTTCAAGATGACGGGGAAGAACCTTAGGCCTTAGGCTAGAATTGTATTCGTACGTGATTCTATCGATGTACATATCAACCGTGTAGTCATCAATCACCTCCACCTTTTCAATTTGCCGCACCAGTGACAACTCAGGGTTGCCTTGAACCTCTGACGATGTGGCCACTTGATGCCAAAAAGCAAGATCTTGACTGGTAACGGGTGTACCGTCCCCCCAGAACAAATCTTTTTTCAGCCGAATGGTCATTTTTATCCCTTTCAGGCTTTCTCCTTGCTTGGCATTGGGGCGATCAATAATCGTTGCCAAGCCATTTTCAAAGGTAGGAACCTGCTCACACAAATAGCAGGTTAATTGCCAGTTTTGGTCAAAACCAATGGAGTCGCGCTGAGTAAAGCCACGGATATAAGTTTTAGCTACGGCACTATCTATGGCTGGGTGAAGGGTTGCTGGATATTGAGAGACACCTATGGTTAACGAATCTTCAGCTGAAATAACGGAGGTGCTAAATAGTGCTGCGCTGCAGAATGTCGCTAGCAGGGTTTTATTGAGTTTCATACGATCTCCATATCGACAAGTCGCATCTCAGAGCCTTAGTTATCGGAGAGTTAATGTCCTGAGATGCAGCTAATAAATTTGCGGTACGCAGCGCCAGAGCAAGCAAGTTGGATAAACATTATTTGAAGGTGGAACTTTGCCAATAAACCAGTATTTGCTTGTTCTGAGTACGATACGATCCATGTATACGAACAAACAATATGCATTAATTGCTTGAACAACTCAAGCATATGATATTTATTGCAAAAATATTTGAGTGAATGTCACTTATGGAATATGGATACAAAAAAGCCCCATGGACGATGTCCACAGGGCTCAATACTTGTAACTGAGTTTTAACTATTTGGCGCTGCGAGCTTCACGCTTACGTTCGCTTTCTGTCAAAAACTTCTTACGAATACGAATGCTTTCTGGTGTTACTTCGACTAGCTCATCATCATCAATAAACTCAAGTGCTTGCTCTAGCGTCATGATAATGGGTGGCGTAAGAACCTGAGCATCGTCAGTACCAGAAGCACGCACGTTGGTTAGCTGCTTGCCTTTCAGTGCATTGACCGTCAAATCGTTATCACGACTGTGAATACCAATCACCATACCTTCATAAACTTCTACACCATGACCGATAAACATACGTCCACGATCTTGTAGATTAAACAGTGCGTTCGTTAATGCTTTACCCGCAGCATTAGCAATCAATACACCATTGATACGTTGACCAATATTACCGCCTTTGTGCGGACCATAGTGATCAAAAGTATGATAAAGAAGACCAGAGCCAGACGTTAAGGTCATAAATTCAGTTTGGAAGCCAATCAAGCCACGCGATGGCATAACAAAGTCCATACGCACACGGCCTTTGCCATCTGGAGACATGTCTTTTAGCTCACCTTTACGCATGCCGATATTTTCCATGATACCGCCTTGATGCTCTTCCATCACATCAATGGTCACAGTTTCAAACGGTTCCATTAGCTGACCGTTTTCTTCCTTGATAATAACTTCAGGGCGAGAGACGGCAAGTTCAAAACCTTCGCGGCGCATGTTTTCGATCAAGATAGACAGATGAAGTTCGCCACGTCCAGATACGCGGAATTTATCTGGATCATCTGTAGGCTCAACACGCAGGGCCACATTGTGTACTAGCTCTTTTTCAAGACGCTCAAGGATATTACGTGAGGTAACAAATTTACCTTCTTTACCAGCAAACGGGGAAGTGTTTACTTGGAAGGTCATTGTCACAGTCGGCTCATCGACAGACAACGCAGGCAGGGCTTCGACTGCATTTTGTGCGCAAATAGTATCAGAAATCTTAAGCTCACCCAGACCAGTAATTGCAATGATATCACCAGCATTTGCTTGATCGACTTCATGACGATCGAGACCGAGATAGCCCATCACAGTGCCCACTTTACCGTTACGAGTCTTACCATCAGCACTGACAACTGTCACTTGTTGGTTTGGCTTCACACTACCCCTAGTAACACGTGCCACACCAATAACACCGACATAAGAGCTGTAGTCTAGCTGGGAAACTTGCATCTGAAGCGGCCCCTCTAAGTCTACCTGAGGTGCTGCGACTTCTTTGACGATAGTTTCAAATAAAGGCTGCATGTCTTCGCCAGTTTCGCCCTCTTCCAGAGATGCCCAACCGTTTAATGCCGAGGCATAAACCACTTTAAAATCGAGCTGCTCATCAGTTGCACCTAAGTTATCGAATAGATCAAACACTTGGTCCATTACCCAATCAGGTCGAGCCCCTGGACGGTCAATCTTGTTGATAACGACAATCGGCTTTAAGCCATGCGCGAATGCTTTTTGGGTAACAAAACGGGTTTGTGGCATAGGACCATCTACAGCATCAACGATCAGTAGAACTGAATCTACCATCGACATGATGCGTTCTACTTCACCACCAAAATCTGCGTGTCCTGGAGTATCAACGATATTAATACGGTACTCATTCCAGTTAATCGCAGTATTTTTCGCAAGAATAGTAATACCACGCTCTTTCTCGATATCGTTCGAGTCCATGACTCGCTCTTCAGCCTCACCGCGAGACTCTAATGTCCCCGATTGTTGCAGTAGTTTGTCAACCAGTGTGGTTTTACCGTGGTCAACGTGCGCGATAATCGCGATATTTCTTAAATTATCAATCTGTGGAGTAGCCATGGACTTTGATTCACTTATAAAAGAAGCAACCCTCCTAAATCGTACATTTAGCGAGCATTACTTATTTGATTAAAAAAACGACCGTAATGTACCAGATTCTAGCGAAAAACCCAGAAATATGTGATCTGATACATTAGTTTTCTTCGCAACCAATGCTAAAAAAATACCCATCCCTCTACCAATGCACCATTCCTCAATGACATCTGTAGTAATTATCACTGAAATGAAATAGGCTTTGATTTCTAGCTATTATAGGCCAGCATCACGCACCAAAGATGTGCAAACAATGTCCAAGTTGGTGCAAATGTTCGTACCATTATTGGACAAAAACAACTAAATACATGAATTTTAAGCATTATTTTTTTGGCATGAAATTAGCTTATATTAGAGTCTGCATCGATTAATACCGTTGAAATGAAATTAATCAATGCTGGATTTGTTCAATTAATCAAGCTAACACCGCTTTAATAACACTGGAGGTTATCCAAGATGTCAGTTGAAAACGTTCTGTCTCTTATCCAAGAAAACGAAGTTAAGTTTGTAGATCTACGCTTTACCGATACCAAAGGTAAGGAGCAGCACATCTCTATCCCATCTCACCAAATCGATGCAGACTTCTTCGAAGAAGGCAAAATGTTCGATGGCTCTTCGGTAGCTGGTTGGAAAGGAATTAACGAATCAGACATGGTGATGATGCCTGACGCTTCAACAGCGGTACTTGACCCGTTTACTGAAGATGCCACTCTCAACATTCGCTGTGACATTCTTGAGCCTGCAACTATGCAAGGCTACGACAGAGACCCTCGTTCAATTGCTAAGAGAGCAGAAGACTTCATGCGCTCAACTGGTATCGCAGACACAGTACTCGTCGGTCCTGAGCCTGAGTTCTTCCTGTTTGATGACGTAAAGTTCGCCACTGATATGTCTGGTTCGTTCTTTAAGATTGATGATGTAGAAGCAGCATGGAACACAGGTTCTGATTACGAAGAAGGCAACAAGGGCCATCGTCCAGGCGTAAAAGGTGGTTATTTCCCAGTGGCTCCTGTCGACTCATCACAAGACATCCGCTCTGCGATGTGTCTAATCATGGAAGAAATGGGGCTTGTGGTCGAGGCTCATCACCATGAAGTCGCAACGGCAGGGCAAAATGAAATTGCCACTCGCTTTAACACCCTAACTTCTAAAGCAGACGAAATCCAAATCTATAAATACGTGGTACATAATGTTGCTCATGCCTTTGGCAAAACAGCGACATTTATGCCTAAACCTCTGGTTGGCGACAACGGTAGTGGTATGCATGTTCACCAGTCTCTGGCAAAAGATGGTGTAAACTTGTTTGCTGGCGATAAGTATGGCGGCCTTTCTGAAACTGCACTCTACTATATTGGTGGTATCATCAAACACGCTCGCGCGATTAACGCGTTTGCTAACGCATCAACAAACTCATACAAACGCCTTGTACCTGGCTTTGAAGCGCCAGTTATGTTGGCTTATTCCGCTCGAAACCGAAGCGCTTCAATCCGTATTCCTGTGGTCCCTAGCCCTAAAGCTCGACGTATTGAAGTACGTTTTGGCGATCCTTCAGCAAACCCTTACCTATGTTTTGCTGCAATGCTTATGGCCGGTCTTGATGGGATTAAGAACAAGATCCACCCTGGCGAAGCCATGGACAAAGACCTGTACGACCTACCTGCTGAGGAAGCCGCAGAAATCCCAACTGTCGCATACTCTCTTAAGGATGCGCTAGATTCACTTGACCAAGATCGTGAATTCTTAACCACTGGCGGTGTATTCTCTGATGACTTTATTGACTCGTACATCTCGCTTAAGTCTCAAGACGTTGCCCAAGTAAACATGACCACGCACCCACTTGAGTTTGAACTTTACTACTCAGTGTAAGGTAAGGCTGGTTACAGCATCAAAAAGGCTCACGTATCTGTGAGCCTTTTTTCTATCAAGAGAGGTCTGTTACTCTTTAGCAAACCAATTAATGGAATTTTCACTTCGCCAGCCAGAGTAATTGGGTCATACTAACATTGCGCACCAAAGTGGTGCAAAATACCGTATTACTATCATGGATGAGGAAAGAGTGTGAATAGCGAACTCAATAGCATCATACTGAGTCATCAAACAACCGCAGTGGTGGTGGTTAATGAATCATTGCAAATCCACTATGCAAACTGCGCCGCTGAACAGCTCTTTGCTCAAAATGCCAAGCGCATTGCAGAGCAGAGCCTGACTTGTCTAATTCAAAATCCATCCACGGATATAAACTGGCTTGCACGTCCATTTCAAACCGGTCAAAGCATTACAGACAGCAATGTTACTCTCATTATTGAAGGCAAGCCTCTCATCCTAGAGGTGACAGCCAGCCCGATATCTTGGCAAAAGCAAATAATGTTATTGATTGAATTACGAGAGGTTGAACAGCAGCGTCGTTTATCACAAGAACTTAATCAGCACTCTCAGCAACAAGCTGCAAAATTACTGGTTAGAGGCCTGGCCCATGAGATAAAAAACCCGCTTGGAGGTCTGCGTGGAGCGGCTCAGCTGTTAGAACGTATGCTACCCGACCAATCTATGGTCGAATACACTCAAATCATTATTGAACAAGCAGACAGACTACGATTATTGGTTGATAGACTTCTGGGTCCACAAAAACCCGGTCAAAAACAAAATCAAAACTTACACCTTATCCTCGAAAAAGTGCGTCAGTTAGTCGACCTTGAGGTTGGATCTTGGGTCAATATTGAGCGAGATTATGACCCCAGCCTACCAGAGTTTTTGCTTGATGCAGACCAAATAGAACAAGCCTTGTTAAATATCGTCATTAACGCGGGTCAGATTTTAAAGCCCCAATCGGATGGCCACCTTATTATACGCACCAGAACAGTGCACCAAGTTAATATCCATGGCCAAAACTACAAATTAGTCGCAAAAATCGAGATTATCGACAACGGACCAGGCGTACCAGTGGAGCTGCAAGATACTCTATTCTACCCCATGGTTAGCGGTAGAGAAGGCGGCACCGGACTTGGGCTGTCTATCGCTCAAAACCTAATTGACCAGCACCAAGGAAAAATTGAACTAGAAAGTTGGCCTGGCCGCACAACATTTACTATCTACCTACCTATTTCGATGACATGAATGGCACAACTGAAAGGATAAACATTTTATGAGTAAAGGAAACGTGTGGGTCGTCGATGATGACAGTTCGATTCGCTGGGTATTAGAAAAAACCCTCGCCTCTGCCAATATCAACTGTGAAACCTTTTCTGAACCAGAGAGTGTCTTAGTTGCGCTACAACACGACACTCCTGACGCTTTAATCTCTGATATTCGAATGCCCGGCCTTAATGGGATGGAACTCCTACAGCGTGTGCACCAAAGTTATCCCAACCTGCCCGTCATCATTATGACGGCACATTCTGACCTTGATTCTGCTGTCAACGCGTATCAACAGGGAGCGTTTGACTATTTACCCAAACCATTTGATGTCGACGAAACCCTCAACTTGGTAGAAAGAGCAATCGCTCACTATCAAGAGCAAAAGCGAGAGCAAAATCTCAGCGAGCGAAACCTGACTAATACTCCAGAGATCATTGGTGAAGCACCTGCAATGCAAGAAGTCTTTCGTGCTATTGGCAAGCTTTCGCGTTCATCCATTTCTGTGCTCATCAACGGAGAATCAGGCACGGGTAAGGAGCTGGTTGCAAAAGCTCTCCACAAACACAGCCCAAGATCTTCCCAAGCCTTCATTGCTCTGAATATGGCGGCCATCCCCAAAGATCTTATTGAGTCTGAACTGTTTGGCCATGAAAAAGGGGCATTTACAGGCGCCAATACCGTACGTCAAGGTCGTTTTGAACAAGCAAATGGAGGAACATTATTTCTTGACGAAATAGGAGACATGCCGCTCGATATTCAAACTCGCTTGCTACGAGTGCTTGCTGATGGCCAATTTTACCGTGTCGGTGGGCACTCTCCAATCAAAGTTGACGTCCGTATTATCGCAGCGACACATCAAAATTTAGAAAATTTGGTCCAAAATGGTGAGTTTCGTGAAGACTTATTTCATCGACTGAACGTGATACGCGTGCACATTCCAGCACTGCGCGAACGAAAACAAGATATCGAAAAACTCGCCGCACACTTTTTATCCCTAGCAGCCAAGGAACTAGGTGTTGATGCCAAAACCCTTCATGCATCTACGGGTCAAACCCTAACTGAGCTCAACTGGCCTGGTAATGTCAGACAATTGGAAAATACATGCCGTTGGTTAACCGTTATGGCAAGTGGGGGGGAAATCTTACCATCAGACCTTCCACCTGAGCTCGTTACAAACGGCAACCACTATGGTGAACAAAGCAATGTAAACTGGCAAAACCCACTTGCTCTTTGGGCAAAACAATCGCTAATAGAAGGGGCAACTGAAATACTCAGCAACGCTCAACCTGAATTTGAACGCATCCTCTTAGAAGCAGCATTGGAACATACCAAAGGCCATAAACAAGACGCTGCCAAGGTTCTAGGCTGGGGTCGAAATACCCTAACGAGAAAACTTAAAGAACTTTACTAACCAAAAAAGCCCCATGAATGATTCCATGAGGCAAACCAATTGGCATAGGTAATAAATACAAGTACCTTGTGTTTTCTACTTTGTGAATTAACAAGGTATCTGTTGGATAAATTGTATCAAAATGAAAATGAACTCTAGCTTACTAATCGAACCGAAGAAGAGATAAACATTATTCTTCAGTATGTTACCATCCATTATTCAGAATCGTGTCGGCAAAAATGACCACTAGGAGTTCATAAATGACATTATTTCGTGACCCAGCGCACTATAGTGAAAATTCAATTGTACAGAAAAGTGAGGCGAACTACCTCATCGACAAATCAGGTATCGACTTCGCAAGTAAAAGGCTTCTCGACGTAGGAAGTGGAGATGGAAAAGTCTCTGATCTAATGAGCAATATGGGCGCAGAAGTCACGGGAATTGATATATCCGAGAGTATGATTAATTTTTCGACAAAAAAATATCCGAGTTGTCACTTTGTTCAAGGTGATGCCCAAGATTTGAGTAAGCACCAAAACAGCTATCACATCGTCACTAGCTTTAATTGCTTACACTGGGTTTCTGAGATAGAAAAAGCGCTGTACGGCATTAAAGCAATACTTGAAAAGGACGGAATATTTCTCGGTCTTATATACCCAAGGAGTGTTGGTCTATGGGATGCCGCCGATTGGTGTGAAGCTCTACCAGAGTACAGAGTATCCTCAAAGTCTTTTGTTAATCCTTATTGTTTCCACACTAAATTAGATATCGAAATGATGCTTACTCGCGTTGGGTTCACAAATATAAAAATATGGGAAGAAGAAAGACAAGCTGTATTTCAGACTAAGGAAGACTTCAAAGAATACGTGATGGGTTGGTTGCCTCACTACCATCATTACGGACAGAACTTTATTAAGCATTGGTTTAATAAATATATTGAATTAACAAATCAAATAACCCAAACAGAAATAATCATGGCATATAAAACTATCTTTTTTATCACCTCATAATTCGGCAAGTTACCCAAAAACTAGTCACATTTTGTGCATATTTTTTCTAAAGCGATGTTTATCAGAATTTCTAAAGTATTTGAAGAAAGAGCCCAATCAAAAACATCTCTACTCGAACTCAGGCCGATCAAAGGCAGCGTTCTCTCCACATGGGTTCTGAAGGTGTTATATTTTATGTTTAATTTTGATGATATCACCCTGCTATCGCACCTTAAACACAGTAAGGCTAAACAGTCAATCTGTCTCTGAGTAAGATTCAGATGAAGTAACTTATTCACAGTCAAGTACATATCGTCCCCGACTGTTTTTTTCGCTACATATGGATCGGGTGATATTTGTTCCATTACAGATGATACTTGTACATCAGCACAATATGCATGGATTCGTTGATCAAACATTACAAGAGTGGTTGTCCCGCAATAAAGAACAGGCTTACCTGTTGCAGCAACACCCAAAAACCTTCCCAGATGATCGCCTTTAACTTGCCACTCAATGCTGACCCTATCTTTCAATACTTTTAATGCTGTCTCTTTGTAGTCCAGATTAGGGAAACCTCTAAACCACATTGAAAAAGCATCAGACAGGTGCTGACCACCAACACTTTGCTTAACCGGCGATTTAACTAATACTTGAGGGATGAGAAAATCATCCAAATCTTGATGCTCACGTTCTTGCCATACATGTGACATGAAACTTCGTGCTAGCTTAGTCTTGGGATCTCTGTGATACATATTTCATCCAATTAAAATAAGGAAAAATATCAGGTTCAATTCCTGAAAAATTAAACCAAACAATAGCCCATTATTCGCATGCTAATTATTGTTTCATATGAAATTAAGAATAGAAAGCCTTTCCTAATAAATTATTAATTTTTTCAAAAAATTAACAACAGAGAGAGTTAAGTAAAGGTGATTTGAAATTAAGACTAATAACTCTTGTAGAGAAAAGGGAATACTATTAGCAACTTATGTAAAAATGAAACAAAAAGACCCCTGTATAAACAGGGGTCTTAATATGTGGCGGAGAGATAGGGATTTGAACCCTAGATACGCTATTAACGTATGCCGGTTTTCAAGACCGGTGCTTTCAACCACTCAGCCATCTCTCCATAATATATAATTGTTCTAAAGTCTTACTTTGATTTGCTTTAGTTCAATGTTGTTCAAAGCCTGGCGATGTCCTACTCTCACATGGGGAAACCCCACACTACCATCGGCGCTATTGCGT
>NZ_BSPW01000107.1 GCF_030161235.1 Vibrio zhanjiangensis | reverse complement strand
CTCTCGCAAGATAGTTGCGTCTGGAGATTATTGCCTGCACGTCATGAATAAACTTTGCGACAGAACCGCATCACTCCCAATGAGTCGGAGAGACTTTACTGGGAAACTTACAAAACTGTGGCCAATTTTAGTTGACCACTACACTTAAAGTCATGTCCGAAAATTGGGGGCCACTTCTATTTATGTATATTGATTACATCACCAACATATAATTTATTTATGTCTCTGATTTGTGGGTTTATACGTACAATCTCTTCTAACGTCATGTTGTGGGCCTGAGCAATGGTGATTAACCAATCACCTTTCTCTACCACATATTGACCAACTCTTTCCTTCGTCTCTTTCATTTTTGTTTGTTGCTCATCAAGCTGCGCTTGCATCCTTTGCATCTCTTCTTGATGCTGTTGCTTCATCAAGGTAAGATCAGATTCATATTGGGTTTTCTGATTTTCATGGTCCGTAAGGTTCTGATTCTGCTGCGTGATAAGATCATCATAAGAGACGCACCCAGATACAAATAAAATCAAAAGCAGGGGTATGCTAAATAATCGATTATTTTTCATGATGTGATTCCATTATTGAGTTAAATGCAAAGGCGGCTAAAAATAAAACCGAGTACCAAGAATAAACTTCGTTTTATTGTCTTTAAGAGAACCATTTCCATCCACATAAACATCTTCTGTAGCCAAGTTATAGTTGGCTTCCATTGTAAGTGCAATCTGCGGATGAACGAAGTATTTAATACCCATCGCAGTCTGAAAATTGAATGCGTCATCATGTCCTTGTGTACTCAGCGTCTCAGACGATACATATTGAGCTCCAAGACCAATGTAAGGCACAATCGATGAACCAAATTCAAAGTTATATTCAGCAAATGCCCCAACTTCATATGCCTCGGTATGTTCACTCATGGATAGATCCACTTCCGCCCCAACCTCGAAATGGTCAAAAATAAAATAGCCATAGGACGCGTTAAAGTCTATGAGGTAATCGTCTGAGTAATCCGCATCAAAACTGCCACCAATAGCGAATTCACGACTGCCTTCCTGAAGAGCGGTTAAGGTAGTTAAATTTGACTGTTCTGCCGTAGCTTGATAAGACAGGAAAGCAAAACATAATAAACTGAACTTTTTGTACATGAGATAATCCAAACTAATGTAAGAAAAAAAGACCGCCTCGTAACAGAGGCAACTCACCGCAGATAATAGCCACGCAAAAATGTTAAATGTCAATAATGGGTAAATAATCAGTCTATTTTTAGTGATTTTCTAACCTTAAATGGGTTCTGTCGCAAACTTTGGTGGTGGTTTTGTCGCAAAGTTTATTCATGACGTGCAGGCAATAATCTCCAGACGCAACTATCTTGCGAGAG
>NZ_BSPW01000106.1 GCF_030161235.1 Vibrio zhanjiangensis | reverse complement strand
TTCTCCCATTTTGGCCACCGTGCTTTGGGTGGCTTTCCCCGCTTTAACCGCTGCCTCCTCAAATTTGAGAAGTTGCTCACCCATGGCCACTTCTAAATCGGCAAGGTTAATGCCGTTACTTTCCTTGTCTTGTTCATGCTCTCCGCGCTGGCGCTTTTCTTCTTTGCTCTGACCTGCTTTGGAGATAAACATCGATGCGGCGCTGTCTTTAAAACTCGGATCAAACTGCTTTTGCTTATTCTTAAGGTCGTTAATCACCACCGCCAGTGCATTCATCACCTGATCAAAATAAGCTTTGACTTCCGCCTCACGTTTGAAGGTGTTTCGCCAACCTTTACGCTGTATCTTGTTCTTACTCGACTCGAGCTCATGACGCACGTCTTGAAGACGATTTCTCACAGCGTGCCTGCGCAGCGTCATATGATGGCGCAGGTTATCCGTGTCTTGAGTCAGGCCATGTTTTTGTTTGTATCCCGCAGAGACTTTCTCTTTCCAAGTCTCTAGCTCTAAGTCTTGGTCATGTTTGAAGGCTTTTAACGCTTCAGTCACCACTTTTAAACTGCCATCGATGTGCCTTGCCAGCTGATACGCGTTGGCTCTATCAGATTTGGCCAACTCATCAATCCAGCCTTTCGATTTGTTACTGGCATCCGCAATCACGGCATCAACCGGCGACGACAACTCTGCGGGTATCTTGATGATTTCATCC
>NZ_BSPW01000105.1 GCF_030161235.1 Vibrio zhanjiangensis | reverse complement strand
TGGTATATCTTGGAAAGCTTCTTAAAACTCATAGTTTATTCTCAAGTATGTAAGATAGGGTCTTTTTCAAAGCACCACGGTTTTGTTCAACAACTTTGTATGCGGACATACCTTGTTCTTCTTGTTGTGACGGTGATTTGATAAGATCAATAATAGAGTTTGCTAGCTCTATGTCCGAGCGTATGACTTGGCACCCACTGGTAGAGATGAGCTGGTTAGTTATGTCTGTGAAGTTAAAATAGCTTGGACCAGTCAGGGTTGGCTTCCCTAAAGCCGCAGGCTCTAGTAAGTTATGCCCGCCTACCTTATCTCCTATTAAGCTCCCACCCATAAAGCAAATGTCACTGGCTTCCAGTAAGATAAGCATTTCGCCCATAGTATCACCAAGATAGACGGTCGTATCCTGCTCTATGGCCTCACCACTTGTACGAGATACTGTCAGAAACTCTCTGTGACACAAGGTTTCAACGGCTTTAAATCTTTCAGGGTGTCTAGGCACCAAAATTAAAATTGCATTTGCCACAGAATCTAACACCATCTTGTGGGCGGACAAAATAATGCTATCTTCGCCTTCATGTGTGCTTGCCGCAATCCAAACAGGGCGGTCTAAACCTAGTTTTTGTCTTAACTCCAAACCTTTGATTTTGATTTGTTCTTCAATGTGAATATCAAACTTAATCGACCCTGAAACAGCCAAGTTTTGTTGACGAAAACCCAGCTGAAGAAAGCGCTTCTTATCGTCTTCGTGTTGGCAAATGATTAAATCAATATGATTAACCATGTATTTTACCAAGGGTTTGACTTTAAGGTATCCATTAAATGATTTTTCAGACAAGCGAGCATTGACAATACTAATGGACACGCCTGCTTTTTTTGCGCTTGCCAATGTATTGGGCCAAAGCTCGGTTTCAATAATAAGAAGCTGTTTGGGTTTTATTTTATTTATGAAGAGTCGGACACAAAAAGAAAAATCTAGAGGCATATATCTGTGCTCTGCAATATCAGATATGGCTTCAGCCTGTTTGGCCCCAGTTGATGTTGTGGTCGTTATGATGATTTTGTGATCGGGCTTTGCAGTACTTAGAGCTTTAATGAGTGGAATTGCTGCCAGAACTTCACCCACAGATACAGCATGAATCCATATTACAGGCAGATCATTTGGGTTGTTTATGTTTGGAGTCATGCCAAAGTGTTCTTTCCATCTTTTTCCTACACTTGGTTTACCTTGTTTATTTTTGTATAAACTAGGCAGAAAAAACGGTGTAATCAAAAATAGAACAAGGGTATAAAAAAAGCGAATCACTTAAGCAAATCTTCTGGTTTTTTGTGGGTCCATTTCCCTCTCGGTTTATCGATGTACTGGAAATATTCATTGGTAAATGTGCCTTGAATCGCTACGTACTTTCGACTTTTAGACTCAACCTCCTTATCATTGATTGCATTAGTTAATACCATAGGGCCAGTCAGGTGGTAAACGCCTTGTGATACTTTCTCTTGTTCTATGTTATCCACTATCTTGTTGATTGTATCAAGATAAATAGGATTGTTTGGTGCTGTAGCTAAGAAAAAGTTGGTATAGTGGCCATTTTTGTCAAGAGTAACATACAATGCCTCAGAATCTTTTTGGATAAGGTGTTTTAAAGGCCAAACTAATGTGGCATCTATGTCCATATAAATGCCACCACAAGCATTGAGAGTGACAAGGCGCCATAAATCAGCTTGAGCCGCACCATCATTGAGTCTCATATACGCATCATAAACACGTGTTGGAGCATTTTGTTTTACAAACTCTTCTCTTTCCTCAGTAGTGACATATCGGTATTCAAAGTCCAAGGACATTAATCTATTAAATAGATAATTTAAATAAACAGGAAGTGTGCATAGAGGCGAGTAATTTGTTTGCCAGATGATTTTAGTCACCTTGGAAGGCGATTTAGAGATAACTTTTGCTTTGGATACTGAAGGTATTTCAAAGCGCTTATCAGGAAACAGCCAGTGAAAAGGGTAGGATAACAGCTTAAAGAAATTACCCAACAAGCGTATCAGTCTTCCTGAAATCAATGTCAACGATTTACTCATAATTAATTTTGCTTTAAACGTTTTTTAATAATGTGGCAAATTTGTTCGTTAGAAGGTGCCGAGCCACAAGGTGTCATCACAATATCGTGTCTTTCATAGAGCGGAGTGTATCTAAATGGAACGGTTGCGAAAAATGCGCTCACAGTCGGTGTGTGTGTGGCGATAGCAACATTGCGCACTCCTGTATCGGGAGCAACCATGAGTGTTGCTTTTGCTGTGAGTTCTACGAGCTCATCTAATGGCAAACATGATTGAATTTTGAAGTTCTTATATTTGAGCAAATCTTGACAAAAATCGCCTTTCTCAAATTCATTCTTACCTTCCAAATAAACATGGGTATGATCAGGATTTTCATTTATCGCTTGTTCTAACAGCGAATGCATTTGCTCGCGTGAGAGAATTTTCCTTGGTTGAGACGCACCATTGAAATACAAAACGTATGGGTTGTTTGTTTGTCTGAGTTCTCTGTTGTCTGGAAAAGCAAAGTCAAGTGGGTGACTGGGATTGTGTCCAAGTAGCTTGAGCATATCCAACATGCATTCTACTTCTGGTTGAAAGTCAGAACGAAAAACAGCAGCATTGTAGAGAGTACCTCTGTAAAACCACTTGTATGGAAAGCCCATTTTTATTTTGGCTTTGCTTAATGCCATCATCCAATGTGATCTATTGGTACTGGCTAAATCAAATATGATATCTTGCTCACCAAGCTGTCGAATACTTGCAATCTTTTCTCTAGCAGTGGTTTTTTTACCTGGTATTTTTCCTGGCATTACATGGACATGATCAACGAGGTCATCTGGGATGCCATACATGTAATTTGAAACAGGTACCAAGGTTATTTTGGCGTTGGGGAAAAACTTCCGGGCTTCTACGACAAAAGGCCTAGTGATGACTTGGTCACCAAGAGCGGCATGGCGAATAATAGATATTTTTTTAATATTTTTAGGCTCGAAATCATTCTCTAAGTAATGACGAGCTTTTTTTGAGGCATATGCACCGCGCTCAAACCAAAGGTGTTTCATTATTTATTACTCGATAAAACTTTCTAAAGCGGAAATAACTTGCTCAGGCATCAGTTTATTGAGGCAATCTAAATGTCCTAGCGGACACTCGCGCTTAAAGCATGGCCGACAGTTGACGTCAGTATGCACCATCTTGAGCCTATCAGTTAGAGGTGGAGTGTATTTTGGTGAGCTTGAACCATAAATTGCAATAATATTGCAGCCAACAGCCGAAGATACGTGCATAAGCCCTGAGTCATTGGAAATGACAGTGTGGCAGACAGACAATAGATCCACTGCCTCTATTAGTGAGGTTTTACCAGCCAAGTCAAAGCAGCTATCTTGTTCTTTGATACTGAGGTTTGATTTGATTGCTTGCGTCACTTGCTGATCCTTTTCTGAACCAAACAACCAAACGTATTGGTCTTTACTAATAATGTATTGTGCTAATTTTGCGTAGTATTTATCGGGCCAGCGTTTGGCTGGACCAAATTCTGCACCAGGACAAATGCCTATTATAGGTTTATCATTTCTTAGCATTAATCTTGATACGGCTTCAGCTTGAGACTCAAGATCGACCGTTAATTTTGGCCTTGGACATGTTGCCAAAGAGACATCATTAAGCATATCAGCTTTGCTTGAAGAAAGGGCAACGTATCTCTCAACCATGTATTGGAAAACATTTTTGTTTGGCCGTAGGTCGGTCAAGAGGCCATACCGGAATTCACCTTTCCAACCGACTCTATTGGGAATAGCGGCAAACCAAGGAATTAGAGCTGATTTGGCGGAATTTGGTAGTACGTAAGCGTGGGTGTAGTTTCTGTTTCTTAATTGTTTCGCTACGGTTCTGCGACCCCATATATTTAACTCCCCATGTCCAATAGGCATTTCAATCGCTGTATTAACTTCAGGCATGCGCTCTAGGATTGGCTTACACCAAGCTGGCGCGAGTACATCAATTTCGCAATCTGGATATTTAGCTTTTAGATTAGTATAAAGACTTTGCGACATGACCATGTCGCCTACCCAAGATGGACCGATAATTAGGACTTTCATGTTAATATTTTGATGAGGGGCTTAATAGGTTAACTCATTACGCCATGATACTTCATTATGTACCACTTTGGCAGGATTACCGACAGCGACAACGTGGGTACCTACCGATTTGGTCAATGTTGAGTTTATACCGATAACGGAGTGTTCCCCAACATTGACTCCTTTGAGTATGGTCACGTTATCTGCCAACCAGACTTTGTCGCTGATATAAATCCCTTTGGCGATATTAATTCGTTGATTATCTCGAATGATATCATGGCCATCGCTCGTCATTATCTTCACGTTGCGAGAAAGCATGCACTCACTCCCGATAACTAGGCTAGTATCTGCTTCTCGAGAAGAAAGATAGCAGCCATGGCCAATAATAGTATTGTCACCGATAGATAATGTGCAGTTATTACCATCGAGTTCGATTTCACTATTTCTCAATCTCACATTGGCCCCAATGTGTAATGTGTTGTTTTTTCCTTTGACAATTATCTTACACCCACGCAGTTTGGAGGACGGATCTATCGAGATGGTATGAATGCCTTTGACTTTAAATTTATTTCTAACCCTTAGAGCAAAGCTGACCATTGTTGACCTCGTTGTATTCTTTGACTTCTTGTTGCGTTACTGCAAAAAGTAAAGCTAGCATAAAACCATAAAAAGTACTGATAAGGTTTTGCTGCAAAGCGACTTCAGTGAGGCAGCATATCGAAATGGAGAGAACAAAAAATGTACCCACATAAGCAGCATTAGATTTCCTGCGGTAGTGGAAAAAATATAGCAGAGGGACGATTAACATAAAGCATAGAGCAACGATCCCCAAGATTCCTCCTGAAGCAATCTGCTCAAAATATTGGCTGTGAGCATGACCTCTTTTAACATTTGCAGTCCAATCGTTGATAATGCCCTTTTCATATAATTCTTTATTTAAATCCTCACGCTCAGCGTAGGTAAGTCCGATAATAGGGCTTAACTTTAGTGCTTCTATAGAGGCTCTCCAGAGCATTAGCCTTCCACCTGCTGATTCAGAAGATGATATATTGCCACCCAGAACACTGTTAGTTTCTTGAACGGTAAAACTCACCCTGTCTTGAAAAGCGGGGCTATTGTTATAGATAACCAATAACGTAGATAAACACGCAGCGGTTACGACAAGAATCTTTCTTAATCCAATTTTCTTATATTCAAAAATAGAATACATACAAACTGCCACTGGAATGGCAACAATAGCACCCCTTGTTAAAGTCATGAGAGTAGCAGAAGAGGCGAAAATTAGACTTACTATCAATAGACTGCGATGTTTTTTAACCTTCATCAGGGCTATAGATAGAACGGCTAATGAACAAGCTAGGTAACCAAAGTTTATGCTAAAAAGAAAGCCATCAACTCTTGGTCTTCCTTCAATAAAAAACTGGTAGCAAGCGATTAAAAATGCCCCTAGCGAACCCAATATCGTGCCCCAAATCATAGGTGAGAGATACAGTTTTTGGGTTGATATATAATATTTGAAGTACAGATAGATAGGAATACACAGCACTATACGGGATGCGCCTTTAAAATACCGAAAATTCCAGTTTTCAGATATGAATAATGGAAGGTTAGAGATTAGATATGCACATAGGCATGCTATGACAAGAATGTCTATTTTGTCAAAAAATATGCGCTTTTTGATTTTTACGATATTTATTAGTGACCATAATAACGCTATCGCAATCACACCGACAGAAAAATTCTTAGTGATAAGCAAAAGACTTAATACTAAGAATATTAGCAAGGCGGAGAGTTCTTCGCTCTTGCTTCTAGTTTTAAAGAATGTCATGTTTACTTGTATAATATGCTGTGAGGTTGGAAATATGAGCTTCCATCGAGAATTCATTGATGGCTCTTTGATGTGCAAGGTTAGAGTTTATGTCTCGCAGCGTTGTAGATGTTAAATATTGTTCAAGTTGTTGTGAAATGCTATCTGGATCTGTCGGTGTGCAAAGCAAAGCGGTGTCTCCTAGCACTTCTGGTAGTGAGCCTGTGTTTGCTCCAACAATCGCCTTTTGAGCTGCCATGGCTTCTATCGCAGTTAAGCCGAATGCTTCATTGTGATTGGGCAAACATACGATATCCATAACCGCTAGCATGCGCGACGTATCTCTTCGAAACCCAGCCAAATGAACCCTATCTTTGAGCTGGAGCTGCTGAATACGAGCTTTAATAGAGGCGACAAAGTTGTTTTCGGAGCCTTCAGAGACATCTAGTCCTCCTACCAGTAGAAGGTGAAGATTCGGATATCTATCTTGCAAAAACGAAAAAGCTTCAAGTAATTCCCCTTGCCCTTTGCCTATACAAATTCGGCCAACATTTCCGATCACAAGGCTGTCGTTTGGTATATTAAGTTCTTGTTTTATCTTTGCAACTTCACCTGCTGGAATAGTTGGCGATAAAGAAACATCGGTACCCAACCAAAGTTGTGAGATTTTTCCAGCATCAAGAGGTAGGGCTTTTAAGTTTCGCTTGTAGGTTTCATTGCTGATAGAGAAAGCTCTATCAAGGTGAGAATACACCCATTTGTGAAATAGATCTGTCTTTGGCTTTGTTACGCCCATATGTTCGGTAAAAAATGAACGTCGCCTTGTAAGTCGACTCAATAGAGCCGAAACAAGAATATCACCAGATTTGTGGCTGTGTACTGTATTAACTTGGCGATTTTTTAGCCAATCATTTAACTGGAATAGTTGCCTAAAGATAACAGATGTCTTATTTCCCACTTCAAAGGTATCGATACCATGTTCTGCCATCCCTTTAGCAACCTGCGTTCCCCTGATACACAAGCCATATACTTTGTATCCGCGTTTTAGAAACTCAGAGCCAACTCTAATTGGGTACATTTCAAGCCCTCCCCAACCATGGGAGAGGCAAATGTGAAGAATAATTGGTTTAGACACAAAGACCCTTTCGCTTAGCTAGTTGACTACTTGGTGTTATCTGTTAACTATTTGCATATATTCTGCAACGCCTTCTGCAACACTTTTGAACTGGTGTTCGCAGCCAGCTTGTCTAAGCTTGGTTAGGTCGGCCTGAGTATACTCTTGGTAGGCGCCTTTAAGATGTTCAGGAAACGGGATCGTTTCAATATGACCTTTGCCATGAAATTTGATTACCGCTTTAGCGACTTCTTCAAAAGATTCAGCTTTGCCCGTCCCTAGATTAAAAATACCAGATACTTTGTTGTCCATAAACCATAGGTTGACGTCAGCCACATCACTAACACAAACAAAATCTCGCTTGAATGATTCACTGCCTTCGAATAGTTTTGGATTTTCTCCTGCATTCATCTGGTTGTTGAGATGAAAAGCAACAGAAGCCATAGAGCCCTTGTGTTGTTCACGAGGGCCATACACATTGAAGTAACGAAAACCCGTTATCTGAGATAGTTTCTCTCCATGTTTTTCTGCATCTAGCCAAATACGGCGAACATAGTTATCAAACTGCTGCTTTGAGTAACCGTATACGTTAAGCGCACCTTCATACTCTTTTTCTTCAATAAATTTATTCGTTTCACCATAGGTAGCCGCAGAAGAAGCGTATAGGAAGGGGATGTCTCGTTCAAAGCAGTAGTGGAGTAGCTCTTTGGAATATTCATAATTATTGAGCATCATGTATTTACCATCCCACTCTGTGGTGGCAGAGCAAGCACCTTCGTGGAACACGGCTTCGATAGGCCCCAAATCATCACCTGCCATAATTTGACTGAGAAAGTCATCACGATCCATGTAGTCGGTGATGTCTAAATCGACTAAATTTTGAAACTTTTTACCATTTTTCAGGTTGTCAACGACCAGAATATCGTTAACGCCTCTATCATTAAGTGCTTTGATGATGTTGCTGCCAATCATACCAGCGCCACCAGTTACTATGATCATATGTGAAGCTCATGGAAACATTAAAGAGTTAGTAGTATAACATGCTTCCCTCTAGTACCAAACGCTCATTAAGTTCATTTGTTTTAATGATGTCTCAATGTCACAGAGGAGTGGTGATAGACCGTCGATATTGGTCAAAAATTACTGTATGATGACGCGAAATTTTGTTCAGTTAACACTACGAATGCCTATTTAGTACAGAATTAAAGGCTGATTTTACGCTGACATAGATATTAGGAATTGTTCAATGAAGATATTAGTCACTGGCGGAGCAGGGTTTATCGGTTCTGCAGTAGTGCGTCACATTATTCAAAACACGCAAGATGAAGTCATTAATCTCGATAAGCTGACTTATGCAGGAAATTTAGATTCCTTAAGAGAAATAGAGCAAAACAAACGTTATTCATTTGAGCATGTTGATATTTGCAATGCTGGTGATGTGTCACGCATCTTTGAACAACATCAGCCCGATGCAGTCATGCATCTAGCAGCAGAGTCTCATGTTGACCGTTCAATTGATGGGCCTGCCGCTTTTATCGAAACGAATATTATCGGAACATACACTCTTCTTGAAGTCGCTCGTAAGTATTGGTCTAAGTTGGATCCCGAACGGAAGTCAGCGTTTCGTTTTCACCATATATCTACTGACGAGGTATATGGCGATTTAGAGGGAACAGAGGCGCTTTTTACTGAAGAAACCTCCTATGAGCCCTCTAGTCCGTATTCTGCATCAAAAGCTTCGAGCGATCACTTGGTCAGGGCATGGATGAGAACCTATGGGTTACCTACAATTGTAACGAATTGCTCCAATAATTATGGCCCTTACCACTTTCCAGAGAAGCTTATTCCGTTGATGATTCTCAATGCATTAGATGGAAAATCTCTACCCGTATACGGTGATGGCATGCAGATTCGGGACTGGCTTTTTGTTGAAGACCATGCTCGAGCGCTATACAAGGTGGTTACTGAGGGAGAAACCGGAGAAACATACAATATTGGCGGCCATAACGAGAAGACCAACATCGATGTTGTCAAAACAATTTGTTCTTTGTTGGAAGATCTTGTTCCTAATAAACCGGAAGGTGTCAGTTCGTATGAAGAGCTAATTACTTATGTTTCGGATCGACCCGGTCATGATGTGCGCTATGCAATCGATGCGTCAAAAATTGAGCGTGAGTTAGGCTGGAAGCCAGAAGAGACATTTGAGTCAGGCATTAGAAAAACGGTTGAGTGGTACCTATCTAATACCAGTTGGTGGAGCCGAGTGTTAGACGGTTCATATAGTTTAGAGCGGCTAGGAGTCGGAGAATAAAGATGAAAGGTATTGTTCTTGCTGGCGGCTCTGGCACGCGTTTGTATCCCTTGACCCGTGGCGTTTCAAAACAACTTTTACCTATCTACGATAAGCCGATGGTGTTTTATCCCATATCAACCTTAATGTTAGCAGGGATCAAAGACATCTTGATTATTACGACACCTGAGGATAATGATAGCTTTAAACGTTTATTGGGTGATGGTAGTGATTATGGCATTAATTTGCGGTATGCAATCCAGCCCAACCCCGATGGTTTAGCTCAAGCTTTTATTATTGGTGAAGAATTCATCGGTGATGAACCAGTATGCCTAGTACTCGGTGATAATATCTTCTATGGACAATCATTTAGTAAGCAGCTCAATAACGCTCGATTACTAACTGAAAATGGTTTGGCAACAGTATTTGGCTACCAAGTAAAAGACCCTGAGCGATTTGGGGTTGTTGAGTTTGACGCTGAGATGAAAGCTATATCGATAGAAGAAAAGCCAGCTGAACCTAAATCTGATTATGCAGTCACTGGATTATACTTTTACGACAATCGAGTGGTGGAGTTCGCCAAACAGGTAAAACCATCGGCACGCGGTGAGCTCGAAATTACAACGTTAAACGAAATGTATTTAAAGGATGGTTCTTTAAATGTTGAGCTTCTTGGTCGTGGATTTGCGTGGCTAGACACAGGGACACACGAGAGTCTCCATGAAGCTTCTTCGTTTGTTCAAACTATTGAACATGTTCAAGGGCTGAAAGTTGCGTGTCTAGAGGAAATTGCTTGGAAAAAAGGGTGGCTTTCAGATCAATCGCTCACGGAAATAGCAAAGCCTATGCTAAAAAACGAATATGGAAAGTATTTAAGTAGGTTAGTTGCTGGCAAGCAAAAGAGAGCAGTAAAACTATGAAAGTCTTAATTACAGGTCGCCGAGGACAGGTCGGTCATTGTCTGGTTGAACGACTAACAGAAAGAGCTGATCTTGAGGTTATTGCTTGTGACCGCAACGAATTAGATATTACTAATAATGAGCAGGTGATGAGTACAATTGTTCAGTTAAACCCAGATGTTATCATTAACGCTGCTGCTCACACCGCAGTGGATAAGGCTGAAACGGACATAGAAAATTGCTATGCCACTAACCACTCGGGTCCACTATCTCTTGCCAAAGCAGCAGAAATGGTAGATGCGTTGCTTTTGCACATATCCACTGACTACGTCTTTGATGGCAGCAAGCGCGAAGCTTATACAGAAATTGATTCTACTGAGCCGAAAGGAATTTATGGCAAGAGTAAACTAGCTGGAGAGCGAGCCATAGAAGAAAATTGTTCTCGTTACGCAATTTTACGAACGGCTTGGGTGTTTGGCGAACATGGGAATAATTTTGTCAAAACGATGCTTAGGTTGGGAGCTGAAAGAGATGAATTAGGTGTTATTGGTGACCAGTGTGGTGGGCCAAGCTATGCCGGTGATATTGCTGATGCACTTATCACGATGATGGATAAGTTTAGCCAAGCGGATACTAATTTATCTGGCGTATATCATTTTTCTGGAGCGCCTTATGTTAGTTGGTATGAGTTTGCATGCGAGATATTTTCACACGCCCAAGCTTATGGAGTACTTAAAAGCTTGCCCTTGGTTAAAAAGATTACAGCAGACCAATATCCGTTACCTGCATCGAGACCAACTAACTCTCGATTGAGTTGCAGCAAGATAGAGTCTGTCTTTGGAATAAAGCCGAGTGACTGGAAGCGTGCCTTAACTAATATTGTGGAATATAAATAATGAAAGTAATCGACACAAAAATTCCAGATGTGAAAATTATCGAACCACAAGTTTTTGGTGATGAACGGGGCTTCTTTATGGAAACATGGCAGCAAAAGAAGTTCGAAAAATTGGTAACGGGTAAGCCAACTTACTTTGTTCAGGACAACCACTCAAAATCTAAGCAAGGGACTTTACGAGGGCTTCATTATCAAACCGAAAATACCCAAGGAAAATTGGTGAGAGTAATCTCAGGAGAGGTTTTTGATGTAGCAGTGGACATTCGTAAAAACTCTCCGACGTTCGGAAAATGGGTAGGTGAGTACCTCTCTGGGGAAAACAAGCGCCAACTCTGGATACCAGAAGGCTTTGCGCATGGGTTTTATGTGACTAGTGAGGAAGCTGAATTCGTGTATAAGTGTACGGACTACTTCAACCCCAAAGCTGAACATTCAATCAAATGGAACGATACTAGTCTCAATATATCTTGGCCTATAAAGAATACACCCCCTATTCTATCTAAAAAAGATATGGGTGGGCATACCTTAACAAATATAGAGGAAGACTACTGTGCTCGTTAGTAATGTCCGTCTTCTTGCTCATAGTTTATTAAAAAATAAAAATCTAATATATCAGTTGTGTAAGAGAGATATTCTCTCTCGGTATAGAGGAACTGCAATAGGATTAGCATGGTCAGTGTTTATCCCTATTCTGATGTTGGCACTGTACACATTTGTGTTTTCTTTTGTATTTAAAGCCCGTTGGGGTGATGCCACAGATCTACCAAAGGAAATATATGCACTAGTCCTATATACAGGTATGATAGTACATGCACTTTTTACGGAATGTCTGTCTCGTTCCGCTACATTAATGCATTCAAATATAAGTTATGTCAAGAAGGTGGTGTTTCCTTTGGATACGTTAAGCTGGGTTGTATTTCTTAGTTCGTTATTTCAGGCATTCATAGGTATCTTCTTATTGCTGTTGGCAAATTTATTTATTACTGGAAATTTATTCCTTACTATATTATTTATTCCTATAGTTCTTATCCCACTCTTTTTAATAATTATGGGAATTAGCTGGTTCATATCTTCGGTAGGTGTATATTTTAGGGACGTCTCTCACTTGACGGGAGTATGCTCAACAGTTCTTATGTTTGCCTCACCTATTTTTTATCCAGTTACTATGCTACCAGAAAATATTAGACCATTTATATACTTGAACCCTTTAACCTATTTTATTGAAGAAACCAGAAATATAATATTATGGGGTGAATTTCCAGCTCCTGAAAACCTTATCGTATCGTATATTATAGCAGTTCCAATTGCTGTATTTGGGTTCTCTTTCTTTCAAAGAACGCGTAGGGGGTTTGCTGATGTGCTCTAAGCCAGTTCTAGAAGTTATTGAAGTTAGTAAAGAATATGACTTGTTTGTAAATCAGAAACAAAAATTTTTGAAGTTAGTATCTGAGTATAGACGCTCTTTGATGACAAGAAAGATAGAAAAACATGTCGCTCTTGAAAAGATAACAATACAAGCAAATCCGGGTGAGGTTATTGGTGTATTGGGAAGAAATGGTGCGGGGAAATCGACTCTTTTACAGATCATCTGTGGTACAGTTTCCCCCACTCATGGCACTGTTCGTGTTCGTGGCCGCCTCTGTGCATTACTAGAACTGGGAGCCGGCTTTAATCCAGATTTTACAGGTAGAGAGAACGTATATATCAACGGTGCTATCTTGGGGTTGAGTAGGAAAGAAATAGAGAGTAAGTTTCAATCAATTTTGGACTTTGCAGATATTGGAGAGTCTATAGAACAACCAGTAAAGAACTATTCAAGTGGTATGTTCATGAGGTTAGCATTTGCCGTAGCCACTAGTGTTGAACCAAATATTCTGATTGTAGATGAAGCTTTAGCTGTGGGTGATGCTAAGTTTCAAGCAAAGTGCTTTAGAAAAATTGCAGAGTTGAAAGAAAGAGGGACTACTATTCTTTTGGTAAGTCACTCTACAGAACAAATAACTAGGCATTGTAGTAAAGCTTTGATTTTGGATAAGGGTAAGATGCTAGTGTTTGGTGAAGCCAAGGAAGTAGCCAATCAATATT
The DNA here is from genome assembly GCF_030161235.1 of Vibrio zhanjiangensis. Classification (GTDB taxonomy): domain Bacteria; phylum Pseudomonadota; class Gammaproteobacteria; order Enterobacterales; family Vibrionaceae; genus Vibrio; species Vibrio zhanjiangensis. The sequence goes on along the minus strand of NZ_BSPW01000105.1, from coordinate 4,928 downwards.
TGGAACTTTTATTTGGGAAGAAGATCTTACACTCGCAAAGCACCTTGAAATTGAGTGCGGAAGACAATAATCTAATACCACTAGAACTATCTCGATATTATAATGAGCACGAGCATCGTTGGGGAAATGGTGATGCTGAAATATTTAATTTTAACATTATAAATGGCGAAAATATTAATCCTCCCACTTTACAGAGTAACCAGGATCTAACACTATCTTTTACAGCAAAGTTTTATAATAATATAGAAAACTTGATTGTTGGTATTACATTAAAAACTCAGGATGGAATAACTGTATTTGGTAGAAATACTAGTTCCGAACCAATAAATGAAAGGTTAAAAGTTATTGGCCCTGGAGAGGAGCTTAGGTTTAGTTTTAAGTTAGACTCAAACTTTTGTAGTGGGAATTATCTTATTTCTATTGGCCTAGTTAGGGATGAAGAAGGAGAAATTATTCCTTTAGAGAGAAGGTATGACTCTGTAATTTTTTATATTGAAGGTGACACGCCCTCATATGGCATCATTGATTTATTCGACAAGGTAGAGGTTTTTTAGTGTCTATATATACTTATTCAATACAAGATAATTTTTCACATAGGCCAGGTAATGACTCTATCGCATACAGTGATGGTTTAGATATTGAATCGCGGTTATATGAAATAATATCTAAAACCCAAGATAGAAGCGTTCTTTCTGAAGAGCTTGCTAATAATATAGTTGATTGGCCTACTGAATATCATTTTTCTCGTTTACGTCACTGCTTATTGAAGCATCTGCCTTTTCATCAAGCAAATAATATTTTAGAACTAGGCTGTGGGTGTGGTGCTATTACAAGGTTTTTGGGTGAAACTGGGGCGTGTATTGACTCGGTAGAAGGCACCTATCAAAGAGCTAGAGTCGCGGGAGCAAGATGTTCAGATCTATCAAATGTCAATATATTCGTCGATGACTTGCTCAAGTTTGAATCAAATAAGAAATATGACTGGGTTCTACTTATCGGTGTTTTAGAGTATGCACCTATTTTTTCAACAAGAGCAGATGCTGTTAGCGAATATTTGGAAGTTGCTAAAAGATATCTTAAACCAAATGGTAAACTTGTAGTTGCTATAGAAAACAAGTTGGGATTAAAGTATTTCAATTCATGTAGTGAAGATCATGTAAATCAGCCGTTTTTTGGAATAGAGAACAAATACTCTACAAAAACACCAGTGACTTTTGGGCGGAAGGAGCTCAGTAGTATTCTAGAAAACAATGGGTTTTCTGACCTAAAGTTTTTTTATCCATTTCCTGATTACAAACTGCCAACCGTTGTTGTAGATGATACAGCGTTTTCGGACTGTCATCTTAAAGTGGCTGATCTTTTAGTAGGTGCTAAAGCTCGTGATTATAGTGGTAGGGAATTTCGCTCTTTTAATGAATCATTTGTCTGGCCTGAGTTAGAAAAAAATGGTCTAGTAGAAGAATTGAGCAATTCCTTTTTGGTGGTTACTTCAGCCGACTCGATAAAGAATAAAGAAATAGCGTGGTATTATAACGTAAATAGATTGAGAGACTTTACAACACAGACTACGTTTTATCGTTCTGATCGTGGTTTGAGAGTTTCAAAAAGACGGCTTTTAAATACCTCTATCTCAGATAGAAAACAAAAATATTGTCATGTAGAATTAGATGAGGAATATTATCTTGGAGAGTCTTTACAGCATCTTATTGAGCAATCATGGCATAAGACCAATGACTTTTCTCATGCTATTTACTTATATGTTGATTGGTTCAAGTATTTAGTTTCCCTTTCACAGGGTGAAGAAATAGGAGATATGTTGATTGCTGGTGATTGTATTGACTTAACTCCATTTAATATCAAGGTTAAAGATGATCAATTTGAGTTTTTTGATAAAGAGTGGATTGCGGATAATTACGTGTCTTTAAAATGGGTTCTATTCCGAGGATTGTACTGGAGTTTGGTAAAGCTAAATTCTTCTAGCTTTCTAGAAATAAATGTTATCGATCTTTTTAGAGAAATTTCTTTGAGAGCTGGTTTTAATGAATATATAAGTGATGATTTTATCAATGAATGTATAGATATAGAAAGGGATTTTATCCATTATACCTTAGGTGAAAGTGTTAATATATCCCATAAAATCAAAAAGATACCAGAAGATCTTGTCGGAATAGAAAAAACACTCTCTCAGTTGGAGAGTGATAATGCTTATCTCTTACAACAAAATACTGCTCTCTTACAACAAAAGACTGTAATTAGTAAAGCACTTGAAAAGTATCAATTGTTCCTTCCCATACGTGTCATAAGATTTTTGAAAAGAATGATAAAGCAATGATTAAGAAAATAGATATTATTATTCCTGTGTATCGAGGTCTACAAGAAACGCGGGAGTGTATAGAGAGTGCATGTGCGACTAAGCCTGAATATGCAGACCTTATAGTTATCAATGATTGTAGCCCTGAACCAGAACTAACCGAATGGTTGGAAGATAATAGTGCTAGATTGGGGTTTTCTCTTCATGTTAATGATTGTAACTTGGGGTTCGTAGCGACTGTAAACTATGGTATGTCGTTGCATCCTGAAAATGATGTCTTGCTATTAAACAGCGATGTTGAGGTTGCTAACGATTGGCTTGAAAGAATATGCGATGTGGCATATACAGAAAAAAATATTGGTTCTGTCACTCCATTTTCAAATAATGCAACTATATGTAGCTTTCCTGTGTTCTGTGAGAACAACGGTTTAGCAATGGGTAAATCTCTTCAAGAAATAGACAAGGCATGCTCTGATGCTAATAAGGTCTCGGACTATGTTGAGATTCCGACTGGTGTCGGGTTTTGTATGTTTATCAAAAGATCTTGTCTAAATGCAGTAGGTTTGTTTGATGTTGAGACCTTTGGTAAAGGTTATGGTGAGGAAAATGACTGGAGCCAAAGAGCGTCCTTACTTGGTTGGAAAAATATCCATGCGACTAACGTATTTGCTTACCATAAAGGCGGTGTTAGCTTTGCTAATGAACAAGATTCGCGGCAGAAAACTGCTTTGGAACTTCTTCTAAAAAAGCATCCAAATTATACAGCAGATGTTATGCAGTTCGTTAGTGTGGATCCAGCCAAAAGATACAGAATAAATGTTGCAATACAGTTAGTTAAAAATAGCCCTAAATCTATATTGCAAGTCGAACACTCGTTAGGAGGGGGAGTTAACCGACATGTTTCAGATTTGGTGAATAAATTACAACCTGATGTGGTATCTGTCCGGCTACGTCAGAAAAACAATGTCGTTACTTTATTATTAACAGATTCATGTAGTATTAAATTTGATATAGGTTCAGATTTTAGCGATTTGCTATATTTGTTGAAGTATTTGAATTTTAGTCTTATCCACTTTCATCACATTCACGGTTTGGATGAAAAGTTCTTGAACTTATCATGTAGCTTGTGTATAAATTATATCATATCAATTCACGACTATTATCTTGTGAACGGTAATCCTGCCTTATCTGATCGTGATGGGAAATTTTTTGGTGATAAAGATGTTTCTGAAGTGCTCGAAAGGTCTTCAGTGAATCAATTAGCTGGCTTCAAATATAATGATAAAAATGGCTCTGAGCGCATCAAAGAATTCTTATCAGGAGCAGGGGCACTAGTTTTTCCGTCGAATGATACTAAAAAGCGTTTTGGTAGGTTTTATCAATTGTCTGATACCGCTATTGTTGCCCCCCATATTGAACCTTATCATTATCCGCCTCTTTCTAAAGAAGGCATTGATATATGCAAGGTTAGAATATTGGTTATTGGCGCTATATCTCTTGAAAAGGGAGCCCAAATACTCAACGACTTTGCTAACCGCTATGGAGATATTTGCGAAGTACATTTACTGGGCTCGTCTTGTCTTCCATTAGCGATGACAATAATAGACCATGGACCTTATGGAGAGTCGGAACTGGCTGCAAAGGTTTTTGATATAAATCCGACAGCAGTTTGGTACACCTCACAATGTGCGGAAACCTATTGTTATACATTAACGCCATCTATGGCTATGGAGATACCTATTATTGCTCCTAGGCTCGGAGCTTTTACAGAGCGTTTGAATTTATATGAAAAGGCCATTGTGATCGATGACTATTCAAATATAGAGACAGTATATCAAGCCGCTATCGAAGCTACTGAAAAAAATTGGGTAAACGACCTCACAAGTAGCACGACGCCTATGAAAGAGTCTGGCTTTTATGAAAATGGCTACATCGCTATGGTAAAAAGTACAGTGCCAAATGATTTAGTGCTAAATGACAAGGCATTGTACTCAATAATGGATAAAATGAATAACTATTGTGATAAAAAAGAAAAAGTCTACTCACTAGTGTTGAGGTTTTATAGGACAGGCGTTGGTGGAAAAATGTTAGGGCTAATACCTACAAGATATTTAAGGGCATGCAAAAGGAAACTGTTTGGATGAAGACAATCCCATTGAATGACACTTCTCGTCTGTCTCAAATTATTATCTCAGAGGCTATGGATGATATTTCTAATATAATTAAAAGTGGTCGCTGGCTACTTGGCGATTACACTACTCAATTTGCAAATTATTTTGCTTCATATATTGGAAGCGAATTCTGTATACCCGTAGCTAATGGCACAGATGCCCTAGTAATTGCTTTACAATGTTTGTCTAAGTCTGGTAGAAATCAGGTTATTACTGTGGCTAATGCTGGTGGTTATACTAGCACTGCATGCTATTTGAGTGGTCATACTCCAGTGTATATTGATGTGCACGAAGACAGCATGCTTATGGACATTTCTCTTATTGATGACTTGCTAAATGAAAATACATCTTGTGTTGTTGCTACGCATCTTTACGGTAGAACAGAGAAGTGGACCCCAATGGTTGGACACATAAACTAATTCCTTAAGTGGTTGATCCAGCTTATG
>NZ_BSPW01000104.1 GCF_030161235.1 Vibrio zhanjiangensis | reverse complement strand
TATGTAACGTTACAAATCACTAAGTATTTACGTAAATACTTAGTGATTTGTAACGTTACATATATATAAATATTGCACTTTTATTTAAGAGTAACATTTTGGCCTTGACGCGCCCATGTTGGTTTCATTTATTTTTTTGTAACTTTTATTTTTTTGTTTAACTTGCTTAAATTTTGATACTTAATCATATCCTTATAGTTTCGGTCGTAGTAATAGTTACAACCCTACTAGCATCTACTTCCTATATTGATTAATTTTTTATAAGTTATTGTTATTAAAGGGATATAAGTAGGAAATAAGAAAACAACGCTTTTTTTACTATCATTTTTCAAGCTAAGCATCTATTCAGATGTGTTATCGAGACTTATTTTAGTCGCTCTATGTCACATTTTAAGTTTACTACTTTTAAATTGGTTTACTTTTTTTACGTAAACTTATATAAATAATGTAAACCGTCATAAAGTGGAGATGAAAGGTATGTTGAGTGAACAGATGCAATCATGTATCGACTCATACACAAAATGGGCAAAAGCTAGAGCAGAAGTGAAATTCGGCAACGATTCGCCTCAGTCGCGCATATTAAAGCGTCGATTCGGAATCAATGAAGCAGCAGAAATGATAGGCGTTACTCGTCAGGCCATTGCTAAAGCTGAGGATGAAGGACGACTGCCAAAACCAGACCTTAAAGAGTCAAATGCAACACGAACTATTAGAGCTGGTTACACGCTGGCTCAAATAGACTTCATGCGCGACTACTTCCAAAAACAGCCGTATCAAGTTATGGAAACCAGTTCAATCGTTATTAGCGTACCTGGTGGAAAAGGTGGGTGTTGGAAAACCTCAACTACAGTCCACTTTGCACAATGGTTATCCCTCAAAGGCTTCCGTGTCTGTTTTCTTGATATTGACCCTCAAGCGCATGGAAGCATGTACTTCGGCTACCATCCTGAACTAAACACAACTGTTGACGATACAATCTTGCCATTCATGTTAGGAAATAAAGATGATCTAACCTACTGCGTGAAAGAAACGGCATGGCCAAAGCTCGACATTATTCCTAGCAACCTACAACTACAGAGAATAGAAAGTGAGCTGGATAGTGCCGACATCGAGTACCCTGCTCACCAAATGCTGCAAGCTGGTATACAAACTATTCGTGACCACTACGACGTAATCATTATTGATGGCCACCCAGACTTAGGCATGGGAACAACAAACATGATCTGCGCTAGCGATGCAGTTCTTATAGCTACATCTGCTGAAATAAACGATATGAACTCAACCTGCCAGCTCATGGGTTTAATTCGAGACATATACGCACCTAACGGATTGTCAACAACTCATGAACCTCATGTGCGCGTCTTACCTACCAAGCTAGGTGCTGAGCACAGCTCAAGCCAAGCAAACCTAAAAGATATGCAGAAGTTTTGGAATGGAATGCCTTTAGATAGTGGTGTTTTCTTCACTGACGAAGTAGGCAAAGGACAACGTAAAATGGCAACCATCTATGAACAAGCAGAGGACCGAGGAACGCCTGCTGCATGGAAGCGAGCAACCGATATTTACGATGCCACATTTAGTGAAATTCTTAATACCATCGTCAAACCAATGTGGGGAGAAGAATAATGAAAGGTGATATTGAATTAGAACCAACAACATCAAGCGTATCTGTTCAACGTGTGCAAAAGAAAGACCAGGCGCCTCTCGTTAAGAAATCTGAAAAGCTAGATGAGCAGGTAGGAAATACACTCACTAAGCCTGTTAAGGGCGTTGAAATAACTTTCACGCTCAAGAAAATTTCGGCTAAAAAAGTCGACCTATCGACCATGGTTTGGCTAGAGAACGAACGTGATCAAGAGCTACTCGATGAATTCGCCATTTCAGACATTCTCCCAACGTTTAAAGAGTATGGACAAGAGGTGCCAGCGTTTGGTCGTGAAGAGTGCGGTGTTATTCAGGTGGCCGACGGTAGCCGACGTCGTTTTACAGCCATAACAGCAAAGAGTGATTTTTATGTTTGGGTTGGCGAGCTGTCAGACGAACAGATGAATTACCTGAGCGAAGTCGGCAACAATTACCGACCAACCTCAGCATATGAACAAGGTCAAAAGGCCTTACGTTTATTGAAAAGTGGCAAAAGCCAAGAGGAAGCAGCAGAGATCGTGGGGAAAGGTCGTCGTGCAATGATGCGAGAAGTAAATACAGCAATGCTGCCTAAGCCGTTTATCAAAGCTTTACCTAGCCCTAACGACTTGAGCGCCAGACAGGGTGAAACGCTATTCAAAGCATACAAAAAACTGGATGAACAGCAACAGGATAGTTTAATCACTTTCTTTGAAAATTGGTGTAAAGAGAAAGGCAAGTACACAGCAGAAGATCTGGTGGAATTCTTTATTAAGAAGTGTGGTAGTAGCAAGCCTGAACCAGAGAAACCTCGCAAGCTGGCGATGGGGGCCACGGTCGCATTGAAAAACGGCAATGCCACAATCAACATCCCGAAAGTTTCAGACGACTCTCTGAAGGCTATCGAGGACTTCATTTCCCAAACGCTCTCAAAAGAAGCGTTAGATAACTGCTAACAATGCGCGAGGAGAACAACATGCTTATTCATATAACACCAAAACTATATCGCCCTGCCGAGCTTGCATTTATCCAAAAATGCACACTATCTGAAATTCACATTCCAGAGCTTGATATAACACTAAATCACGGTGAAGACATTGATACTCGTAAACCATATCCGAATAAAAGTTACTTTGTAGGATGCCGTAAAATTGGTCGTAAAGCTATTGAGGGCTTATTCATAGAAAGCCCTACCCACCTTTCTAAATTTACTGTTATCAATAAATGGCTGGTAGATGATGAAGGAACTGTCACTCACAAAGTTAACTACCGCGTTCTTGATAATGATTACGATGCTGTTAGCGACTCAATGATTTTATGGCACGCAACAAGTGAAAGTTTAGGAAGTTGGGAGTCTCGAACGCCTGAAAGCATGAAGCCATCCTCGAGAGAAAACTTACAAGCCGCTGCTCCGATAAACTTACAACCGAGAATGGACCTAATGCCTGGAAAAAGAAGTGCTAATTTTGAAGATGAATTAAATAATTTTGGGATAATTCATAGCAGAGAAGAAACCTTCACACTTCCTACAATCCAAAAAGAACGGTTTGAATCATTTAGTGATAATGGACGATTACCTAGTTTTGAACATGCTATCCGCTCAAAGGCACATTGAACCAGTAAAACCTCGTTAACTGGCAATGGGACCACGGTCGCGTTTAAAAACGGCAATGGCACAATCAACATCCCGAAATTTTCAGACGAATTTTCTGAATAACTGCTAAATAAGGAGTGAAAGTCGTGGAATACAAAGATAAGGAATTTGAAATAGCACCTAATGTCAATTGTCCTGATGAAATAGGATTTCTGTATCACTACAAAACTTATGGCCTGCCTGATTCGGCTGTTTGCGTAGGTGAATTTAAACGCTTCAACGATGGATTTGAAGTTTGTGTAGATAAACTTCCTGACGAGTATGGATCTGATTCGTGGTTAGTAGATACAGTCCCCACGATTGAAGAAGCAAAAGCTTTGCTTTGGGATCATCGTTATCATGCAATTGCATAGGGGAAATTCATGCACATTGTTGAAGCTTTTGAACAAGCACAAACTAATCAAGCTGATGTACAGCGTAAAATTAACGCTTTGATGATGGAGCTAGCTCAAAATCAAACTCCAGAGACTCTTGAGGTTGTTAAACGCCTTAATGACATTAACGCTGACGTTAGCAATGTTTTAAGACCGTTTACAGATTAAGGGGAAGATAAAGCAAAACCCCACTGCTGTAACAGTGGGGCGAGACACAGTAAAACCAAACCCGCCAGGAGATGACTAACCATGTCTGAACAAGACTATACATTTATTCGTTCGCAAAAACTAGCCGACGTTATTTACTTACCAGCCCATCTAGTTGTTGAGTGGCTTAATGGGCAAAATCAAAGCATGGGTGAAGCCGTAGCAAAAGCTTGCTATCAAGAGTTATCTAGATTGTAAATATCACTGCTGAACCAAGAATAACCTCACTGATGAGTGAGGTTATTCTTTCAAACAAATAGGTCAAATAGTTAATTTTTGAATACTCTTCTCTTGCCCGTTTTTCTCTATCTCGTGTATGAAGAGATCAATATCTTCTATATGGTTTAGAAGTGGACCCCAATGGTTGGACACATAAACTAATTCCTTAAGTGGTTGATCCAGCTTATG
>NZ_BSPW01000103.1 GCF_030161235.1 Vibrio zhanjiangensis | reverse complement strand
TCGACGTGCTATTAGGGTTCAGCAAGGTCAGTTCGATTATCCTGTCTTCCGTGCTTTCTGGGATACGGTTTTTGTTGCGCTTCAGCGGCTTATTGTACCGCTTGAGGCCGACAGGGCCTTCTTCTTCCATGATTTTCTGGTAGGTGTAAATCGTTTGGCGGGAGCAACCAAGGATACGGGCCGCTTTCGATACGCTACCCAGTTGCTCAACAAGCTCCAGCGCTTCGATTTTTCTCTGCACTTCCTTGCCATGTTCATGGGCCTTGCGAGGTTCAATCAGTTCGGTGATGTCTAATCGGCGGTGGCCAAAATAGGCCGAGAAGGTGCCGTCAAACTGACATCGGATTTCAACTTTCTGATTTTCAATCGAGTAACGGATGGGTGAGTCAATGACATACATCTTGCTATCAAAACTGAAGGTATGATCTCGTCGTATCGTCCGATACTCTTTCTGTACACAGATAGTGTTGAGATCTAAGTCTGGCGGTAAGCACCTAAACGCCGAGCGATGACTTTGCGGTTCAACCATGACATGTTTCACCCAATAATTAGGGATAAACTCTTCATGTAAATAACGGTTCGCGCTCTCCATATCCGTGATGTTGTGTAAGCGTAATTCAGGCACAAGTCGGTCTTGGAAGGTATCGAATGCACGCTCGATACGGCCTTTTCCTTGCGGCGAGTTGGCGAAGATGATCTCAATACCGAGTTCCTCACAAGCCCGCTGCATCTGCGAGAAGTTGCTCCTTTTCGGCCCACCGAAGATCCCCGCTCTATCGACGTAGAGCGTTTTAAACACGCCACGTTTCTCGATGTAGGCTCTCATCACCTTCATGCAGCCTTCTGTGGTTTCAGACGGGAAAAACTGGGCGTGGATATCACTGGTCGCGTCATCGACGATAGCAATCAAGCAGGAGCGTTCTTCACCGAACCAGCGATGCGGGCTGCCATCCATTTGCAACATCAACCCAGGCGCTTCCATCCGCTCACGATACTTTCTGACACGGCTCCGACGGCGCTTAGCCCGCTTTACATGGTGAATATCATGGGCCCAAGAGCGCAACGTCTCACGTTTAATCGACA
>NZ_BSPW01000102.1 GCF_030161235.1 Vibrio zhanjiangensis | reverse complement strand
GCAAAGGCTGGCACCTAATATTAATGCCTCACCAGCCGTTATAACCTCTTTAATGTGCGGCAGCCCTCGCGCGTTTTTCGTGGTGTAATCCGTCAATAACGATAAAACCGCCGGCACAACGAATAGGCGCTCAATACGCTGCTCATTTATAAAGTCATACAACCTCGGAATATCCAGACGTAAATCGGCCTGCTCTAGATGCAGACTGCCTCCGGTCGTCAGTGCGGTAAACATTTCCTGTGCGGCGACATCAAAGCCAAAGCTTGTTAGTTGCAAGCTTCTATAAGGGTCGACCAAGGCTCCTGAGAGCTGTTGATGCTGCATTAAGTTGACGAGCATTTGATGTGTCTGTAGCACTCCTTTAGGCTTACCCGTTGACCCTGAAGTGTAAATCACATACGCCAGGTGCCTTGAGGTTAAACCGATCAGCGCGGGATCAATATTCTCCTCGATGTAATGGCTCAGTTGCTGCTGCACCTCTTCACTATCGAGAGCAATGGTGCGGTAAGATGCTTGACTCGTGCCTGTAGGTAAGCCGTCGATGAGGTGCTGCTGGGTGATAATTACCCCCACACCACTGTCTTCGATCATATGACCCAGACGCTCGCTTGGATAGCTTGGGTCTAAAGGCACATAGGCGCCTCCGGCTTTTAGTATCCCCAAAAGCCCAATCATCATCTCAAAACTGCGCTCAGCGCAGAGACCGACTAAGGTATCGGGGCGTACACCCTGCTCTAATAAATAATGCGCTAGCTGGTTGGCCCGCTGATTGAGTTCACCATAGCTTAGGCTCTGCTGGTTAAACACTAAAGCGGTCGCGTCTGGCTGCTCAGCAGCTTGAGCTTCAACGAGTTGATGGATGCACAGCTCGCTTGGGAAGTCTTGCTGGGTGTCGTTCCACTCGACTAACTGCTGCTGTTTTTCTTCTACGGTCAAAATGTCCAGCTCAGCCAGCGGGCGCTCTGGCTGAGTCAGTGCAGCTTGTAGCAAGGCTTCAAAATGCCCTGCTAGACGTGCAACCGTCTCGGCTTTAAAGAGGTCTCGATTGTATTCCCAATCCAGCGCCAATCCATTCGCATCTTGCACCACATTCAGGGTTAAATCAAATTTGGCTATGGTCAGGTCAGCCGCTTCAAATTGAACCTCAACGCCAGGCAAGTTCAGCTCAGCGGTGTCATTGTTCTGTAACGCCAGCATCACT
>NZ_BSPW01000101.1 GCF_030161235.1 Vibrio zhanjiangensis | reverse complement strand
GGCTTCCAGCATGCTAAATAGTAACGTGATCGGTATAGACCTAGCGAAAAGTGTCTTTCAAGTTTGTCATATCAGTATCCATGGAGAACTACTGAGTAACAAAGCTATGAGCAGGCAAAAACTTAAAGAATTTTTGGCAACGGCTAAGCCTTCTATTGTGGCTGTTGAAGGATGTGCTAGCTGCCATTATTGGGGACGTTTCGCTGAACGGTTTAGTCACGATGTGCGAATCATTAACCCAAAGAAAGTCAAAGGCTATCTTGAAGGTCATAAAACTGACGCGAATGATGCGTTAGCTGTAGCGAATGCCGCACTACAAATTGGTCTTAAGTACAGTAAGCCCAAAACAATTGACCAGCAAGGACTTCATTCTCTTGAAACAAGTCGTCAGTTATTAACTCGTTCTATGGTTTCCATAGGCCAGCATATTCGTGCGATCATTCTTGAGTATGGTGTTGTTAATGCTAAAGGAGAAATCGGTCTAAAAAAATCAGTTACCTCAGTCCTTGATGGACAGTCCGAAATGCCAGCACCATTGGCTACAACGATTACAATGATGTGGCAACAATACCTCAATCTAAAATCAGAGTTGAAGCAGTTAGAAAAAACCAAAAACGCTCTTACTCGACAGATTGAACCATGTCGTAGATTAATGGAGTTAGAAGGGATAGCTGAAACAACAGCGTCAATGCTGTATGTCACATTAGGCAATGGCGATCAGTTTAAAAATGGTCGGCAAGCCTCAGCGTTCGTTGGCTTAACTCCAAAACAACATAGCTCTGGTGGTAAAACTATAATGCTTGGGATTAACAAAACTGGTGGAGTAAAGGATCTACGCTCATTACTCTACTTAGGTGCGATGTCCTATCTTGCTAGACTTCCTGAAATTCCTACTACCCAGAAACAGGCTTGGTTAATTGAACTGGTCAAGAGGATTGGCTTTAAACGAGCCTGTATTGCATTAGCAAATAAGACGGTTAGAACCGCGTGGGCAATGCTTCGCTATGAGACAAAATATCAATCAATACCAGCAACAGTTTAAGTTTAACGCAGTACCAAATTTTACAAAATGATGATGCATAATAGGTAAGACCAACCTACTGAGAACCTGACCGAAGTGTAATGTTTTCAAAAACTGCCTAACTGAATAGGTCAGTAGGTGCGCAAACATCAAAGGTTAGGGGGTAGCTCCCCCAACAGAAACCG
>NZ_BSPW01000100.1 GCF_030161235.1 Vibrio zhanjiangensis | reverse complement strand
AATGTAAGGATACGACAGAGTCGAATGGTATTTATCCCGTCAAGATCCCTCAGTAATGACACTATAACCTACCTACACACCAATCAAAAGAAACCCCAACCGTCATTTCGAGCGTTTTAATAGTTAAAATAACCATTTTCTTGGTGAATATGTCTGTAGTGGTCAACAAATTCCGGACACAGATTTAAGCCGATTCTCGGCATCCACTGGCGATAGCCCATCATTTTTTTGATGGGGCCGTTGCCTATTGTAGTAGTCCATCAGGTAATAGCTGATGTCTCTCTTGGCCTGAATTTGGGTCAGGTAACCAGTCGCTGGGACCCATTCGGTTTTTAAACTTCTAAATAGCCTTTCCATTGGAGCATTGTCCCAACAATTTCCACGACGGCTCATACTTTGAGTTATACGGTATCGCCAAAGCCTTTGACGGTATTTACGGCTGCTATATTGGCACCTTTGATCTGAGTGGAACATGACGTGGCTAGGTCGTCCTCGTTGCTCCCAAGCCATATCCAAGGC
>NZ_BSPW01000099.1 GCF_030161235.1 Vibrio zhanjiangensis | reverse complement strand
ATGTAAGGATACGACAGAGTCGAATGGTATTTATCCCGTCAAGATCCCTCAGTAATGACACTATTGACACCATGTACTTGTTTAACACTGGATAGTGTTACAATAACGCTCTTTATTGATGTTTTTAAGAGGCGGCAAAATGGATAAGTTTCAACATATCGACGTGCTAGGAGCGCAGGCCCTAATTGATGAGGAAAATGCAAGATTGGTTGATATTCGTGATCTTCAGTCTTTCTCGGTTGCCCATCCTCACAAAGCTTACCATTTAACCAATGAAACTATGGTTCGATTTATGGACCAAGTAGAGTTTGAGCAGATAATCTTAGTTATGTGTTATCACGGAATCAGTAGTCAGGGAGCGGCACAATATTTAATTAACCAAGGATATGAGCAAGTGTACAGTGTTGATGGTGGGTTTGATGCTTGGCAACGTGCTCAACTACCTATTGAATCCAATTTACCTTAATGACAAATATGATAAGACTTACCTCACTCAATAACCCTCGAATGGGACAAGCTTTTATAGATTATATGGCTTCTCGTCATATTGATATTCAGATGATGGTCGAAGGTCATGATCAATTTGCTTTGTGGCTCACTGACCCTCAACATCAACTCGAAGCCGAGTCAGAATTACAACGTTTTTTAAATAACCCCAATGATAGTCGCTATCAAGCTGCATCTTGGGATATGGCTGAAACGCGTACCAACCAATTCCACTATCAATCTCCTTCAATGGTATCTATGCTCAAGGCAAAGGCGGGACCTCTGACTTTGTCTGTCATGCTTCTTTGTGTGGTGATTTTTATTTTCCAGCAGTTTGGTCTAGGGCAAGCGGTTTTTTCAGCTTTGCATTTTCCGGCGTCGTCTGGACAAGAGTGGCAATTGTGGCGTTGGGTCAGCCACGCTTTGTTGCATTTTTCCATAGTGCACATTGCTTTTAATCTCCTTTGGTGGTGGCAGCTTGGAGGAGATATTGAACAAAAGTTGGGTGCTAAGAAGCTGATGCAGTTATTTTTCATCTCATCAGCGCTATCGGGGGCGGGGCAATATTGGGTCGAAGGTGCGAATTTTGGTGGCTTATCTGGGGTCGTCTATGCGTTGGTCGGCTACCTTTGGATGTTAGGCTACAAAGCACCTCAGCTTGGCCTTAGTATACCGAGACCAATCGTCGGTTTTATGTTGATATGGCTAGTTTTAGGCTTTGTACAACCTTTTATGGCAATAGCGAATACGGCACATTTAGTCGGTTTGTTAAGTGGTGTTATGTTGGGTGTGTTTGACGCAGGAAGGATGAACCAACGCGGTGGTTAAGTCCACCTTGTTGGTTACTGATAAAGGTATTTGGTGAACAAAAGATCTGCGATCACTGTTCGACCTGTTTCTGGCAATAAAATGGCATTTAATTTATCGACTAAGGTTTTACGCAAGTCTTCGCGTCCCGCAAGAGAGGTGATGGTATCGCCAGATTGTTTGCCGAGTAACTCAATGACAGCATCTCGTATCAGTGGCTGATGCAGCTCTATTATGGATAGGTCCGCACTTTTGGCGACCATAATATCAATACGAACTTGAATGTAGCCAAGTTGCTTTCCTTTGGTATAGAAGTTGGTCGTGAGATCTGGCTCAAGAGTAAAGTAGGCGAGTTTATCCTCCCCCTTTTCTCCTTCTGCGAGTGAGGGGAAGCTGGACAACAGGCTCAATGTACAAAATAATTGGACTAAATAACGTTTAATCATATGTCTGTCTTTTCTTTCTTCGAATCAAGATACTAGAATCGCCTGACTATTGTTACAATAGAACTCTTTTCGAGAATGATGCGTGAGGCATTTATTGAACATTTCATACCAAGTCATGCGCTCATGCATAGGCGACAAAGCTACTTATTGAATACTAGTATGAATCAATCTACTTCGCTCTATTTATCTGCTCTTCGTCAAGTCGATTGGCAAGATTTTGATAAATTTATCTACCCAACACAAGATTCAAAAAAATGGCTGTTAGAACAGGGCTCACTATCACGTTTGCTACAAACATACTGCCAAACATTGAGTGTCGACCTATTGCATAACAAACTGGTTAAAGCGGAAAAGCTCAATGAGCAAGAAATCAACCTTCTCCAGTGTGAGCCCTGCCTGTTGAGAAAAGTGGTGCTGAAAGGGGACAATTGCCCTTGGGTGCTGGGCCGAACGTTGATTCCTCAATCCTCGATGGAAGATCAGCAGTTTGATTTGTCGCGGCAGGGAGATACACCTCTAGGGTTGACCGTCTTCAGTGCGAACGATGTCATGCGTGATGCATTACAGGTTGGTTGGGCGAAAACGACAGAGGGTGATTTTCTTGCGCGTCGTTCCCGTTTATGGATGAATCAGAAGCCGATGTTGGTGGCAGAATTATTTTTGCCCAATTCGCCGATATACACTTAGGAGATAAAGATAAATGATCGCCACAAAAGCACATGCATATTGGCAATTGATGCGTATGGATAAGCCGATTGGAACGCTGCTTTTATTGTGGCCTACGCTTTGGGCTCTGATTATTTCAGCGAAAGGAATACCCAATATAAAGGTGTTATTGGTCTTTGTCGTTGGCGTTCTTTTTATGCGTTCTGCAGGATGTGCAATAAATGATTTTGCAGATAGAAAAGTGGATGGATTTGTTAAGCGGACTCACCAACGACCATTGCCTTCGGGCAGAGTTAGCGCTAAAGAAGCGATAAGCCTATTTCTTATCTTATCTTTATCATCATTTATGTTAGTGCTGACGATGAACAGTTTGACCATTCAGCTATCTTTTGTCGCTCTATTGCTGGCGTTTATTTACCCATTTATGAAGCGCTATCTCTATTTTCCTCAGCTATTTCTTGGGTTAGCGTACAGCTGGTCAATTCCTATGGCTTGGGCTGCGCAGACCAATGAATTACCGGCAATGGCTTGGTACATCTTTGCGATGAATGCTATTTGGACCATTGCCTATGACACTCAATATGCCATGGTTGATAGAGATGATGATCTGAAAATAGGGATTAAATCGACAGCTATTTTATTTGGGCGCTGGGATAAATTAATTATAGGCTTGTTGCAGTTGGCTACTTTAGTGATGCTCATTGCTTTAGGTTGGTGGTATGCGCTGGGTGCAAGCTACTATGTCAGCTTAGTTGCCGTGGCCAGTTTATTTATTTACCAGCAACTTCTGACGCGAGATCGTGAATGTGATGGGTGCTTTAAAGCATTTTTAAACAATAACTATGTTGGTATGGTGATCACCGCCGGATTGTCGCTAAGTTTTTGTTTATAAGTTCCTAGCGGTTGTCAAACAATAAAATCAACAAAGAGGCCGCCTGTGAGCGGCCTCTTTCGCTGTAATCACTATTCCTCTGAGGCTTGGCAAATACTCTCTTTGATAGTTAGGCAGACTTCTGGTGAAAGCATGGAATACAGAAGTTCAGCCAATAGCCTACTTTTGTCTTGGTCGCAATTCCCCTCATTATCGATGTAGGCCTGCTGTTTTAGGCTGGTCAACATTGACGAAAATACGCCTTTATCAAAGAACTCAGGTGCATTGATGCCATGCAGACGCCCCAATCTTTGGGCAATTTCTTGACTTTTTTGCTCCAACTCTCCTTTGTTTAGGTTTGAGTCTATGGATAAAAGGTTGAGTGTTATGGCATAGCGTTGCAGAGTTTCTGTAATCGTACGCCCCAGTAACATCAGGGTTTGAATATTATCTTGTCTATGAGCGACATTGTGGCGGCTGTCAACGGTAACAAGGCCTAAACGCGCAATTTCCTCGATATAAGACTCTGTTATCTCGTCTAATTGTTCATCTTTAATGCTTAGAAACAGCTCTTGCTTAAGAAAAGGATAAAGCAGCGCAACATTAGCTTTGATTTTCTTCAAATTAAGCTTTTGCTGACTGATGAGCATTTGAGCTATCAAAGAAGGTATAGCGAACAAGTGAATAATGTTATTACGGTAGTAAGTCATAAGAATAGACTGATGTCGGTCGAGAGAGACCACATCACCCATGCTGTCCGTTTCGATGACAAATTTATCTAATGACTCTGCATGACGAACCAATTCTTCAGCCGTTTCCTTGGGTACGGTAAATGTCGAAGAGTAGGGAACATTTTTGAGTAGCGCCAAATAGCAATCGACTTGCCTAATTAAGCTATCTCTTGAGAGGGCTCGCTGCCGGGAAGCGAGCAAGGCAGTTGCACATAGTGTTAAAGCATTGGTGGCCGCTGCATCGTTGATATTTGTCATGACTTTATTGGCAAGTTCATTGACAATCGGGTTTATCCATTGAGGCTTGGTATTACCCATAGGATCAATATCGTCTGTCCAGTCAGGAGCTTGCTCATTGAGGTATTGGTTGAGTTGGATGGGCTCACCGAAGTTGACGTAGCCCTGTCCAAAGTTGCGTAGCTTTCGAATCGTCCTCAGTACAAGGCCAGCATTTTCTTTTTCTTTACGCTTTCCTTTGAGTTCTTTAGCGTAAGTACTCACTTCCATTACATGCTCATAGCCAATATAGACAGGGACTAAGGTTACTGGACGGTTCAGGCCACGCAACATCGCTTGGATAGTCATGGCCAACATGCCAGTTTTAGCCTGCAAAAGTCGACCTGTCCGTGAACGACCACCTTCGCTGAAGTATTCTACAGAATAGCCTTTTGAAAATAGCTCTGCGAGATATTCGCGAAAGATGGTGGAATAAAGTTTATTGCCTTTAAAACTGCGGCGAATGAAAAACGCACCACCACGGCGAAAAATGGGGCCTGCTGGAAAGAAGTTCAGATTAATGCCGGCGGCAATATGTGGAGGTACCATACCTTCATGATATAAAACGTAAGAGAGTAACAGGTAATCCATGTGGCTACGATGGCAAGGTACATAGACTATCTCATGGCCATCTTGAGCAAGCTTGCGCACTATCGAAGCATTATTGATATTGAGCCCCTGATAAATGCGGTTCCAAAGCCAACCGAGTATGCGATCGCCTTTCTTAATCATAGAGTAAGAAAAGTCTGCCGCGACTTCATCCATTATGGCTTGAGCCTCTTCTCGAGCTTTTTCTTCAGCGATCCCTTTTGTTTTTGCGGTATCTTCAATCGCTTTGATGATGGCTTTGGAATGCATGAGCCGATTAAAAAGGGCCTGTCGATTGGGCAAATTAGGTCCTGAGGCAGCTAATTTTTGGCGTGAGAAATGAATCCGGGCTACCCTAGCTAATTTATGAGCGATGGATGCGTCAGTGCCGTGAGAGTCTGCCATATATCGAAGTGATACCACAGGGCTGATGCGTACAAGACAATCACGGCCGTATTTGATGACTGCAATGGCTTTTTCTGGGCCATTAAACGCCTGTAAGTAAGGGGTTTTTCTGGACTCCTTTCCTGGTTTTCTGCCCCAGAGCACAGAAGTGGGAATGACTTGAACATCCAGCTCACTATCAAACTTGTGCTGTTCGAGAAGTTCTGAAAATAGAGCAATAGAGTCATTGGGTACATTATGGTCGTTACTCATCACAGTTTGACGAGAAGAGATAAACACATAGCGCCGGAACGATTTACCATTGATTTCAATCGGCGTAAACAAATCGGGCAGCCCCAACTGAGCTATTTGGGCCTGAAGTGTGAGTAAATCAACACTAGAGCGATAAGGTAGAGCATAAACGATGGGCTTGTTTAAGTTGATTCCATGATCGTCAATGGGATTAGATGGGATAGTGGTTCCTTTAACTAACATTGACAAAGGTAATTTTAGTAACGCACGTGATAGTGATTGTCCTGAAGACATAAGGTACCTAGCCTCGAAAACAGATAAATCGCACAAGCAATCCACCGCTTTATTAGTATGCGGTTGAGTTTTGCCAACGCTGACTTTTTTGGGGCACTAAGGATATCAGAAACTGGTCGAACCTTTTACCGCAAATTAAATATAAACACGCTGATGTCACTGAATATTTGTGTCTGTTTACCATTTGCAGTGCTTTCTGTTTCAAATGCTAATCTTGCCGCTCTAGTCAGAATTTGAGGAAAGTCACTTTTAGTCAGTGACAAAGGGAGAAGATGTGTCGAAAAAAACGCTTCATGGTTTAAAACGCATTCGAAATGCGACTCGATACTCTTGTCAGGGGTTACGAGCTGCATTTAGTTGTGAGCCTGCTTTTCGTGAAGAGGTGCTCTTAAGTGCAATAATGATACCTACTGCCTTAGTACTTAATATCACCCAGATTGAACGTATTTTGCTGATCGCAACTGTTGTACTGGTATTGGTTGCTGAGCTCTTTAATAGTGCTATTGAAGCTGTAGTAGACAGAATTGGGCAAGAGCTTCATCCCTTATCTGGACAAGCAAAAGATATTGGCTCTGCAGCAGTGATGCTGACCATGTTACTCACGGCCTACGTGTGGATAGAAGTATTATTTTTGTAGTCAAAAGGTTAAGTGAGTCAAAAAAGCATCAATTGACTTTTCATTTTACCAATTACTGGATATACTCACAGTTAACTGTATAAAAAGACAGGTGACTTATGAAGCCGCTAACACCACGCCAGCAACAAGTATTTGATCTTATAAAGAGTAAAATTGAAGACACAGGCATGCCGCCAACACGCGCTGAAATTGCCAAAGAACTTGGCTTTCGCTCGGCCAATGCCGCCGAAGAACACCTTAAAGCGCTAGCTCGTAAGCAAGCGATTGAAATCATTCCTGGTGCATCTCGCGGTATTCGTATTTTGTTGGAGGATGCAGCCAACGACGAATCAGGATTACCTCTTATTGGTCAAGTGGCCGCGGGAGAGCCTATTCTTGCTCAGGAGCATGTTGAGACTCACTACCAAGTTGATCCAACGATGTTTAAGCCGAGAGCAGATTTTTTGCTGCGTGTTAACGGCGAAAGTATGAAAGATATTGGGATTATGGATGGTGACTTGCTCGCGGTTCACAAGACTCAAGATGTACATGATGGACAAGTTATTGTTGCTCGAGTGGATGATGACGTGACCGTGAAGAGAATTGAACGTAAAGGGGCGACTGTCCTACTGCATGCAGAGAACGAAGCTTTTGCTCCTATAAAGGTGGACCTGACATGTCAGCATCTCACTATTGAGGGTTTAGCTGTGGGTATTATTCGCAATACCGACTGGATGTAATTCTGTTTGCGCTAGGTTTCGGTGTTGTTTGAAAGTTGGAGATCAACACTTAGTTAGAAGTATGACATCGAGCCCTCACATCAAGTGAGAATCATTATCAATCAGTTTGAGTTTGTGAGTGATATTCATTATCATCTAAATTCTAGTAATGGAAGGAAGATGATCATGGTAGCAAAACAACAAGCTACATCCCATCGCTATCAAGTTCCGGCTAACTTGCTTCAGCCGTTATGGTTTCGCAGTCGAGAAAGCTTGGTAGATGATGGTTTGGTGTATGATCCGATAGCGGCTACCGCTTGCCAACGTTGCCAGCTTGCACCAGAATGTATGTCTGGTGATATTGACCAGAAGCAGCTTCTGCATGCAACGCTCACTCAGATATGTGATGAACGAGTCAATCATTTTCTTTCTCAGTATCCAGACGGGTGGATTATTAATGTTGGTGCTGGTTTAGATACTCGTTTCTATCGAGTCGATAATGGGCGCTGCCACTGGTTGGAACTGGATGTCACAGAGAATCTCCTTTGGCGTCAGAAGTTGTTCCACAAAAGTGAGCGTTACCAACATATTTGTGGTCATGTTGAAGACTTATCGTGGCTTGAACAGCTTCCAATGGCGGAACAAAGTCCAGTGTTAATTGTCTGTGAGCAAGCGTTGCTTGATTGTACTGAGCTGCAAGTTGGAAAGTTCATTCAAGGATTAGGACGTCACTTTGATTCTGCGATAGCGTGTGTGGTTCTCGCTGGAGACAGAGCCACAACTCGGCTCGGACAGAAAATGGGCTCAGCAAATTATAGCCATGGCTATACATCACCTGGTGAGATAGCGCTTAATTATCTACCATGGGCTCGTTGGGTAAAAACGTTTTCTCCACTGGATAGGCATTGTGGTCGGTGGAAATTTTGGCAACGATGGTTGACAAGATTTAATACTCTCAAGCATAGATTGACACCAGTGGTCGTTCAGCTTCGTTGGTAATACAGTGACAATTGCCACTCTGGATGACTAATGGGTGGATAACTTGCATATTTTACAGATTCTTTCCGATAAAGCACTGCACAGGCGGATATTACTGCTTGCCTTACCTATGGTGCTGTCCAATATAACGGTCCCCCTTCTTGGTTTGGTTGATGCTGCTGTCATCGGTCATCTAGAACATGCTTGGTATTTGGGTGGAGTGGCATTGGGCAGCACAATGATCAGTGTCGTTTTCTGGCTATTGGGCTTTTTGCGTATGTCAACGACGGGCCTTACCGCTCAATCTTATGGAGCAAACAATAGTCAACAACTTGCCGTGGTGCTTACTCAAGGCCTTTTTATGGCTCTGAGCTTTGCTCTGGTTTTTATTGCATTTCATCCCCTGATTGCTGACTTGGTATTTTCAACGAGTGACGCTAGTGAGCAAGTCAAGTTTTATGGTCAGCAGTATTTTTCCGTTCGTGTATGGAGTGCGCCTGCTGCTCTGATTAATTTTGTGTTATTGGGTTGGTTATTAGGAACTCAGAACGCCAAAGCACCAATGTGGATGGTGGTTATTGTTAATGCGGTCAATATAATTTTGGACCTAGTGTTTGTTATTGGTTTGGGTTGGAAAGTAGAGGGCGCTGCACTGGCCTCAGTGATTGCAGACTATGCTGGCATGGGCTTTGGTCTTATCTGTGTTTGGAATACATGGCGACAAAATCACTTACCAGTAATGACGTTACTATTAAAAGACATCTCACAAGGCCTAGGGCGATTCATCAAGCTTAATCGTGATATCTTTTTGCGTTCTTTGTGTCTGCAAGCAGCGTTTACTTTTATGACTTTTCAGGGGGCAAATTTTGGTGATGATGTTGTAGCCGCGAATGCGGTACTGATGAGCTTTTTGATGATCATTTCTTATGCTATGGATGGATTTGCCTATGCGATGGAGGCATTGGTTGGCAAAGCGGTTGGCGCAAGAGATAGATTGCATTTGAGCCATTCTTTAATTGGCGCCTTTTTCTGGGGTTTATTGATCTGTATCGCTTTAACCTTACTTTTTGCTCTAGCAGGTGCGTCGCTGGTGGAGTTAATTACTGATATCTCGCAGGTAGTCAACACGGCGCAAATCTATCTTCCTTGGCTGGTGGCGATGCCACTTGTGTCTGTGTGGTGTTTTCTTTTTGATGGGATTTTTATTGGTGCCACAAAAGGTGAAGAAATGCGCAATAGTATGTTTTATGCCATGTGCCTCTTCTTTGCCACCTTCTTCATCTTTTCAGATATGGGCAATCATGCGTTGTGGTTAGCCATGCTGAGCTTTATGGCAATAAGAGGCATCACCTTAGGGGTGATTCTTTATCAGCAATGGCATAAACAGTGCTTTTTTGTGGAGTGAGCAACAGCCGATAGAGTGAGTTATCGCGACTGTTGCTCTTTTGTCTCTAAAATAAGCGATTGAGCCCATTGAGTGCGGCAACGCGATAGGCTTCAGCCATGGTTGGGTAGTTGAAGGTGGTATTGACAAAATATTCTATGGTGTTTGCATTTCCCTTTTGCTCCATGATGGCTTGACCAATGTGGATGATTTCGGCAGCACGCTCACCAAAGCAGTGAATACCAAGGATTTCTTTAGTTTCACGGTGGAAGAGAATTTTCAAGCTGCCAATGTCTTTACCTGCAATTTGGGCTCTAGCCAGATGCTTAAACGAGGAGCGACCGACTTCGTAAGGAATTTTGGCGGCGGTCAGTTCTTGCTCTGTTTTACCCACTGAGCTTATCTCCGGAATGGTGTAAATACCGGTTGGAATGTCTTCAATGAGGTGATTATCCGCTTGTCCCTTTGCGATTGCCTGAGCAACGAATCGCCCTTGGTCATAGGCGGCACTTGCTAGGCTCGGATAACCAATAACATCACCCACTGCGTATATATGTTCAACGTCAGTCTGGTAATTGCTGTCGACACTTAACTGACCTCTTGAATCAGCGCTTAATCCCACGGCGGATAAATTCAGCTTATCGGTATTACCTGTTCGTCCATTGGCAAACAATAGGCAGTCTGCTTTCATCTTTTTGCCCGATTCAAGGTGGACGATGACACCTTGGTCAGTGCCTTCTATCTTTTGGTATGTCTCGTCATTTCTTATCACGACGCCGCTATTCCAAAAGTGGTAGGACAGGGCATCTGAGACCTCATTATCAAGGAAAGAGAGAAGTCTGTCGCGAGTATTAATCAGATCAGTTTTAACTCCCAACCCACGGAATATCGACGCATACTCACACCCAATGACACCTGCGCCATAGATGATGATATGGCGTGGGTCATGATCCAAGCTGAGAATCGAATCACTGTCATAAATCCGCTCATGCATAAAATCAACGTCTTTGGGTTGGTATGGTCTTGAGCCAGTTGCTATTACGAATCGGTCAGCACTATAAAGTTCTTCCGTGCCATCGGCTTGTGTAATTGCAATCGTGTACTTATCTGTAAAGCGGGCGGTGCCAAAGATCAAGGAGCATTGGTTACGATCATAAAAGCCCTGTCTTAGACGTGTTTGCTTATCTATGACGGTTTTAGCATGGCCTAAGATGTTGGAGAAAGTGGCATGAAGACTGGTGTTGTTATGGCAAAAAAGAGGGTTGCTATTAAATTCAATAATACGACTGACGGCATGGCGAAGAGATTTTGAGGGGATGGTTCCCCAGTGGGTACATCCACCGCCAACACTCGTTTCTTTCTCTACAATGGCGACATTGAGCCCCGCTTTAGTGAGTCCCATTGCAGCCCCTTCCCCTCCAGGACCACTACCAATAACAATTACGTCAAAGTGGTTACTTTCCGCCATAACTTTTCCTTGGTTATACTGTTTTAACATTGCTTTATCGAGATTTTAACTGATTTCTCGATAATGCACACGTATTGAAGTCTTTGAGTAGAGATGCGAAGCAGAATATGGCAGTTTTAATATTTGTCTATAAGTAGCTCGCTAAGCTAGTGTTAAATGATTGAAAAAAATGGCTAATTAGGTTTAATTGTCACTTGAGTATCAAAGGTGGTGATTTTGGCTTATGCGTTAGTGCTAATCATTGTATATTTGCTAACGAGTAAATAAATCAATAACAAGTAAGATGGTAATCATGGGAATCCGGGCACAGCAAAAAGAAAAAACGCGTCGTTCATTGATTGACGCTGCGTTTAGTCAGCTTAGCGCTGAGCGAAGCTTTTCCAATTTGAGCTTGAGGGAAGTGGCTCGTGAAGCTGGGATTGCACCAACGTCTTTCTACCGGCATTTTAAAGATATGGATGAACTTGGCTTGACCATGGTAGATGAAGGCGGACTATTACTTCGTCAACTGATGCGCCAAGCCAGGCAAAGGATCGTAAAAGAGGGGAGTGTGATACGAACATCCGTTGATACTTTTATGGAGTTTATTGATCATCACCCCAATGTATTTCGTTTGCTACTGCGCGAGCGTTCTGGAACTTCTTTTGAATTTCGCGCCGCAGTCGCAAGAGAAATCCAACATTTTGTTGCAGAATTGACGGAATATTTAATCAGTACTCGAATGTCTCGCGATGAGGCATATACTCAGGCTGAAGCATCAGTGACACTGGTATTTAGCTCAGGTGCAGAAGCTTTGGACTTAGAACGTCATGAGCGTGATGAGCTGGCAGAAAGATTGATTACGCAGTTGCGTATGATATCCAAAGGTGCTCTGTGGTATCGAAAAGAACGTGAACGTAACCGATTAAAAGGTGGAATAGATTAATGTCTAATGAAGTAAATCAAGTTGATCGTGGCTCTGAGAAAAAGACCCTTGTGTTGGCGCTCATTGCTGGTATGTGTGGTGACGCCTTGTTGTCATGGATAACAATGAGCGAGGTATCCTTCTCTATTTTCCCGTTGATTGCACTTGTTCTGGCGGTGCAGGCACTGTATCAGGAATACTTGCGTAGCCCAGTATCAGAGGATATTCCTCTTGTCGGTTTGGCGTGCTTTTTCGTTGGTGCCTTTGGTCATTCGGCTTTTGTCAAAGCCCAGTACCCAGATGCAGGTTCTAATTTCTTTGCCATAGTCATCTCACTATTGTTGTTGCTTTGGATTGGTAAAAAACTGGGCTTTATGGACCGCGCGACTCGGACTGAATAATACTGTCAAAATAAAAAACGAGCTTAAGAGCTCGTTTTTTATTTGTATTAGCAGTTGGAATTAAGCTCTTCGCTCCAGCATCACACCCGCTTCCATATGGTGGGTATAGGGGAATTGATCAAACAGTGCAAAGCGAGTGACTTGGTGAGTCTTAGACAAAATATCTAAATTCTCTTTGAGTGTTTCTGGGTTACAAGAGATATAGACAATACGTTGGTAGCCTTGGACCATTTTACAGGTATCTAAATCCATACCAGCTCTTGGTGGGTCAACAAATATCGTGTTGCAGTCGTAGCTTGCTAAGTCCACTCCTGCGTCTTTTAGTCGGCGAAACTCACGTTTTCCTTCGATGGCCTGCGTGAATTCTTCTGCTGAAAGGCGCAATATCTGAACATTGTCAATTTTGTTGGCGGCAATATTATACTGCGCGGATTCAACAGAAGGTTTGGCAAGTTCGGTTGCTAATACGCGATTAAAGTTTTGTGCCAGAGCGAGTGAAAAATTACCATTACCACAATAGAGTTCAAGTAAATCACCCTGACTGTTTTGGGTGCAGTCTATTGCCCACTCCAGCATCTTCTCGGCGACTTTTCCGTTTGGCTGAGTGAAGCTGTTTTCTACTTGTTGGTATAAGTATGACTGCCCATTTACGTTGAGTTTCTCAATCACATAGTCACGGTCGAGGACAATTTTCATTTTTCGCGCCCGTCCAATAATATTCAGTGGATAGCCTTTATCGTTTAAGCACTGTTTTAGCACTTTAGCGTTTTCAATCCATTGCTCATTTAACTGACGATGGTACAGAAGTGACACCAAAATCTCGCCGCTTAGTGTTGATAGGAAATCGACTTGGAAGAGCTTACGACGCAATGAATCTTTGTCTTTGATGGCTTCAATCAGTAAGGGCATCACATCATTTATTACGCGACTTGCAGCGGGAAACTGATCTACGCGATATTTCTCACGCGTTTGCTGATTGAACATGATGTAGTAAAGATCATCACCCTCGTGCCAAACACGAAATTCAGCGCGCATGCGATAATGTTGGCTTTCAGATTCAAACACCTCAAGCTTTGGCATTTGGTAACAAGCGAACATTTGCTCGAGACGCGCTTTTTTTTCAATCAATTGTTCTTGGTAGCCTTGTGGGTTTACGTCAAGATTTGCCATGCTCTTTACCTTAGGTTGTTGCCCGTTGAGGTTGTATTTCATTTAGGATCGCAGATTTTATTCAATCTCACCAGTATGTCCAGCCCCATTCCTGTTGTAACGAAAAGATAAAAGATAAATGACGTTTTTGTCTTACGTGATGAATCCATTAGATACACTCCCAAAATATTTGGGTGGACAAACTACCAATAGCTTAATAACATCATCGCCAAGCTGGTGCTATCTGGATGTATAGATGGCTGAAAAGGGAATCTGGTGTAAATCCGGAACTGACGCGCAGCGGTAAGAGAGAACGAAAACTCCCATGACACTGGATGAGAAATCATTTGGGAAGTCGAGTGATTAGGTGGCATAGCCATGCTCTTAAGTCCGAATACCTGCCAGCAGCTGAGCAGTGGTATTGGAGTGTAATACTCCACGCTCGGTAAGCCTTACGCGATTTAGGAACTATAATAATGAACCGAACAATGTTAGCGATGACACTAGCATCGCAGCTTCCCCATGCCTCCCTTTCCTATGCCCAAGAACAAGCTTCTGATGAGACTGTAGTGGTTACCGCAAGCCGATTTGAGCAATCAATAAATTCAACTCTTGCTCCAGTTGTTGTCGTGACCAAGGATGAAATTCAGTCGACTCAAGCCAAGTCGATTGAAGAAGTATTGCGTCGATTGCCGGGTATACAAGTGTCTAGTAATGGTGGTTATGGCCAACTGGCTAGTATTTATACTCGAGGTACAGAGTCTGATCATACACTGATACTAGTAAATGGTGTTCGTGTCAGTAGCGCTACTGCTGGATTGACGGCCATTGCTTCTTTGCCATTAAACGGAGTGGAGAGAATAGAGTATGTGCGAGGTCCACGAACCGCTGTATATGGGTCGGATGCTATTGGTGGAGTCATTAATATTATTACCTCATATACTGGTGATGAAACTGAGTTATGGGTAGAGGGTGGTAGCGATAATTATCAAAAATACGCTGTAAATACTGCTAACCAGATTGGTGAAAATGGCTGGGTCAAGGCCTCTGTTAATCGTGAAAAAACAGATGGGTTTTCAGCTACCAACGAAAACAGTTCAAGCTTTGACCCTGACAAGGATGGTTATGACCATACTGATTTGTTGTTAGAGCTGGGGGTTAATCCGACTGATGAGTTAAGTTTTAAATGGAACACGAACTATACGGAAGGTGATATTGAGTTTGATTCTGGAGAGCAGGAGCAAAAGCTCTTAAGCAGCTCAATTGTCGGAGCCTATAAAACGGACTCGTTGAGCAGCGAACTGATACTAGCAGCTAGCAGAGATCAATCTTCTTACCTAGGCTCATCGGGTAACTATGAGACCAATCGAGTCTCTGCTGCTTGGCAAAACGGCTATCAGGTTAATTCTGAGTTACTAATACTAGGTGGTGTTGATTGGGTTAATGATGATGTATCTGAGTCTACGACAAAATATACGGAGACAAGTCGTTCAAATCTGGGTGTATATACCTCTGGCCTATATTCAAAAGATAAAGTGCAAGCTGAAATGAGTCTTCGTGTCGACGATAATGAGCAATATGGAGATTACATCACTTGGCAAGTGGGCTCAGGCTACAAATTTACTCCCATTTACCGTTTATCCGTAATGACGGGGACCGCTTTTAAAGCGCCTACATTCAATGATTTATACTATCCCGCATCGAAGTGGGGAGATTCAGCGAATCCTGACTTAACACCGGAAGAGTCTTTAAACTATGAGATTGCTTTGGATGTAACTCCATCGATTGGTGATTTTAGAGTTGCTTTCTACCAGAATGAAGTCTCTGACCTGATATCGATTTCGGGTTCGACAGATAAAAATGAAAACATTGCAAAAGCAGAAATAAAGGGCCTTGAACTTGTTGGCGAGTTTGCAACGGGTGCTTTATTTCACTCGGCAAGTATTGATGTAATGGATACTGAGAATAAGGATACAGGTAAAGAGTTAGCTCGAAGAGCAAAATACAGTGCTAAATGGAATGTAAGCTATATGTATAACGATTGGAACTTTGACTTAAGTTATCTATATCGTGGTGAGAGCTATGATGATGCGGATAACAAAATTAAGTTGGATGCCTACTCTCTAGTTGACTTCTCAGCCCATTACTACATTACAGACAATTTGATTGTTCGTGGCAAAATCGCCAACTTATTTGATGAAAACTACGAAACGTCATATGGCTACAACACTCAAGAGCGTAGCTACTTTGTAGCGCTTAACTATAAACTTTAATTCAGAGACCGCCTTCGGGCGGTTTTTAGTTGTTACCAGCCAAATCGACACTACTTATTCTCACTCATTTAATGAAAAGATTGCCAAACTGAGCTTAGTGAGTATGATTGCCCAATCGAATAATGTGGGTTACCAAGTGTCGCAACAAACGAAAATTCTAATCTTTGACTCTGGGGTCGGTGGGCTTTCTGTCTTTAGGGAAATTGAGGCCAAACTCCCTCATATTAACTATTTTTATATTTTTGATAATGCGGCCTATCCATATGGTGAACTTGAACACGATACGCTGATTTCGCGAGTGGATAAACTGGTGTGTCATTATGTACAAAAGCTTGCTATCGATTTGGTTGTGATTGCGTGTAATACAGCCAGTACGATAGTGCTGCCGACTTTACGCGCCAAGTTATCCATACCGGTCGTTGGTGTGGTACCTGCTATCAAGCCCGCATCCAACCTTGCCAATAAGGCGATTGGTCTTATTGCAACGCCAGCAACCGTTGCTCGAGAGTATACCCACGAATTGATCAAAGATTTCTCTAATGCTAAGCCAGTAGAATTATTAGGCTCTACTCGATTAGTGGATATGGCTGAGGAAAAGCTTCGTGGGCAGCAATTATCGCAAGCTGAGTTACATCAGGTTCTTGAACCAATGACAGGCAAGGTCGATGTTGCCGTTCTTGGTTGTACACACTTTCCGCTGATAAAAGAAGAAATTCAAAATGTGCTGGGTACTCAAGTATTACTTGTTGACTCAGGGGAAGCGATAGCGCGCCGTGTACAGGAGTTGCTAGGACAGGAAATCTTGGCCAACCCCGATAAAGGCCAGCGCAAGATATTTTCAACGGCTCCTCCATATGCTGAAGGAGCGTTGAATAAAGCGTTACAGGAATGGGGGTTTAGTCCTGTTCAGCTTGAGATTTTGGATCGTTAGCAACACGTACTTTCAAAGTACGCTGCATATAATCCTTTTCATTTAATCCTTCTATTGCTCTGGTAACATCCGTTGCGGCCATTACAACAAAACCGAACCCTCGCCTTTTTCCGGTTCGTTTGTCCTTCATGAGGCGTACAGCAAAAACCTCACCATGTTTGGCAAACAAGTCTTTTACATGTGACTCGTTCGCTTTGTATGGCAGGTTACCTACATATAAGGTTTTAGTCGCAGTGTCATGATTGGTTGCTGGCTCGGCCGAGGTGTTTGAAAATCTAACTACAAAAATGGCAACAAAAACACCGACAATAAAGCTGAGCGCAGGATGAACATCAACCTGTGAGAATATGATAGCGCCCAAAATAGCTAAGGCGGTAATCATCAACATTGATTTATTTGAACTCATAGTGGGAAACAACTTCGTAAGTTAAGAATAAAGTATCTAAGCATTATTGACATAGACACACAGATCTTACGTATATGGCTGTTGTTTTTCCAACCAATTGATGTGACGTGACTCAAATGTTGCAATTTTATCCTAAACAAACAGGGGTGATTCATTTTTAACCAAACGAACGCTAATTGAGAAAAAATGCTTGTGATATTTATTGGTCTCCATATAATGCCGCCTCACCGCAAGGATGCAGAGTAATAACTGCTGCAGTAAAGCGGATGACTTAGAGAAAAAGGGTAAAAAAATCTTGACTCTAGTAAAACTAAGCGTATGATTACGCTCCCTAACAACATGATGTGTCAAGTTGTTGGTTAAGCTCTTTAACAATATAAACCTATCAATCTGTGTGGGCACTCGTTGATGATAATCCAAAAGATTTATCAATGAACTGAGTGACCAATCGGTAGCAATACCGGCACAGTCAATTCAACATTACACAGTAATGTTATCAGTATTCATTGAGCCGCATCTTAGATGCACAAAACTTTAATTGAAGAGTTTGATCATGGCTCAGATTGAACGCTGGCGGCAGGCCTAACACATGCAAGTCGAGCGGAAACGAGTTGTCTGACCCTTCGGGTGACGATAACGGCGTCGAGCGGCGGACGGGTGAGTAATGCCTGGGAAATTGCCCTGATGTGGGGGATAACCATTGGAAACGATGGCTAATACCGCATGATAGCTTCGGCTCAAAGAGGGGGACCTTCGGGCCTCTCGCGTCAGGATATGCCCAGGTGGGAT
>NZ_BSPW01000098.1 GCF_030161235.1 Vibrio zhanjiangensis | reverse complement strand
AGCGAGATAACGTTGAGTGTCAACCACTTTTTCCAACTTATTTCTCAGCATTTCTGCTTGAACCATATGACCCAACCGACTCGGCCTTTATTGCTTCACCATATATCAGCGAAGCCTTTGCGTGTCAGCGGAGGGGCATTATAGAGATAAGAATGACAATGACAACCAATTTTGGATGTTTTTTTACTTTTTCTTAGGTTTAGGTTAACAATTGAACGAAAGCGCTTAAAGTTGCATCTATTTATTACAATTCAGCGAATTTTTTGGCAAATAAGGAGACTTTATCCCAATTAGTGTATTCGACTTCTTTTGTCGTATCTGTTTCCCCACCTGTCATACTCATTATGAATTTAATCATCATTTTATCGAACCAATTATATCTAGGGTAATAGAGTGCGCCAGCGAACACACCTATCAATTTAGGCTTCCAAGATGACTTAACCAGAAATTTTCGTATATAAACACTACCTTCAGGGGTATCCTTACCTTGCTGTTCTTTTCTGGCGGTTAAATTAACGCAAAAAAAGCCCGCTTTTGCCTTATCTAGTTGCTCTCTATGTCGCTCAATAAATTGATACAGGTTTTTATTAAGGTGACCATATCGAATTGACGCACCAATCAATATCTTGTCATAGCGTGTAAAGTCGATATTTTCGACGCTATGTAGGTCTAATGTTTCCACTTCCATGTCAGAGAGCTTTTCCTCTATATGAGAGAGAATTTTTTTTGTCTGTCCCTCACGAGAGGAATATAGAAATAAAGCTTTAGGCATAAAGGCTCCCTAGCTACGCCAAAAAGTAGGAGTAAGTAAAATCAACAAGGTAAAGATCTCTAGTCGACCAAATAACATCGACACAATCAGTACCCATTTGGCTTTTTCATTAACATCGCCAAAATGCAGCGCTACATCGCCTAACCCAGGACCAAGGTTATTTAAAGTTGCGGCTACAGCAGAAAAAGCACTGAGCTCCTCCATGCCAGTAGCGATCAAGGCCAGCATACAAACCACAAATACCAAAGCGTATGCAGAGAAAAACCCCCACACAGCATCCACTACTCGCTGGGAAAGAGCTGTGCCACCGACTTTTATGGTATAGACTGCCCTAGGGTGCACAAGACGCTTTAACTCACGAGCTCCCTGCAGTGTCAGCAACAATACGCGAATCACTTTCATCCCACCCCCAGTAGAACCCGCACAGCCGCCGATAAACGAGGAAAACAACAATAGGACGGGCAAAAATAATGGCCAATCGGAGAAACCTGTTGTGGTGAACCCCGCAGTAGTAGAAATAGACACTGTTTGAAACAACGCCTGATCAAAAGCATCATAGACCGAGTTATAGGTGAGATGGTTGAGCAAAACTAAGAAGCACACAATGAAAAGCAACAGTTGAATAAAGATAAAAGCTCTAAACTCAGGATCTTTCCAGTAGTACCTAGGATGAATACCGCCTGAAGCAAACGCAGCAAAATGTAATGAATAGTTACAGGCTGAAATCAGCAAAAAGATCACGGTAATCATATTAATAGCATAGCTATCAAAGTAACCCATACTGGTATCATGGGTTGAAAAGCCTCCGATTGCTATGGTCGAAAAGCTATGACCAATAGCATCAAAAGGTGTCATACCTGCTAACCAAAACGCCAACGCACACGCTATAGTCAAACTCAGATATATATACCACAAAGCCTTGGCGGTTTCGGCTATTCTTGGGGTCATTTTGCTGTCTTTGACTGGGCCAGGTATCTCCGCTCGATATAGCTGCATACCTCCGATACCAAGTACGGGAAGAATAGCAACTGCCAAAACGATGATTCCCATACCGCCAAACCATTGTAGGAATTGACGATAAAATAAAATTGCTTTGGGCAAATCATCAAGGCCAACAATAACTGTCGCTCCAGTCGTTGTTAAAGCAGAAAAAGATTCAAAGAATGCATCCGTTACAGACACATTAGGGTTATCAGACAACAAGAATGGAATCGAACCCGCGCTGCCGATAACCGTCCAAAAAAGCACCACAATCAGAAAACCATCTCGTGCTTTTAGCTCATGCTTGTGACGCCGATTTGGCCACCAGCATATTGCACCACAAGCAAATAGAAAAAAGAAGGTCGTCACAAAAGAGACACCCGCACCGTCTCTGTAAATAAGCGCGACAAGTGCAGGAGCCAGCATGGATACACTAAAAAGAGCGAGCAAAAGCCCGACAATTCGAATAATTGAACGAAATTGCATGAATTGATGATTACCGGAGCAAAGCTCGCGACTTCCTGATTATCACTGTTTATCACCCAAAGGGGTCACCAAAATTTTGGCTCCGCTTTTATTGATTACGCTCTGCGTAAAGTCACTGACATAACGCTGTTCAATATCCACAACCATTTTCACTTGTTGACTATAGTCAGCCTCAACTTCTTGCGCATCAAATTGAACGAGTAAACCTTGTACAATTGCAACAAAACCATAGTCTAACTGCAGTAGTAGTTTTGTGGTTATTTTTTTCTCAATTGTTTGAAGCAACTTGAGTGCTTTTTGCACGCTCCCACCATAAGCTCTAACCAAGCCCCCTGTACCGAGCTTTATTCCACCATAGTAACGACTCACCACCGCCGTAATCTCACCCACACCAGATCCAGAAAGTTGAGCCAATATAGGCTTTCCTGCTGTTCCTGATGGCTCTCCATCATCGCTAAACCCCCAACAATTGTGTCTAGCTGTGGCATGCTGGTTTTTTACGTACTCAATAAAGGTCTTAGCCTCAGTAATAGAGGAGGTGTGTTTTAGCTGGGTAATGAATACGCTTTTTTTAATTTCTTCTTGATAAAGAGTCAGTGCTTTAGGGACAAGAAATGGCTTGTTATTCATAACACTACAATTATAGGTTCATTGCTGTTGAGTCTACCACGGTATATAAGTAAGAGTGCTAAAAAGATCAGTTTCAGCGCACAATGTTAAACACTTGTTTAAAAAATGTATTGAATTTCATTTTCTCTAAGTCCAAACTAAATCAACTGGTCTAACCAGAAAAAGTATAACGACATTTCTAGATGTCGGCATAAGACCGACATACGCGCAATCCCAAGATTGTATGTCATGGAGATAGATAATGATTTACCAAGCCGAAACCCTACAGGTAAAGGAATTACACGATGGTATCGCTGAGCTAAACTTCTGCTCGCCACACTCCGTCAATAAACTCGACCTTGCAACACTCGAATCACTCGACAAAGCTCTTGATGCTCTCCATAAGCACTCGGGACTCAAAGGTGTTTTACTCACATCAAACAAAGAAGCCTTTATTGTCGGGGCTGATATCACTGAGTTCCTTGGACTCTTTGCCAAACCAGAAGCAGAATTAGATAAATGGCTTCAATTTGCTAACAGTATCTTTAATAAACTAGAAGATCTGCCTGTGCCAACACTCTCGGTACTGACTGGTCATACTCTTGGTGGTGGATGTGAGTGTGTACTTGCTACTGATATGAGAATTGGTGATAAAACTACGAGTATTGGATTGCCAGAAACAAAGCTAGGGATAATGCCAGGCTTTGGTGGTTGTGTTCGCCTCCCACGTCTTATCGGTGCGGACAGTGCGATGGAAATCATCACCCAAGGCAAAGCCTGTCGTGCTGAAGAAGCCCTCAAAATTGGACTGCTGGATGCCGTAGTAGACAGTGAGTCTTTGTTTGATTCCGCTTTAACAACATTATCGCAAGCCATCAACGAAAAAATTGACTGGCAAAAACGTCGCAAGCAAAAAACATCTGCACTCACACTGAGCAAGCTAGAGGCGATGATGAGTTTTACTATGGCCAAAGGTCTAGTCGCTCAAAAAGCTGGGCCACACTACCCTGCACCAATGAAAGCGGTAATGGCAATTGAGGAAGCAGCCCAAAGCTCTCGAAACGCCGCACTAGATATAGAGCGTAAATACTTCGTTGAGCTTGCCAAATCAGAACAAGCCCTATCACTTGTAGGTTTATTCTTAAATGACCAATACATTAAAAGTATCGCCAAGAAAGCCGCTAAATCTGCCAGCAAAGACACCAAGCGTGCTGCTGTGCTAGGTGCTGGTATCATGGGCGGTGGTATTGCCTACCAATCAGCTTTGAAAGGCGTTCCTGTTCTGATGAAAGATATTGCTCAGGAATCACTTAACCTTGGTATGACCGAAGCCTCAAAACTACTCAACAAACGATTATCTATTGGTCATATCGATGGATTTAAGATGGCTGGCATTTTGGCATCGATCACCCCTAGCTTACATTATGCAGGCATTGATAATTCGGATGTTATCGTGGAAGCCGTTGTTGAAAACCCCAAAATCAAGGCATCGGTCCTGAGTGAAGTGGAACAACAAGTCAGTGCAGACACTGTGATCACATCTAACACTTCAACCATCCCAATCAATCACTTAGCTAAATCTCTCAAACGCCCTGAAAACTTCTGCGGCATGCATTTTTTTAACCCTGTTCATAGAATGCCACTGGTTGAAATCATTCGCGGCGAAAAAACATCGGATGAAACCATTAATCGTGTCGTGGCCTATGCCGCTAAAATGGGTAAGTCGCCGATAGTTGTCAACGATTGCCCTGGGTTTTTCGTTAACCGTGTACTGTTCCCTTACTTTGGGGGCTTTAGCATGCTGCTTCGTGACGGTGCTGATTTCACCAAAATTGACAACGTTATGGAACGCAAGTTTGGCTGGCCAATGGGACCTGCCTATTTGCTCGACGTGGTTGGTATTGATACGGCACACCACGCACAAGCAGTGATGGCTGAAGGGTTCCCTGA
Organism: Vibrio zhanjiangensis; assembly: GCF_030161235.1. Classification (GTDB taxonomy): domain Bacteria; phylum Pseudomonadota; class Gammaproteobacteria; order Enterobacterales; family Vibrionaceae; genus Vibrio; species Vibrio zhanjiangensis. Next base: position 71,418 of record NZ_BSPW01000098.1, on the reverse strand, counting down.
ACGTATGGGCAAATCCTATCGCGATGCTGTTGATGCTCTATTTGATGCCAATAAGTATGGTCAGAAAAACGGCCATGGATTCTACAGTTATAGCATCGATAAGCGTGGTAAGCCGAAAAAAACCTTTAGTGACGACATATTACCGATACTGTCAGATGTTTGTTCTCAACAACAGGACTTTGATGACCAAACCATCATACAACGAATGATGATTCCAATGATCAACGAAGTCGTACTATGTCTACAAGAAAACATTATTGCATCTCCTCAAGAGGCAGACATGGCTCTTGTATATGGATTAGGTTTCCCTCCATTCCGTGGAGGTGTATTCCGTTACCTTGATAGCCTTGGTATCGCAGAGTTTGTATCTATGGCCAAACAGTTCTCGAGCTTAGGGGCTATGTACCAAGTGCCGCAGCTACTTATCGATATGGCAGCCAATGGTGAAACCTTCTACGGCAATCAGCAACAAGGTTCTATCTAAGGAGACCCCTAAAAATGACTAATCAAACTAGAAACGTTGTCGTAGTCGATTGTCTACGCACCCCCATGGGGCGCTCTAAAGGTGGAGCGTTCCGTCATACTCGCGCTGAAGATCTCTCTGCTCATCTAATGAAAGGTATCTTAGCTCGCAATCCACAAGTAGACCCGAAAGAGATTGAAGATATCTATTGGGGCTGTGTGCAACAAACTCTTGAGCAAGGCTTTAATGTGGCTCGTAACGCAGCGCTGCTAGCAGGATTACCAATCGAAATTGGTGCCGTCACTGTCAATCGCCTGTGTGGCTCATCTATGCAAGCGTTGCACGATGCCACGCGAGCAATTATGACGGGTGATGCTGAAATCTGCCTAATTGGAGGCGTGGAGCACATGGGGCATGTTCCCATGAACCATGGTGTCGACTTTCACCCTGGCATGTCTAAAAATGTTGCGAAAGCAGCGGGGATGATGGGGCTAACTGCTGAAATGTTGGCAAAGCTCCATGGCATTAACCGTGAACAACAAGATGAGTTTGCAGCTCGATCTCATGCGCGAGCTCATGCCGCTACTGTTGAGGGACGCTTCAAAAACGAAATCCTACCAACAGAAGGTCATGGACCAGATGGGACGCTTTTCACTCTTGAGCATGATGAAGTCATACGTCCAGAAACCTCTGTTGAAGGGCTTTCTCAACTTCGTCCGGTTTTTGATCCAGCCAATGGCACAGTGACTGCTGGTAGTTCGTCAGCCTTGTCTGACGGGGCATCAGCAATGCTTATTATGAGCGAAGAGAAAGCCACACAGCTAGGTCTGAAGATCCGTGCAAGAATCAAAGGCATGGCAATCGCTGGATGCGATCCTTCTATCATGGGATATGGTCCAGTTCCCGCCACTCAAAAAGCCCTCAAGCGCGCAGGATTATCGATTGAAGATATGGATGTGATTGAATTGAACGAAGCGTTTGCTGCACAATCGCTACCATGTGCAAAAGACTTAGGCTTGCTTGACATCATGGATGAGAAAGTGAATCTTAATGGCGGCGCGATTGCTCTTGGCCACCCATTAGGCTGCTCTGGCGCACGCATTTCGACCACACTTATCAACCTAATGGAAGATAAAAATGCCAAATATGGATTAGCGACTATGTGCATTGGCCTTGGCCAAGGTATCGCGACTGTATTCGAACGCCCATAAACATCACAAAATCAAGGCCAGTACCATACTGGCCTTATTATATTTGGTGAAACAAACCATTAACTATCCCCCAGCCAATGTTTATGAAGAGCCTTACCATCTCCAAGGTAGTCGATCATCCATTGAATCAGTTTATGGTTGTCGTCCTTACGCCATACCAAACAACATCGGCTCACAGGTTGTTCATCTGGTAATATCTTCGCCACCAAAAAACCTTCACTAACCAAGGGAGTCGCTAGATGGCGCGGCATATAACCCACCCCCACACCGTTTTTTAGGCACTCTATTGCGGTATGCCAATTGGGTAGCAGTAAACGACGCTGATGTGGATAATGACCCGAATGACGCTTGGGTAGCACACTGGATGTATCATCCAAACAGATAGCTGGAAATTGACTGACAAACTCTTCAGTTAACTCCTGCTCTCCAGCGCATGGATGATTTGGCGCAGCAACGAATGTCCAATCCAACCCCCCCATATCTCTGATTTCAAAGTCCCCACTGACTGGAATCGCTGACGTCGCACCAATCACAATATCGGCCCTTTCTTGGGATATTGCTTCCCAAGAGCCATTAAACACTTCCATATTTATTTGCAGCTCAGCATAAGGAAAAGTTTGATAAAACTTTTCTACTAAAGGTTTTAAGCCATCCAATTTCACCACATTATCGAGCGTTAACTTTAAGGTTTTTTGCCAGCCATAAGCAGCCCGTTTAGTCTGAGCTCTGACTTCCTCCATTTGTCTAAGCATAGCTCTTGCTTGCTTGATAAAAATCTCTCCGGCTAGCGTTAACTCAACCTTTCTAGGTAAACGGCGAAACAAGACAACACCCAAATCGAGCTCTATCTGACGGATGCTATAACTTATCGCTGATGGCACTTTATGCAAAACCTGTGCAGCCGCCGTAAAACTGCCAAGTCGAGCAACCGTATCCACTAGCTCTAAAGACGTCTGAGAAAACACACTCATTATTAACCTTCAATTTTTTTGATTGATAACCATAAAAATCAGCGTTTAAAAACTAGCAATATCAGAAATACAATACAAAAGCCAATATTAACAATGGCAAAGAAATATATATTCAATGAATTATTTTGAATGGAAATAAAATGAAAATTTCAAAACTGCAGCTTTTCTATTTAGCCGCTCTATCTATGCTAGGGTTTGTCGCGACCGATATGTATCTCCCTGCTTTCAAAGCAATGGAGAACGATTTTGCAACGGGTCCAGAACAGATCGCCCTGTCCCTGACCGTTTTTCTGGTTGGAATGGCGATTGGACAGCTTTCATGGGGATTGGCCTCTGATAGGTTCGGGCACCGAAACACCTTAGCCGCAGGCTTAAGCTTGTTTGCACTGGCGTCTTTAGGCTTGGCATTCAGTGATCAAGTATGGCAACTCCTCACTCTACGTTTTATCCAAGCTATCGGGGTATGCGCACCTGCAGTTATCTGGCAAGCGATGGTCATTAAACGCCACGCTAGCCAAAGCCAACAGATCTTTGCCACCATTATGCCTCTGGTCGCGCTTTCTCCAGCACTTGCCCCCCAACTGGGTGTCGTTCTAACCGACAGCTGGGGATGGCAAAGCATCTTTTTCACCCTTACTCTAGTTGGATTAGTACTGATACTTGCAACTATGGTGCAAAGAGATCCTCAGCATCAGCCCCCAAAAACCTCAATCAGTGCGGATATAAAAGCCCTTATCACATCAAAAATATATCTTGGAAATGTAGCAATGTTCGCCACCGCTTCAGCTGCATTTTTCGCCTACCTTACTGGTATGCCAGAAATTATGGCTCAATTGGGTTACGACGCTCAAGACATCGGCCTAAGCTTTATACCTCAAACCATCGCTTTTATGGCTGGTGGATATTTAGGCAAAAAATGCGTGGCAAGATTTGGAGATGAACGCATCCTTCGTATGCTCATTGGCGTGTTCAGTCTCGCTGCTGTTACTATTCTGATCATCTCACAATGGCAGCTATCATCAATCTGGCCTATTCTGGCTCCTTTTTGCTTAATCGCTGTCGCAAATGGTGCTCTGTACCCGATAGTCGTCAATCGAGCTCTAGCAAGCGCCAAACAAAGCCCCGCAACTGCTGCTGGTTTACAAAATAGCTTACAGATTTGCATCAGTAGTGTCTCCAGTGCGTTAGTTGCCGCACTGGCAAGCCAAGCACAAGCGGTGACTGGCATTGCTATCATAATTTGTACGATAGGGTTATGGGTTGGCTATTGGCTATCTGCTCGTCACCAGCCAAAAAGCTTCATGGTTGATGATGCGCACATTATCACAGAAAAATAACGCACCAAGTAAAGCGCCGCTATGTTGCGGCGCTATAAAATTTTATTTTTTAGTTGGTCTTTGCCAGTTTTTAATCATACGCTCTTTGACGCGAGTGATCACTAACTCACCTTTTTCTACATCCTTGGTTAAGGTCGTACCCGCGCCTAAAGTGGCGCCATCCCCAACCGTCACTGGCGCCACTAATTGACTGTCAGAACCAATGAAAACATCATTACCTATAATGGTCTTAAACTTATTCACACCATCGTAATTGCAAGTAATGGTTCCAGCGCCAATATTGGTTCGTGCACCAACCTCAGCATCTCCTAAATAAGTGAGATGGTTGGCTTTAGAGCCCTCACCAACGAGAGTGTTTTTCACTTCAACAAAGTTGCCAACATGAGAGTCGTTACGCATTTCAGCCCCTGGACGAAGACGGGTAAATGGACCCACAGTACAGTCTTCACCGACAATTGCTCCCTCAATGACAGTGTATGGACGAACCACAGTATTATCATCAATTTCACAATCTTTAAGTACACAACCCGTACCGATTAGAACGTTGTCACCAAGAGTAACTTTGCCTTCAATAATCACATTAGTGTCGATTTCGCAATCCATACCACATTGCAACTCACCGCGAAGATCAAAGCGAGCGGGATCGCGCAGCATAACGCCCTGTTCAAGTAGCTTTTGTGCCTGCATTTGCTGAAAGGCTCTCTCGAGACGTGCAAGCTGCGCTCTATCATTGACGCCTTCTACTTCAATAGCAATAGCGGGATGAACAGCTTCAATTGTGCGCCCTTCATTGTAAGCGGCGGCAATCACATCGGTTAAATAGTACTCACCTTGGGCATTATCATTGCCAAGTCCAGACAACCAGCGTCTAAGGTCTCTTCCCATAGCAACCATCACACCAGTGTTTATCTCGGTTATTCGTTTCTGATCTTCAGTCGCATCCTTTTGCTCGACAATCGCCACCACTGAGTCATTATTTCGTACAATCCGACCGTAGCCCATAGGGTTATCTAAAACGACGGTAAGTAATGCAATACCCTCCGGTGGCTGGGCATCAAGTAAGTTTTCCAGTGTCTCTTCCGAGATCAAAGGCACATCACCGTAGAGAACCAAAATTTTTTCATCGTCTTCAAATTGATCCGATGCCTGGTCAACAGCATGTCCGGTACCCAGTTGTTCAGCCTGAAGAATCCAATTAACAGGCTCACCAGCAAGGGCCTCCTGCATTTGATCACCGCCGTGCCCATACACTAAATGCACATTTTTTGCGCCCAAACTTTTACACGTATCAATCACATGTTGAACCATGGGTTTGCCCGCTAGAGTATGGAGTACTTTGGGTTTGTTAGAGTACATGCGAGTGCCTTTACCCGCTGCGAGGATCACCGCGCTGAATTTCATTCAAAAGACCTTAAAATGATGAGGAAAACTGAGATGTATTTTAGACATTAACAAGAAATTAGTTAATCGCTACAAGAAAAATTTATCCCAAAATAGACAAAAAGGCGGTCACAAGACCGCCTTTATCAGGTTTGAAACACGCTAAGTGGTTAGCGACGTCTCTTTGTCAGCTCGATTACACGTAGCTGAGCAATGGCTTTTGCCAGCTCACTGGCCGCTTGAGCAAAGTCCATATCACCATGCTGATTCTGAATACTTTCCTCAGCGCGGCGCTTGGCTTCTTCTGCCTTCGCTGCGTCTAGTTCTTCACCACGGATAGCCGTATCAGCAAGCACAGTTGCTGTGCCTGGCTGTACTTCTACCATACCACCGGAAACATAAATAATTTCCTCGTGGCCGTGCTGTTTCACAATACGCACCATACCAGGCTTGATAGCGGTCAGTAGCGGAGTGTGGCCATGAAAAATACCTAGCTCACCCTCACTACCGGTCACCTGAAACGTTTCAACACGACCGGAAAATATTTTCTTTTCCGCGCTGACGACGTCTAGATGAAAGGTTATTGGTGCCATATCGCCTCCTAGTTAGCCTTATAGCTTTTTCGCATTCTCAATAGCATCGTCAATTGCACCACAGTACATAAACGCTTGCTCAGGAATGTCGTCGTAATCACCAGCTAGTAGACCTTTGAATCCACGCAGAGTCTCTTTAAGAGGTACGTAGATACCTGGGTCACCAGTGAATACTTCCGCTACGTGGTAAGGCTGAGTGAGGAAACGCTCAATCTTACGTGCACGAGATACGACTTGCTTATCTTCTTCAGATAGCTCATCCATACCTAGGATAGCGATGATGTCTTTCAGCTCTTTATAACGCTGTAGAGTAGACTGAACGCCACGCGCAATATCGTAGTGTTCTTGACCTACAACGAGAGGGTCTAGCTGACGAGACGTCGAATCCAGTGGGTCGATCGCTGGGTACAGACCCATAGCTGCGATGTTACGGTTAAGTACAACCGTTGCATCCAAGTGCGCGAACGTTGTTGCTGGAGACGGGTCAGTCAAGTCATCCGCTGGTACATATACTGCCTGTACAGACGTGATAGAACCTTGCTTAGTTGACGTGATACGCTCCTGTAGAACACCCATTTCTTCTGCAAGAGTAGGTTGATAACCTACCGCAGAAGGCATACGACCTAGAAGTGCTGACACCTCTGTACCCGCTAGCGTGTAACGGTAGATGTTATCAACGAACAGAAGCACGTCACGACCTTCATCACGGAAACGCTCAGCCATTGTGAGACCTGTCAAGGCAACACGTAAACGGTTTCCTGGTGGCTCGTTCATCTGACCGTAAACCATTGCTACTTTTGATTCTTCAGGTTTCTCAACGTTTACAACGCCGGCTTCCTGCATCTCAAAGTAGAAATCGTTACCTTCACGAGTACGTTCACCAACACCAGCAAACACTGACAGACCTGAGTGCTGAAGTGCGATGTTGTTGATAAGTTCCATCATGTTAACGGTCTTACCGACACCTGCACCACCGAATAGACCGATTTTACCACCCTTAGCGAATGGACAAACTAGGTCGATTACTTTAACGCCCGTCTCTAGCAGAGATGTTTCGTTTGATTGCTCTTCGTAGCTTGGTGCTTCACGGTGAATAGAGTAAGTCTCTTCTGCACCGATTTCACCACGCTCGTCAATTGCGTCACCTAGAACGTTCATGATACGACCTAGGGTCTTAGTACCCACGGGTACTGAAATTGGAGCACCAGTATTTACTACTTCCACTCCACGACGTAAACCATCAGAGCTACCCATTACGATACAACGAACTACGCCACCGCCTAGCTGTTGCTGAACTTCAAGAACTAAACGCTCTTTTGAGTCCGTTACGTTTAGAGCGTCATATACACTAGGTACGTCACTCTGTGGGAACTCTACGTCGACTACCGCACCGATGATCTGTACGATCTTACCTGTAGCCATCGTTAATCCTCTAAACTATTTCGTTTTACCTATGCTTAAACCGCAGCAGCGCCACCAACGATTTCTGATAGCTCTTGTGTAATTGCAGCCTGACGGGCTTTGTTATACACAAGTTCAAGATCTTCAATCAAATTGGTTGCATTGTCAGTTGCCGCTTTCATCGCAATCATTCGAGCCGCTTGCTCACAAGCAAGATTCTCTACTACACCCTGATATACCTGAGACTCTACGTAACGCACTAAAAGTGCATCAAGTAGTGGTTGTGGCTCAGGTTCATAGATGTAGTCCCATGAATGCTCACGCTGCATCTCTTCACTGTCTGATTTAGGCAGAGGTAGCAATTGATCGATCGTCGGTTGCTGAACCATAGTGTTGACAAATTTATTGAACACTACATACAGACGGTCCAGTTCACCTTCATCGTATTTCTTCAGCATTACGCTCACAGAACCGATTAGGTCTTCCAAACTTGGGCTATCGCCAAGGCCAGAAACCTGCGCAGCAACTTTAGCGCCACTGTTGTTGAAAAAAGCAGTTGCTTTTGAACCGACAACAGCCAGTTCAACTTCAGCCCCTTTTTCTTTCCAAGCTTGCATGTCAATAATTGCTTTTTTGAACACGTTAATGTTCAAACCACCACACAAGCCACGGTCTGTAGAAACGATGATGTAACCAACTCGCTTGGCTTCACGCTCTTCTAGATACGGATGACGATACTCTAGATTTGCGTTTGCCACATGACCGATCACTTTACGCATTGTTTCAGCGTATGGACGAGAAGCTTCCATTGCGTCTTGAGAGCGACGCATTTTTGAAGCTGCTACCATTTCCATCGCTTTCGTAATTTTCTGCGTGCTTTTAACACTACCGATTTTATTACGTATCTCTTTTGCGCCGGCCATCGTTACTCTCCATTAGTTGGTGGCAATCAATGCCACCGACCTATTACCAAGTTTGGGTTGCTTTGAAATCGTCCACTAGCTTCTTAAGCTGCGCTTCGACATCATTGTTATAAGCACCCGTCTTGTCGATCTCAGACGCGAGTTCAGCGTACTGAGCGCGAGCATACGATAGTAGAGCCGCTTCGAAATCTAACAGTTTGTTGAGTTCAACATCTGCCAAATAGCCGCGCTCTGCCGCGAAAATCACTAGCGCTTGGTCAAATACAGACATAGGAGCATATTGCTTTTGCTTCATTAGCTCTGTCACTTTTTGACCATGGTCTAGCTGTTTCTTCGTTGCATCATCAAGATCAGAAGAGAACTGAGCAAACGCAGCCAGTTCACGGTACTGAGCCAGTGCGGTACGGATACCACCAGATAGCTTCTTGATGATTTTCGTCTGAGCAGAACCACCTACACGAGATACTGAGATACCAGGATCAACCGCAGGACGAACGCCAGCGTTGAATAGCTCAGTTTGTAGGAAGATCTGACCATCAGTAATCGAGATTACGTTAGTCGGTACGAATGCTGAAACGTCACCCGCTTGGGTTTCAATGATAGGCAGAGCAGTCAATGAACCTGTCTTACCTGTCACTTCACCATTTGTGAATTTTTCTACATAATCTGCGCTAACTCGAGCAGCACGCTCTAGCAAACGAGAGTGAAGGTAGAATACATCCCCTGGGAATGCTTCACGACCTGGTGGACGTTTTAGTAGTAGAGAGATCTGACGGTAAGCCACAGCTTGCTTTGATAAATCATCATAAACAATCAGTGCATCTTCACCGCGATCACGGAAGTACTCACCCATAGCACAACCAGAATAAGGCGCTAAATATTGCAGCGCTGCAGATTCAGAAGCTGATGCCACAACCACGATAGTGTTTGCTAGCGCACCATGCTCTTCTAGTTTGCGCACAACGTTAGCAATGGTCGATGCTTTCTGACCAATCGCAACGTAGATAGAGTAAATACCAGAGTTTTTCTGGTTAATGATTGCATCAATAGCAAGAGCAGTTTTACCTGTCTGACGGTCACCAATCACAAGTTCACGCTGACCACGACCAATTGGGATCATTGAGTCAACAGACTTATAACCAGTTTGAACAGGTTGATCAACCGACTGACGGTCGATTACACCCGGTGCAATCACTTCAACAGGCGAAGATAGTTTCGCTTCAATCGGTCCCTTACCATCAATAGGCTCACCTAGCGTGTTCACTACGCGTCCTAGCAATTCTGGACCAACTGGTACTTCAAGAATACGACCTGTACCTGTTACTTTCATGCCTTCCTTTAGGTCAGCATATGGGCCCATGACAACCGCACCTACCGAGTCACGCTCAAGGTTAAGTGCGAGTGCATAACGGCCACCCGGTAATTCAATCATTTCACCTTGCATCACGTCAGCTAAGCCGTGAATGCGGATGATACCATCGCTTACCGATACGATAGTACCTTCGTTGCGAGCTTGACTAACAACGTCGAAAGACTCGATACGTTGTTTAATTAGTTCGCTAATTTCCGTGGAATTAAGTTGCATGCTCCAATCCCCATTAAGACTGCAATGCATCGTTTAAGCGATTCAGACGACCACGCGCTGAATCATCGATGACTAAGTCTCCGGCTCGAATAATCACCCCACCAAGTAGGGCCTCATCTATACTGCAATTCAGCTTAACTTTGCGCTCGAGGCGCTGCTCAAGTTTGCTGCTGATATTTGCGCACTGTTCCTCTGAAAGCTCTGACGCTGAAATAACTTCAACATCAATCTCTTTCTCACGCTCTTTTTTAAGCGCTAAAAACTGTTCACAAACATCAGGAAGGGTCGCCAAACGACCATTCTCTGCCATTACCTTCAAAAGGTTTTGACCATGAACATCGACCTGATCGCCACAAACAGCTACAAACACTTCCGCCAGCTTATCCGCTGACATGGCTCCTGTAAGGAGATCATGTATTTGCTCGTTTTTAGCAACCTGAGCGGCAAAAGATAACATTTGACTCCATTGGTCCAATGCATTCTTTTCCACCGCAAAGTCAAATGCTGCTTTAGCATAGGGGCGTGCGATAGTAGTCAAATCAGACATAAGCGCCCCCAGACTTAAAGTTTTGCAGTAATGTTGTCGAGAATATCTTTGTGCGCTTCTTTATCAATAGAGCGCTCAATGATTTTCTCAGCACCAGCTACAGCCAGAGTTGCAACCTGTTTGCGCAGCTCATCGCGTGCACGGTTGCGTTCAGCTTCAAGTTCAGCTTCTGCTTGTGAAAGAATCTTCTGACGTTCAGTCTGAGCTTCTTCACGAGCTTCATCTAAAATTTGAGCTTTACGCTTATTCGCTTGCTCGATGATCTCAGTTGCTGTGCGCTTCGCTTCTTTCAATTGTTCAGAAGCGTTTGCTTGTGCTAGATCCAAGTTTTTAGCAGCGCGGTCGGCTGCTTGTAGACCGTCAGCAATTTTTTTCTGACGTTCTTCAATTGCTTGCATCAATGGTGGCCATACATACTTCATGCAGAACCAGACAAATAGTGCAAACGAGATTGCTTGACCTAGCAGAGTTGCGTTTATGTTCACAACAGCTACCCCTTCTATTCGGACTAAGTGTTAATCAATAACAAGCTAGGCTTGTCGACTGTATACCCGATTAACCTAGTTGACCAACGAACGGGTTAGCGAACGTGAATAGAAGTGCGATAACGATACCGATCATTGGAACCGCATCAAGTAGACCTGCGATGATGAACATCTTAACTTGTAGCATAGGAGCCATTTCTGGTTGACGCGCTGCACCTTCAAGGAATTTACCACCTAGAAGTGCGAAACCAATCGCTGTACCAAGAGAAGCAAGACCGACGATAAGACCTACGGCGATTGCAGAAAAGCTCAGTAAAGTTTCCATTACTATCTCCAATTTATAGTTGTTGGCTAGTTGCCCAAATAAAAGCTTTAAAAAAATTAATGATCACTGTCTTCGTGTGCCATTGACAGATATACAATCGTCAACATCATAAACACGAAGGCTTGAATCGTAATAACCAATACATGGAAGATTGCCCACGGAAGTGAACCCATCCATTGTAAATACCATGGCAGCATTGCCGCACAAAGAATGAATACAACCTCACCCGCAAACATGTTACCGAAAAGACGCATACCAAGTGAGAGGGGTTTTGCCAGTAGCGAAACCACTTCGATTAGCAGGTTAAACGGAATCATCAAGGGGTGATTAAATGGATGTAATGCTAATTCTTTAGCGAATCCACCTAGACCTTTTACTTTGATGCTGTAGTAAATCATCAGAGCAAATACGCCTAGAGCCATAGCCATGGTGATATTCACATCAGCTGACGGTACAACCTTAAGATAAGGAATACCAAGCCAATGTTGTGCTGGGTAAGGTAAGAAATCGATAGGCACTAAGTCCATCAAGTTCATTATAAATACCCAACAAAAGATAGTCAGTGCTAAAGGTGCGATCAGTGGGTTGCGTCCATGGAACGTGTCTTTGACGTTTTCTGCGACAAATTCAACGATCATTTCTACAGCACACTGAAGCTTACCTGGTACACCCGCTGTTGTTCTCTTTGCTACTTTGTAAAAGATTCCAAGGAAAATTAAACCAGTAAACCAAGAAAAAAACAGGCTATCGATATGTACGTTCCAGAAACTTGCCTCCTCCGCTACAAGACCTAACTTATAAGTAGATAGGTTTGCAAGGTGGTGGGAAATATATCCGGACGACGTTAGCGCTTCACCTGGCGCAGCCATAACTCATCCTATTTTTTTGTTGTTAATGAATAGCACTGGCGCACAGATATTAATACCTAGAGCCAGCAAATAGGTTAGCTTAAGGGGAACGAGTTCCACCTGTATATACATGTAAGCAAAGGAAAAAAGCGCAACCGTGATGAGAATTTTCAGGGCTTCACCTGCGTAGAAAGAATTTGCAATGCGCTTAGCAGCGCGCGCTCCTCCATACATAAACGCAAACACAGCAAACACCGCATTAGCAACAACAAAAATGCCGCCGCCAATCAGTGCAGAAAGTCCCCATTTTGTATTCACAGTCAGTGCCATTACCACTGCCGTAAGTGTAACCGCGCCAAGCTGGATCATTAACAATCGCTTTGCAAGCTCTCGCCCAGGTCTAGCTAACGCCGCTACCATGTATTCGTACCTCGAGTAAAATCCACAGCCGTACTACCTCTGTGCTGGGAAATCGGCGAAAATTATACGGTGAGTCCTATTGAATGCAATTAAAACACCGCAAAAAGTTACAATTTTGTTTACAAACCGACAACTTTCGCACAAAAAATCGTTTTTTACATAATTGATTGGGAGCGATTATCTCATCTAGCCAGCTAACTTGGCAATAAGATGCTCTAATTTGTGAGGCTCATCTAGACTAATTGTTACCTTAGAGGTTCCATTTTTGGCTTTAACAATTGCTACTTTAGCATCCAGCATTTCACTTAATTTTTGTGACATTTGTTGTGCTTCAGCGTCTTGCGGCTCCTTTTTGTCCTCAGACTGAGGTTGCAGGCACTTTTTCACTAATTGTTCAGTCTGACGAACTGTCATGCGTTTTTTCGCTACCAGTTCAGCAACATCAACCTGTTGTTCACCTTCCAAGGCCAGTAAAGCTCGAGCATGTCCCATTTCAAGTAACCGCTCAGATAAAAGGTATTTAACATCCATCTCCAGTTGATTCAGTCTGAGTAAATTGGTGACTGTCGTGCGAGATTTACCAATCACATCAGCGACTTGCTGATGAGTCAACGAAAACTCTTCTTGGAGACGATCTAATGCTACCGCCTCTTCAATAACATTAAGATCTTCACGTTGAATATTCTCGATCAATGCCATAGCGATAGCAGCGCGATCATCGACATTTTTGATCACACAAGGGACTTCCTTTAACCCCGCCTTGCGTGCCGCTCGCCAACGTCTTTCGCCTGCAATAATTTCATATTTATCATTGTCCACTTGGCGCACAACGATAGGCTGGATGATACCTTGAGATTCGATTGATGCCGCTAACTCTTCCAGCGCTTCTGGTTCCATATCTGTCCGAGGTTGATACATACCAGGCTTGAGCGAATTAATATTAATATCCTTGAGATCGCCTTGGGAAGACAGTTCCTGGCTGTGTATTGCACTTTGCTGTTTTTCACGCGCAAGAGAACTTGTTGAAAGCAGAGCATCGAGCCCTTTACCTAAACCACGTTTAGACATGAAACACACTTCCTTTGGTTAAGTTATGCAGGAACTTCATCACGACGAAGCATCTCTCCAGCTAATGCAAGATAGGCTTTAGCGCCTGCTGAATATTTATCGTAATACATCGCTGGCTTACCATGGCTTGGGGCCTCTGCCAGACGGACATTGCGGGGAATAACCGTACGGTAGACTTTACTACCAAAGTGCTTTTTCAATTGGTCCGACACCTCATTAGATAAACGGTTACGAGGATCGTACATGGTACGCAACAACCCTTCTATTTTAAGGTTCTCATTGACTACCGCCGCCAATTTACTAATCGTATCCATCAATGCCGTTAGACCTTCTAACGCAAAATACTCACACTGCATAGGAACTAAAACCGAATCCGCAGCAGCCATCGCATTTATAGTAAGAAGGTTCAATGATGGAGGACAATCAATAAAGATGAAATCATAGTTATCACGCACAGGTGCAAGTGCGTGCTTTAAGCGCACTTCTCGAGCAAACACTTCCATTAACTTAATTTCGGCTGCAGTAACATCACCATTAGCAGCAATAAGGTCATAGTTCCCAGACGTTTTTCGGCATACAACATCGTCGAATGGAACTTCCTCAACCAATAGTTCATAAGCAGTAGAATCAATCTGGTATTTATCCACACCGCTAGCCATGGTTGCGTTGCCTTGGGGATCGAGATCAATAACCAATACTTTACGTTTTGTAGCAGCCATAGACGCCGCCAAATTAATACATGTTGTTGTTTTACCAACCCCACCTTTCTGGTTTGCAATTGCTACGATTTTTCCCACGACGCACCTCGCTTTTATTCCTTGCGGGATAAGATTACTAGATGACGCTCACCTTCCAATTGAGGAACAGTCAAAGCTTTGATGTCTGTCACAGAACACCAGCTTGGCAACTGTGTAATCTCATCCTGTGGTAATTGTCCTTTAAGGGCCAAAAAGCGTCCAGAGCCTTCCTTGGGGAGATGATGACACCATTCAACCATATCTGTCATGGAAGCGAACGCTCGACTCAATACACCGTCAAACTTATGCTCGGGCTGAAACTGTTCAACTCGACTTTGTACGGGAACAACGTTATGTATCTGTAATTCATGTAAAACTTGTTTAATAAAGCGAATGCGTTTACCTAAACTATCGAGCAGATAAAATTCTTTTTCTGGATGCATTACTGCTAGAGGAATGCCTGGTAATCCTGGGCCTGTTCCAACATCGATAAAGCGTTCACCTTGCAAATATTCACCCACAATAATGCTATCTAGGATATGCTTGACAAGCATATCACTCGGCTCACGTACCGAAGTGAGATTGTAAGCTTTGTTCCACTTGTGAAGCATTTCAACATAGCCAACTAATTGTTTACGCTGATTATCCGTTACTTCAAGTGTAGTTTGAGCAATTAAAGAATCCAACTGCGTGCGTAATTGGTTCATTGCGCTTCACCACCTTTTCTTAACAAGCCTTGTTTTTTCAAATGTACCAGCAAGATTGATATTGCTGCTGGTGTAATACCAGAGATGCGCGATGCTATACCAATCGACTCTGGTCTTGAATCCGTTAGCTTAACAACCACCTCGTTGGATAAACCCTTGACGTTGGCGTAGTCTAAATCAGCTGGGAGCAAAGTATGCTCGTGACGCAGTGATTTCTCAATCTCATCCTGCTGACGTTTGATATAACCTTCATATTTCACTTGGATTTCAACCTGCTCAGACGCTTGGCTATCTTCCATTGCAGGACTAAACGCTGCCAACTGGGTTAATTTTTCATAAGTCATTTCGGGGCGACGCAATAAATCCTCCCCACTTGCTTCACGGATCATAGGCGTTTTCAGTAATTGATTAAGCTGATCCACGCCTTCAGACTTAGGATTCATCCATATATCCTGCAGTCTTTGTCTTTCCGTCACTATGTTTTCGATCTTTTGATTAAAGCGTACCCAACGTTTATCATCGACTAAACCCAATTCGCGTGCTTTTTCTGTTAAACGCAAGTCAGCATTGTCTTCTCGTAGAAGCAGACGGTATTCAGCACGAGAGGTAAACATACGGTAGGGTTCTTTGGTTCCCATTGTTGATAAATCATCAATTAAAACACCCATGTAGGCTTGATCCCTTCTCGGGCTCCATCCTTCTTTGTCTTGGCTGTATAGACTCGCATTGAGTCCTGCCATCAAGCCCTGAGCTGCTGCTTCCTCATATCCTGTCGTACCATTAATTTGTCCCGCAAAAAATAATCCACTGATAAACTTCGTTTCGTAAGTTTGTTTAAGATCTCTCGGGTCAAAGAAATCATATTCAATTGCGTAACCAGGACGAACAATATGAGCATTTTCAAACCCTTTTATCGACCTTACTATGCTTACTTGAACGTCAAAAGGTAAACTGGTGGAAATACCATTTGGGTAGAGCTCGTGTGTTGTTAATCCTTCTGGTTCAATAAAGATCTGATGACTGTCTTTATCGGCAAAACGCATCACTTTATCTTCGATCGATGGACAATAGCGTGGCCCAATACCTTCAATGATACCTGAATACATAGGACTGCGATCTAAATTATTCCTGATGATCTCATGGGTATGATCGTTAGTATGCGTAATAAAACATGGTATCTGTTTGGGGTGTTGATCTCTGTGCCCCATAAATGAAAATACGGGTGTAGGATCATCACCATATTGAGCTTGAAGACCTGAAAAATCGACACTTCTTGCGTCAACTCGAGGTGGTGTACCTGTTTTCAGACGATCCACACGAAATGGCATTTCACGTAATCTATGTGCTAGGGCAATGGAAGGGGGATCGCCTGCGCGGCCTCCTGAAGAGTTTTCCATACCAATATGGATCTTACCTCCAAGAAAAGTTCCTACCGTCAATACAACCGCTTTGGCGCGAAATTTGAGGCCCATTTGAGTAACTACCCCAACGGCTTTTTCTTGCTCAACAATCAGATCGTCGACAGATTGTTGAAATAGAGTGAGATTTTCTGTGTTCTCTAGTGTGTTGCGCACATAAGCTTTATACAAAGCGCGATCAGCCTGTGCTCGAGTTGCCCTTACTGCGGGACCTTTCGAAGCATTGAGGGTTCTAAACTGAATACCAGAGTGATCAATGGCCTTTGCCATCAAACCTCCCATTGCATCCACTTCTTTCACCAAGTGTCCTTTACCAATACCGCCGATGGCTGGATTGCATGACATTTGGCCAAGTGTGTCTATATTGTGGGTCAACAAGAGTGTTTTTTGTCCTGTACGAGCTGACGCAAGAGCAGCTTCTGTTCCTGCGTGTCCACCACCAACAACAATGACATCAAAATTTTCATGATACAGCATGTACTGACCTCTGGTATTCAAAAGAGATATGGACAAATAAAAAGAGCGTTATTCTACCTGCTTTCCCTGTGATAGAAAATCGCTTTTCATACTTTTCACTTAAGCTACTGACAAGGCTTACTGTTATATGATCTTATATATGATCTTTTATTGGATCTGTTATTAGGATCGCCTAGATCTGTGGATAAGTAAAAAATGATCAACAAGATCATGGATCTTAATCGGATCTTACCTTGTGATCTTGTTTTGATCTAGATGAGGATTTCCTGAGATCAAATAGGGCACTTATGCACAGGGTGAAAAAAGATCAAAGGTTATTATTTGGATAACTATAGGTTAATCACCGGATAATTGTAGTTTTATCCACAGATGGGTTTTGGGATAATGGGAGAATATAAGGGTGGAAGTAGCGATAATTAACTACTTCCATATGGTGGTTAAAACTGATGGATATGTTTTGTTAGCCAAGCTTCGGCCGCATCTTCAGGAACATCATGGCTCAATATATCGATAGTTAGGCAGTCTGTGATGGGGGTGGCACCAATATCTTCTAATAGGGCATGGGCATGCTTGCCAGCTCCGCAAAAAGTATCGTAACTAGAATCACCAATCGCGACGACGGCATACTTAACACCTGACATTTTGGGGGGGGTAGTTTGTAGTGTTTGGATAAAAGGTTGGATATTGTCCGGGTAATCACCTGCTCCGTGAGTTGAGGTGACGATCAACCAAGTACCTTCAGCGGGAATATCGTTGAGGGTGGGCTGGTTGTGAATACAGGTTTCAAAACCGTGTTTTACCAGTAGATCACTAAGGTGATCACCCACGTATTCAGCACCTCCTAAAGTGCTGCCAGTAATGATTTGGATCATGCGGTTTCCTTTATTTAAAGAAGGCTCATATTCATATTTGAGCTGATGAGTTATTTTCCAATACAGAATGAAGTGAAAATACGCCCAAGTAAATCGTCAGAACTAAATTCCCCCGTTATTTGGTTAAGGTGTTGCTGAGCAATTCTGAGCTCTTCTGCCAAAATCTCTCCAGCCATATAACCTTCTAGTTGTTGCTGACCAATATGAAGGTGTTCTGCTGCTTGTTCAAGCGCCTCAAGATGACGCCGGCGTGCCATAAAGCCCCCTTCGTTGTTTCCTGAAAAACCCATGCATTGTTTTAGGTGGTGGCGTAGTGCTTCCACTCCTTGACCTGTGCGTGCAGATAAACGAATCAGGGTCGGAGAGTTAACATGGCAGATACCAATATCTTCACCGGTTTGATCCGCTTTATTGCGGATAACGGTCATACCGATATTGCTTGGTAAGCGATCAACAAAATCAGGCCATATTTCCTTGGGATCTGTGGCATCTGTGGTTGTACCGTCCACCATAAAAAGAACGCGATCTGCTTGTTCTATCTCATCCCACGCTCGTTCTATACCAATTTTTTCTACTTCGTCAGAGGCATCACGCAGTCCTGCGGTATCGATAATATGTAACGGCATGCCATCGAGGTGTATGTGTTCACGAAGCACATCACGTGTTGTACCTGCAATGTCTGTCACTATCGCAGACTCTTTACCAGATAGCGCATTGAGCAGGCTGGATTTACCGGCATTGGGTCTACCCGCAATAACCACTTTCATCCCTTCGCGCATAATGGCCCCTTGAGTGGCCTCTTTTCGTACTGAGTTTAGATTATCTATGATTGCTTGAAGATCGGTCGACACTTTACCGTCGGCTAGGAAGTCAATTTCTTCTTCTGGGAAATCAATCGCCGCTTCGACGTATATTCTCAGATGAATAAGGGATTCTACTAAGGTATGAATACGTTGTGAAAATGCACCCTGAAGAGATTTTAGGGCTGATTTTGCCGCTTGCTCAGAGCTGGCATCGATGAGATCTGCTATTGCTTCGGCTTGAGCAAGATCGAGTTTATCGTTAAGAAATGCTCGCTCAGAAAACTCACCTGGACGCGCGGTTCTGATCCCTTTTATTTTTAAGATGCGGTTAATGAGAATATCCATAACCACAGGGCCACCGTGTCCTTGCAGTTCGAGAACATCTTCACCAGTAAAAGAATTGGGGTTGGGGAAAAAAAGTGCAATACCTTGATCCAGCTGGCTACCATCTTGGTCAATAAATGGCAAATACTCAGCATAGCGAGGGCGCAGTTTCTTACCTGTTACTTCGATAGCGACTTTACTTGCAAGCGCACCGGAGACTCGAATTATGCCCACTCCGCCACGGCCGGGAGCGGTGGCTTGAGCCACTATGGTATCAGTTGTCATAAATGTGCCTGTGTTGTTTCAAAACGCCCTAATAAGGCAAATATCGGTTAGCTGAATTGTAATCAGCTCAAAACGAAAAGGCGACCTTTTGGTCGCCTTTTAATATTATTTCTATTTACACTTTATTTAGTGTGCAAGCCTTTCTTTTCCAGTGATTTATAAATCAAGGTTTGCTGGATAAGCGTCACAATGTTTGAGACAAGCCAGTAAAGTACCAAACCTGATGGGAAGAATAAGAAGAAGAAAGTGAACATAACCGGCATAAAGGTCATGATCTTCTGCTGCATAGGATCGGTTACTGTGGTTGGGCTCATCTTTTGAATCATGAACATTGAAGCGCCCATTAGTAATGGCAATATATAATATGGATCTTGTGCTGATAGGTCAGTGATCCAGCCGAAGAATGGAGAATGGCGCAGTTCTACGGATTCCATCAATGCCCAATACAGCGCAATGAAGATAGGCATCTGCAGTACAAGAGGTAAACAGCCACCCAGCGGGTTCACTTTCTCTTTCTTATACAGCTCCATCATTTCTTGGCTCATGCGCTGACGGTCATCACCAATACGCTCACGCATAGCTTGTAGCTTAGGCTGAAGCATACGCATTTTAGCCATAGAAGTGTACTGAGCTTTGGTCAGTGGGTACATAGCACCACGAACAATGAAGGTTAGACAGATAATGGCTAAGCCCCAGTTGCCAACAAAACTTTGAATAAATGAAAGCAGAGTGTGAAGGGGTTTAGCGATAAACCATAACCAGCCGTAATCCACCACCAAATCTAGGTTTGGTGCCACTTTCGCCATTTGATCTTGAAGTTTAGGTCCAACCCAAAGCGTGGCCTTAAACTGAGCAGAGTCACCGTTAGCGATAGTTTTATTTGGCATACGAACGCCAATATCACCTAGGTTACCAATTACGCGAGTGTAAAGGTTAGTACCTGGTTCATCGCGAGGAATCCAAGCGGTCGCAAAGTAGTGCTGAATCATCGCTGCCCAACCTTGGCCATCTGGCAAGTTGACAGACAGATTACGATCTTGCATATCGTCGAAGCTGTATTTTTTGTAACGAGTTTCTTCGCTTGAATACGCTCCGCCACGATAAGTTGGCATGGTAATGCTGCCGCCATCATCCATTAAATTTTGGCGAAGATGTGCGTACATACCAAACGTGGCGTTGTTGCCTGAATTGTTTACTACATCATATTCAACATCTACTGCATAGCTGCCGCGCTGTAAAATGAAGGTCTTGGTGTACTCAAGTCCATTAGCCTTATACGTCATCGGAATACGCAATTCGTTTTGGTCATCGGCCAAAACGACGTTATCAGCATTGACTTGGTATACAGGACGATTACCACTGCTAAGGTCGATACCTTGAGGTCCAACTAAACCACTTTGTGCAATAAATTGGTGACCCGCTTCATTTTTAAGTAGAACGAATGGATCTACAGAGTTGAGTTCAGCAGAGTATTTATTAAGGTCTGCGGTGATAACATCACCACCTACCGTATCAATCGACAGAGTTAAGACGTCAGTTGTCACGGTGATCGTTTTAGCAGACGCTTGCTGCGCGGGAGCGGGATCTAATTCATCCGCAAGAGATGGGGCAGGTGCTGTGCTGCTAGATTGTGCCTGTTCAACCGTCTGTGGTACTGGATTCTTTGCCCCTTGCCATTTTTGAAATAACAAGAAAGAAACCAGTGCTAGCGCGATCAACAGGATATTACGTTGAGAATCCATCGTTATTTATCTCTGTCTTGTTTCTGGACTGGTGGTACTGGGTCAAAACCACCCGTATTCAAAGGGTGGCATTTTAATAGACGTTTGCTCGATAACCAACAA
This sequence comes from Vibrio zhanjiangensis, assembly GCF_030161235.1. Taxonomy (GTDB): domain Bacteria; phylum Pseudomonadota; class Gammaproteobacteria; order Enterobacterales; family Vibrionaceae; genus Vibrio; species Vibrio zhanjiangensis. The sequence goes on along the minus strand of NZ_BSPW01000098.1, from coordinate 50,394 downwards.
CCTTTTACAAATCCATGATATTTTAGTGCTTCAATCGCGTAACTTGAGCAGGTTGGGGTAAAACGACAACGCGGTCCAATAAGTGGACTGATTAGGCCTTGATATAGTCGGACTAAGCCGATTGCTACCCACGCGAAGGGCGAGACAGACGCTGCCATAATTTATCAAACAACTTAAAAAGTTCATCATTGCTGAGATCCTGTGCGCTTTTTTTAGCAATTACAACAAAATCCTTGTGTGGGAGTTGGTGCTGTTTGTTGCGAAAACTTTCGCGAGCGAGACGCTTAAAGCGATTGCGTGCAGGAGCGGTTTTAATCTGTTTTTTGGGTACTGCCAATCCTAATCTTGGATGAGAAAGAGAATTATTGCGAGCAATGATAGTAAGATGTGGCGAGCCAGCTCTGTGAGCTTGCTGAAAGACATTTTTGTAATGCTCGGGAGTTAACAAACGTAACTCCCGATTGAACGCGTACGTATTCAAAATAAACTAGTGATTACTTTGAAAGGCGCGCACGGCCTTTTGCACGACGTGCATTAATTACTTTACGACCGTTCTTAGTTGCCATGCGAGCACGGAAACCGTGAGTACGCTTGCGCTTTAGAACTGAAGGTTGAAAAGTGCGTTTCATGATAATTACCTTTACTGATCAGTAGTGTTAGGTCAATGTTATCCTTGCGTTGGCCTTTTATGTCTTTTGCTATGCAAGTTAAGACAGGCCGACACCTCTAAACAAAGAGGCGGAATTGTAATCACAGTCACACAAAGTGTCAATCATTGAGCAACTGCTAAATTCCGGCCGAGCGATTATACGGAGTGTGAACAAAATCTCAAGGATCAAGAGTGCTTCGATAGTGATCTTTATTTTTCACCCACTTGTCTGAGGAATTTTCTCAAGCGAAGATCCTGTGGATGATTAAATATAACCTGTGGAGTACCTTGCTCGACTATATTCCCGTCGGCCATAAAGATCACTCTGTCTGCGACCTCTCGGGCAAACTGCATTTCATGCGTAACCACCAGCATGGTCTGATCTTTGTTGGCCAGTTCTTTCATCAGCTGCAGTACCTCCCCAACCCACTCAGGATCGAGAGCGGAAGTGGGCTCATCAAATAGCAATAGTTCCGGTTGAAGTGCCATGGCTCGACCTATGCCTACCCGTTGTTGCTGGCCACCTGAGAGCGCGTCAGGATAACGGTCTGCTTTGTCGCCCAAGCCTATATCATCGAGGATTTTTTGTGCATGTGCTAGGGCGAGTGCTTTTTTCCAGCCATGGACCGTAATCAATCCTTCGGCAATGTTTTGTTTCGCTGTCATATGGGCAAATAGAGCATAGTTTTGGAAAACAAATCCTGTTTTTCGACGCAGATTGAGTACCTCAGATTGTGAATGTTTTTCTGCATCCACGCGGATATCACCTATGGTTATTTCTCCTTTGTCGGCTTGCTCTAAAAAATTAACCGTGCGCAGTAAGGTTGATTTTCCTGTCCCGCTGGAGCCGATAATGACAATGATTTCTCCTTGATTTATTTCTAGATCAATGCCTTTAAGAACGTTTGAATCGCCAAAGCTTTTATGGATATTGGTAAGCTTAATCATCTTATATACGCCTTATTCAGTTTCACTTCGGCCCAGTTTTGTAGACGGGTAAGGACGACAACGACTGCCCAGTAAATGAGTGCGACCGCCAAAAAAGCTTCGAAAAAACGGAAGCTGGATGAGGCCTCCATTTGAGCCTTTGCCATGATTTCAGCAACACCCAAAGTGAAGGCTAGCGAAGTTGATTTGATCATATCAATGAAGTAATTCATCAGTGACGGGAGCGCGATTCGAGTTGCTTGAGGCAGAATAATTCGCCGCATCGCTTGAAACGTCGTCATCCCTACCGATAGACTGGCCTCCATCTGACTGCGATCTACCCCTATGATTGCAGCCCGAATACTTTCTGCCATGTAGGCTGCAAAGTGCAGAGTTAGGCCAATAACGGCGGCGCTAAAGGCATTGAGCCCGATAAATACTGGAAAAATCTGTGGTAACCCGTAATAAAGAAGGAACAGCTGGACCAAGAGTGGTGTTCCGCGGAAAAAGCTGATGTAGATTTGACTCAACTGATCGAGTACGGGTACACGAAATACTCGAATGTTAGCAAGTACGACAGCCAATATTAATGCGAATACTAAGCCTAATGTCGCCATTTCCATGGTGGTACCAAGATACTTAAGCAGTATCGGCATTAGGTTTAGCATGTAGTTGAAATCAAATCCCATAATGTGTCTCAGTAAAATTCGTCCTATTAAAAAGGAAAAACCCACGGCAAGGGGTAAAAAAGCGGTGGGTTAGTCGTCTATCTATTTGTGTATTATTGGATGTCTATATTTTATCGACACTATTGGGTGATATCTGCACCAAACCATTTTTGTGAAATCGTATTGAGTGTTCCATCTGCACGCATAGCGGCTAAGGTTTGGTTTACCTCACTTTGAAGTTGCTTGCCTCTTGCGTTGTCAACAAACGGCCATGCATTTTCAATGGTTTCAAAAGGTTTTCCCGCGAGTTGAAGGGGAAGGCCTGTTTTCTTAATGAGTTCAAGTGCAGAAAGACGATCCATAACAAAAGCGTCAGCTCGACCTAGTGCTACGTCATGCTCAATACCTGTGTCGTATGTTTTAATGATAATGTTTTTATTTTTATCATATTTTCTAAGCAGTTGTTCGAAATTAGATCCTAAGTTGACGGCGACCGTTTTTCCTTCAAGATCGTCAATACCGTTAATATTTTTGTTGCCTTTTCTCACTGTAATCTGTGCACCGTCAACAACATAAGGATCAGCAAAAAGGTACTTGTTTTTACGTGCATCTGTCATAGTAATTTGGTTTGAAATCGTATCAATGCGGCCAGTTTCGAGTAAGCCGAATAAACCTGAAAAATTGGCAGTGACATATTCAACTTGGTAGTCATTGCGTTTGCCAATTTCATCCCAAAGGTCAACTTCAAACCCTTGCAACTTATCTTGTTCAACGAAAGTAAATGGGTAATAACGACCAGACATGCCTACTTTAACGTTTGTTGCGGCTTGAACGGTTATTGCTGAGAGTGCCAATGCTGCTACAGCAGCCTTAATCCAGTTTTTCATAATAAAGCTCCAAAGTTTATGGAGACTGATACTACTGTTAATTTGGTTATTAATAAAAATAACCAAGAGCAATAACCTAGACAGTGGAGGAATAAGTGAACAAAAAATAGCGCGTTCAATCACAAGTTAAGAAAACTTGTTCCACAGAGTTATCACCAGACGAAAGATCTGTGAGAAATTGCTCAGATGTGGATCATTATGTGAGTAAGAATAGGACCACTTGTGTTGATCTTACGGATAATGACGAAAATATTGTGAATAACTTAGATCTTATTCACTGGAACCTCGATCATTTACTGGCGATCTTGGTTATCAACAGGTAAAATTACCAATCTTTTTCGATCATTAATTTAGGGTGGGGCCAACGTGTCATCTTCGCTTTGGTTGCAATGTATGCAGCAGCTTCAAGAAGAGCTACCAGCTACAGAATTCAGTATGTGGGTACGTCCGTTACAAGCGGAGCTCAATGACAGTACGCTCACTTTATTTGCGCCTAACCGTTTTGTAATGGATTGGGTTCGCGATCGATACCTAAATAGTATCAATCGGTTACTGCAGGATTATTGTGGAAACGATATTCCAAGTTTGCGCTTTGAAGTTGGGAGTAAACCTATCTCAGCGCCTACACCTGTGCCTAAAAGAACGCCTGCGGATGTTGCCGCCGAGTCATCTGCGCCTGCTCAGCTTCAGGCTCGCAAACCCATTCACAAAACTTGGGATGATGATGAACAGAAACTTGCTGAGATAAATCATCGCTCTAACGTTAATATCAAGCATAAATTCAATAACTTTGTTGAAGGTAAGTCTAACCAACTCGGTTTGGCGGCGGCGAGGCAAGTCGCGGATAATCCGGGGGCAGCCTATAACCCTCTCTTTTTATACGGTGGGACGGGGCTGGGTAAAACACACTTATTGCATGCCGTTGGTAATGCAATTGTGGATAACAAGCCTAACGCGAAAGTGGTCTACATGCACTCTGAACGTTTTGTTCAGGATATGGTTAAGGCTCTACAAAATAATGCTATTGAAGAGTTTAAGCGCTATTACCGCAGTGTTGATGCTCTACTCATTGATGACATCCAATTTTTTGCTAATAAAGAACGTTCACAAGAAGAATTCTTTCATACCTTTAATGCCTTATTGGAAGGGAATCAACAGATCATCTTAACATCAGACCGTTACCCCAAAGAGATCAGTGGTGTCGAAGATCGTCTCAAATCTCGTTTTGGTTGGGGGTTAACGGTTGCGATCGAGCCTCCCGAACTAGAAACTCGGGTCGCGATCTTGATGAAAAAAGCAGAAGATCATCAAATTCATTTGGCTGATGAAGTGGCGTTTTTTATCGCGAAAAGACTGCGATCGAATGTCCGGGAATTGGAAGGAGCGCTGAACCGAGTTATCGCTAATGCCAATTTCACGGGTCGCCCAATTACGATTGATTTTGTTCGAGAGGCGCTGCGCGACCTTCTCGCATTACAGGAAAAGTTGGTCACAATAGATAACATTCAAAAAACGGTTGCTGAGTATTACAAGATTAAAGTGGCCGATCTGTTGTCTAAGCGTCGTTCTCGCTCTGTTGCTCGTCCTCGTCAACTGGCCATGGCTTTGGCTAAAGAATTGACGAATCATAGCTTGCCAGAGATAGGGGACGCCTTTGGCGGTCGTGACCACACAACGGTACTGCATGCTTGTCGGAAAATAGAGCAACTGCGCGAAGAAAGTCACGATATAAAAGAAGATTATTCTAATCTGATTCGTACCCTTTCTTCTTAAATCGCAGTATTCTAAGCACGAAATAGATTCATTCCTTATCAAGCTAAACGAATTCTGAAAGAGCGTACTATGAAATTTTCCATTGAGCGTAGTCACCTACTCAAGCCACTCCAGCAAGTTTCTGGTGCTTTGGGTGGCCGTCCAACTCTTCCTATTCTTGGTAATTTACTGCTTAAAGTAGAGGGAAATATGCTCTCTATGACAGCCACAGATTTGGAAGTCGAGCTTATCAGTCGTGTGGCTTTAGAAGGAGACTTTGAGGCAGGCAGTGTGACTGTGCCTTCACGTAAGTTTCTCGATATTTGCCGTGGGCTGGCCGATGATTCGGTGATCACCTTTATTCTTGATGGCGATAAGGCACAAGTGCGCTCAGGTCGAAGCCGCTTTTCCCTATCAACTTTACCGGCCAATGATTTTCCCAATATTGAAGATTGGCAAAGTGACGTTGAATTGTCACTTACGCAAGGCGCCTTGCGCGGTCTTATTGAAAAAACGCAGTTTTCGATGGCCAATCAAGATGTGCGTTATTACTTAAATGGTATGCTGTTTGAGCTCGAAGGAACCACATTACGCAGTGTGGCTACAGATGGACACCGTATGGCGGTATCACAGACCCAATTGGATATCGAATTTGCGCAACAACAAATTATAGTCCCGCGTAAAGGGGTACTTGAGTTAATGAAGTTGCTGGATACACCAGAACAAAATGTCACATTACAGATTGGTAGTTCAAATCTTCGTGCGGAAGTCGATCATTTTGTTTTCACTTCTAAACTGGTCGATGGCCGTTTTCCCGACTATCGCCGCGTCATGCCTCAGTCAACCAGCAAAATACTTGAAGCTGAGTGTGAACAATTGCGTCAGGCCTTCTCTCGTGCAGCGATTTTATCTAACGAAAAGTTTCGTGGTGTACGGGTAAACTTGTCAGGTAATGAGCTCACCATTACCGCTAATAACCCAGAGCAGGAAGAAGCGGAAGAAACCTTGGATGTCAGCTATGAAGGTGAGCCAATTGAAATTGGTTTTAATGTCAGTTATATCTCTGATGTATTGAATACCTTGCGTTGTGATAAGGTCAGAATATCAATGTCAGAAGCGAATGCCAGTGCGTTGATTGAAAATTCGCAAGACGACAGCTCAATATACGTGGTTTCACCAATGCGACTTTAGTATGCCGCTTTCACGTATCGTTATTCAGAAGTTTCGTAACATTGAAGCCTGTGATATTGAAGTATCAGCAGGCTTTAACTTTCTTATTGGTCCCAATGGCAGTGGAAAAACCAGTGTTTTGGAAGCCATTTATTTACTTGGACACGGTCGTTCATTTAAAAGCAGCCTTACGGGGCGTGTGATTCAAAATGGCTGTGACCAGCTGTTTGTTCATGGCCGTTTTTTGAACTCGGATCAATTTGAGTTACCAATTGGCATTAATAAGCAGCGTGATGGCTCAACTGAAGTTAAAATAGGGGGTCAATCTGGTCAAAAGTTGGCTCAGCTTGCTCAGACTTTGCCACTGCAATTGATCCACCCAGAAGGCTTTGACTTATTAACCGATGGTCCAAAGCACCGCAGAGCTTTTATCGATTGGGGCGTTTTTCATGTTGAACCTGCGTTCTATGATGCTTGGGGGCGATTTAAGCGGTTGAATAAGCAGCGTAATGCACTTTTGAAAACGGCATCATGTTATCGTGAGCTTTCTTATTGGGATCAAGAAATGGCGGGCCTGGCTGAAAAAATTAGCCATTGGCGAGCTGACTATGTTGAGCAAGTCAGCGAGAAAATAGCAAGTATATGCCAGTTGTTTCTACCTGAATTTGAAATTCAGTTGAAGTACTCGCGGGGATGGGACAAAAACACGTCTTACGCATCAATCCTAGAGGAAAACTTCGAACGAGATCAGGCGCTAGGGTATACTTTTAGCGGACCAAATAAAGCCGATTTAAGAATTAAAGTGAATGGGACACCTGTTGAAGATGTGCTGTCACGCGGTCAGCTCAAGCTTATGGTGTGTGCACTTAGAGTCGCACAAGGACAACACCTGACAGAGGTGACTGGTAAGCAATGTATCTACTTAATTGATGACTTTGCTTCAGAATTAGATAGTCAACGTCGCAAGCGTCTTGCAGACTGCTTGAAAGAGACGCGGGCACAAGTTTTTGTCAGCTCTATTACGCAAGTTCAAATCGACGATATGTTAGATGAAAAGGGCAAGATGTTCCGTTTGGAACATGGCACAATAGAGCAAAATATATAGCGGAAGATAACTCATGTCTGAAAATTACGATTCATCGAGTATTAAAGTACTAAAGGGCCTAGACGCGGTTCGTAAGCGTCCGGGAATGTACATCGGCGATACCGACGATGGTACCGGCCTACACCACATGGTTTTCGAGGTGGTCGACAACTCTATTGATGAAGCGTTAGCGGGTCACTGTAAAGACATTATTGTGACTATTCATGAAGATAGCTCAGTATCGGTTCGGGATGATGGACGTGGTATTCCTACGGAATTGCATCCAGAAGAGAATGTTTCTGCTGCTGAAGTGATTATGACGGTTTTGCATGCTGGTGGTAAGTTTGACGACAACTCATACAAAGTCTCCGGTGGTCTACATGGTGTGGGTGTTTCCGTTGTTAATGCTTTGTCAAAAGAAGTTTCACTGACGATTCACCGTGGTGGAAAAACGCATAGCCAAACCTACTACCATGGCGTACCTAAAGCGCCACTTGCCGTCATTGGTGAGACCGACAGAACAGGGACAGAAATTCGCTTTTGGCCAAGTGAAGAGACGTTCACCAATACCGAGTTTCATTACGATATTCTGGCCAAACGTCTACGTGAACTGTCCTTCCTGAACTCGGGTGTGTCGATTAAGTTGATCGATGAGCGTGAAGAAGATAAGAGTGACCACTTCATGTATGAAGGTGGTATCCAAGCATTCGTTGAACATCTTAACACCAATAAAACCCCAATTATTGAGAAAGTTTTTCACTTTAATACTGAGCGTGAAGATGGCATTTCAGTTGAAGTGGCGATGCAGTGGAATGATGGCTTTCAAGAAAACATCTATTGTTTTACCAATAATATCCCACAGCGAGATGGCGGCACACACCTTGCTGGTTTTAGAGCGGCTTTAACCCGTACGCTGAATACCTTTATGGATAAAGAAGGGTTTTCTAAAAAAGCGAAAACGGCGACATCTGGCGATGACGCTCGTGAAGGTCTAACGGCTGTTATCTCAGTTAAGGTTCCCGATCCTAAATTCTCAAGTCAGACTAAGGACAAGCTTGTGTCTTCCGAAGTCAAATCGGCAGTAGAGTCGGTTATGGGTGAAAAACTTTCTGAGTTTTTGGTTGAACATCCCGCAGAAGCTAAGACGGTGTGCTCGAAAATTATCGATGCTGCGCGTGCTCGAGAAGCTGCGCGTAAAGCTCGTGAAATGACACGTCGTAAAGGAGCGCTTGACCTAGCTGGTTTACCAGGGAAACTGGCCGATTGTCAGGAGAAAGATCCGGCGTTGTCTGAACTTTACATTGTGGAGGGTGATTCTGCAGGTGGCTCGGCAAAACAAGGTCGCAACCGCAAGAATCAGGCCATTTTGCCTCTCAAAGGTAAAATTCTTAACGTAGAAAAAGCGCGCTTTGACAAAATGCTTTCATCTCAAGAAGTGGCAACGTTAATTACCGCTCTTGGTTGTGGGATTGGTCGGGATGAATACAATCCGGATAAATTGCGTTACCACAATATTATTATCATGACGGATGCAGATGTCGATGGCTCTCACATCCGTACTCTGCTTTTGACCTTTTTCTATCGTCAAATGCCTGAACTCATCGAACGTGGTTATGTATACATAGCACAGCCGCCTTTGTACAAGGTAAAGAAAGGTAAGCAAGAACAATACATTAAAGATGAAGATGCGATGAATCAGTATCAAGTTGCTTTGGCACTCGATAACGCGGCTTTACATGTTAACCCTCAAGCGCCAGCACTGGCTGGAGAAGCGCTTGAGAAACTGGTTCATCAGTATAACGCAGGCATAAAGCTAGTGGATCGCATGAGTCGCCGTTACCCTCGTGCACTGCTAAACGAGTTTATTTACACTCCTCGCTTAACCGCGGACAAGTGCCATGACGCGGACTTGGTTGGAGCTTGGACCAAACAGCTAGTCGAACAGTTAAATGCCAAAGAAGTTGGAGCAAGTCAATATAGCTTTGAAGTTGAGCAACATGCTGAACTTGGTCTCAATCTACCGAGAATTTTGGTAAGAACTCATGGTGTTACTCATGAGTTTGCTCTGAGCATTGACCTGTTGAACTCTAAAGAATACGGCAAGTTAGCTAGCCTATCTGAAGCGCTTGATGGTTTGATTGAAGAGGGAGCGTATATTCAGCGTGGTGAGCGCACTCAACCAGTATCAAGCTTTGCCGATGCTCTGAATTGGCTGATTAAAGAGTCTCGTCGAGGTTTGAGTCTACAGCGCTACAAAGGTTTGGGTGAAATGAACCCAGATCAGCTTTGGGAAACCACTATGGACCCTGAAACTCGTCGCATGATGCAAGTAACGATTGAAGATGCCGTCGGTGCCGATCAATTGTTCACGACTTTAATGGGCGATCAGGTTGAGCCGCGTCGAAACTTTATCGAAGAAAATGCGCTTAAGGTTGCTAACTTGGATGTATAGTTTGATTTAAGGTTAACGAAAACACCGCTTAATGCGGTGTTTTTTTGTTCCTAATAAATAAAGCAAAAAATTTTTCACTAATACCCCTTGAAAAGGATTTACCTCAACCTTATTTAATTTAGTGAGGAGAGTGGGATGTCTTGCTCAAAAGAGAAGAAACATTATCTCCGTATCGCAGGCTGGATATTGCTCAATGTGAGGATTTTCAGTGATGCAACTAACACTTAATTTGGGTTTGTTTCTATGTCCCTGAACACGCTTTGTTGTCTGTGGAGTAGTGATGAACTCCTTAGTCGATTTGTCTCTAATGAGACTCAAGTAAACTCACGACTAAGACTATTGCTTAAAATGAGGATAGCATGATGAGAACTGTAGATTTCACTCCTTTATACCGCAACGCAATTGGTTTCGATCGTCTTTTTAATATGATGGAAGCGACATCAGCGAAGAATACCTCGGGTGGTTACCCTCCTTACAATATCGAGCAAAAAGATGAAAACAACTACCGCATTACTATGGCAGTTGCAGGTTTTGCCGAAGAGCAGTTAGAGCTGACTCAGAAAGAAAATACGCTTATTGTTAAAGGTGAGCGTAAAGAGGAAGAAAACAAGAATTATGTTTACCAAGGTATTGCTGAGCGAGATTTTGAACGTAAGTTCCAGTTGGCTGATTACGTCAAAGTAATTGGCGCCAGTATGGAAAATGGCCTTTTGCATATTGAGCTAGAGCGAGAGATTCCCGAAGCTATGCAGCCGCGTACCATCGCCATCAATGGTAGCAAATTGCTTGAAGGTTAAACCCTAGCCTTGTTTAGATAAAGAGTGAAAGAGCGCCTGCGGCGCTCTTTTTAATTGAATCAAACGAGGGCTATTTTTCTTGATAAGCTTTGCTGACTTCTTCAGCGATAATTTTGATGCCTTTTTGCATCATGTCATCATCTTGCACATAATTCATCCGTAGACACTGATGGGCGTGCTCCCAGTCATCCTCTTGACCAATAAAGAAATATTCCCCAGGAATTATCAGCACGCTGCGTGCCTTAAGTCGTTGATAAAGCTCCATTGTCGTGATGGGGAGCTCATCAAACCATAGCCAAAGGAAAATTGCGCCCTCGGGTTTATGAATTCGAAAACGAGGGTCGGTGATTTCTGCTTGCAGTAGCTCGACAGCGCGTTGAGATTTTCTTTGGTAGAAAGGTTTGATGACTTCAGTACTTAGATTGAGTAGATCATTATTTTGGATCATATGGTAGCCAAGAGCTGGCCCAAGGCTTCCGGGAGCTAAGCTAATGATGCCATTCATATTGGCTAACGCTTGGGTGATTTCTTCGTTTGCAATCACAATCCCACAGCGTACGCCCGGTAGACCAAGTTTTGATAGACTCATACACAGGATGGTGTTTTCATTCCAAAATGGTTTTACATCCTCAAAAATGATATTGGGGAAAGGTAAACCATAAGCATTGTCTATCATGAGAGGAATGTTATTTTCCCGAGCAAGTTGGTCGAGCTTGCGAATTTCGTCGTCAGTCAATACGTTACCGGTTGGATTGGTCGGGCGTGATGCGCATATGGCAGCAACAGATTCATCGACATTAAGCTCCTCAAAGTTCACATGGTATTTAAACAAACCATTGTCGAGTTTTTCGATTTCTGGGCGGTAGGAAACAAAAATATTTTCATCGACGCCCGCATCGCCATAGCCTATGTATTCTGGTGCTAAAGGTAGCAAGATTTTCTTATGTGAGCCGTCGGGTTGCTGGCCTGCCAGTAAGTTAAACAAATAGAAGAAACCACTTTGACTGCCATTGGTCAGGCTGATGTTTTTGGCACTAATGTTCCAACCGTAGGTCTGTTCGAGTAAATCCGCTAAGGCAGAAATAAAGGTGTTTTTACCTTGAGGACCATCATAGTTCGCCAGCGCAGCAACCAGATCGCCACTTTTTAGCATCTCTTCGCAAGCTTGATGAAAGTAATCGAGCATGGCAGGAATGGCAGCAGGGTTGCCCCCTCCGAGCATCATGGCACCAGGAGTGCGTAGGCCATCATTTAAGTCATCCATCAGACGAGTTATACCAGAATACTGGTTAAATTTTTCACCAAACTTAGAGAATTGCATTTGTCGTTATACCCAATGTGTTGTGATTGTTTTTATATTGATTGCTGGAGGTTTGTGATACAAACAAGGCCGCTTTGTTCACAGACTAATTGACTGTGAAGACTGGAGCAATCCTTGACCATACCCTAATGTGATCATGAGGCAAAGGACAAAATTTGTCGGTGAAAAAAAATAAAGCCCAACCTTGATTGGTTGGGCTTTGTCACATATTTATTGCAGCAACGTTTTACTTCTGAAGAAGAGAAATGTCGGCAATTTGTAAGAAGAGATTTCTCAATTTATTGAGCAGAGTGAGGCGGTTGTTTTTCAAGGCCTCATCGTCGGCCATGACCATGACATTATCGAAGAAAGCATCAACAGGCTCACGTAAATCAGCAAGTTTGTTGAGTGCTTCTTGATAGTTACCCGTTGCAAATGCCGGCTCTAGAGCCTCTGCCATGATTTCAACACTTTCAGCGAGTGCTTTTTCAGCGTCTTGCTCTAACAATGCAAGGTTGATATCCGATGCTAATTCACCATCGAATTTTGCCAAAATATTACCGACACGCTTATTGGCTGCCGCGAGTGATTCCGCTGACTCCAATTGACGGAAATGGGATACTGCCTTAACGCGTTGATCAAAATCAGCCGGTTTTGTTGGGCGGCGAGCCAGAACGGCCTGGATAATATCTACACTAAAGCCTTGATCTTGATACCAAGCGCGGAAACGACCTAGCATAAACTCAATCACATCATGCTCAACATTATCATTGGTTGACTTGTCACCCAATAGTGATTTCGCTTTGGCAATCAGATCGACCAAATCAAGTTTGTACCCGTACTCAACGATAATCCGCAGTACGCCAAGAGATGCACGGCGCAAAGCAAAGGGATCACTGCCTTTGGGTGCCTGACCTATACCGAAGATACCGACGATCGTGTCGAGCTTATCTGCAATAGCGATGGCCGTCGATACCCCATGTGAAGGCAGAGTATCACCTGCGAAGCGAGGCATGTACTGTTCATTCAGGGCTATGGCGACTTCTTCGGCTTCACCATCATGGCGGGCATAATGCATTCCCATCACACCTTGGGTGTCGGTAAATTCAAATACCATGGACGTCATCAGATCGCATTTGGCCAATAGTCCGGCACGTTTTGATTTTTCAACATCTGCACCGATTTGTTCTGCTATATAACCCGCTAATTCGGTAATACGATCGGTTTTGTCTTTGATTGTACCGAGCTGCTTCTGGAAGATAGCCTGCTCTAGCTCAGGCAAACGGTCGATTAGAGGGCGCTTACGGTCAGTATTAAAGAAGAACTCTGCATCAGCCAAGCGAGGTCTGACGACCTTTTCATTACCTTCAATCACGTATTTGGGCTCTTTAGATTCGATGTTGGATACGAAAATAAAGTTAGGGAGCAACCTTTTATCCTCTGTGTAAACAGGGAAGTACTTTTGGTCGCCTTTCATGGTATACACAAGGGCCTCGGAAGGAACTTTAAGAAACTCTTGTTCAAATTTGGCGGTGAGCACAACAGGCCACTCCACTAAAGAGGTGACTTCTTCCACTAGTTCATCTTCGAGATCAGCAATACCACCCAGTGTTGAGGCGGCTTTTTGAGCCTCTGCAATAATGATGGCTTTACGGGCTTCGTAGTCTGCCATTACCTTGCCACGCTCTTGCAATAGCGCTGGATATTGCTCGGCTGACTCAATAGTAAATGCTTGCTCACCCATAAAACGATGGCCGCGAATGGTGCGAGAAGACGTCACCCCCAAAATCTCACCTTCGATAAGTTCAGAGCCCATAAGCATGGTGAGGGTTTTGACTGGGCGGATAAATTGTGTTGCTTTGTCACCCCAGCGCATGGGCTTTGCGATTGGCAGGTTAGCAAGAGCTTTTGATGCAAGTTGAGTTAAAATCTCACTGGCGGGCTGACCTTTAACTTCTTGTTTAAACAGTAGCCATTCACCTTTGTCTGTTACCATACGCTCAGCCTGATCAACCGTTATACCGCAGCCGCGAGCCCAACCCTGAGCGGCTTTGGTTGGGTTGCCGTCTGAGTCGAATGCTGCGGCAATAGCGGGACCACGTTTTTCAACGATTTTGTCTGCTTGGCTTTCTGCTAGTTCAGCGACTCTAAGTGCAAGACGTCTAGGTGTCGCAAACCACTTAATACCTTGATGGGAGAGCTCTGCGTTTTGCAACTCTGACTCAAAGTTTGCTGCAAAGGCTTCCGCTAGGGTGCGTAGCTGTGTTGGTGGGAGTTCTTCGGTACCCAGCTCGATTAAAAATTCTTTTGCCATGTTACTTTTTTCCCTTACACCTGTTCTTTTTTACACATTGGGAAGCCAAGCGCTTCACGAGATGCATAGTAAGCTTCTGCCACTGATTTGGTCAGATTACGAATGCGCAGAATATAGCGTTGACGCTCTGTGACCGAAATTGCTTTGCGCGCATCAAGTAGGTTGAATGCATGTCCAGCTTTAAGAATACGTTCATAAGCAGGAAGGGGTAACGGCGTTTCAAGCTCTAGTAGCGCTTTGCACTCTTTTTCACATTGCTCAAAGAAGCCAAATAGGAAGTCAACGTCAGCATGCTCGAAGTTGTAGGTAGATTGTTCCACTTCGTTTTGGTGGAAAATATCGCCATAGCTAACCACGTTGCCATCCGGTGCTTTGTTCCATACCAGATCGTAGACGGAATCGACTTCTTGGATATACATAGCTAGGCGTTCAATACCATAGGTGATTTCACCAGTCACAGGCTTACATTCAAGACCACCAACTTGTTGGAAATAGGTAAACTGAGAAATTTCCATGCCGTTTAGCCACACTTCCCAACCTAGTCCCCAAGCACCGAGCGTTGGGTTTTCCCAGTTATCTTCAACGAAGCGAATATCATGAACTAGGGGGTCGACACCAAGAACTTCAAGAGAGCCTAGGTACAATTCCTGAATATTGTCTGGTGATGGCTTAAGCGCTACTTGAAACTGATAGTAGTGCTGTAGGCGGTTAGGGTTTTCACCATAACGGCCATCGGTTGGACGACGAGAAGGTTGTACGTAAGCAGTCGACATTGGCTCTGGGCCAAGTGCACGTAAGCAGGTCATTGGGTGTGACGTGCCTGCGCCTACTTCCATATCAAGCGGTTGAACAATAGTGCAACCATTTTGAGCCCAATAATCCTGCAGCGCGAGGATCATTCCCTGGAAGGTTTTGGTATCGTATTTTTGCATAAGTCAGGTTCGCGCAATTATGTGATTACTTGTGTTGTCGTCATATTTGTTGCCTTTTTAGGTAACAATTGCGATTCAAAGTAACTAGGGTTGAAAAAATAACAATCAAGTATACCTATAACTGACCAGCGGGAGTAGAGGTAATCTTGCTTAATTGGTCATCAAAATTTGGTTTTATTAGAATTTATTGTGCTGATTGTTTTTATTTTCGATAAAACCGAGTTTTTGATGGAAATCTGACTTGTGCTTTGTGGTTATGCTCTTTAGAATCTCGCCATCTTTGGGGAGTAGCTTACCAGCAGACCGTCTGCTCGGTTCGTTCGTCAACATAATTGGTGCACAATCACCATGGCGAACGAGATTCATCGCCGGATGAATTTAGCAAGACCTTAGATAAACATCGTGAACCGAGGCGGGGCACGAGGTTTGTCTTAGGTTCAAATAATAATCCCTGCCTCATCGAGCATGTCGTGAGCGTTTTAGCTATTTCAATTACTACCATCGCCTTAGCCGAAATTGGTGATAAAACACAGTTACTATCTTTGCTGCTTGCCAGCCGCTATCAAAAACCACTTCCTATCATTTTCGCGATCGCATTGGCCACATTGGTTAACCACGCACTTGCAGCGTGGCTCGGTGTATTTATTGCCGATCATATGCCAGCGCATATTTTAAAGTGGATTCTCGCAGTGAGCTTTCTTGCTATGGCGTGTTGGGTGTTGGTCCCAGACCGACTTGATGACAGCAATAATATGGTTAATCGCGGTGCTTTTCTCACCAGTTTTGTTGCTTTTTTTATCGCGGAAATAGGTGACAAAACACAAATCGCAACCTCTATTCTCGGTGCTCAATATGCTCAATCATTGATACTGGTTATTTTGGGGACCACGCTGGGTATGTTACTGGCGAATGTGCCAGTTGTATTTGTTGGCCGAATGTCAGCTGGTAAGTTGCCGCTTAATGTGATCCGTAAAGTTACCGCGATACTCTTTGTTGGTTTGGCTTTTGGTAGTTTGCTGTTCTAGAAATGCGGGGTTATTAAGTCGCCAAATGGGAGCCCTATTCGTATCTAGGTTTGTCACAGGGCGTGACCTGATATACACCAGTGTAACCTTTGTCGTGCTATGTTAGTTGTGTGCCTTAGTATGGCTTGACGTGTTGTGATATGCGTTAGAGTGGGTGCAGAACTGAATGGGAGAACGATATCATGCTTACACGCTATATGGGAATATCTCCAAGAAGTCAGAGTTACCTGTTTAGCTTTGGATTAGTGCTATGTTTGCTGGCGATGGCTTTAACCGATATGTGGCTACCAATTGTTGCTGGCTCATTTGTGATGACGGCTTTGACGGTAGAAGCTTGGATTCGGGTTGCGCACATCCTACCTTTACAGGACGAAGTGCGCTTAATTAGGAAGCAGTTAGAGCAGCAGAGACAGCAAGAAAATGATGAGTGAAGGGTAATGATCAACAATGATGGCGTATCATTTTAGCCAGTTGACTCATTTCATCCCTTTTCTGATCACATATTGATAAGGCAGGCTCTCTGTTTGCGCGCTGATGAGTTGATGATCCATAAACCGGCAAAAGCTTGGTATGTCTCGTGTGGTGGAAGTATCGTCAGCAATAACCAGCAAAACTTCGCCATCTTTCATGTTTCGTATTGTCTTTCTGACCATCATTACTGGTTCAGGGCAGCGCATTCCTTGTGCTTCCAGCGTTTTATCTACCTGCTCTGGATTAAATACCATGGTCATATCTCGAATTACCTTTTTAAGGAGCTAGATGATACTGACGAAGAAAAAATATTCAATAACCTCTTGGCAAATGATGCGAATTGATTTAACGTAGTTAACAATCTGATAACATTGAGTGCGGAGGCAGCTTGTGAATGAACTCGAACGCTTAACAGTGTACTCCGTACTTTGCTTTATGTGCTTTTGCGCTCTTGTGCTCCGACCTTCAAGTGAAGTGTCTTTATTGCCAATAGCTGGCATGGTTGCAACGGTTGTTGGTATATGGTGTGAGACCCGTTGTTGGTCGGGCTCGTCACAAGAGCGCCAAAATTAAGAGCTTGTTAACAAGCACCCGTTACATTCCGACACTATCCCCATTTTTTCTTGGGCTTCCCCGCTGAAAGGCGGGATTTTTTTTATTAATATTATGCGATCGCAAAGTAGTTTATGGTTTTGTTTGCCTGACAGTGAATTTTAATCGTTAGTGTAGGGCCCGAGCAAACATCGTCGCTGCTGAGTCAGTCGAACCCATGACTGACTCTCAGTTGTTTCGCCGTTAGAGTTTAATCACCACTCGTCCTGTAACTTTTCCATTAGTGATCTCTTCAGAGTAGTCTGGCGCTTGTGCTAACTTTATTTCGGTACATGCTTGTTCAAAGTAGCTTTGAGGTAATAATTTGGCTAACTTATTCCATGCTTGTACGCGTTTTTTGGTTGGGCACATGACAGAATCGATACCTTGCAAGCGCACATTGCGAAGAATAAATGGCATGACTGTGCTGGGTAAATCGAAACCTCCCGCAAGTCCACACGCGGCAACAGATCCGTTGTAGTCCATTTGCGATAAAACTTTTGCTAATACCTTACTACCAACAGTATCTATAGCGCCTGCCCAGCGTTGTTTTTCAAGTGGTTGAGCGGCTTGCTCAAATTCTGAACGCTCAATGATATGATTTGCTCCAAGCTGCTCGAGTAAAGGACCGTTTTGTTCGATACGACCCGTTACGGCAGCAACTTGATACCCAAGTTGAGACAGTAGAGTGACAGCCACAGAGCCGACGCCACCGCTTGCACCTGTGACGAGAATTTCTCCTGACTCTGGTTCAATGCCTGAGTCAATGAGAGTTTCAACACATAACATTGCTGTTAAGCCTGCAGTGCCAACCATCATGGCTTGTTTACTGCTAAGACCTTCGGGCAATGGGACAAGCCACTCTGATTTTAAACGAGCGCGCTGAGCCATACCACCCCAGTGATTTTCACCTACTCCCCAACCCGTCAATACGACTTTATCACCGACTTGGAAGCGATCATTATCCGAATGAGCAACCGTGCCGGAGAGATCTATGCCAGGCACCATGGGGAAGTTACGGATGATTTTACCTTTTCCAGTGATGGCTAAGCCGTCTTTATAATTGAGAGAGGAATAATCGACATCAATTAATACATCACCTTGTGGCAATTGACTTTCGTCTATCTGCTCAATGCCAGCGAGAGTTTGGTTTTGTTCTTGTCTTAAAATGAGTGCACTAAACATATGTGGTCTCCACAACCGAGCGAGAGTTTTGTTGGGCCTTGAGTTTAGATCCAAAAGGTAGATGACTAAAATGAAACTTTCGTATTATGGAGATGTTGTTGAGCCAGATTAAAATTTGGTCGTCATTTAATTATTATGTAGCTGTTGAATATGTTTTGTGTTGCGTATGGGGGTGGATATGATTTACAAAGGTTGCTCTAGTCATTAAGAATTATGTTTTAGCAATGATTTGAGGTGGGCAATCTAATGAAAACAGTTCTAGTAACGGGGGCCAATCGTGGCATTGGCTACGCAACCGCTATTGCATTTAGAGATGAGGGGTATCGTGTATTGGGTACGGCTCGTCAGTCTGAAGATCGTATGAAGCTGCGTGATCAAGGTATTGAGGCCTACGAGCTTGAAATGACCAAGATGGACAGTATCGAAAGTTTATATCAGCAGCTTAAATCTGAACATTTACTCCCTGACATCTTGATTAATAATGCGGGTATTGCTCACTTAGCCCCTTTCGCTAAAACCTGTTTACAAAGCTATGATGAGACATTGAATGTCAATTTGCGAGCGGCGTTTTTTCTAACCCAAAAATTGGTTAGCCACATGTCCCGTCAGCAATATGGGCGCATTGTCAGTGTGTCGAGTATTCTAAGTTCACTCCCTCAAAAAGGGTTTGCTAGTTACGCTGCCGCGAAAGCGGGCTTAGAGGCCTTTAGTCGTGTCGTTGCTCTAGAATATGCCCATAAGGGAGTAACGGTAAACTGCATTGCAGCAGGGTTTGTTGATACAGATATGATTAAAGGTCTTGTCAATGCAGAGCAGCTGAAATCTCAGATCCCGACTCGCTCAGTTGCATCGCCAGAAGAGATTGCACAAAGTATTTTGATGCTCACTAAGCAGGCGAATATCACGGGTGAGGTGATTCAGACTAACGGTGGATTGTTGATGAAGCCATAGAAACTAGGGGCAGAACAAATCTGGCCCCCAGCTTTTGTTAGCATGATAGAAAGAACTTATATGATGGATTATCGGTTTCATCTTTGCACTGGTACCCAAGCTCTCTCAAATGAGCAGAGAAGCGTGCAAGATCGGATTCATCAAGTTCAAAGCCACACAATACTCGGCCGTAGTCTGCGCCATGGTTGCGGTAGTTGAATAAGCTGATATTCCAGTGAGTCCCCAGGGTGCTGAGGAACTTAAGCAATGCACCTGGATATTCAGGAAATTCAAAACTGTAGAGGCGCTCTTTAAGCTGCTTTGACGGTCTGCCACCAATCATATAACGAATATGTAACTTGGCCATTTCATCCTCTGATAAATCAACCACAGGATACCCACCTTCGCGCAGATCATGAATGATGTGTTCTAGCTCTTGTTGGCCACCTTGAAGGCGTACGCCGACAAATATATTCGCTAACGCATCATCGTTATAACGGTAGTTGAACTCAGTCACCGCGCGCCCACCAATGAGATGACAAAACTCAAAAAAGGCCCCTTGACGCTCGGGAATGGTTACAGCCAGTAAGCCTTCCCGCTTTTCACCAAGTTCACAACGCTCGGAAACATAACGCAGACCGTGAAAATTAGTATTCGCTCCGGATAGTATTGTGCCAAGGTTGCAATTTTGGAGTTTATTTTGCTCGCTATACTTTTTAAGGCCCGCGAGAGCCAGTGCGCCAGAAGGCTCAGCAATCGCGCGGGTATCCTCAAAGATGTCTTTGACTGCGGCACAAATTTCATCACTAGAGACGCTAATGTGCCCATCAAGATATTGCTGACAGAGTCGAAATGTTTCATCGCCAATCCGTTTTACCGCCACGCCGTCGGCAAACATGCTGACCTGATCAATCACCACAGGTTCGCCAGCATCGAGTGCAGCTTTAAGACAAGCTGAGTCTTCAGGCTCAACCGCGATAACCTTGATCTCTGGCATCAATTGCTTAACGAGTACAGCCACACCCGCTGCCAAGCCACCGCCACCAACAGGGACAAAGATATGATCGAGATGGCCATTTTGCTGTAGCATTTCCATGCCGATGGTTCCTTGGCCTGCGATCACTAGTGGGTGATCGAAAGGGGGAACAAAAGTATACCCATGTTGCTTGGCTAAACGTTCCGCTTCTGTTTTAGCTTCGTCGAAGTTGTTGCCATGAAGAACAACGTGACCGCCAAAACCGCGCACAGCATCGACCTTGATATCTGGTGTCGTTTTGGGCATCACAATGGTGGTTTTTATGCCGAGCTTAGTACCTGATAGCGCCATTCCTTGAGCATGATTACCTGCCGATGCCGCGATTACACCAGCAGACTTCTGTGCTTCAGATAAGCTTGCAACCATATTGTAGGCACCGCGCAATTTGAAAGAATGCACTGGCTGTCGGTCTTCGCGCTTGATTTGCACTTGGTTACCAATACGCTCGCTTAATCGCGGCATTGCTTGCAATGGTGTGACCGTTGCGGCTTCGTATACGGGTGCTCTTAAGATCTGACGCAGATAATCTGCGCCAGTCAGGTTTTCTTTCCCTGAAAATACACATGTAGCCATAAGCTAGTCCCCTAGCTTCGACTTATCTCGTACCGCCCCTTTGTCAGCACTGGTTGCCATACTGGCGTATGCTTTAAGCGCAAAAGAAACGTCACGCTGACGATCAACAGGTTTCCAACCTAGCTCGTCTTGTTGAGTTCTTCGCTCGGCAAGCTCTTGCTCGGAGACCTCTAATGAGATTGAGCGATTTGGAATATCAATCGCAATCATGTCACCTTGCTTGACTAAGCCAATTGCGCCGCCATTGGCCGCTTCTGGTGAAGCGTGACCAATTGATAGGCCAGATGTACCGCCAGAGAAACGTCCATCCGTTAGTAGTGCACAATCTTTACCAAGCCCCATGGATTTTAGATACGTAGTTGGGTAAAGCATTTCTTGCATACCAGGACCGCCTTTGGGGCCTTCGTAGCGAATGACGACCACGTCACCTGCTTTGACTTTTCCACCCAATATACCCTCGACGGCATCCTCTTGACTTTCAAATACGACTGCTGGGCCTGTAAACTTGAGAATACTTTCATCGACACCGGCCGTTTTAACAATACAGCCATCAAGTGCGATGTTGCCTGATAGGACAGCCAGTCCACCCTCTTGACTAAAGGCATTATCTTTTGTGCGGATACAGCCATTGACTCGGTCGTCATCGAGTCTGTCCCACCGACAATCCTGAGAAAAGGCTTTGGTGGTGCGAATACCTGCAGGACCTGCGCGATAAAATGTGAGAACATCTTCATCGTCAGTTTGCATGATGTCGTATTTGGCAAGCTGTTCTTTCATTGAAAGGCCTAGCACAGTTCGTGCATCGTTATGGAGTAGGCCAGCTCGGTCTAATTCACCAAGGATTGCCATAACGCCGCCTGCGCGATGGACGTCTTCCATGTGATATTTAGGTGTCGAAGGGGCGACTTTACACAAATGCGGAACTTGGCGAGACAGACGGTCGATATCGTCCATATCGAAGTCAACCTCACCTTCTTGCGCAGCGGCTAGAAGGTGAAGTATGGTGTTGGTTGAGCCACCCATGGCAATGTCTAATGCCATCGCATTTTCAAAGGCGTCAAAGGTGGCGATATTGCGAGGTAGTGCTGACTCATCTTCTTGTTCGTAGTAGCGGCGTGTCAATTCGACAATGCGTTTGCCCGCATTGATAAACAAGGCTTCACGATCCGCATGAGTTGCCAGCATGGAGCCATTGCCCGGTTGCGATAACCCCAGCGCCTCTGTTAAGCAGTTCATTGAGTTTGCTGTGAACATACCAGAGCATGAACCACAAGTTGGGCATGCTGAACGTTCGACTTGCTCACTTTGCTGATCAGATACCTTAGGATCAGCGCCTTGAATCATTGCATCGACTAAATCGAGCTTGATAAGTTGGTCTGATAGCTTGGTTTTGCCCGCTTCCATTGGTCCACCAGAAACAAAAATCACGGGAATGTTGAGGCGCATTGCGGCCATCAGCATTCCCGGCGTGATTTTGTCACAGTTTGAAATACACACCATAGCATCAGCACAATGGGCGTTGACCATGTATTCCACTGAATCAGCAATAAGTTCTCGAGATGGGAGGGAGTACAACATACCGCCGTGACCCATGGCAATACCGTCATCGACGGCGATGGTGTTGAACTCTTTGGCAATACCACCGGCTTTTTCTATTTCTCCAGCGACTAATTGGCCCATGTCTTTTAAGTGAACATGGCCTGGCACAAATTGAGTGAACGAGTTAACGACAGCGATAATGGGTTTACCAAAATCTTCTTCTTTTACGCCAGTTGCACGCCACAGAGCACGAGCGCCTGCCATGTTCCGACCGTGAGTGGTGGTTGCTGATCTGTATTTAGGCATTCTACTACTTCCTTAATTTGCCATGTCTTATGGGTGGACGTAATCTAACCAGCCCCACTTGTCTTCAGTGGTGCCATTGAAAAGTCCAAAATAAGCTTCTTGGAGCTCTTTTGTTATAGGTCCGCGTTTGCCTGTGCCGATTTCAATTTTATCTATGGTGGCAACAGGAACGACCTCTGCTGCAGTACCCGTCATAAAGACTTCGTCGGCTAGATAAAGTGCTTCACGCGCAATATTGGCTTCATGGACTTGGTAACCTTTATCTCGTGCGAGCGTCATGATCGAATCACGAGTAATACCCGGTAGGATAGCGCTAGTGGTTGGAGGAGTGGTGATCACCCCATTTTTGACAACGAAAATGTTCTCGCCAGCCCCTTCTGATAAGTAGCCATCGACGCTAAGTGCGATCCCTTCATCATAGCCGTGACGGCGTGCTTCACCACCCACAAGTAAAGAAGATAGGTAATTACCACCCGCCTTTGCTGCTGTAGGTATGGTGTTAGGCGCTGCTCGATTCCAACTGGAAATCATAGCATTGACGCCTTTTTCTAGTGCTTCTTCACCCAAATATGATCCCCAAGGGAAAGCTGCAATGATGAGGTCCATTTCAGTGCCTTGAGGTGGACATACACCCAGCCCCACGTTTCCAACATAGCCAAGAGGTCTTATATAGGCATTGTCGAGGTTATTTTTACGCACAGTCTCTCGAGTTGCTTCCATAATTTCTTCGACTGTATAGGGAATAGGGAAGCGATAGATTTTAGCTGAATCTTTGAGTCGATTTGCGTGTTCACGGTGGCGGAAGATAATTGGTCCTTTTGGCGTATTGTAACAACGCACGCCTTCAAATACTGATGTTCCGTAGTGCATTGCATGAGTCAAAACGTGCACTTTAGCTTCTGCCCAAGGAACCAGTTCACCATTGAACCATATATAATCTGCTGTTTTTGTCGCCATTTTTGCCTTCCTTTATGCGCAAACTTTTTGCTGAAGATTGTTGTTTGGTAGTTGATCACTCGCAATTTGAGTCACCTCAACAGTTCGTACGTCCCAGAGCTTTTCAATCTGATTGGTCAGAAAAGAGATTGGCCTATCGCTATCAACAATGATCTCAACACTGGCAACCTTACTTTCATGATTTTGTGTCCCAGCCACTTGCCTAACAATGAAGCCACGGTGGCGAACCACTCTAAGAACGCGTTCGAGTAAAACGGGTTTATCGTCTGCCTTGATGTCGATTAAGTATCTTTCCATTTTACGTGTTCTCCAGCATATCATTGTTTGATGCACCTGGTGGTACGAGTGGCCATACATTTTCTTCTTCGTCTATCATGACATGGAGCAAATATGACGTTTTACTGGCCAACATTTCTCTAATTGCTGGCTCTACTTCTTCCTTAGTCGTCACAGTTTTTCCTGGGATATCAAACGCTTTAGCCAAGGTTATAAAGTCTGGGTTGTCATCCAGTATGGTTTCACTGTGGCGACCATCAAAGAAGAGTGATTGCCACTGACGCACCATTCCAAGACGCTGATTATTCAATAGAACAATCTTTACAGGAATTTGACGGCGCTTGAGTGTGCCAAGTTCCTGTATGTTCATCATGAACGAACCGTCACCTGTAATAAGAATAGACTGATCGTCAGGCCTGGCGACAGCCGCTCCCATTGCAGCGGGAAGGCCAAAGCCCATGGTGCCGAGGCCAGCAGAAGTGATGAAATTTTGAGGTTCGCGAGGCTGAATATGTTGAGCTGCCCACATTTGATGCTGACCTACGTCGGTTGAGACCATTGCGCTGTCTGGCATCATATCGGATAGCTGTTTCAGAAGCAGTGGTGCAAAAATGAGTTCGCCAGGGTGATCATAGCGCCACTTAAATCCACTGCGTAGGCTCTCGCTGTGCTTGACCCAAGGCGTAATATCCTGGGTGAGTTCTAATTGGGGGAGTGTGGTTTTTATATCACCGCGCAGAGGTGCGTTTGCATGTCGCAGCTTGTTGATCTCGGCGGCATCGATATCAATATGTATGACACGGGCATGAGGAGCAAAAGTTTCAAGTTTGCCTGTGACTCGGTCATCAAATCGAGCCCCGACAGCAATTAATAAGTCACATTCTTGAACGACCAGGTTTGCTGCTTTGGTTCCATGCATCCCAAGCATACCCAAATAATGAGGGTCATGACGTTCTATTGTGCCCAATCCCTTTAAAGTGCTGACTGAAGGCATGGGATTTAAGCGCAGAAAATCACGTACGGCGTTGGTGGCGTTTCCTAGTTGTACGCCTCCCCCTACATAAAGCACAGGACGTGTACTTTTTGATAACAGTTCTTGAGCAGCAACTACGGCTTCTTTGGTCGGTTCTGGGCTTGCTGGTGGGGCGAAATACGGTAGTATACTGACAGGTGCTTGAGCAAGTTGAACATCCTTTGCGATGTCTACGATCACAGGCCCAGGCCTGCCAGCTTTTGCTACTTCAAACGCTTCAGCGAGGGTTGGGGCAAGATCTTCAATATCAGTAACTAAGTAACTATGCTTGGTGCAAGATAGAGACATTCCTATGACATCCATTTCTTGGAATGCATCGGTACCAATATGTGAGCTTGCTACCTGTCCTGTAATTGCCACCATAGGAATAGAATCCATAAAGGCGTCTGCGAGACCAGTCACAAGGTTGGTTGCTCCTGGCCCAGAAGTGGCCATGCATACAGCGACATCTTGTGTGGCGCGCGCCATACCAATAGCCGCCATCGCAGCACCTTGCTCATGACGACAAAGAATGTGTTCAACACCACCGTCATAAAGCGCGTCATAAATTGGCATAATGGCGCCACCTGGGTAGCCAAATACCGTTTTTATGCCCTGTTGCTTTAGGGCTGCAACGACTAGTTCAGCACCTGTCATTGAGTGCCCCCATAGTGTTTTATGTTATTTTTTGTTGTGTTGCACTTCATGTGCGCTCCCATTATTCCTGCCCGTTATTGGTCGAGCTAATATTTTTGACTGACTTAAATTGTGATAATTATTTTGCTGATAACAGCATTTAAGTTGAAAAAAACCCCCGGACTTTTCAGTGCGGGGGTTTTTTCAAATTTGGTGTTTATTTTTCGCCCACCAGCCCCCGCGCGGAATCAATAATGACCACGATAATCAGGTTAATCAGTGCGTTAATGTGAGCGTTCATATTCATATTTATTTGCAATGCGTTATTTACGCAATTTGATACTAAATGTCTTCTCCTTTTAGTGGTAACACAGAATTCTGTTACATGACAAGCAAAATCTCATTCTTTTTTCACATTCTTTCATTGTTGGAGCGCGCTATATAACAAGTTTGTAAAAAACTAAACGAGTTATCAAAAAGATAAATGAGTGATGTAGGAGTGAAACAAGGAATGGGACTTGCGATTATTTATAGTCGAGCATCGGTTGGTGTAGAAGCTCCGTTAGTCACAGTTGAAGTGCACATTAGTAATGGCATGCCGGGCTTTACTTTAGTTGGGTTACCGGAAACAACAGTAAAGGAATCTCGAGATCGGGTGAGAAGTGCAATTATAAACTCGCGATTTGAATTTCCTGCCAAGCGCATCACGGTGAATTTAGCACCCGCCGATTTGCCCAAAGAAGGAGGGCGTTTTGATTTGCCCATTGCCCTTGGCATTTTGGCCGCTTCAGAACAAATACCAGTGGATGGTTTGTTACATAGAGAGTTTGTTGGTGAGTTGGCCTTGTCGGGGAAGCTGCGCAAAGTAAAAGGGGTTTTGCCCGCGGCTTTGGCTGCCAATAAGGCCCATAGACGTTTGGTCGTTCCTCATTTTAACGGTGATCAAGCGGCATTAGTTGGGCGTGATGTTCACCAGTCTGCTGAAAGCTTGCTTGAGGTATGTGGTGACATTTGTGGTCAGGAAAAGCTGAGGCTGTATCAAAGTGTTATTCCAAATCAGGTTGTTGAAAACGAACGTGATCTACAAGATATCATAGGTCAGCAGCAAGGAAAGCGGGCGCTTGAGATTGCCGCGGCGGGTAATCATAATCTGCTTTTTCTTGGCCCTCCGGGTACAGGAAAAACAATGCTTGCTTCGCGTTTGTGCGATTTGTTACCAGAGATGACAGAGGAAGAGGCAATGGAAACCGCATCGGTTGCTTCATTAACTCAGCAGGATATTCACGCGCTTAATTGGAAAAAACGCCCATTTCGTTCACCGCATCATTCAAGTTCCATGGCTGCTCTGGTTGGTGGAGGGACGCTCCCAAGGCCCGGAGAGATTTCTTTAGCGCACAATGGGTTATTGTTTTTAGATGAAATGCCTGAATTTGAAAGGAAAGTATTGGATTCGTTGCGTGAGCCGTTGGAGTCGGGTGAAATTATTATTTCAAGAGCTCAAGGAAAAACCCGTTTCCCAGCTCGCTTTCAGTTAGTTGGCGCTTTAAATCCCAGCCCAACGGGTTATTATGAAGGTAATCATTCACGAGCCAACCCACAAGTTATTTTGCGCTACCTTAGCCGATTGTCTGGCCCTTTGTTAGACCGCTTTGATATGTCGATAGAGATCCCCTCATTGCCTAAAGGAACCTTATCGGAAGGGGGGGAGCGTGGAGAACCTACTCAAGTAGTGAAAGCAAGGGTGGAAAAGGCGAGGGGGTATATGTTAGCAAGAGCTGGCAAGGTCAATGCTTTGCTGGGCAGCCGAGAAATGGAGACATATTGTCGACTGGAAAAACAAGATGCTCAGTTTTTGGAGACGGCGCTCCATCAGCTTGGTTTATCGATACGCGCTTACCATCGAATTATAAAAGTCGCGCGAACCATTGCAGACCTTGATGGGCAAGAACGGATTTTACGGCCTCATATTGCAGAAGCGTTAGGCTACCGGGCTATGGATCGTTTGCTGAAACAACTCACGGCCCAGGCAGTATAATGGCCCACATGATTGTGGGCCATTTGGTTTAAAACTTGTAGTTCATACCAAGAGTGAACAGGTACTGTTTGGTATCGTAGAAGTCGATATTGGAGTCAGATTCACTGAAACCCGCGAGAGAGACAAGCGACCAGTTTTGCCATCCCATAAAGTTCTTATATTCGTAGGCAGCAAAAAAGCTTAACTCATCTTCGTCGCGGACTTTGCCATAGATTGGATTGGTACCGTCGTAGGAGTTGCTTGTATAGCCTGCGGTTAGCGCTAACTGATGGTGGTCGAGTATTCTAAAGTAAGTGAGTTCCCCACCAACAGATTTTAGAGAGTTTGCCTCGCCATCTGCATCTGTGTTGATGTAGATAATCGAAGGTTGTAGAAAAGACACTCTGCTGATAGGTTGACGATAAGATCCCTTAACATAGATAGATTTTGCATCGCGTTTTAGAGCATTCTGTTGTTCGGTTGTGAGGCTGGCGTTAGTGCCTGACTGTTCGTTTTCAATTTCTCGGTTGGCGTAGACCGTATCTAAGCTAAAACGAGATCCCATAATTTTGTCAAATTTAAGGCGAAAGGCATTGCCTTTTTCATCGGTTGTTTCTCGTTCTTGATTGGTTAGGAATGGGTCTGCCCATGTTTCACCCGACATAATCGTAGGGAGAAACGACGCATCTATCACTGTTCCAGATTCGAGTTGTTGCTTATAACCCAGTTCAAGCACTAAATTGCCGACAGCAATATCTTCTCTAGAAGTACCAAGATAAAATTGTTTGTCTGATTGCGCCCCAAATGTATAGGCGAGATGACCGAGTGGGTACACTATGCTACCGCTATCGTCAGAAGCTTCTTGGTTGACATTGCTAATGACTTTATCACCATCAGTGTTGAGGTTAGAGGTGGTTGAGGCAAAGCCAGCGCTGAGTGCAAACTCTCCACTAAATCCGGCGTGTTCAGCTAGTTGAGCATGTGCAGACGATGCAAAAAGCGCTACAGCTAGCAACGAGAGTTTTGTTTTCATCAAGTGATTTCCTTGTCATTTGTGTTTTTGATATTGGTTAAATTGTTGGAGGCATTCTCGCAGAACTTGTCTGACCTGAGTCAGAGAGAGTACAAAACTTTGTCATATCGATTTCAATATGGCTTTGGACTTGTATAATTACACGCTGTTTTCATTTTCGACAGATCCAGCACTATAAATTCTATTCGAGATCTCATTATTATTTAGCATTATGTTTGCATATCTATTTCTTGTCTTAAATACTTTTTTGGTCATAGTGAACTGTGCGTTTAGCTCTATTGTGATATGCACGATTGCTGTGATTAAAGTGATGTTGCCAACGGGGAAGCTCAAAGCAAAAGCGACAGTGGCAGCCAATCGGATGATGTGGTTGTGGGCAACCATTAATGCTTGCATTTTAAATCTATCCAATCGTATCGATTGGGATGTCGAGGTTGAGGGTGATCTGCGCAAAGATGGCTGGTATCTGTTAATCAGTAATCACTTGAGCTGGACTGATATTGTTGTGCTGTGCTGCGTGTTTAAAGATAGCATCCCCATGCCGAAGTTTTTTCTCAAACAGCAATTACTGTATGTGCCATTTATTGGTATGGCTTGTTGGGCTTTGGATATGCCTTTTATGCGGCGTTACTCAAGGGAATATTTGCTAAAATACCCTGAAAAACGCGGACAAGATCTTGAGACAACTCGGCGTTCTTGTGCCAGATTCAAACATACGCCAACAACCGTGGTTAACTATGTTGAAGGAACGCGTTTTACTGCGCAGAAACAGAAAAAAAATCCTGCGAACTACCAATATTTGTTACAGCCGAAAAGTGGTGGTATGGCCTACACTTTGGCTGCTATGGGCGATCAATTCAATCATATTATTGATGTGACTATCGCTTATCCTAACAATACTCATAGTCCATTTCGTGATCTACTAATGGGACGCATGACTAAAGTGGTTGTGCGAAGCCAGCTTTTACCGGTAGATGCTACAGTAAAGGGTGACTATTTTAATGATAAACCTTATAAGCGCCAGTTCCAACAGTGGCTCAGTGGGGTTTGGAAAGAGAAAGATAAACAGCTAGAACAGATACATCAGAGTAAATAGACTCTCTGGGTGCCAGCAAAAGAAGAGGTTTCTTCTTTTGCTGTTTTATTGGTGATTTACTTTTTAGTGAGGAGGAAGTTTACCAGTTCGAAATACTCATCTACGGTTTTTAGACCTTGAGCTTCAACAAGATATTTATTGTTGACGATGACTGCTGGTACTCCTGTTAGGCCACTTTGTTCAAATTGTTTATCAAAACGGCGTGCCATAGAGTCGACAGCAAAACCGTTGAAGGCAGCATCAAATTTTTTGGCGTCGATGCCTTCATCGAGAAAAATTTGCCTCAACTCTTGCTCGTTTTGGGGTGGTTTTCGCATTTTGTGAATACGATTGAACATGACTGGAACCATTTTGTTTTCAGCTTTTAGTACCACCATAGTGGCATACGCTTTGCTCATAGGTCCCCCCATGTTTCCCCCCATAAAAGACACATGGACTTTTTGAAATTTGGCATCTTCGGGTAGTTGAGCTTTTAGTTGCTGCATAATGGGCTCGAAGGTGTTGCAATGTGGGCAGAAAAAAGAAAAGAACTCTGTGACAGTTGGTTTTTTAGATGCTTCAGCGTCTAGAACTTTGTAGTGGTCCCCTTCTTTAAATTGGGCTGCATGGGCCGAAAGGCTCAGCATAAAAGTTGCGACAAGTGCAAACAGCTTTTTCATTGTTGACTCCGTGTTGATGATTTTGGCTTCTTACCACTGTGGCATCAGTGAGAGAGGTGGTTCACTGAGCGCCGATATTTGCTCTTTGAAAGCCAGAACTTGGCTTTCCCAGTATTTTGCATCATTGAACCAAGGAAAGGCGATTGGAAAGGCTGGATCATGCCATCGCTTTGCTAGCCAAGCCATATAATGCACCATGCGTAGACCACGTAAAGGTTCAATTAGTTTCAATTCGTTAACGTCGAAATCATTAAATTCTTGATACGCTTCCAAGATGATATCTAATTGTGTCAGTTTTTCTTGGCGTTCACCACTTAGCATCATCCATAAATCTTGTATAGCAGGACCATTTCGTGAATCGTCGAGATCAACAAACATTGGGCCATCACGCCAGAGAATATTTCCTGGATGGCAATCACCATGGAGACGTATCATGGTATCCGGTTGATACCAATGTTGCTCAAGAGACTTTATCAGCAAGTCTAAGTCACTAAAAAATGCATTTTCCAAATGAAGAGGAATAAATTGAGACTGCTCAAGTACTTGACGCGGTTGGTATAAGTATTCATCGAGGTTAATTGTTGGTCGGTGCTGAAAGGGTATTCTAGAGCCTACTTTGTGTATTCGTCCTAAAAATCGCCCCACCCCCTCAAGCTGCTCAAGGTTATCCACTTCAAATTGTCTCCCGCCTACACTTGCAAACAGTGCAAAAAGATAACCTTGGTATTGATGGAGTGTATTGCCTTGAATCTCAATAGGGGGAGCTACAGGAATTTCTGATTCCACCAACTCCAGTGTGAAGTCGTGCTCCTCTTGAATCTGCTGTAAGCTCCAACGTTCTGGCCGGTAAAATTTAACCACATAGCGTTGTCCTTGCTCATCGGTGAACTGATAGACACGGTTTTCATAGCTATTGAGTGGTAAGAAGCCAGATTCAGCTCGGATTCCAATACTTTCTATGGCATACCACATAAAATCGGGAGTTAAAGCGTCAAAGTTAAAAGCTCGCTGTGTCATAGATGTAATGGGTCCATGGTTAAGAAGTTATGGTAAATAGATTGGCTATAGGGCAACGGTATTAACATCACCAGCCCATAAATTAGGTGTAAGCGTAGAATATCAGTGATCACTTATTTATTACTAGCGCTGTTTCACTCATTTGAGATTTGATTCCACCCATCGCATCGGTGTGACAATACTGGTCAGATCATAAAGACTATTTTATTTGAACTGTCACTTGTGGACGCATAAACATGTGCCACAGATTAAAAAACAGCCACCGACTTAACGGAGTACGTTGAATCACAGTACTGCAGGCGCGATACTCCCTCTCTCATAGATATTGGTATATGTTGCTGATGACATGGAAGGGTAAACATTGCTTTGATGCCATTCACTGGATTGTTTGGCAATAGCCAAATAGCTAGGGATGTATCGGGGCCTCATTGGGATAGTGAAAAATGAACAACAAACTCAGTCTTATTTGTTCTGTGATCGTTTGGAGTCAATCGCTGATTGCTTACGCTGCTTGGTGCGATGCAAATCCAGAAGGACTTTGTATTGATAGGCTCAATGAAAATGATAATAAAGTTCGGGCTTGGTTTGATAAAAATGTCCATTTTGAATCTCTGTTGGTCGGTTATGATTTGCAATCCGAACAAGGCTGGAGCGCGACGCTACAACAGCGTGCAATTTATACAGAATGGAATATTTCGTCCCGAGCTGATTACACTAGTGGTAATAACCAAAGCGTATGGTTTAGCGCATATCGAGCCAGAGGCGCGAGTTGTTGGAAGCGTTCAGAGCGACTGTATTTTCATGAAAACTGGGCCGGGACTAACTTTATTCAGAGGCTTCGAGATAGGCCAGACTCTCCAGCATCGGAGATCACGTATCAAGATATGATAGATCGAATTAACCCACAAGGTGTGATGTTTGATAATCATGGCCAAAGCGTTGCTTTTTGTGTTGGTGATGCTGAGGTTTCATCAAGTAGTTAGAGAAAAGGTTAGGATTCACCTTGCCCCTAACTACAAGTTAGCTAAAGCTTTTTGATAAACCTACTTTCTACCGAAGTAGTAAAGTTATCATTGTCTGAGAGAGTGAACTCTATCATGGCAACAGGTGAAGTTAGACTGTCAGGTTGTACCCCTAAGCTCATCGGTAGGCTGAGCACTTCTCCGGGTAGAACATTCACAGTTTGTTTGCCATACCAAGAGGCATCACTTAAGCCAATAACATCTAGCTTGTATTCTTGTTCCTGCTGAGTTTTATTGATGATCTTTAGGGTGTAGGTATTTTCTATTTCACCAAGCCCATTGACTCTGAACAATTGGTTTCGATCTCGAAGAACGCTCAGACCTGCTGGGTCGACGGCTGCAATTTGGGCGAAAAACAAACCTATCATCACCAAGAAAATGGCACCATAACCAAGCAATTTAGGGCGCATTATCTTGGTGTGCTTGCCTGACAATCGGTGCTCAGTGGTGTAGCTGATCAACCCTTTGTCATAACCCATTTTATCCATGGTGTTATCACAGGCATCAATACAGGCTCCGCAGTTAATGCATTCGTACTGTAATCCATCACGTATGTCTATGCCCGTAGGGCAGACTTGAACACACAAATTACAATCGACGCAATCCCCCAAACCTAAAGTTTTGGGATCCGCTTTGCGTGGCCTTGCTCCGCGTGCTTCACCGCGTTTGGCATCATAGCCAACGATGAAAGTATCTTTATCGAACATCGCTGACTGAAAGCGAGCATATGGGCACATGTGAATACACATAATCGATCGCATCCATCCGGCATTGCCGTAGGTACATCCAGCAAAAAATAACACCCAAAATACCGGCCAAAAAGCCTCATCCCAAGTGAAAAAATTGATCACGAGTTCTCGTATTGGAACAAAATAGCCGACAAAGGTGAATCCAGTAGCCAGCGCAATTGCCATCCAAGCGATGTGTTTGGCTATTTTACGTAACAGGAGCTCACTGGTGAGTTTCCCTGCATCTTGTTTGCGGCGTTTATTTGCACTTCCTTCAAGCTTTTCCTCAAACCATATATACATAAAAGTCCACACGGTTTGAGGACATAAGTAGCCACACCATACTCGACCTAAAAATGTGGTGATAAAAAATAGTCCAAAAGCCGAGATCACGAATAATAACGCTAATAAGGTCAGATCTTGAGGGTAAAGTGTGGTACCAAAAAAGTTGAATTGCTGATTGCCAATGTCCAACAATATGGCTTGCCGTTCACCATAAGGGAGCCAAGGAACCATAGCAAAGAGCAACAGCAAGAACCATCCTCCCAAACGACGTAATTGCTGAAATCGTCCCTTACTTTCGCGCACGTAAATACGGTTGCTTGGATTGAACCTGTCCCCCTTGGTCTTGTGAGTTTTGGGGTTAAAGGTTTTGGGAGTCACGTCTTTTACTTCAATCTTGTCCTGACTCATAGTGCTTCCTTCTTGGGCTAAAAAGGCAAGGCTTCTTATTGGCCTCGCTCTATCGACAATCCTTGTTAAGTATTGTCTTATTTGGCGATGATTATATACGTGGCGTCATTTTTATTTCTTTAACGCAATCAACCTTTAGCAATAAAAAGCAGTACAGTTTGGTAAAAAAAGACCTAACAGTTTCTCCATCTTTATGATTTAAGTGCAAAAAATAATATATTGGTTTGAGGGGATTACTTGATAATGCCACGCGCTTTGAGTAGAGCGGATTTGAAATCGGGTTCGTGATCTTTTTGTAGCCCTGGGATCATCTCGTCTTTGGCACTATTGCGCATTTTAAGGTGATAAATAAGCACATCGTCGGTCAGTTCTTCAATGGGGCCCTGATAGCCTGCTTCTGTTGCCAGCTGGGCAATAAAGGCGAGCAAGTTGAGGTGTTGATCCTTATTCCACTCGGGTGCCAATAACTCAAGCAGTTCTTCAATACGGTGACATTTCATCTTTTAATCCATAACTTTTGTAATGATATAATGTTAAATGTATCAAATGAGGGGGAAAAGTTCCAAAGATAAAATGGGGAAACATGCATGCTGAAGATAAAGAAAAAAGCGCAGTGTTAGCTGCGCTTTTTAACTATGCCGCCTTAGTAACTTTGGCTGTAGTTGACGCCGATAGTGCCGTCTTTTCTACTAAAGTCATTCCGGGCGCGATATTTTGTGTCGCGGGTGTCTTTACAAAGCCACTGCGGCGACGCATCGCACGATTTATGTGCGAGCACCTGACTACTGTTGGTCGCATTGATTAACCTAACTGCCAGGCATATCCATTGCCAAATTTATGGCCTAACTAGTTATGAGTTGCACTTTACTTTTGCAAGGAACTCTTCTGGCTTACGCCAATCCAAGTAACTAATTAGGGAATGTGATATGAATTATCCATATCAGTGATTAGACTAGCACTATCTTATTAATTGGTCGATATCTAATCGATGATGTTTGTTGATTATCCCTGTCAATCTGTGAGAGAGATTGCATTAGTGATGCTCTGGTTCAGATTAGTATGATTTGATAAGGTTTCGTCTAGCTGTACTGTACCTAGGAGATGCGTATGTCGTTTTTTAAGAAAACCCTAGCAAGCTTTGGTATTGGATCTGCGAAAGTGGATTCAGTGCTTCAACAAGAGGTGCTTTACCCAGGTCAAAAGGTCAATATCACGATTCATGTGTACGGTGGGGCGACGGTTCAAGAAATCGATAACATAGAAATGAAACTCTATTGCCGCTACATAAAAGAAAGGCCAGCCAACCAGGGTAACGATGATCGCTCCAGCAATCGTATGTGTCGTGTTCCGGTCAACTATGCATTAGCGCATTGGAGTTTGCCTTATGCCTTTACTATTAAGCCAGGAGAAACTCGAGATTTTGCTGTTGAGCTCGATGTACCTTGGAATGCGCCAGTGACCATAGGAGACTCTAAAGTATGGTTAGAAACTGGACTGAATATCGCTTTGGCCAAAGATCCTAGTGATACTGATATATTAACGGTACGTCCAGATCCTTTATTGGATGAAATCTTTACGGCGTTGGAAGAGAGTGGATTGCGTATTCGCCAAGTTGAGTGTGAAGCGGTAGAGGGGTTTGAGTTGCCGTTTGTGCAAGAATTTGAGTTTGTACCGACAATGGGGCCCTTTCATGGACGATGGCGAGAGTTGGAAATGGTGGCCCATCGCAGTGATGAACAGTTACAAATGTG
Source organism: Vibrio zhanjiangensis (assembly GCF_030161235.1). GTDB lineage: Bacteria > Pseudomonadota > Gammaproteobacteria > Enterobacterales > Vibrionaceae > Vibrio > Vibrio zhanjiangensis. The sequence continues at coordinate 14,912 of NZ_BSPW01000098.1, read as the reverse complement.
GTTTGAGATTGACCGTCATCGTAAAGGCGCTAAGGGAATGCTGGCAAGCTTACTTGGTGTCGGCAAACTACAGCGTCAGCTGACAATACCGCTTACCACTGCTGCAAAACAAGCTGGAAAGCAGGTTGTTGAATATTTAGATAAGCACACTTAACATAAATTTAATCATTTTAACTTACAAGTGTAAGCTCAATATGGCATACTTTAGAGCAAATGTTCCAAGGTGTGACTCGTTATGACAACTCAAACCAATTCCTTGTATAGTGTAAAAGAAGAGTGGGCAAATACGCTAACTCATGGTGTTGGGATGGTATTTGGGATTGTGGGCTTAATTCTTCTTTTAGTCAAAGCCACCAGTCATAACGCTGATGTCCTTACCATTACTAGCATGAGTATTTATGGGGCAAGCATGATTGTTTTATTTCTTGCTTCAACTCTCTACCATGCTGTTCCGCACCAAAGAGCTAAGAGAGCGTTGAAAACGTTCGATCATTGTGCAATTTATCTTTTGATTGCGGGAAGCTACACGCCTTTTCTCTTGGTGAGTTTAAGAACACCTCTTGCCATTGGTTTGATGATTGTCATATGGACACTGGCATTGATAGGCATCATCATGAAGTTCGCTTTTGTCTATCGGTATGAAAAATTGTCACTTGTGACTTATCTAATTATGGGGTGGCTTTCTTTGGTGGTGATCTATCAGCTGGTACTTAACCTCGAAATAGGAGGTATAGCCCTTTTGGCCGCTGGGGGAGTCATATACTCGTTAGGTGTGATTTTCTATGTTGCCAAGCGCATCCCGTTTAATCACGCAATTTGGCATGGTTTTGTTTTAGCCGGTTGTGCTTGTCATTTTTTAGCGATTTATTGGTATGTTGATCCAGTTTAACGTGTGACTAGGTTAGTGATGTTTGCGCTGACGAAATACTGCTCTTGTTTATCGACTTTCAGCTCAATGCTTCTACCTTGTTCAACCTGCTGGGGGCGAAGGTAAGTGTCTGGCATACGTTTGATTGACTGCCAAATAGTGATACTTTTTTTCACCAAAGTTTGTTTATCTGGTGTTGAAATCTCGACCTCTGCTTCTATCAATATCACCGAATTGAGACTCTGATTAGTGATTGAGGTTGGAATAATAAGTTTGCCTTCGGCATAACTTGGCGATCCGAGCAATACCTCTACGCCAGAATTTGAAAGCTGCATGCTGGGGCGTTTACTATCGAGAGTGATAAGGCTGGCTACTTTTTTTTCTATAAGGGGGATTGTTGCAGGTTGGGTTTTATCTAAAGCAGTACTTTTGGCCTGAGCCGAAGATGCGTTGTTGATGTATTGCCAGGTAAAATTGTCATTTAAAATAACTTCTCGGCCATCATCCAATTTTACTCTCTGTTCTGCCATGGCAGTGGAGGTTAAAATTAGGGTCGCTAATCCCAGAATCTTATACATTTTTTGTCCTTATCGCTTCCAAAAAGCAGGGAAAAATAGCACTAGCAAAGTGAGTATTTCTAGCCGTCCCATTAACATACCAAAGCTCAGTAGCCATTTTGCTATGTCTGGAAGTGGGGCAAAGTTACCTGTTGGACCTATGACCGCCCCCATTCCAGGTCCAACATTAGCGACGGCCGTAATCGAGCCGGATATGCTAGTAATAGGATCTAAACCTAGTGCACTTAAGCAGCCAGCAATAAAAATAATGGTAACAAAAAACATCAGTACGAAGGCAACCACTGATCGAACGATGTCATCGTTAACCGGCCTTTGATTATAACGTTGTACAAACACCCCTGAAGGGTGAATCAATTTCATCATTTGCTTATTAAGCAGTGTGACGGCTATTTGGAAACGGAAAATCTTAATCCCGCCAGAGGTCGAGCCAGAACAGGCTCCAGCCATCATCAAAAATGCAAATAGAGTGGTTGGTAGGGCTCCCCAAGCGGTAAAGTCTTCTAGGCCAAACCCAGTGGTGGTTAGCACAGAAACAATATTAAACATTGATACACGTAAAGCATCCATGATGCTGTAGCCATCTCGAATGATCAGCCAGCCGGAAATGATTAGGCTAGAGCCAAGGAAGAGATAGGTGAATCCCCTAACTTGAGCATCATTAAAGAGCTGAATAATGCTTTTTTTACGCAGGGCTGCGACAAATAATAGAAAAGGTAGGCCGCCAAGAAACATGAATAAAGTGGCGACCCAGTGTGAGCCATGTGAAAAGTGGTTCATTGAACCATCAGAGGTTGAATATCCGCCTGTAGACAGGGTTGTAAACGAATGGTTGACCGCTTCAAACCAGCTCATACCTGTCAGGACATACCCAAGCATACAAAGACCGGTCAGGCTCAAATAAACTAGCATGATATTTTTTGCGACAGTCTTAGCTCTGGGACTGCTTTTATCTGACCAGTCGGAAGACTCGGTGTGGAAGAGTTTCATCCCTCCAACGTTGAGCATCGGTAGCACAGCCACAGCCATCACAATGAAACCAATCCCTCCTAGCCACTGCAAGATGGAACGCCATAATAAAATGCTTGGCGCCATCTCATCGAGCCCATTTAAAACCGTTGAGCCAGTTGTGGTGATGCCTGACATGGTCTCAAAGTAGGCGTCGGTAAAGCTGATATGATTGATGAAGACAAAGGGTAACGCCGCAAAAGTACTCGCTACCGTCCAGACAAGGCTAGTGATCAGAAACATGTCCCGAGCGCTAAGTTTGAAGCTTTTGGTTCGTCCTATGCTTAAGCAGAAAAAAGCGGCAATGTGAGTGATGATAACGGCTTGACCAAATTCAATAAACCCAGAGGTGCCGGTAAAAAAGGCGACAAAGGTTGGGACATACATGAACAGAGCCAGTTTTGATAGCACTAAGCCGATGACAAATAAAATAGGACGAAAGTTGACCATGATGCCAAACCTAGAGGAAAAAGGGACTCGGCTGGAATAGAGCCTCAACGTCGGCGACGTACTTTTTATCAACCAAGAACATGACAACATGGTCGTCTTGCTCTATCACTGTGCGGTCATGAGCAATTAATACTTCCTCACCTCGAACGATTGCTCCTATGGTGGTCGCAGGAGGGAGTTTGATATCACCCACGGCTCTGCCAACGACTTTTGACGTGGTTTCATCTCCGTGAGCGATAGCTTCGATAGCCTCAGCCGCGCCACGACGTAGAGAAGACACGTTAACAATGTCGGCTCGGCGAACATGAGTCAGTAGCGCTGATATTGTTGCTTGTTGTGGTGAGATAGCCACATCAATCACACCACCTTGAACTAAGTCAACATAGGCTCCGCGCTGGATAAGAACCATGACTTTTTTCGCGCCCATTCTCTTTGCCAGCATGGCAGACATAATATTGGTTTCGTCTTCATTGGTGAGCGCGATAAATACATCCACTTGGTCGATGTTTTCTTCCAGTAACAGCTCTTGATCGGCGGCATCCCCACAAAAAACGATCGTGTTTTCGAGTTCTTCAGAAAGCTTTTCTGCTCTTTGATAGCTACGTTCAATCAGTTTAACGCTATACGATTGTTCAAGGCGCTTGGCAAGGCTGGCGCCGATATTGCCACCACCTACAATCATGATGCGTCGATACGGCTTTTCAAGTCGCTGTAGTTCACTCATTACTGAACGAATATGGTTGCTCGCTGCGACGAAAAAGACCTCATCATCTGCCTCTATGATGGTTGTACCTTGAGGTCTTATCGGTCTGCCTTGACGAAATATCGCCGCGACCCGAGTATCGATATGAGGCATATGTTCACGAAGAGCAGAGAGCGCGTTGCCGACCAGTGGGCCACCATAATAGGCCTTAACCGCAACTAAGCTAACTTTTTGATCGGCAAAGCTCACCACTTGAAGTGCACCTGGGTATTGAATCAAGCGTTCAATATAGCTAGTTACCAACTCTTCAGGGGCAATTAAATGATCGACAGGGACGGCACCCGACTGAAACAATGCTTCCTTTTCATGAAGATATTGTGGTGAGCGAATGCGAGCAATGCGATTGGGGGTGTTAAATAGAGTAAAGGCGACTTGGCATGCTGCCATGTTGGTTTCGTCCATGTTAGTCACAGCCACTAGCATATCGGCGTCTTGAGCGCCTGCTTCGCGCAATACGTCTGGGTGACTGGCATAACCATTGACCACTCTCAAATCATACTTGTCTTGAAGCTCACGTAAGCGATCACTGTCTTTGTCGACTATGGTGATGTCATTGTTTTCACCAACCAGATTTTCAGCCAGTGTGCCGCCGACTTGACCCGCACCAAGAATGATGATTTTCATAGCGTTTCCTGTTTAACCAAAGTTGAAAAGACTGTCAGCCTTTATCATTATGAGCTTTCTTTATGATGGCATAATAAAAACCATCCATGTTTTCCTCTCCGGGAAGAATTTGACGTCCGGGCTTATCTATCGGAGAGCCTTCCAATTGAGCCTCTTTTGTCCGTGACAGAAATGCCTCGATTTGCTCCCCATTTTCTTGTGGAGTGATCGAGCAGGTTGCATACACAAGCGTACCGCCAGGTTTTAGTTGCTGCCACATGGCATCAAGAATCTCACTTTGTAACTCAGTTAATGCCGCAATGTCTTCTCGGCGACGTAGCCACTTAATATCCGGATGGCGGCGAATTACCCCAGTGGCTGAGCAGGGAGCATCGAGCAGAATGCGGTCAAACTGCTCTCCTTGCCACCACTCTAGCGGTTTGCGTGCATCCCCACAAATCACCTCAGCGTTGAGTTGTAGACGTTTTAGGTTGTCATGGACTCGCTTCAGACGGCTTTCATCACAATCAATGGCAACGACTTTAGCTTGATGGGTTCGTTCTAAGATGTGGGCTGTTTTTCCGCCCGGCGCTGCGCAGCAATCGAGTATTAATTCACCGTCTTTTGGTGTGAGATAATTGAGTGAAAGTTGCGCCGCGGCATCTTGAACAGAGACCCATCCTTTATCAAAGCCAGGTAGCTTGGACACATCACATGGCGCTTCTAATCTCAGCGCATCATTTGCTTCACTATGGGGGTGGCTATCAATGCCGTTATCTTTGAGTATTTGTTGGTATTCATCTCGGCTGTGATGCTGGTGATTGACCCGTAGCCACATTGGAGCCTTGCTATTGTTAGCTTCAACTATATCTTGCCACTTATCAGGGTAAGTATCTTGAAGTAATGTTAGTAGCCAACTTGGGTGGCCATATTTGCCAGCATGGTGACTGACGGCAAAAGCATCCAATTCTTCTTGTTTACGCTGATAGTTGCGCAGTACGGCATTAATTAAACCGCGTAGACGAGGGCCTTTGAGTGTTTTTGTACCTTCAACGGTCTCCCCTACTGCTGCATGCGCAGGAATGCGCATAAAGCTGAGCTGATAAATGCCGACAAGAATCAGATGGTGAAAAACCCGTTGTTTACCTTTGAGTGGTTTGTCCATCAGCTCATTCGCTATCGACTCAAGTCGAGGAAGGTAGCGCAGCGCACCATAACATATCTCTTGTAATAGAGCTTGATCGCGAGGTTTAACTTGTTGTTGAGCTAAAGGAAGTGCAGTAGAAAGAGACTGGCCCTTGTCGACGACTTGAAACAGGACATTAGCCGCAGCAGCACGAACATTCATCTAAATTACCTTAAAAGTAAGGGAGGGTGTCTCCACCCTCAAAAAGTACGTATAAACTAAGTCAGTTGAGTACCAACTTCAAACCAATCGGCTCGTGAATTCAAAATATCTTGAATCGGCATGGCCTTTTTCCCCGGCACTTGGATCTGTTCCAAAACGAGTACATCTTTACCGGTTGAAACGTAAATCCCGGTTTTATCCGCTTGAATTATAGTGCCAGGTGCCTGACTGGTTTGTCGCTTATCCACTCTGCTCTGCCAGACTTTGATGCTGCTATCGGCGGCAACAAAGTGGCTAACGGGCCAAGGGTTGAACGCACGCACGCAGCGTTCAATATGCACAGCATCATGATTCCACTGGATACGTGCCTCTTCTTTGCTAAGTTTTTCAGCATAGTTAGCTTGGTCATTGTCTTGTTTTTTTGCCACAGCTGAACCATTGGCAATATCGGCCAGACATTCCAGCAAAGCAACGGGTCCTAGTTCGGCAAGTTTTTGGTACATTGAGGCGCTAGTATCCGTAGGCTCGATAGGGAGCGACGCAATTTTTAGCATGTCACCTGTATCTAAACCTATATCCATTTGCATGATGGTGACACCGGTTTGCTCATCGCCAGCCCAGATCGAACGCTGGATAGGCGCGGCGCCGCGCCATCTGGGTAAAATGGAGCCATGAACATTCACACAGCCCAATTTGGGTGTGTCGAGTACTGCTTGAGGCAGTAGTAGTCCATACGCAACCACGACCATCAGATCTGCATTTAGATTGGCTAAATCTTGTTTTGCTTGTTCAGACTTGAAGTTTTCTGGCTGATGTACAGGGACATGATGCTCTAGAGCCAAAGTTTTGACGGGACTTGAGGTGATTTTTTTGCCACGTCCTGCGGGTCTATCTGGCTGAGTGTAGACTGCAACAACTTGATGTTCTGAAGACAACAACGCCGCCAAGTGGCGGGCGGCGAAGTCGGGAGTACCTGCAAAAACAATCTTTAAAGATTTACTCAAAGCGGGTTCCTTTGTTTGTTATTAGGCCTTACTGGCGTTTTTTTCGTTCTGGCGTTTGATTTTTGCTAGTTTGTCTTGAATTCGTTTACGCTTTAAAGGCGATAGGTAGTCAACAAACAGCTTGCCTTGTAAGTGATCAAGTTCATGTTGGACGCAGATTGCAAGTAGCTCGTCTGCTTCAAATGTGAATTCTTTACCATCTCGGTCAAGGGCTTTAACGGTTACTTCCGCAGCCCGTGGAACGAGAGCTCTTGCACCTGGAACTGACAAACAGCCTTCTTCAATGCCATCTTCACCGCGTTTTTCGGTGATTTCAGGGTTGATTAGAACCATGGGTTGATCACGGGTTTCTGAAATATCAATCACCACAACACGCAGATGAACATCAACTTGTGTTGCAGCAAGGCCAATGCCTTCTTCGTCGTACATGGTTTCAATCATATCATCGACGAGTTTTTGAATCTCAGGTGTTACCTGTTCCACTGGTTTGGCTACAGTGCGCAGGCGATCATCTGGAAATGTTAATACTTGTAATACAGACATATACACTCGAAATATTGAACTGAGCTGAATCAGGATAAACTTTATTGGGTCAATTCTAGACATTTTACCACCTAAATGACAGCATCGTTATTGCTTTTGACTGTTTTTCCTGAATTAAAACGACTCAGCTTCAATTAGATTCACTGGGTTATTTTTACCTGATGCATGTGCTGAGTTGTCGTTTACAGACCAAGAGGTGATATCTGAGTCAGTCCCTAGATACAAGTGATGAACTAAGATCTTGGCTAAGCCTATATTTCACGCCGAGAATCGGTCCTAAGACTTTTCAGCAGGTTGTTGCTGTAGAGTCACCTGTCAATATTGTGCAGTCTTCTGCAAAATCTCTAAGTGCATTGGGTTTTAATGACCGACAAATTCATTATATCAAGCACAAAGCTTGCAGGGATGTTGATGAGTGTTTTGAGTGGCAATATGCTGGCAGTCAAAGGAGTATATTGACTCTGAATGACGCAGGTTATCCCGCACTCCTCAAGCAAACAGATTCTGCTCCACCCGTTATCTTTGTTGAAGGTAAGCGGGATTGTTTATTGAAACCTCAACTTGCGGTTGTTGGCAGTCGCAGTGCAAATATTGACGGCCTCAATCTTGCTAGAGACTTTGCTGGGCAGTTGTCGAAACATTCACTGGTTATAACCAGTGGTATGGCGTTAGGTATTGACGGTTACGCTCATGATGGCGTTTTGCTTGCAGGGGGAGAAACAGTGGCTGTACTCGGTTGTGGTTTAAAAAATGTATACCCTGCGCGTCATCAAGAATTGGCGCAAAGAATTGCTACGCAGGGTGCTTTGGTGTCAGAGTTTCACCCCAGTATGAAGCCGAAAGCAGAAAATTTTCCACGTCGGAACCGAGTGATAAGCGGTTTGTCTCTGGGTGTGTTAGTCGTTGAGGCGGCGGAAAAAAGCGGATCGCTTATTACTGCCCGCTACGCGCTTGAACAAGGTCGAGAGGTCTTTGCTATACCCGGTTCAATACACAATCACAATGCTCGGGGCTGCAACCTACTGATCAAGCAAGGAGCGTGCTTAGTACAGCAGGTTTCAGATATTATTGATGAGATAGAATCTTTGATACGTTGGTCTGATTTTTGTTCGTCAGAAGCGACGAATGAAGCATTTGAACAAATTGATTGCAAAGAAGAATTGCCATTTCCTCAGCTGTTAGCTAACGTAGGTAGTAAGGCTATACCAGTTGATATTCTTGCGAGTAGGACCAATATACCTGTTCAAGATGTCATGATGCAGCTTTTAGAGCTCGAGCTCTTAGGGCACGTTGTTGCAGTTTCCGGTGGCTACATTCGAAAGGGGAGGGGCGAGCTATGATGATGGATATCCTAATGTATCTGTTTGAGACTTACATCCATAGCGATGCTGAGTTGCAGGTCAATCAAGATGAGCTAGAAGAAGAGTTGCTTCGTGCTGGTTTTCATCAAAAAGACATATATAAAGCCCTTGTTTGGCTCGAAGAGCTGGCTGCATTACAGCAGAGTGAAACGCATGCTGCGATTTCAATTTGTAGCACTTCAACATCGACACGTATTTATACCGATAAGGAATGCCAGAGATTAAACATTGAATCTCGAGGCTTTTTGACATTTCTTGAACAGGTGAACGTATTGTCTACCGAAACCCGAGAGATGGTGATTGATCGTATTATGGGTTTAGAGACGGATGAATTTGAGTTAGATGATCTGAAGTGGATTGTGCTTATGGTGCTGTTTAATGTGCCTGGGAATGAGAACGCTTATACTCTAATGGAAGAGCTCTTATACACTAAAGAGCAAGGTATTCTCCATTAGTATTTATGAGCGGTAAAATAGATCATCAGTTGTTTTCTGCTCATGAGCACGCTTTAGATGAAAAAGCGTGCCCCAAATGCCAGTTGCAGCAAGGCTCTGGAAAACTTCAACTTCGTCATGGTAAGCATGGTGCTTTTCTTGGGTGTAGTAGGTACCCAAGTTGCGATTACATCCAGCCATTACATCAAAACGACGGTCATATCGTAAAAGAGTTGGGCGTCCCTTGCCCTGAATGTGGTAAAGAGTTAGTGCTTCGCCATGGCCGTTATGGGATGTTTATTGGTTGTAGCGATTATCCACAGTGTTCTCACTTGGAATCTATAGAGCATCCTAAGGAATTAAGTCCGCAGGTTGAAGTGCTTTGTCCAGAATGCCGCAATGGGCAATTGGTTGAAAGGAAAAACCGCTTCGGTAAAGCATTTTTTGCTTGTGACAATTATCCCAAATGTCGCTTTGCTGTTAACCAACAACCAGTGAAGGGTAACTGTGAAAAGTGTGGCTTTTCTTTGTTGGTTGAGAAAAAAATGACTAGTGGGCGTAGGCTTGTGTGTGCAGATCGCAAGTGTAATCATATGCAAGTGGAGTGAAAATGGCGCCCAATATAGCGCCATTTTAATAAGCTCAATCTGCGGTTTTGTTAGCCCATGGCTGCAGCGCTGGAAAGCTTGTAGAGTCTAATATTGTCGCCAGTTTAGTGAGTTTGCGTTGTAGCTCACCGGAATAATCACCACATACATTTATGTGACCCATCTTGCGCCCTGCGCGCTTTTGTTTGCCATACCAGTGTACATGGCAGCCAGCCAACTCAAATACTGCCTCGGGCAGACTGTCTTCACCAAGAATATTGATCATGGACGTTTCTCTAATCAGCTTGGTGCTGCCTAAAGGGATGCCACATACCGAGCGAAGATGGTTTTCAAACTGACAGGTTTCAGCACCTTGCTGAGTCCAATGGCCTGAATTATGTACGCGTGGCGCAATTTCATTCACTAGCAAGGTGCCATCGAGGTCGAAAAATTCAAGCGCCAGTACGCCGCAATAATCCAGCTCATTCGCTACGGCACAGAACATGCTCTCGGCTTGTTGCTGCAAATTATTGTCAGCAATGGCTGTTGAAATACTCAGTACTCCGTCGGTATGCACATTCTCCGCTAGAGGGTAAACCTGAATGGCCCCATTTTTTCCGCGTACGCCAACCAGTGATACTTCTCGTCCAAATGGGATAAACTCTTCAGCAACAATGGCTTGTTGATCTGATGACTCAATGCAAATTTGCATTTCACTCCAAACAGAGTCAATTTGGCTGTGATCTTTCAGTCGCCACTGGCCTTTTCCGTCATATCCGCCGAGGGCACTTTTTAGCACCATAGGAATACCAATTTTCTCAATCGCTTGAGTGAAATCTTCTTTCGTTTTGATGGCATGGTATTTAGCACTGTGAACCTGAGCTCTATCCAGTAAGGCTTTTTCCATACGCCTGTCACCGCCACATTTTATCGCTTCAGCTGAAGGAATAAGCTTTCCACTTGCTTCGCATTCATCAAGGATAGGGTGAGGGATATGCTCAAATTCAGCGGTAATGACATCCGCCTGATCTATCGCATTGGCCAGCCCTTCGCCAATTTTGGTTTGCGTGAGTGGATGAACAATCGTTTCACTGCCGACGTCATAAGCGATAACCTTAATGTTTAGGGGAGCGCTAGCCAAAGACATCATACGGGCTAATTGACCAGCACCTAGCACCAACACTTGCATGGGTTAATCCTCTGCTGGGTTAGGGTTTGCTAATACGGTTTCGGTTTGCTGATCGCGAAATGCTTCAACTTTAGCCATCACAGCTTCATCATGAGTACCTATGATTTGTGCAGCAAGAATACCAGCATTGGCCGCTCCCGCCTCACCAATTGCCAACGTGCCGACGGCAATACCCTTTGGCATTTGCACGATTGAAAGTAGAGAGTCCATACCTTTTAAAGCTCGTGATTGAACAGGCACACCTAAAACAGGCAAACTAGTGAACGCAGCTGTCATACCCGGTAGGTGGGCAGCTCCGCCAGCACCCGCAATAATGACTTTCAGACCACGTTCTTTGGCGCTGTTGGCATAGTCAGCGAGAAGTTGTGGAGTGCGATGAGCGGATACTACTTTTGTCTCATACTCTACACCAAACTGATCCAGCATTTCTGCCGCCAGCTTCATGGTTGGCCAGTCAGATTTAGAACCCATGATGATACCGACTTTCATCTTTAACTCCTTAATTCAACTCTTTTGGGTGAGCAGATAAATTTGCCAGCATTATACGAGGATTTTGACCTCAAGCAAACGTTTGCGCTTGCTTTTCATTTTGATGAGGGGGATTTTCCATCAAATAGCTTTAGTCATTACCGATGAATCTTTGTAAACTTTGGTATTTGAAGTGCCATTCAGACAGGAAAAAACCGTGGATAACTTTGAGCAAGTACTTTTGGCTCTCAATAATGGTGAGGTTATCGCCTACCCAACTGAAGGGGTATTTGGTGTTGGCTGTGACCCTGACAACCCAGATGCAATCAAGAAATTGCTTGAATTAAAGAAAAGACCGGTAGAGAAAGGGTTGATCCTAATTGCCGCGAGTTATGAGCAGTTGCTGCCTTATATTGATGAGTCACAGCTTTCTGAGGCACAGCTCAACCGGGTTCATCAAACTTGGCCAGGTCCAGTTACCTGGATTATGCCTTGTAGTCATAAGGCCTCAAAGTGGGTGAGTGGTCAGTTTGATTCGATAGCGGTACGCGTTACTGATCATCCTTTGGTGCAAAAAATGTGTTTTGCGTTTGGAAAGCCGTTAACCTCTACGAGTGCCAATTTGACCGGTAAGCCCCCTTGCAAAACGACACAAGAAGTTGAACATCAGCTTGGAGATCGCTTAGCCGCGATTTTGGCCGGTGAAACGGGCGGAAGAGATAAACCGAGTGAGATTCGTGACGCCAAAACGTCCAAAGTGTTGAGGCAGGGTTAATCCTGAGCAGGAAATGAAACAGATGTCAGCCATTGATAAACAAGCAGTAAAGCAATTTTTAATGGATCTACAAGATTCTATTTGCCAGCAACTAGAGCTGGTAGACGGGCGAGCTAAATTTATAGAAGAAGCTTGGAGCCGAGAACCTGGAGATAAATTAGGTGGCGGAGGTCGTACTCGCGTTATGACTAATGGTGCGGTTTTTGAGCAAGGTGGGGTTAACTTTTCTCATGTCGAAGGTCAAGAAATGCCCATGTCAGCGACTGCACATCGGCCCGAGTTAGCGGGCCGCCGCTTTGAGGCTATGGGGGTGTCGTTAGTGATGCATCCTAAGAATCCATATGTGCCTACCTCGCATGCCAACGTTCGTTTTTTCGTCGCTGAAAAACAAGGAGAAGACCCAATATGGTGGTTTGGCGGTGGTTTTGATTTAACGCCCTTTTATCCATTTGAAGACGATGCCCAGTATTGGCACGATACTGCGAAGAAGATCTGCGCTCCGTTTGGAGAACAAGTCTATCAAGAGCATAAAGCTTGGTGTGACAAATATTTTTACTTACCTCATCGCGATGAAACGCGCGGGGTTGGTGGGTTATTTTTTGATGATCTCAATCACTGGGAGTTTGATAAGTGCTTGGCGTATATACAAGCGGTTGGTGAGGGATATACCCAAGCCTATTTGCCAATAGTTGAGCGGCGTAAAGATACGGCTTTTGGCGAGAGAGAACGGCAGTTTCAGTTGTATCGCCGTGGTCGCTATGTTGAGTTCAATCTGGTTTATGATCGAGGTACTTTGTTTGGTTTACAAAGTGGTGGTCGTACTGAGTCGATTTTGATGTCCATGCCGCCACTTGCACGCTGGGAATATGGTTATCAGGTTGAAGAGGGTAGTCATGAGGCTGAGCTTTATCAAGATTATCTTAAACCTAGAGATTGGTAATGCTTCCCTCTCGATAAGGTAAGTGATAGGGTCATTGTTCAACAATGACCCTTTTGTTTTATGTAGGTAAGGACATGACTGAGCATCAAGTACGTTATGCTGTTTTTGGTAACCCGATCAACCAGAGTAAATCCCCATATATCCATACATTGTTCGCAGAGCAGACCAAACAGCCAATAACATACACTGCTAAGCAACCACCTATTGATGGATTTGAAGAGTCTATCCGTGCTTTTTTTGAACAAGGGGGGCAAGGGTGTAATGTGACTGTGCCATTTAAGGAACAGGCGTTTAACCTTGCGACGCAACTTACGCAGCGAGCTCACCTAGCGGGTGCTGTGAATACCCTTAAAATGCTCTCAGATGGACAAATCTTAGGTGACAATACTGATGGAGAGGGCCTTGTCCAAGATTTACTTCGGCTCGATGTCAAAATAGAAGGTGCACGGATTTTGCTCATTGGTGCAGGTGGTGCTGCCCGTGGAGTTGTTAAGCCGCTTCTCGAACACAATCCAGCGAAAGTTGTTATTGCTAATCGTACCCACAGCAAAGCAGAGAAATTGGCAGAAGTCTTTCAGCCCTATGGGAACGTTATTGCAACAGAAATGAAGACAATCCAAGAAGACTATGATGTGGTTATCAATTCAAGCTCAGCCAGTTTGATGGGTGAAGTGCCTGATATTTCGGATAAAATCTTTTCTTCATCTAGTGTTGTTTACGATATGATGTATGGTAGTGGCAATACGCCATTTAATCAGTGGGCAATCGATAGTGGTGCTGGTCATGTTTATGATGGATTGGGTATGTTAGTGGGTCAAGCTGCGGAGAGTTTCTTTGTTTGGCGGGGGATTCGACCTGATGTCCAATCGACACTTGATGCGCTTAGAAATTATCTTGAGGGTGAGTTGTGAATCAGTCTATTTTGTTTTCTGATATCCAGTCATGGGATGAACACAGACAAGTTGTGCTGTTTTCGGCGCAGCTTTCAGGAGCTTTAATTAACTGCCTGATAAGCAAAAAGGCACTGGAGAATATTTCAGGGTGCCTTTTAAATGAAGAGAAGCAAATCCTTGAGACCTTTTCTCGCTTTCGCTTCGATATTGAAGACCTGGCTGAAAACCTCATTGAAGATGAGGCCTTTAATCAGCAAGGCATGATTGAGGTTGTCAGTTAATATCCTGTACTTGATTAAGATAATCGTCTTTATTTTGTACATAGTTGTTTGCCGATTTAACTAAAAAGGCACGCTCTTCCTCACTTAAGAGTCGTGCTTGTTTCACTGGACTGCCCATATAGAGAAAACCGCTTTCAAGTACCTTCCCCGGTGGCACTAAGCTTCCGGCACCAATCATTACTTCTTCTTCTACTACCGCGCCATCCAAAACAATCGCACCCATTCCAACTAAAACCCGATCTTTGATAGTACAGCCATGCAACATAACTTTATGCCCTATGGTGACATCGTTCCCTATGATAAGAGGATAACCTTCAGGGTTTTGCTGATTTTTGTGCGTAACATGCAATACACTACCATCTTGTATATTGGTTCGTGCGCCAATATGAATGTGGTTGACATCCCCTCGTGCGGCGACAAGTGGCCAGACACTCGAGTCATCACCAATTCTAATATCTCCAACTAGAACTGAGCTGCTATCTATATACACTCTTTTACCTAGGAGAGGTTTGATGTTTTTATAGCTACGTAGAGAAGTCATTTTTTATCCTTGTATCGGGTATGCATTGCTATTTGTTAGATTGAAAAGTAGCAAAAATGAGGTTTATTGGATAGAAATTCTTCAAACGATGAAAAAATCAAAAAAATAAAGAAAAAGAGCTTGCCAATATAAAGTCTATCTCTATAATGCCCCCTCGCTGACACGGGAAGACAAGCAACTCAGCTTGAATCAAATCCGAAAGTAAGCAAAGCCATACAGTTCAAGCAGAAATGCTGAGAAATAAGTTGGAAAAAGTGGTTGACACTCAACGTTATCTCGCT
>NZ_BSPW01000097.1 GCF_030161235.1 Vibrio zhanjiangensis | reverse complement strand
GCTATCGCCAGTGGATGCCGAGAATCGGCTTAAATCTGTGTCCGGAATTTGTTGACCACTACATAACCTCCCTTGGAAAAGTTAAATAAAAGTCACTGTAGTCATCTTGGGATGTTAAATATTCAAGAAGAGTGATCGGTGTGGGATCTACATTATATTTTGGAGAAGATACAAATATGACCATGGATGCAAGATCAGAAGTTGGTATCGGCCTCCCGTCTACTGTAAAAAATCCGTTTGACTTGGCCTTTTCAAGGCAAGCAAACGCGTGTACAAATTCCCCTTCCTGTATCATTTCCCCTTCAGAGCTGGCCCTTTGTTCAGAAAAACGAGGTCGAAATTTATCAAAATATTCACGCTCTCTTTGGTCAACTAACAACAGCTTCGCATTCGCCCTTTGTATCAACGTTTCTTTGGGGACGCCATTAATAATGGTTTCTTCAGACTGTTCAAGAACCCTTATTTCATCGTTATAGTTTTCTCTGAGGCTTGCAAAGACATCCCTATAGTTAACTATACTCAAGTTGCTTCTTTTATCTTGGAAAAACGAGCTGATATCCCCGTCAACTTCTTCTGTTAACTGAACTGACAGCCTTTCTACGGCCCTAAGTTTGGTCATTAGATCACCGGCGGTATCAATAAGGCTTTGCAAGCCTGCGTAACCTTCACCGTGGTCTGGCAACTCTGGCCTTTTTCCAGTAATGGCCCAGTAATCATCAGATAAATCTGAAACGATACCTTCCAGCCTATCCCGAGCTTCCACATATTTGGGATCATCAGGGTTACGACTAAACTGGCTTTCAGTGATACCAGAATACTCTTCAACCTCTCGTCCTAATTCTTGATAACGCTCAGCTAAAGTTGTTAACCTTTCTGAGGCGTCATCGACTGCATCACTTTCAGGGGCTACTGCATTATCGTTTTCAACCCCAAAAAGATGACGGACTTCAGGCAACTTTGACATATAAGCTTCATTAAGTAATTTCTCTTCTGCTTGTTCTAATATCTTCTTTTGCGCAAGTAGGGTTTGAACTTGCTCCAGCGTTTTTACCTCTCCATTGGCAAGTTTTTCTTTTACCGAAGAAAGTTTGGATAAAATAAAGGAATACACTTTAACACGATCACCTGAAGCGTATGCATGTTCTAACCCTTCCATGGTTTCTCTTTTAAAGTCATCAAGAGCAAGCACTTGAGTACCGTAGACATAGACTTGTTCGGACTGCACACCCTGACCACTTTCAATATCTCTTTCTACGCTCTCCAAATATTGTTCTGCTATGTTTTCTTCAAACGAACCTGCCTCAGATTCAGCTAACCACAGTTTTGCATAGGCTAGCCTTTCAATGTTTGGGACTTCACTTTTAAATCGGGCAATTTGGTTATTGACCACATTAAGCTGGTCATTAAGTCTCTTTAACTTACGCCCAAATTTCCTCTCATTAAAAAGTCTCCAATTAGGGTTCTCATCTTTTTTCGTTTCCGTCTCTTCAATCTGTTTTTCAAGGGTCTTCCAACTCCTGTACAAGCTAACTTCTGTTCTCAGGTTTGCGTTATCTGGGTGCTGGAAGTGAAGCTTTCCTTCAGCCAAATTATCACCTTCGGTGTACTCCAAGCGCTCTTCTATGCCGAGTTCATCCCTTAGCTGATTTACAGTAAAGATCGGCGCCCCTTCTTTCAGGTACTTTTTCTTTACTTCCGGGTCCCTGAAATCGACTTCTTGGCCATCCGGGGTTTTATATATTGCACCCACTGCCATAGCCTCTAAGAGGCTTTTCTCTTCCGCAGTAAACGGCTGTGTATAATCATCTCTAAGCAAATTTTCTTTATCTAGGCGATGTATCAATTCATGAGCAAGTGTCAGCATGGGCTGATCGCCGCCTCCGCTCTCTGAATCGTGCGACAGTGTATTTAAAGGATCAAAGTAGATGATGTTGTTGTCTAGGTCGATACTGGCAGGGTGAACACTGATCCCATCGTGCTCCACTTCTTCAGGGAAACGTATGGAAAATGGTTTTTCTTCCAACACCTGAAGGAGCTTCTCACCCATTTCTGTGTCAGCCAACTCATCAAGCACACTTGAAACGTGGTGGTAGTATTCTTCCGTGCCCTCGATGGTAATGCTAAGACCTTCTGCACCTTCATATTGCCAGGTCTTTACCTCTCCGGGATATCTTTCTAGTTTGGCAACCTCGTCATTATCATCAATTGACGTATTATCATTTCCTCCAACAGGATCATCACCAGCAACTCCCTCTATAAGATTTTCTGTGTGGGCATCAACGACCGCTTCCACTCCATCAGAAAAAGTACTTATCACGGCTTGATGGGCAGCAGAGTCGATCAGGCTCACCAGTTTGTGCTTTTGCCCTTCACCCAATACATCCACCCCAGCATTGTATGCCCGACCGACAATGGTTGCACCACCACCTATGGCTGCCTGAGCTGAATTGGGCAGCATGGATAAGATGAGCCGGGTTGCAACCTGCTGCAGGTTTTTATACAGTACCTGCTGCCTCTCTTTGTACGGATAATCATTACCCGGCATCACCCCCTCATCCACATGGTTCACTTTCATGTAAGTAGTGATCCCCCCGATCAAAACCGTTGAAAGCGAGCTTATTAACTTGGATATACCGAGTGTAGCAATGTCAACTTTGTCTTCCAGCAATGCCAGAGCAATCCCTCTCAATGCTTTCCGCTGACCCAAGTCCGACATAAATTGCAAAAATGCTTTCTCCTGATTCGCGCATTCTTCCGGCGTTGAAGGCATCACAGTCCTGTCTTCCAGTGCCAAGCCCCACTCTTTCGCAACGCGGGACGCAAGGTGGATAAAATCAGGGTCGTCTGCAGACTGGAGCTCTTTCCACGCGGCATTGTCTTTTAAGAACGCTTGAACTTCCCGGGCGTCCGGCGCCTCCAGCATCGTTTCATCCTTGCCCTGCTTTTGCGCCTCTTCTCTTTGTGCCTTTTTCGCCTCTATCGCCATGTCTTTGGCTATTCTTGAGCGCTTCGAAAAGGGGTTGATATCCTTGCCGGCTTTCTCGGCGGCAGAAAAACGGAGTTCGTCCGCCGTGCTAGTCGCCTGACTCGCCGCTGACTTAACCAGTACACCTGCCGATTCAAATTCCTTGGCCTCACCGGTGGTGACAAGATCAACCGCGTCTCTCAAGAGGGTGGCACTCCTGCCAAGCTCACTCACGACGGTGGGAATGGATTTCTTTTTTAGGCTATTGATTGCAAAGTCAAACTCTTCAGCTTTCTTCTGTGTCTTTTTATCTGACTTTGTGCTGGTTTCTGACCAGTCTCCTACCGTCTTGTCTACAATTTTTTCAAGCCCCTCTTTGCTGATCTCACTTTCTATCCGGCCAGCGACTCGCTCCAGTTTTTTAGTACGCTCCAGCAATTGTGTGGTAAAATATACCAGCCTATGCCGAGCACCATCTGGTGCAGTATTTTCGGCGCCTTCTTTAGGCGCTTCAGATTCCCCCTTCAGCTGTTCAAGGGCAGCATCTATTAACCCTGTACTTAGAAGGGCCTTTGCCTGCATCAGGGCTTTCCTGTTTTGCTCTGTTTCACACTCACCGTCATTTACCAGTCCCTTAATCCATTCTAGGGTTTTCTGAATTGAGCCGAACTCGAAACTTTTATCCCTTACCGCTGTGAGGCGTTCATTTTTTTCGGGAGAACTAAATGACACGCTTTCCAATGCTTGTCCCACCTTTTCAGAGAGACCTTGTGATTCAGTATTAAATGATGGCTGTGAAAGCAACGCCCCTACCTTCTCATAAACGGCCTTTTTCTCCTTAAATGGAAGTTTTTCCAGCGTCTCTATCAATGCGCTGAATGAGCTGGTCTCAAAGGGAACACCCTGTATTTCAAGCAGTATTTCTGCATGAGAAGCACGGACAATCGACGCCATACGGGGGTCATTGACAATATGATGGACTTTAAATTCCTGGACAGAAAGCTTACTCGCCGCATGCTGTATACCTCGTACCTTTTGCTCGGTTTTCAGGCCGGCATTGACGACCGCTTTTTTTAAGGCTGCTATGCTGGTTGGCGGCGACGGCAATAACTCCTTTGCCATTTCCTTGATATCTTCAAAGGAAGACACCCTGTATTCGGAGGACTTTTGGGCAAGCTTTACACCGTCGGCAAGCTTATGCTTATGCTTATGCGCTAAAAGCAGCTTTTCCATTTCTCTGTAAACAAAGTGTGCATCTGAGTTGTGTGAACCCAAACTAGGACCAGGGCCGAATTTCAACCGACCCTCTTTGGCTTTATCCCCGAGCGTGTTAATTTTTTTGTCAGCGCTTTACATTCGCTTCCCTGCTCTTCCAACCATTGTTTATAACGCTGCGTCGACACCTCTTCAGCTTTGCTACTGTCTTCGGGGTGGGCCTTGTTTGCTTCCTGTTTAAACCCCTCTTGTTTCGCTTCCATCGCCTCTGGGGTTATCTTTTCCAATTGCTTTCTGACTTTGATAGCTGTATCAACAGCAGCATTGACACGTCTGCTTAATTGTATTTTCTTTTTCCTTCCCTTAAAGGTATCTTCCCAGATTGGATTGTCATTAATCAGTGATTTAATCTCATCCAGTTTTTCTCTACTGGCATTTTTTTCTGGGGTAGGATTCAATCAACTGATTAAACGGCCCTTCACTGACCTTTATTTCTCCCTTGTTGTAGCCAAAGTCGAGAAATTCCTGATATAGGTCGGTCCTTTCAGTCCAGACCGACATATTTTTCCCAGCCGACGAGTCGGCTTGAGGTTGGGGCGCTCGCTTTTCATGAAGAGCCTCTTTTGCCTTTTCATTCGCTGGTTTCAGTGTCGGCGTACTGTTCATCCCTCTTTGCACGTTAGACGCTCCGGTCAGTGAACGTGCAACAGGGTTTTTCTTGAATTCGAGTTGAGTTGTACCACTATTTACCACTGTTGTAGGATTAAGTTTATTAGTCTCAATAACCATCGTTTACTGCCATTATCATTTAATGCGAGAGTTTTATCTAAGCTATAGATAACACCCGAAAAGATAAAAATGATGATAAAAACACCAAAAATAGTAATAAAAAAATCAAAAAAACCAACGAAAGAAT
>NZ_BSPW01000096.1 GCF_030161235.1 Vibrio zhanjiangensis | reverse complement strand
ATATGAAAATATTGATGAAATAGGATTAGGTGGAACTTATCGGTGAATTGGGCGCAATACCCCAACTCATAAACAAGTCTCGTTGTGTGGGGAGCAAATCCATGGCATCGAAGGTCAGTGGCGCGCCAAGGGGCGTCAAGCAGCGCAGCACCACTTTGATCCCCCTATCGAGTGGCATCAACGCAACCCGCCACTCAACCCGCTTATCCACGCGCTCTACTTTCTCACCGTGTCCATCGCACGTTAAGGTCAATTCAAAACGATCGTTCAGCGGTGTCCGTTCGGTGTAGTTGTGATTGCCCTTCATCTGCAGCGCATAACGGGCCAATTGCTTACCCAATTTATCGCTTTGCAAACGGGCGCTTTCTCCATTGGCCAACTTATCAAGCTGTCGACGCTTCCCATCCACACGAAGCAAGATACGCGTCTCCTGCCGCACCACTTCGATGTGGATATCAGAGGCTTTGGCATTGACCGCCGCTTGGCACAGTGCGGTCAGTTTTTCAGCCATCTGAGACTGGTCGGCCTCTTCCGACTGTTTTGACGAAATAGAGGGCGCCATTTCAAGCAAACGCTGCACGAGCGCAGGGTCTGATTTTTTGACCACGGGCGCCCGTCCTTCATGTGTTGGCTGATTTCGTACGTAGGCCTTGATGACATTCAGCTTTGGCGCGTGTTGAGCATCGTCTACATGTATGATGCCTTGGCTATCGACAACCGTGTGGCCATCTTCAAGACACAAGGCCATCAAGGTTGCGTCCGGCATGACCATTAAGTCTTCATCCATTGCTTTCACCCTCCCACCGTGAACGTTTCAGAGCCTTGCTCACTGCGCACCGTGAGCTGATTATCTTGAATACGCGTCACGGTATAAGGCCCAAATCGCTGACCTTTTTTGACGGTATGCCACTGCTGCCTAAACCACACTCTGGCCACCTTGGATTGGCCTTTTTGAGTAATGCCACGCACTTGCAATGCAGCGGGTTGTGACTCTGTCGCTGCTGCCACTGGCATCGCTCGTTTGGCTTTTGGCAGCGCCGCGAGCCCAAGTGAGTTTCCTACCTCATCACGACCTTCTTGGTCGGCCCGCCTCACCCTGGCTTTTGCTTCGGCAAGCTCAGCCTCTTGTTTCACCTCAGACAAGATTTTGGCTTTATCCAAATACACCTGAATGTCATCAGGCAATGGGGGTAGCGTCACGGGCGTTGGCGGCGGAGCGATAGACACCGCTGCACTAAAGGTGACTTCTGAAACGTCTGATTTCGGCTCTTGGGATTGAGTCACTTGATTTAACTTCGAGGGCGGACTTGGCATCAATAAATTGACGACGATGCCTACTGTCAGTGCCCCTGCGATGACGGTTGTGACCAACACTTTTTTGTTCATAGTGATTCTCCATATAACGTTATCGTTAAAGGGCCAGACAAGGCGCCGGCTTCCCCCATCGAGAAGCTGAAGCGCTCAACCAGCGCGGGCAGTGCTTGAGAAAGCTGGGCGATGACCACCCATTGACTCGGGCTGAGCGTATCGATGTCGAGTGTGATACTGGCACTGTCATCGGATTTCTGCGTCGAGGCTGCCGATACCCCTGCTAAAATCAGCCAATCAGACAACCAAGCTTGAGACTGGCTTGGCGTCACCGTTTGATGCACCCACGGTGTTAAATCCGGCGTCAATGTCAGCTGAATTTTCCCGCCTTGCATATCAAACGAGAGATAGCGGGCCCACTCTGAATATTGCGCTGCCCAGAGCGTCATACCCTGCATGAAACCTGCGGGCGTACGAATAAACTGGAGTGTGACGGTATGGCCTTCGCCCACTATCTTTTCGGCGTGCCAACCAGAGGGCAGAGAGTGCGCCAGGCTCCACAGTGTCGACAATGCGCTGAGAGTTTGATGCGCCGATACCCCTTGCGCCATACGCTGCCGATAATGCTCAAACGGGTCGGTTTGAACGGCGGTTGTCGGCGGTGTCGGCTCTGAACTCATTTGGCTCCATGCCAACCAAGTACCGATACACATAAGGCCAAGCCCCGCGCCAATCAGCGGAAAACGGGTCACTCTACTGAGAGAGGGACCTGTGACGATGACGTCATCAAACACATCCCCCTCGAAACCCACGGGGGCACTTTCGCCAATCCATAAGGTTTGTATTGCGGTGACGCTCACCCATTCCTCTCTAGGGAGGTAACAAATGTCACTCACCACACCCTGCTCGACCATGACAAGTAAGAGCTTCTCTGCGTCTTCAATAAAGAGCGCAACACTCTCCAGTGAGCGGCTCTGACTTATCAACCACTCGACCCACCCTTCACTGATGGCTACCGCAGGCACATCACTGGTGTATAGGCACACGTAGTCACCTCTCACCACCACTTTGCGATATCGTGCAGGGTGCGCTTTTTCTAGGCGCCGTCTGGTACGAAAGATGTTGCCTTGGTGAGGCAAGACCGCTACCTTGATCGCTACCTGGCTCATCCGTCAGCCCTCCTAGGCGTTAGAAGCACTAGGGTATCAACGCGTTGTTTCACCGCACTGGTGTTACCTAATAAAGGGATACCCATGAACGAATTGCCTTCCGTTTGGGATTCTTGCTGAGACACAGAAGCAATGATAATGGTCTGCCCATATTTGAGTTTGTTGGCAAAGTTGATCTTGGCTTCGCGCATTTGAGGGAAAATTAAGAGTTCACCCGCGACTTGCTGACGTTCTAGCGATTCGATTTTGGTCAACATCCCTGAGGTGCGAAGATAAACATGATCGGATTGAATGTTAGGCACCACGATAAAGTCCACGCCTTCGCGGCGTTTCCCCCGTTCAGTCTCAGTGCTGACAACGCCTTCGCTTGAATCAGAGCTGAGGTTTTCAAGAAATTCAATCGTGCGACCTTGAGTAATGTGGTTAGTCTGATGGTTTTGAACCAAGATAGTGATTGGCGTTTCCGTTGATACCTGCCCTTGCTGGTTTAGCGCATTAATTAGGGCACTACTGCCGTCCCATTTTCCGCCACCGGTGAAGGCAAGACCTGGGCTGACCCCATTAGAAATCAGGTCGGTTCCTGGCACAAAGAAGCTGAGACTGCCGCCACTGCCCATTTCCCGCACCAAATCCCAGTTGATACCACGGTTGTGACCAAGGTTAGAGCGAAATTCCAGCACTTGAATATCAAGGGCCACTTGTCTTGTTAACGCGGCTTTCGACTGCTCAACAAAGTCCGCCACCTCTTTCATTCGAGCAGGGGTTGTGCGAACCACTAAACGGCTCAAGGAAGGCACAGAGCGTACACTGCCCATCAGGGCCTTATCATTCGTCCCTTTACCATTTTGGGCATCAAGTGCGAGTAAGCCTCGAACACCTTCGGCGACTTCGCTAAACACATCCACATCACTGCTTGATAGGGTGACAAACTGGCCATCGACTCGTGCCGAGCCTTCTTCATCACTGTTACTGCTTTGGTCTGCACCACCAATTTGGTCACTCAACAGCCCTGGAGGAAGCACCAACTCAAACGTGCGGGAAACGTATTGCTCCACTTTTAATGTCTTCCCGCTTGGGGTGAACCCAAGATCTAACTGACGCTCAAGCTTATTCAGTAAGCCTAACAATGTGCCTTCATGGTCGATATTCACCGCCATTTCGGGACTCACACCGTCGCCGTACCAGACGTCGATACCGGTGGCACTGAGCGCATCCGTTAACACCATGGATAAGGGTAGTTCGGCTCTTATTTTGACCCGATGTTGTAAATATTGCGTCTGTGTTTCCGGTCGAATGGGCGTCAAATTGACCGGAGGCTGCTCAATGGACACCACTTTGCTCAGATTGGGCCCACGATAGGTTTCAATTCGGCTGAGCACAGCCGAGGACTCGTCATTACGCTTTTTTGCTTCGTTGAACCCCATGGTTTCACAGCCCAATAAAGCCAGAGCCAAGGTCGCCCAAAGGATGGTATGTCGTATCATTGATTCGCCTCACGAATGTAAATGGTTTGAGTCGCATCGAGCTTTTGCGCTTTAAGCGGGTATTGTGCAAGGACGACGGCCAAGGCCTGAGTGATGTCGTATTTCGGGGTCACGATGGGGTAGGCGCCCGTAAAGGGTAAATCGTCGGCTTGCCATGAATGAGCGTCGTCCCACTGCCAACCGTAATCTTTCACCAAACGATGCGTGGCATCTTTGAGTGAAGTCCCTTCTACGACGGTTGTCGTCGTACGCTGATTGGACCAAGGATGAAACCCTGCCAATTTCAGAGACGGACGCTGGTCAACCGAGAGCGTTCGTAACTCAGAGACTTCTGCGCTGAGCCTTGCAACAGATTGGGCAAGACTGCCTGTGACCGTCCAGCTTTGTGGCGACAAGGCATCCAGTGCTTGTAAAAATGCGGGGTCTTGCGCCAAGGCCACTTGTTTATAGCCGTCTTGTCTCGCCCATCGCATCACTGCCTCTCTATAGCGCTCGCCTTTCGCAAGCTTGAAAACGGTCTTTGGCTTCTTCGCTTTGGAAGGTTTCGTTGAACTCTTACCTTTGGTGTCTTTTCGAGCAGACTGGCCATAAAGCGTGTCGATTAACGATTCGCCTGAAGACGCGGCACCCAAAGCGCCTAGAGATGCAGGGCGTTGCACAGAATCAAATTGTGACACCGTCACCGCCTGCGTTGGTGTGGGGGCATCCCAGTGGTAGCCAGCTTTCAAGCGAAGGCCCACTTCCCTTTTCACCACGTCTTCTTCCAATTCAAACGCTTCACCACCTATCACTTGCAACGCTTCACGCAAAGGCATGGTGCCCATATTGGTGTGAGCGAGGGGTAAGGGTTGACGATAACGCTGCGCTTCACCATAAGAGGTCGGCGTGCGCAGTGCCATACCACTGCCATTGAGCAAAAAGTTCAGGCCATCACCGATGTTCATCGGACCCACTTTGGGA
The DNA here is from genome assembly GCF_030161235.1 of Vibrio zhanjiangensis. Taxonomy (GTDB): domain Bacteria; phylum Pseudomonadota; class Gammaproteobacteria; order Enterobacterales; family Vibrionaceae; genus Vibrio; species Vibrio zhanjiangensis. Next base: position 50,780 of record NZ_BSPW01000096.1, on the reverse strand, counting down.
ATACGCACTTCCACAGGGACATTCAAAATATCAACCAATGCTGCCCCTGAAGCGGGGTTGGCTAACGTGTAACGACTCGTTTGAACCACAGGTTTGTCGGTCAGTTCGGGCGCCACACGTAAATTCGATGGCGGCATCGATATTGGTATCGGTGTGACAGGCGGTGGCTCATGCGCACACCCTGACAACAACAGTACCCCAACCACCATTTGGGAGGGTTTCATGACATTCTCCTTGAGTTATCTCGTTTACATTCAACATGGGCCCTCTCTCAACTAGGACAGAACCACGCTTGGCAGAAACGATACCAAGGAAGACAAAAGCTGGGGAAAATAGGAGGGTCTAATTTCGTATGAATTTAAGCGCTGCTGTTTCGTGACAATAGGAGTATTTTGTGGTAGGCAATAGGTTATTTATTGTGAACATAAAAAAGCCCCTAATAAGGGGCGAGAAGAGTAAGGGAATCTCAGGTTTAATCGGTGAGTGTGGTAATTTTTTCAATATGGCTGATTTGATGGCCATCCCATATCATTTCCAAGTGATAACACTGGACCACATCACTGACAACTTTGGGAGTAGAGAGTGCCCAACAGATACCCCCTTCATGACGCACAGAGCGGTAAACAATCCCATTCAGCGTTTCATCGTTTCGAACACGACGTCCCAGCGCTTGGCCAGCGGTGTAACACTCTGCATCGTAGATAGGATCGTCCATGGGTTTATCAAGCGCATCGAACAGGTGAGTCGCATCAAAAGTCACTCGAAGTGCTCGAAACACCAGTCGGTCATAGTGAAGACCTTCAACCTTTGACCAACAACGATGTTGATGATATTCCACTTCCTTGATCGCGGTCATCTCGGTATCCCCTGTGTAGAGCATTCCGAAACTCCCATCCGCAAACCGAGAGCCATCGCGGTTAATGTGGGTGAACGCCGCCACCGCATAGCTTCGACCTCGCTTACAATGGTAAGGGATCTCTTCTGGCTTAATGAGTGACACATTCCCTGCTTCGTCTTGTATCCGAGGGTTGGTTAGCGCTTGAAGTTGATACATGATTTCAAAATCCTCAGGATCAACCACGTCATCAAACAAGTTTATCGGCGGATATTTGGATGCAATCAACCTATAACTTTGGGTCTCACTCACTGTCTATCCCCATTGTCCTGACCGAAGTGCATCGACACGACAAAATACTTCATACAAATCTGAGAATTTGCCACTGCTGATGATAGATAGCGGCGTTCTTCCATTAAAGAAGGCATTGCCGTTATTCATCGTCATAAAACCTCGAACATTTTCAGGGTTGTCAAACACAATCCGCAAACTACTGTGAATGTTGGCGATATAACTCAACCTTTCAAGTTGGTCATCATCCAAACTGATGCTCTCTGGATTCGATTTGTATTTATGAAACGTTGATTTTTTTATACGTAATACTTTTTGTATCTCGCCTGAGCTACACCCCCAGTTATCCATAATGTTCACTGCGGCTTTAAAACCCACCTGTGCCATTTTCTTTTTTGATACTGCATCATAAGCATTGACTGCTGGCATACTTGTACTCATCTCTCTTACTCCTCGCATTCCAAATATAGACTTTTTAATAATAAATGTCCACATGGAGACGCCATTATAATTGCGATGGGGTGACTTAATAAAACCAAGACTCTGAAGATAAAATAACAATGCCCCGAATAACGGGGCATTAAAGTCAATCATTCTCTATGCTGCACAGTTCTAAATAACTTCGTCACCGTACTTCTCTTCAAAATCTAAGTCTTCTTCAGTTAAGTAACCACTAAATCCATCCCATTGGCAAAAGTAAGCGTTTTTACGTTCAGACCAAAATTGAACTTCGATCATGACACCGTTCTCCTACTTTCCCCATATAAGAACCTCTTAACTCGTCCCATTCATCTGGTTTTTTCTCAATAGAAGAAAAGCACTTTTCATCCTCTTCAAAACTACCCCGAACAGGGATATCACCGAACAAAGGGTGGCTATAGGTATCCACAAGTTGCTTTAATAATTTCTGATATTCGCTTTCGCTTTGTATTTTCGTATCCATATTGTTTCCTCTCTTTGAGAGGTAAACCACTCCACTAGGGAATGGCTTACCCTAGTGGTCGTGGTTTGATCACTGAATGATGATTCAGTATTTATATTTCGTTCTTCGCTTGGTTGATTTTTTCCTCCAAATTCCGGTTAAACTTCGCATCCAGTAACTGCCTTTGAATGTGTCGTCGATTACTCACGCCCCGTGGGACATAAATCAGATTAAAGAGCGCTGGCAACTCAGAGTCTGATAACAACATCAGTTTCATCTCTGTTATCACTGACGCTTTGACATGTTTTTGGGTCGCTAACGTGTCAACAAGATGGTCAAGCATCAAATCCACTTTACCAGCCATCTCAAAGAGTTGATCGTTTCGACCAAACTCTGCATCAAAAACGGCTTCACATGTACCACAAAAGTCATCATCACAATCATGATAATCACAGGCAGTACAACTTATCGAGTAATAGCTGTTGATGCAGCCCCCATCATTCCTGTCGTAATCTTTTTCGATAGCCGTTGCGCCACATTCTGGGCATTCAGTGGTGTACTTATGTCCTTCCAGATTAAGTACATTTTCACGAATAAAGTCAGGCACATAAACCGTGTTTCCGATGCCATCTTCAATAGTGAGAGTGTTGTTCATAACCTTTACCTTTAGTAATGAGGCAACACTATCCCACTAAGGAATAGGTTGCACCTTAGTGGGAATATTGAGTGGTTCTTAATCACTCTGTGACTGTCTTAAGAAAAGTGAGTACAGACGAGCTGACTCACTTTGTGCTCTGTATTCATCGCTGAGCGAGCGCAGTAGGGTCCAACTGAGGTCCCTGTTGTCATTGTCTCCTTCTGCCTAACATGGGCAGGGTTTGAAGGTTCAATGGTTCGGGATATCAAGCCATCGGCTTGAGTACCCATTCCTTAATATAAAAGGCTCGATTTAAGCCCATTTGGTTCAGTACCATCCCCACCACATTGAGTGCGATACGTTCACCAAAATATTCGTTATCCAACAGCGTATCAGGGATCATGATATCGATTTCCTTCTTCGCCTGTGAATGCCGATCTTGTGTGCACACACGAGCACCGATGGCAATCCGCTCTGGAGTGTCAGCGCAGAACATTATGCCTCCTTATTGGGAAGCAAAGTCACCGGCATACCTTCCTGTGAATGTGATGCATCTCGCGTGAATACCTGCTGAACACGCCCCCACAATGAGGTCTGGGTAGCTTGTTGCGTCTTCGGCTCTTCCTGAGACTTCATCTCAGCCTGCACTTTCTTCATAAAGTAATCATGCCAAAGACTGAGCCTACTCGCCTCAGCCATAAACACGTACTTCATTTCAGGGTAACGTTCTGGCCAAGTTTGGACTAACTCATACAATGTATTGAGCATGTGCTCAGCCTTCCTTGCATCCCATGCCATATAAGCATCGAGACGATTCCGGCCTACCACACTATAGTACAGGAACAACACCTGACACCGCTCAACCATCACCTTTTGCTGCTCTGTACTCAAAGGTTTTTGCATGATGTTTTCTCCTCAATCAATTACGTTAAGTCGTCGTTAAAAGCGAGAAAACACCCGCCCATGCGAGGTTATCCCGCAAGGGTAGTGAAAGCGCTTAAACCTAAAAACCAGAACGCTTGAAACACTGAGACATCGACATTAATGTCATCATCGTTTTTTCAAGCTCAGGCAACAGTCCGCTTTTTTCAAAGGCCTCAAGGCATGTGACCTCCGCATTGACACCGCATCGGTGGCATTCAAGAAAGCCGCCGTCTTTTTGCTCACCAGATCCTGCAAAAATGCCATTGATGGTGATTGCCATTTTTGGTGATCCGCAAGAGCAAGCTTGCATAGACAGTGTCGCAAAGTTGTGATGCCAAATGTTCTCAATGTCGAGCATTGAGTTGTTTGGGTTTTCATCATCTTTAACCTGTTCACAGGTTAAATCTCCGTCTAACCACTGTTTACTCGTCAAGCAATACCAACGCACTTGATCCTCCTTCGTTGACCAATACGTTTGAGTGGACAAATCGTAATGAGTCGCATGTTTAGGCGAGTAGATGACAAGCTGTCGCAGTGCGCTTTGAATCGTGTCGTTCATTATCTTTCTCTTTCATTGATGTGATCGCAAGCGAGAAAGCATTCCCCAGCGGAAATGAACTTCCCGCGAGGGTGAAGGCGCTGCCCCAACAAGTGGGGCAGGCTGATAGGTTGTGTTTAGGCAGCGTGTGTCTTAGGCGGCTCTGAGGTATACACCACAGAGTCATTAACCTTCAGATACTTCACTTTTAAAAGTCGGCCTTTGATGCAAGCACCTTTTTCGCCGGCTTTATCACCGTTGGTATAGATAAACGAATGAAGATTGATATCGCCCATGACCACACTGGCCATGACGTTATCTTCTTTCTTCACCTCAGCCAGATGCTGTTCGAACAATGCAATGGCCTCTTGACCAACCACATTGCAATCGAAGCGGGTCGATTCTCCATCATTGCCATGAAGACAATTGATTTCGACCGCCCAAAATGGCTGACCCTTACGCGGTATGACTTTGCGGATACGATTAAGATAACCAAATCCTTTGGTGTGCAAATCAAAATGGCGTTGGGGTTGTTGGGTAGTGTTTGTAGACATCGTTTTTCTCTCTTTAATCAAAAAATGAAAAGCGAGAAAAAACTATCTTCCCTGCGGAAAATGATTTTCCCGCGTGGGTAATGGTTGTGTTGACCACAGTAAGACCGTTACTGTGTTCCTTCTCTCAATAAAGAAGGGTTTAATCTCTTCAATCTGACTGAGTCAGACCGCGACACGCTTCCAAGAGGCATTTAAGGCAGAGCCGTGTGCTTGACACTACTTAACGTGAGTGACGAACGTTTTAAGCCTTTTTAGGGTAGCAAAAAACCAATAGGTGTAAAGTAGTTTGACGCCAAAAATGCGAGAAAATGATGGCTTTTTTGCTCATGTGATCGCGTGCTATCCACACTTATGAGCGTCCATCTTTCTAGGCATCATCTTTGGCCATTCGTCTGTGTACCATAGACCGCCATCATGACTTTATGAGCTCGCTCGAGCTTTCTGGCTCCTCGGTGAATGTTGCGCTTGCTCACGCCAGAGCATCGCTCTGCTTGTTCATAACTCAGGCCATCAACCAGACGTAGCCTGACCGCCTCACGACTCTTCATCGGAAAATCCCGTTCAGAGTACAGTGACAATAACCCCTGACATTGAGGTTCGGTTAACCTAACTTTCATGAAACTCCCTCCTTTGAAGTCATCGGCGCCTTTTCTGCTATGCGCTCGCCTACCTTACCTTTGTTGTCAAAATACCGAAGCTGACACCCTTTTTTCCAAGCACTGCATCCCCAGTAGTGCCCCCCTTTCTTCTTTCCAGACCGCCGAATCAACACGCCTTGGCCACATGAGCAAGACTGGTGCTTCACCACATTCCCACGCACGTGATCAAGGATCAACCCACAAACGTCTTTGTCCTCGCAGGCCCAAAACTGAGATTTACCGTGGATCAATCGCATGGTTTTCTTACATACAGGACATGGCATCGTCGGCTGCTCTATTTTGGGCAGGTTCAACTTGATTGTGCCGTTTTTCATTTTCTCAACTAACGTAGACACAAATTGGGTTTGCTGATGCATAAAGGCATCCAAGGTTCCCTGGCCTTTTTCAATGCTATCTAAGCCTTGCTCCCAAAGTGCGGTCATGATCGGACTGCTTATTTCATTTGGCAGAGCAGCAATAAACGCTTGTCCTGATGCAGAGCTCAGCAAGGTTTTCCCCTTCGTCTCTATAAAGCCTCGATTCTTTAGGCTCTCTATCACATCAGCGCGCGTCGCTTCGGTTCCAAGACCTGCCGTTTCTTTTAAAATCGCCTTAAACTGCCGAGGGACTGCGTCACTGCGAGCAATATTGGCCATCGCATCAAGCAATGTGCCCTCAGTGTAGTGCGAAGGCGGCGACGTTTTTTTATCGACGACCTCTAATTGGGTCATGGCTATCGTCATTCCAGCGGTCAGCATGGGGAGTGATTGCTCCTCCTTATCCTCTGCTTTATCTCGATCATTGTCTTTCATGATCACCCGCCAACCCTTCACTTGCTCAATCTTACCACTGGCTTTGAAACGCTCGCCCATACACGCCAATACGACACTGGTCGCATCGTCTTCGGCGACAGGGTAAAACTGAGCGAGGTAGCGCTGGACAATGGCTTGATAGAGGTCGCGCTCAATCGGAGATAGGCGAGACAAATCCCCCGATTTTGGGGTTGGAACAATGGCATGGTGAGAACTTTGTGCGACTTTCTTATCGTTCCAACAAGCACTTTTTATCGTCGGGTCCGCCATCGATACCCACTCCTTCCAGTCACTGTGGGTGTGCAGTGCATCAAAAATAGCCGCAATGTCGCCTTGTTGAGTACAAGGCAAGAACGCACAGTCGGTACGCGGGTATGTGGTAAGCTTATGGGTTTCATACAACGCTTGTGCACCATCAAGGACCGCTTTCGCGCTGTACCCATAACGAGACGACATCGCTTTTTGCAAAGAGCCAAGATAAAACAACGCGGGGTGTTTCGCTTTAACGCGTTTTGTCTGCGCTTCAATTACCTCCCCCATTTGCGATTGACATCGTGACAGCACAGCTTGGGCACGCGCTTTCGATAAACAACGTCCTTGCTCGTCACTTGCGTCTTCCGGTACTTGCCACTGCATAACAAAGGGCGAGGCGGGATGCACGAGCGCTTTCACCTGATAAAACGGGGCAGAAACAAATTGGGCGATAGCCAAATCTCGTTCAACCACCAAACGCAGCGTTGGCGTTTGAACTCGCCCAACGGACAAGACGCTTTGATAGCCCCGCAGGCGCCCAATTAGGGTACACAACCGAGTAAGGTTCATACCCAATAACCAATCCGAGCGCGAGCGCGCTAACCCCGCCTGATACAGAGGCCAGGTTTCTTGATCCGGTTTTAAATGCGTTAAGGCTTTTCGCACACTCGCTTCATCTAGAGAGCTCAACCAAAGCCGTTGCACAGGGCCTTGATAGCCCAAAAACGCTAAGAGCTCCCTAGCAATGACTTCACCTTCCCGATCCGCATCCGTTGCAATGACCACTTCATTTGCCTGCTTAAGCCACCGCGCAATGACTTTGACTTGCTTGGCCTTCCCTTCTCCAACCACCATTTTCCAAGGAGAGGGCAAAATCGGTAAATCATCAAGAGACCACTGCTCCAACGACTCGTGGTATTCATCAGGGTCTGCGAGTGCGAGTAAGTGCCCAAAGCCCCAGGTTACAATCTCCCTGTGCCCTTTCAGTGCGCCTTCCTGCTTCTCGTGACACCCCAACACTCTTGCAATGTCTCTTCCCTGAGACGGCTTTTCACACAAATACAGCCTCATGTCATTCTCCTCAAGCGTGCTTTAACCCAAGAGGGATAGACCTTGGATAACGTCATACCGTCAGTGTTGAATTTTAGGGCTTGTTGAACTTGCCAGACATAGGGCTGGCAAGCCGCAATGTCCTGATCCAACGCGGTCAGCTGGGCCGCGTCTCCTTCTTGCCTGGCTTTGAGTCGCTGGCGCAGCAACACAATGGCTCGGCTCATATTGGCCATATTCCCTCCGTTAAACCTCAACCATCAACCTGTGAACGTTTGGATGCGTTCACGTTCAGTCAATCCCCATCATCGCGTTGCTATAGTGTTCGATAGGCGCCGACTGAGAACTCGCCGCTTGACTGGATTTCATTCCAATCGATTCAATTCGTGATGGGACAATGGTGATGGACTCAGCGGTTAACGCCATTCCTGATTGCATTTGGCCTGGGTTATTTTTGTCTTCCCATGTGTCGATTCTGAGCTCGCCTTCGACTCGCACTCGCATGCCCTTTTTTAATAACTTGGCAACTTCTTCAGCATTCTTTTTCCAATAATCCACATTGACCCAAAAACCGCCTTTATCATCATACAGTCGATCTGGATGATTGGACTTAACGAGTCTGTCGTATTTTACGGTCAGTTTTAATAATGGTCTTGGTTGATCTTCAGAACGTTCATTACCGGGTTGAAAACGGATTTCTGGTGCTTGGCCTATATTGCCATCAAATGTAAAAATACCTCTTGCCATCGTCTTTTCCTATTATCTTCATTTGTTTATCGATTACGTTTACTTTGTCTAACAAAAAGACAAATCATCATCAGTTTAAAAAACAAAACGAATAAGTCACGGATTAGAAGAAACAAAAAAAACACAAAATTAAATCCGTCTAATTGATGACAAAAAATAACAATTGTGGTAATCATTTTTAATTTCTTTTTATTTCATTATATTCATTGAAATACATCACAAAATAATAATAAAATAGCTTAAACAAGTATTAATCAGTTTATATTTAATAAAGGCAATTCATAAATCAATGATGGTTTAACCATTAATATTAATTGCCTCATCCTATTAATCATTGTTTCATGGTCAAACCTCTTCTATTAGGTTTGAATAAGGTGGCGATGACATCGCCTTTTATTGTTTATGCTGGATGCCTATTGACAGAGATAAAAAACGATTTGCCTCAGTGTTATTAGCTGATTGCCTCAACCTTGGCTATTTTCTCTCTGTTTTTCCATTTCACCTCCCTCAGGGCCGACTGAGATTTGGCCCTGAGGGAGGCTTCAAACTGTAGATGCTTGGTGGCTTTTGAGGCATGTCATAGGCGATTGATCCAAAAGTATCATGGGTGCAGATTTTGGTGATCTCAATAAGCGCTGATTTTTATTGATGTTACCCTGTAATTGCTTATTTTATTGTGTATAAAGTATGACTCACTTTCTTTCAAAAAAACAACAGGCGACATTGAGGCAGCAAAGCCAAATTATCCAGCGTCAAGCTCGTCAACTCAATAAAAGCAAGTTAGATCCTTATCGAGATTGGATCTTACTATTGCACCAACAAGACTACTCTGTTTCTTCCATCGCAAGAATTGTGGCAAAAATTACGCCCATAGAGATAAGTCATAACGCTTTACACCACTATATAAAAAAATGGAAAGGTCATACGATTGAGGCAGATAAAAAATCATTGAATGATTCTTGGATGATTGGTTACAACTTATATCCAAAGCTAGAACTTATGAAGCATGAGGTATTATTTCTTCGACATGAAGAAGACTGTACGCTAAGAGAAATACAACTGTGGCTTATGATTTACAAAAAGATCCATTGCGCTACTAACACAATTTCTAGGTCATTAAAAAAATGGAAAAGCTATCCCCTTTCACACCTAAACAAGAAAAAATTGTTAAATACAAAATAAAGGCGTTTTTCAATCAACATTATAACGCTTTGGGCGAAAGTAAAACGGCTGATAATAAACACGCGATTCGCAGTGTCAGAACATTTCATCATCATTTGAATACCGCGCTTTTGGTATTAAAGCGCTTCAATGTTCGTGACATTCAATATTTTAAACCTAAGCAAGCAAAGCAGTGGTTAAATGAGCGCAAAGACTCGGTATCTAAACGGACATTACAGAATGAAAAACGCGTGTTAGAACGAATGCTTGCCATTAAAAAGCCAGGTATCACGCTGACATTACCCAGTCATTTACCCGAGCGACAATGGACAAACCGCGCCTATTCACCGCGTTCTGTCGAAAAAATCATGGCCAGACAAAAGCCTCATACCAGGCTGTCGACTCAGCTGTGTTACCGTTCTGGCCTACGAGCACAGGAGTTACTGACACTGAGAAGGCTTGATGAACAAGCTCCATCGACACGAAGACAATGGCGAGATGACCTGTTCAAGGGCTTGGACGGGGTTAAGTATGTCGTAAATGGCAAAGGAGGGCTATTGCGTGCGGTGATGGTCCCGCACGATCTGGCTGATGAGCTTGAGCGGCGGCGGCTTGCCACACCAAAAACGGTCATCGACCGTGGGGTCAAGCTGACGTCCTACTATGACCTCAGTGGTGGTAAACGTTTTAGTGATGCATTTTCCAAGCTGTCCAAATCGGTACTTGGGTATTCACGGGGCGCTCATGGCCTAAGGTATGATTACGCACAGAATCGCATGTTCGCAGTCCCTGGCGGTACTTGTGAGCACAGTTTGGGGATCGTCAGTCAGGAGCTTGGTCACTTCAGGCCTAGCATTACTGAACATTACCTTAACCCTTGTCAGCCAAGATAAACGTGAGTCTTTAAAGTAATAAAAATGAGACTCTTACAGGTTATTGACACGCAAATTACTATACACTCGCATTTAAGCACACTCGTGTTGGGCTTCGGAGCGTTTTTTGATACTACTCAGCGACTCTTACAAATACTACCGGCATGAATAGGAACGAAAATGGATGAAATCACTAAACTGGAATTGGAAATAGAAGCAAAGCTCTCAGTCATTCAATATGAATTAGGACAGGCCAAACAAAATGCTCATCAAACAATGACCATCGATGTCGAAGCTGCTGAAGCATTGATGTCGAATTATACTTTTCTAACTACTAATGCTCTTCCCTCGAATAAAGATAAGCAATAAAACTCATATCGAGCTAATATTAAAGTTGATTTACTCTCTAACCTTTTCAATACAGTTGACTTCATTAATAGTCTTGTATCTTCGACGCATGGGGAATCACACATGGGAAAACTCACTTCTTCAGTAGGATTTCTATGTTTTTTCTTTGGTATGTTACTTTGCTCCTATGGTGTTCAAGGGTATATAAACAAAGATTTCTCTTGGCCGTTTGTTCTTATCGTTGGTACAAGTACTACCCTTTTAGGAATCGTTATCACTGTACTTAGCAGGCGTATGCTATCGCAGAGACACGAGCAAAAAGAAGAGTAAGTATACGCCTAATCCGGTCAAATAACGCATCCGTCAGCCAATATCTTGCTGACACGTTGATGAACAGAAGCTTCCCAATAGAGAGTTTGCCCAGCAGATCAACCTGTCAATCTAATTGTCGCTTAATACGCAGGATGTGCACGCGCTAGCAGGTTTTGTGTGCAAAGGAATTGCGGGATAATTTAATCACACAACTTAGGGTCTAAAGCATAAGTTCTACTTGAAAACTTCAAAGCCAGCTCTCGTTTAGATGTGCATTCTATATAGCCTCTACTCGCAATTTCTTTTTTCAACGCTACATTCATACCCCAGCCAGTAATAAACGACAACATAGTTAGCAAGCCTAAAATGATGAACACTATTTTAGGAACCCATTTCGCCTGTTTTCCAGTGATTAAAGGTATCGTTGAAAATGTAAACGCTATAACGGATATCATGAGACCAGCAAAAGATGACGCATCATTGACAGCACCGCTAACTTTTATCACGTCACTTAGATGATTGACGTTATTAATAATCCTTGTAGATTGTTCCCAAGAAATCCAAATCATTGGGCTACAAGCCAGCATGAAAAGAAGAGCTTTAAACCGACTAACTTTCATCAATCAGCTCCTTTATTTTTTCTTTTAATGGCTTTGTGTATTCATAATGATCATCAATATCCGAAACGTACCCACCAATGACAAAGGCAGATACAGCAAAAACACTTAAACCGATAGCCACGGGTAGTGTTGCGCCAAAAGCAAACGCAGCTATCCCACCAATAACTAGAGTAAACCCTTGTGCAGCAATGCCAGCAACAACTCCCTTGGCCACGTCAGCGGAATATTGACCGACAACTTCCCCCAAAGTTTTTTCATCATGCAGTATGTAATCCACAGCATTAACTGCACCACTGAAAACAAGCTCTACATAGATGTTGCCTTTCAAGAAATTAATATTGCCCTTGACTGTATTCAGTGCGTAACCGATTTTAAGCATTTGAGGTGTCGCTTCCTGCCAGCGAATACCGAGATCCAAATATCGAGGTTTGTAATTCTCAACCACAATATTCGTCACTCCATTGATATCGACCGCTTTAGCGGTTGCTCCCCATCCGCCAAGCTCTTTAGCAACTTCATAGGCACCTTTTAATCCCATGCTTACGCCTGTATAGTCTTTGCCTGTAGAAAGTTCTCCGTGAGTGTCTTTCATGAGTAAATCTAAGTACTCGTTCGCTTCTTCAACTGTCATAACAGCAATGCTGACATTGGTTTGTTGAGATGTATCCCACTGATATTCTTTCGCTTGCTCTTGTAACTCCTTATCCCACTCCTTTTTAGTAAGATCGTAGGCCTGCTGTGCAGCGGCACGCTCAGCAATAACCCGTTCACGGTTTTCAGCCCAACGTTGATAATCCTTAGCTGTGTAGGTTAGTTCCGCTCTGCGCTCCTGGCGTTGACGCTCCGCGCGCTCTCTTGTGGTTTCTTGCCTTTCTTCGGGAGCATAAGGGGAAGACTGATATCTCATACGAATCTTTGTCAATAAAATAAACACAAGGATACCAGTAATTTAAGGTGCTTATCATCTCTGATGGGGTGTTTTGGCTACGAATTCAGTCAAATAGTTATTCTGACTAGCGAAACGCTCAAAATGAAAGGGCGATTTTAACGGGAGTAAATAAAAAATCATGATTGTCATAGAGATAGTTAGAGATTGATTGCCACCTATTAACAATGCCCACCAACCCGCTATGATTAAAGTGTCACCCTAATACTTTTAATAATAAACGCTATCAGCGGATAGGTGAGTTATGCAGTATGAAACCGACCCCAAGGGCTTGTCCTGGCCTATCAAGCCCACTTTGGTCATTGATAATATCGCAACTGGCCATGTCAGCATTAACCTGTCACCGGAGATCCCCGTGTCGTCGTTCTCGCTCAAGCAGTGTTTTGATAATGCGGCACTGAAAAGCGACATTAGAAAGCAATGGGCCATTGTCTTGCGTGATATTGCTGCAGAGCTTGATAAGTAAAAGACAATAGCGCTCTCCATGAACCGTGTATTTGAAGACCAAGGTAAATAGCGGGGCTATTTATCGGGGTTAGCGCGCCTTGTTTTTTTGTGATTGGGACAAAGGTTTTACTTTACTTAGCCTTATCAATAGCAGGGTAGATAGCCAATGTGTAAATTGATAGAATACTTCTCAGATAAAGGAGGTGTCTCATTGCGAGACTCTTACTTTGTTGAGATTATTATTGCTTAAGCTAGGCCGCTTCGTGTTTGCGAGGCGGCTTTTTTTGCCTTGTCCCAAGCTATTTCGCTCCCGACATTCGAGTCACGTTGTCACGCTTCTTATTTTGTGTCTGCTTTTTGCTCTAAGTTGGTTTGTGTTATTACAAACATATAAATCATGTCGAACATCGAGCGAGCAAACATCATGACAAGAGAAAGAGGGTTTACCAAAGGTCAGAGACAGCCAATGCCTTGTTAGTTGAAGGAAAAAACATTGATACTCACTCGATTATAGACAAATTATAGAGCAACAATTAGCCTGGTCTGGTCATTGTGAAAAGACACTATTATTCAACTATATTTATATTGATTGAACAAAATAGAACCCATAGGAAATTAATGTAGACCCCCTTGGGAAGACCAACGCTAAAGCTTTAACCAAAAGTAATTCGCCTGGTGATCGTAATTTTGGAACATTCATCCACGGGTAAACCCATGGTGGTCTTTATCGACAGAATTCACAAAAGGGCTAAGACGATAATGAGTATGACACTGTATGAAGCAAATCGTTATCAACCGGATATTTGCAAATCTTTAACAACGGCATGGCTAGGCCAAATGATGCGGGGGACAAATTACGGCGAATTGTGGTGCGCCACGGCTCACGCAGCGACCGAGAACGATGCATTCTATCAATCTCATTTTCAGCAACAAGCACAACTTGAGTGTATGGAGCAGTTAAAGGCGCAGAAAAATATACAAATGCTGTTGACGAAAACAAATTTTGGGCAAAGCCATCCTCATGAAGCAATGGCATTAGTTATGGCGAGAACACCCGCTCTTGATTCCTTAACGGGGTTTGAGGTCCAACGGAACGAAAGTGTACGCTTAGAGGGTTAAGTTATTGATTATAAATCATTTATGCTTCACACGTCGACTCAGTATTTATAACCATTATTAAGGTTTAAAGGCCTTAACTCTCCTTTCTCTAAGTCTTCTGGCAAGGTAAATGTGTAATGACCCAACATATTGATATGTTTATATATTAATGGGGATAGCCGAGATATATCTTCTTCTATAATTTCTTCATTATTGGATCGCATCCAATCTAATGCTTCCTGCATATAGAGAGTGTTCCATAACACAATAGCATTGGTCACGATGCCTAAAGCGCCCAGCTGATCTTCTTGCCCCTCTCGATAGCGCTTTTTGATTTCTCCACGTTGACCATAGCAAACCGCTCTAGCGACTGCGTGCCGACCTTCTCCTCTATTGAGTTGTGTTAAAATCCTGCGACGATAGTCTTCATCGTCTATATAATTAAGCAAGTACAAAGTTTTGTTCACTCTTCCAACGTCCATGATGCCTTGTGCTAAACCTGATGGACGACTGCTCTTGAGCAAAGAGCGAACCAACTCGGATGCCCGAATAGTGCCAAGCTTCAATGAGCCAGCGGTTCGCATCATTTCATCCCACTGTTCTTCGGCTTTTGAAAGATCCGTGCAACTTCGAGCTAAATCATCTAGCGGCCCGTAATCAGCAGACTTATCTACTCGCCAAAATACCGCTTCTCCCGCATCCGCCAATCGAGGGGAGAACTGGAATCCTAACAACCAGAATAAACCAAAGATAATATCACTCGCTCCGGCGGTATCTGTCATGATCTCAATGGGATTGAGCCCTGTTTGCTGCTCCAGTATTCCCTCCAATACATAGAGTGAGTCTCGTAACGTTCCTGTCACGACGATCCCATGAAACCCCGAATATTTATCTGAAATGAAGTTGTACCAAGTGATCCCACGTCCAGCACCAAAGAATTTCCGATTCGGACCTGCATTCACTGTTTTTGCTGAGGAGATTAAACGCATTCCATCCGCAGAAGCAACATTCCCGTCACCCCAAGAATTTGTTAATGGTTGTTTTATATGGAAATCAACTAACCTAGTATTGGCGTTAGTTAATGTTTCTGCTCGAAAGTAATTTTGTTTAACCCAACTTAATCTGTGTCGAGTTAGGGCGGGTACATTCGATTTGATCAATGGTTCTAGACCGATATTGCAAGCTTCAGCCATCAACACCGCACATACACTGATGTGTAACCCTTGCGCTCTCGCCTCGGACTCCCTAACATGGGTAAATTCCTGAGTAAAGCCTGTCCAAGCATCAACTTCGAGTAATAACTCCCTTAAGTCTACTGGCGGGATCAACTGCTTTACTCGGCGATTCAGAGTTTTTAATGACAGAGACTCTTCAAGTTTATCTAAATTCGAGATGGTCAGTGATGGGTGCTTACCATCGGTACAAATACTCACTTCGGTATTTTCATCAAATCTGTCAGCGACTTCTCTCCATGTATCATCCAATTGTCGTGCGAGCTGCTGCATCGCTTCATGACCATTCGTTGGGTGTCCAAGAGCTCGACAAACAGGCACTCGTTGAGCTTGCCACGCTTCACCATTTAAAAGCTTTTCTCTAGGATTACCCCAACGGTCACTCTTTGTCACCCAGACATCTCGGCGACGCAGTGAATCTTGCAGACGCTCTAAGAAACACAAAGAGTAACCTGCGCGTTGGATGCGACCATCCCCGTCATATACAAGCCTTTTCCATGATGTCTTAACGATGTGCTCAGGCGCATCGTCTAGAAAGCGTCTTTTCGTCTTTTTCAGTTCAGCAAGGTAATGAATGCTTTCCAGCGTACTTTCCCCAGCGGCAACCGCTGAGAAATGAAGCTCCTCTAAAACCGTTGGTAAAAAGCGTTTGACGCGCCCATATTGCTCAACCATTTCGTCATAAAAATGGTTGTTCTGGGGGCGAGCGAGCTCATTGATTTTTTCAACAGACTCAAGCAGATTCTCTTCTGAAACTCGCTTAAATATTGACGTTCTCAACTCTGTGTCACCGGTGTTTTCATCAAGTAAAACAGAGCAAGCTCTAGCTAACAATAGGGCCGCTCGGTCAAGATCTTTTAATGTCCTGAGTCGCTTTTTTTGACCGATTTTTTTAGCTTCACGTGTAATGTCAGTGATCAATAGGTCAAGTACATCAATGGCATCATCCAAAGCAATGATTTCTTGCGCTTTGACGAAAGCCGTCAGTACGGCAAGTTTTCGCTCTTCTGGCATTCGAGAAATATATTTCACCGAAACCATCCCCGCATAGCGAGCCAAGTTACGCAGCTGTATGAGGGGGAGACCTGTAAAATTCAGTTCAGAGATCTCTAAACTACGTAAAGTCGAATATTGAGAGAGTGCACTCAGAACGGAGGGGCCGCTAATGGTGGTTGGTCCTTTTCTTAGTAATTCAAGTTGTGATAAGCGTTGACCTTCAGGCACTTCCAACAACGCCAGCAACTGAGTATTTTGCCATTGGTTAGGAAGTGCAGCCAACTTCTTCCAGAGTCTTTTCTGTGCTCGCTCACGAACTTCACTAATCAAGCGAGCTAATGTTGTGGCGCCTGGGAGCAAGACCTTATTTTGAAGTAGCCATGCAGTAGCAAAATCAAACATGAGGCCTGGACGTTCATTACTCAGCCATGCACGAGCGAACAGTTGTCTCTTTAGACGAAAAGACCAAGGAAAACTACCAAAATCTCGATAACCGTAATGCTCTTTAATTAGAAAGGTGTGTTCACGGTGAGTGGTGGGACGCTGAGCATAACGCATGAGCACCTGCGGATGACGGACCCCAATTTGTTTGGCGACAAACTGTTTCACACTGAGGTAAATCGGCTCTAAGTCGGTAACGAACGTTCCAAGAAAACGAACTGTGGTCAGTTGCAGTGCTATCCCTAAACGATTGTGCTTTCCTCGACGTTGCTGGATAAACGCTAGATCGCGCTCGTCAAGATGGAAGTAACGAGCTAATTGAACATCATTTGGCTCGGCAGCATAGCATCCATAGTTTTGTTTTTGTTCTTCGGTCAAAAAATCGACGGGCATACTCTTTTCCTACAAACTGAAAATTTAACAATCTCGCAACCGTCCGAAATGTTATAATTTATCAGACACCATAAAGCAGATACTTATGAGTGTCTATTTAATCGACAAAATGAGATAGTAGACAAGGAGTGTCTACTATTCGATATAGGAGACGATTTTGAGATTATTTGGGTATGCACGTGTATCGACTAATCAACAATCACTCGATATCCAGCTTAAAGCCTTAAAAAGTGCTGGTGTGAAACCGAGTAGAATTCTTAGCGACAAAGCGTCCGGTAGTAGCAATGAAAGAAAAGGACTCGAGTTACTTCAGATGAAAGTAGAAGAAGGGGATGTCATTTTAGTTAAAAAACTAGACCGATTAGGGCGTGACACCGCGGATATGATTAGTTTGATCAAACTATTTGATGATCTTGGCGTTGCTATTAAATTCTTGGACGATGGGATCAGTACCGAAGGGGAGATGGGTAAGATGGTTGTCACAATTTTATCTGCTGTTGCCTAAGCCGAACGGCAACGGATACTTGAGCGAACAAACGAAGGCCGAGTAGAAGCAAAACTTAAAGGAGTTAAATTTGGAAGAAAGCGTTTTATCGATCGCGCAAAAGTGCTGACCTTACATAAAAATGGTATAGGGGCAACACAGATTTCCCAGCAGCTAAAGATCGCAAGATCTACAGTCTATAAGATTCTAAAAGAAATGACATAAGTGTGCCACGTAATGATCTTATTTGACCTCTAAAGACTCGCACCTCTCTTGTGAAATGGCATAAGTCCGGCTTGAATAACGGCTTGATAGCTTTCGCTGATCTTTACATTCTACATATCCATCGATTTGGCGATTGATTGCAGAGAACGTCATGACACTTAATATAAGAGAGATGACAATCAGTCCTGCAATAACTTTATTTGCTTTGCCGATGTTGAGGGGAAAACCAAACTGATCCTTTAACCAAAACAAAGCCAAATAAAGACCTATCGATAGACAACCATAACCAGATAATACGTTAACTATACCACTTCTCTCAATGACTGGATGTTTATATAAGAATGCAATTTCTATATTTCCCTTACTAATCCAACCTCCTAGAATGGCTAGCAATAAACTGAATAATACTCTGATATAGCTCACTCAAAAAACTCCGCGACTTCCTGAGTAAACGATTTTGAATAGCCGTTTTGTTCATCTATTACATTTAATAAATGCCCAAAAGCAAAAGAAGCCAAAGCGAATACTACCGATGTAACAAGAACCCCAACTGTTGTAGGTACTACTACAGCAGTAAAAAGTGCTCCCCCGACGAGGGATAGCATTCCCTTAACAATATCCCCTGCTGAGTTGCCTACAAATTCGGCCATAGTTGCCTCATCTCTTAGAGCATAATCAACCGCATTGATACCAACCGACACGGCGATTTCTAACCCCACGTTAAAACGCACATATCGAGTGGCCCCCTTTAAGTCATTCAGTCCAAGTCCTAATTGAATAATCCTTGGGTTGTTCGCTTGCCACATATGGCCGCGTTCGAGTGTCTTGAGGTGCTTGCGGTAGTTCTTGATGATGATCCAATCTTGCCCATTTATGCTTTTGGTGTAAGCCTGAACGTGTAAGCCGCCCAAGCCTTTGGCAATCGAATGCGCGTCGTAGGTAGCTTTACCCAAGCCAAATCCATAATTTTTTATATTACCTACCGTATCTTTGCCTCCCATGTCTTCATAGAGGTTTTGCGCGAACTCTTCCGCCTCTTCGACCGATAACCAAGCGTAATCTTTGATCGGTTGTTCGTAGGTCACATTGATGTGCTCTTTGCCCTCTTCGGCCACAAAGTTGTACGGCGGCCAGTAGGCATTGTTGGGATTAATTACAGGCGTTGAGCTCTCTGCGGCTTGCTCCGCTTTCTGCTTTGCTGCCAGTTCTTCATTCATGGCTTGAACCGCTAAGCGTGAGCCTTGCGGGTTTTTGTGCGTCACCAAAACCAGAGGGTTAGGCGTCGTGAGTCTTATATTGGCCCATTTCGCTTTTTCATGTTCGTACAGTGCCACTGCTTCATCGTAGCTGATGCCATATTCGTTATTTTCCCACGCCATCGAATAGCGAGGCGGAAACGGGTAGCTTTTGCCATCGTGATAATTGGGGTCCACGGGCCTTTTAGGTCGGTTTCTATTGACTGGATTGCGCTTCATGCGTTGCTCTTGTTCAGTCTGAGCATGAAAGGCTGTTAGCGCTTGGTCGTACGTCATATCAGCATCAGACCAGTACCAGTCACAATGCCTTGGGGGAAACGGGTAACCAAAGTCGTAATGATGATCTCGCTCTGCTTTGCGGTCGGGTTTATTTTCTTCCATTATAAGCCGTGTTGTGATGGTGTGTACTGCCCGTATTATAAAGGATGTTTTGGATGAATATTGACTAAATGTATAATCCAAATGACTTTTCCCATTGTTATTTTGCCTATAAACCAATATTTGTGATCTGCTCATGACTCACTGGATTTCTTTGAATGTAAGACAAATAAGACTAACGGCATTATCAGCATGATTTTATACATCTACATTAATGTATAATTTTCATAAGGGAGTTTCGTGAAAACACTTAAATGTATATAAATCAAAAACTTGATCATCTTATCGTACATTTTCGTTCCATTGGACCTCAAACCCCTTAACCTCTCAGAAAACAAAGAAAATCATGTTAATGAGAGTTCGCAATATGAAGGTAGTGAGATCCACTGACAATATTAACTTGATAGGATTGAGCGCTGAGTTTGACAAGTTAAGTGATACAACGCGTTATTATGTGGTGCAGGTGAGAGCGGATAGTGGCTCTCATGCGATTGCTGTTGTCTCTACAAAAGCGAAAGGTTTTTTTAGCCCTAGTGGATATCTGTACTATTACGATCCGAACTTAAAGAAAGTGGTTCGCTGGAGCAGTCGGGAGGAGATGAAAGGATTTTTAAACAGAACCTTACTTAAAGATTATCGGTCGATAAATGGAATTTGGCAGGTACAGGCAATGTAGGGCTCTAAGTCGGTGGCGCAAATGAAATTATCGACATATTCGTTTTTGTCTCGTTTGCATTGTATGCAGGTTTGATAACCGACTTTAGAAATGAGATTTATACGAGTGGTCTAACTACAAACGCGGTAAAAAACGTCCATTCACCTAACTTAACTGTTTGATTAAATACACTTTAATGATGTTCTTTTTTTGTTCGATAAGTTGATTATCAATCTAGGGTAAACCCTAGCCTGATGTCAGCCATGCTAACGGGCTACTTAATGCGGTAAGAGTAACACAGTGTGTTGTTGAGGCTTTGAAAGTCATGTAATAATGATAGGTGTGGGCAAGGTTTACAAACAAAAACCAATACCGTTTGGCTTGAGCGTCACTGATCTCGAAAACGAACACAAACAAGCTCAAGCATCACGCTACCTAGAAAAGGATGGAGCAAATTGAATATTCACTACGATATTCAACGCCTACAAGTAGACGTTGACAAAGAATCTAGCTCACTGACCCAGCAGTGGCAGAATGTCATGAATATCGTCAACAGTGAGTGTTATGGTGAGCTGGCTAGAGCTCGACTGGCATTTAATCTCGTTGATTACATCACCAGCGATGACCTGCAGCTTCGCTTGCTCATCTCGCGCGCACCGCAAGCCATGGCGAAAATTGCAGAAGAAACGTCGGTTTACAAAGAGCAGCGGGTGATAAACAACAAAAAGACGGGGGTCGTCTACTCACGCAGTGAGCAAATGATACCCAAAACACTTAACTATAAGGCCCAATACACTGCCCATAGGATAGTGAACGGAAGGTCGCAGACGTTGAGTTCAAGTAACCTGCTGAAATGCCTTGAAGTGGGCGATACCCTAACGCCCTTGGATGGGGTGTTATTTTTACAGTGCAAGCGCATTGCCAGCAATATCGAGAAGCTTAAAAAACGTCATTCTCACCTCAACATTGAGATGAAACGCATTGACGTGTCAGACAGCTTTACCGGAACCAAAAGGAAAATGGCGAGCTATCGTCTTGTTTGAAGTTTTTCAGTGCTTTTTAGGGTGGTACTATAACACAACCGTTTCGTGTGTTTGAATTAAACATATCGTTTCCCCTTCCTTGATAAGGTGATGTATGTCTGCCACTCTGACCAAAAAACTCCAAAAATTGGATAAAAACGCCCTTGTGGATTTGCTTGTTGAAATTCACAATGAAAACCGAGATTGCAAGAAAGTCGTTACCACGCTCATGGCGATGCATGATCCTGACGCTATGTACAAGGCACTCAACAAGGAGGTCTCTGCCATTAAACGAGGAACGAAGTTCATCGATTATCGAGAGTCAGGGCCATTTTGTGACAGGTTGTATGCGATTTCAGAAAAGGCAGAAAAATACCTGGTTACTCAAGCGCCTAGCTTAGCGGTTAAATTGTGTCAATCGCTCATTGAAATGGATGGGAAACTATTCGAACGTGTGGATGATTCACATGGTGACTTGGGTGGGTTTTATTACCAACTGTTTGATGTTTTGGATAAAGCCTTGCCTTTATCTTCACTTAGCCCAAGCGCTATCGTCGATTATATTTCCCAGATTTATTCTAGTGATGATTATGGCAATCGACATGCTATTATCGACAAATTGAATCACGCTTTAACACCTGAAGTGATTGAACAGTTTAAACAACGGTTACCTGAGCCTTCAAAGGACATACTCAGTCGAAGAGATGGAAAAGTAGAGTGGAAAATATTCCAAAATCATGCCAAGCAACTGTCAATACATAAAAAAATTGCTGATAAAGAAAAGAATGTCGACCGATATATAGATTTGTGTCAATTGACAGGTATCGATGATCAGAGCCGCTGCAAGATAGCCTCGAGGCTGAATAATCAATTTCAGTCGGAGAAGGCGATTGAGTGGCTAGAAGGCATTCCAGAAACTTCAAGGATGATATTGGATAAATACACGCTTCTCCAAGAAGCCTATCAACTTGAGGGCGATAAAGAAAAAGAAAAAGCGCTGATTTGGGCACGCTTTGAGAGGTATATGGACTCGAAAGATTACTTGGCTTACCTGTCGTTCACATCAGGCAACGAAACTCTGAAAACTCAAGAGAAAGTGTATCAAATGGCGGCGAAGGCTAAACCTATCGAAAAAGGGATCGCTTTTTTTCAGGATATAGGCGAAATTGACGCCATTGAAACCTTATTTTTATCTCGATTGAAAGAGGCTAATTCTTCTGACTACAGCTTTTATCGCAAACTTTCCACGTATCTAAGTAAGAACGAAAGGCCCTTATCGGCAGTGCTCATGCGGCGCTTACTGGTCAATCAAATCCTAGATAGTGCTCGCTCCAAATATTATCGTTATGCCATCAATGATTTATCTCAAGCAGAGACATTCTCTAAATCAGTGACAGATTGGAAAAGTCATTTAACTCATCAAGCGTATTTGACCTGCTTAAAAGAAAAACACCCAAGAAAATACAGTTTCTGGGAGCAGTGGCAGTACCGATAGTGCGCTGTCGTTTTAATCATGCCGCATGATTCTCGCATGAAGAATATAGCCATTATACATATTCGTTCATAGTCTGCGCCTATTACCCAATATCTTCCTTATGTGCGACTTGATATGGCGTGGTTAAATGTTGAGGGCTGGAGCAATGTTCATGCTCGCGGTACGCGTCAAAGGCACAATCCCCAATCTCATGCCTTGGACAAACATGGATGCCGTTTCTCGACGTCATTTCGGTGTTGCAGGTTGGACAAGTGATCATTTTCTTCTCCTTGAAAATATCCATTGTTTAATCAATCCATCAGAGAGACGCGCTGTCGCGCGCCTCAGGTAGAGTTACGCCTTATGCTCGAGGGCTTTCTTATCCTGTCCCTTAATTTCGATGCGCTTAGGCTTCATGGCTTCAGGTATTTCTTTTCTAAGCTGTATAGTCAGTAGCCCATCCTCCATATCAGCACAGGTGACTTCGACATATTCAGCGAGATTAAAACGTCGTTCAAATGAGCCATTAACAATGCCTTGATAGAGAAGCTTGCTTTGTTCATCTTTGAGGTTCTCTCTTTCTCCTTTGATAGTGAGGAGTCCATTTTCTACCTGAATATCGATATCATCTTGCGAAAACCCGGCCACTGCGACGGTGATGCTGTATTCGCAATCACTGCGCATTTCGATATTGTAAGGGGGATAACCATTGGGAATAGGCTCTGAGCTTAACGCACTGTTAATCAGAGAAGCCATACGATCAAAACCAATCGTAGTACGGTAAAGCGGGGTTAAATCAATTGAGTTCATAACATCCTCCTGATGAAGCAACATTAATGGTTCAACGAACATGATAAGGTTAATCAAAACAACTGACTTAACCTTGTAGAAAGGTATATGAATTTTTTTTGCGTATTCAAGGGGGGATTAAAATACGATTTTATTATATCGATATAACAGCTTGGAATAATAAATAAAAGTGTTGCTCATGTCTTATTTATTGAATGAGGACGACTATTTTTTGATTCAATCCCTGTGACCTGTCCGACATTGAAATATTTTTTTTCTTAGCTAATCAAAAGTCGATCTTCGTCATACTCTTTTCATTGGAAGGAAATGGGTTATCTTTGTTAAGCGGCATTCATATTCACATAGCATGTCGCTGTATCGTATGGAATAGGAACAAGGACTGATAATGACACAACAGCTAACAGGCACGGTAAAATGGTTCAGTGAGACGAAAGGGTTTGGTTTTATTACTCCGGACGATGGCTCTCAAGATCTGTTTGTTCATCACACTAATATTGACGGAACTGGGTTTAAAACACTTCATGATGGAGAAAAGGTGGCGTATACCGTCGGTCAAGGTAGTAAAGGGCCAATGGCAGAAAATGTCCGTGGTCAATGATAACCACAATGCCAAAAAATAAAGTTTTATTCTTGCTATAACGTACACTATCCTTTGATGTTTCTGGGCCGATGGCCCAATTTTTTTGTCTACTGTTGTTAATGCCAAGCTCTGGTGCTTGCAGCAAAAGATAAGGTTCTGTCGCAAAGTTTGTTGTTGGCGTGAAGGCAGCGGCCTCCAAGCGCAACTATCCTTAAAAAATAAAAGAATATTCGATAAAAAGGCTAGGTTAATAATGAGTAGAAAACATCGATACCTGAGTATCAATAAAAAGCTTCTGTTCGCTGTTGCAATAATGAGTACAGTACTTGCTTTAGCAACCGCCAGTTACAACCTTCATCATCGACTCCAGATAGATATCCAATCCATTAATGACAACCTATCCAATATTAAAAACAGTCATCTATCGGGTATCACAGAAAGCGTATGGGTTGAAGATAGATTGTTGCTTCGAGCCCAAATCGATGGCTTATTCACCTTACCAAACGTAGATTATGCGCATATTTCGACAGAGACAGAATCCATCATCGAGCGAGGTGAAGCGATTAAAGATAACGTCATCACTCAAACATGGCCTTTAATCCATCATTTCGGTGGAAAAAATTACACATTGGGTCAACTAATCATTCAATCTGATTTAACAAACACTTACCAAAGCCTATGGTCTCAATTTCTTCATATCCTATCAGCAGAAAGTATTCGCATAATATTATTACTCACTGGTGTACTGACCTTTACATGGTTTTTTATCATAAGGCGCATTAACATGATGGAGAAAGCTGTCAGCGAAAATAACCCCTGTCACACTCCAAGAAAAATAGGTCTTCCTACCCCTTGGTTTCACGATGAAATCACCCATTTGGCGAACAAGTTTAACGAGTCCAGTGACCTTATTGCCAGGCATTACGCAGAGCTTGGCTTGGCAAAAGATGAAGCCGAAAAAGAAAAAGACAAAGCCATCCAAGCAAGCAAAGCGAAAAGTAGCTTTCTAGCGAATATGTCACACGAAATTCGCACTCCGCTCAATGGCGTGATTGGCATTTCAGAAGTCCTTTCGGATACCGAACTAACAGCGACTCAGCGTGATTATGTGGACACCATTGAAACATCATCACACCTTCTTCTTAATTTGATTAATGATATTTTAGACTTTTCCAAAATAGAATCGGGGATGTTAGTGATCAGCCCGCATTCTACCAATGTACGTGAATCCATATACGACATTGCCTCTATTGTTTCAACAAAAGCGAAAGAAAAACAGATCCACCTTAGAGTCTCCATTAGCCCCAATACACCCTATTGTCTGATGATAGACGATCACCGCCTACGTCAAATCCTCATGAACTTTATGTCCAACGCCGTGAAATTCACAGAAACGGGAGAAGTAGAGCTCGCCGTCAATACATTACACATCATCGACTCTCAAGCTATCGTAGAATTTTCGGTTCGAGATTCCGGTATTGGTATTGACGAAAAACAGCAGAGAAAAATATTTGAGCCGTTTGCACAGGAAGATGATTCCACGACTCGCCAGTTTGGAGGGACTGGACTGGGCTTGGCCATTAGCACGCAACTAGTAGAACTAATGGGGGGTGTTATTCAGCTGGAATCGAAAAAAGGAAACGGTAGCCGATTCTTTTTTACGCTTTCTCTTCCTATTGCAGAGCATCATGTTGATACTAAGCACACGTTGAAACATTCTCAACTTTGCCTAGTCTGTGATGATAAAGATCGCGAACGCCAGTTGAAACATGAACTTAATGTTTATCATATACCAGTTCAGCATTCCTTTACCCGTTTGGATGGACTGCCAACTTGGAACACAGAGCAAGACAATGTGATCGTCATTTATGTTGAAACAGTTCCCAACTTAGCACGCCAAAGTGAACATTGCTTCTACCACCTAAGCAATACCGGTATTCCTGTGTGCATTATAAAACACCTACATAGCGATACTTTCAACTTTGGAGACAGTGTCGATGCCATCATTACTCAGCCATTGCTAGGCCTGAGATTAGTAAAAATCCTTGAACGGCTGGAGCAGAATGTCCATACCCACTCACCTCAAACTGATGCCAATATCTATGAAGGTAGTCAATCAAAAAAAATACTCATTGTCGATGACAATGAGGTGAATAGAAAGATTGCAGGACTGCATGTAGAAAAAGCTGGTTACCGTTTTGATTTAGCCGAAAATGGGCAAAAAGCTGTGGAGATGTTTAAGCATAATCATTATGGTCTAATTCTAATGGATTGTATGATGCCTGTGATGGACGGTTTTGAAGCCACGAAGAAAATTCGTTACTTCGAACAGGAAGAGAATAAAAAATCAAACATTCCTATCATCGCTTTAACCGCAAGCGTTGCAGACGATGATATCCAAAAATGTTTTGATGTGGGCATGGATGATTATATGCCTAAGCCATTTAAAGCCGCCGTACTTAAAGATAAGTTAAATAAATTTTTATCCATGGGTATTGTCTCAAACTTATACCATGACCCAATAGAAACATCTGGTATCCCTCCTCAAAAAAATGACTTCGTTTCGGGAAGAGTAGGTCGTGTGTTATTAGTGGAAGATAATCACGTCAACCAGAAAGTAGCGTCGCTTATGCTCAGTAAAGCGGGATACCAGTTTGAAGTCGCAGAAAACGGTCAAATTGCTGTGGATAAATACAAAGAGGATACCTCTTTTAGTCTTATCCTAATGGATTGTATGATGCCAGTAATGGACGGGTTCGAGGCCACACAAAAAATACGCGCCCATGAACAACTGTTAGGATTGCCCAAAACACCGATTATCGCCCTAACAGCCAGCGTGATTGACGATGACATTCGACGCTGTTACGACTCAGGTATGGACGCGTATTTGCCCAAACCATTGAAGACGGATACCCTTCTCTATCAGATTGAAAATACTATTTAGTTTCCTATAATTCGCTACATTTTTATCGGGGCTTGGGCACCAAGGTTGGCCCCTTTCTCTTCACCAAGAACCAATTGCAACTATTTATACAAAATACAATAATCAACAAGAGCCATCGAAATATCCTGACGTTGTCTCAATAGAATTAATCCTATAACCGTATCTTCATCCATAACTTCATAAAGTAGCCTAAACCCTGCTCTTGTGTAATCCCTAATATTTGTCACACCAAGCTCTACAAGCTCTGAGCAACGCGAGTATATATTGGGGTTCTCACTTACCTGAGCCTCAAAAGTATCCAATAATGATTCAACCTTCTCAATTACATCCTGCACTTCACTCCATTGCTTCAGGTGCTCGATAACATCATTCATTGAGTTTTCAAACGTTTCTGTGTATTGAATATTGACCTTATTAGTCATCGTCGGTTAACTTTTTTTGTTGGACAAACGACGCCTCAATTCTCCAGCTGGTATCACTCTACCTTGAACGACATCATTTTTAGCAAAACTAACTAACTTCAAAAGTGCTATCGCGTCTTGTCGCTTCTTATAATCTTCATATGACTCCACTACATAAGTGGGCTTACCATTTTGCGTAATGGTCAGAGGCTCTTCAACGGGAAGATTAGCTGCATTTTTTTTAAGGAAACTGACCGTTTCCACATTTACCGTATCCATAGTAACACTCACCTTTTTCTAATGACTCTACAAACTATTAAATTTATAAATAGCCTCTATTAACATAAGAATTAATTCGGCTGCACTACTCGATAATAAACCCAAACACTAAAGAGTTCAAATTTGAACCAAATTTGAACTCAAAGCTACAGAGGCTGTGTATAAAAACAGTGACAATAAGGTATATCTCTATGTCATAATCTAAAATTGACATTAAAAGCATATTTGTCATAATCTAAATGTCATACATAGTTAGATCATTACCTTAATGTCACCTAGGACGACTTTATGTACATATTCGGATACCTCAGAGCTTCAACAAGTGATCAAAACGCAAAACGTGCTCAAGGCACTCTAAATAGTTTTGTTCAAGATAAGGGCTTCAGAGTAGCAGCATGGTATATTGAGAACGAATCCGGTGCGTCATTACAAAGACCTGAACTGCTTCGATTACTTGATGATGCAGCGATTGGTGATGTCATCATCATTGAACAGATTGATCGGCTTTCTCGTCTTGATGAAGATAGTTGGTTCAAATTAAAAGAAATGCTGTACAAAAAAGAACTCAAGGTCATCAGTCTCGATTTGCCAACCAGTCATATTGCCTTTGCTCCACAAATCACCGATGAATTCACCCGTTCGATGATAAAAGCTATTAATGGGATGATGATGGATATGCTCGCCGCTATCGCGAGGAAAGATTACCAGGACCGTCGTCGTCGACAAGCTGAAGGTATCAAAAAAGCCTTGGAAGAAGGAAAATATCGAGGACGGCAGGCCGACCTCGAACTACATGAAAAGATTTACCAACTTAGGGTGATCAACGGCCTAAGTATTAGCGATACAGCAAAACTGACCAACGTATCGACAAGAACGGTTATCAGGGTGGCCAAGAAGCTGTCAGAGGAGCGTCAAGCTAACTCAAATATTAGCTAACACAAAACTCGATAGAAAAACGAAAATCCAGTATTATCTCCAGAGATGGCCATGGGATCAGAAAAATAATCTGCCCCTCGGTCATCTGAATTATTATTGCTTAAGCTACGCCGCTTACTGTCTATCTCATACAGAAGCGGCTATTTTATGGGCTCTCACCTCACCCTATCAAATCTCGAGATAGTCATCTCGTCGTCTATGTATGCTGTAAAAGTTGATGGGCACTATCAAACATAAGGAACTAAAATCGATGGGTAATGTTCACAACTACCTACCGCGACTCACCGTCAATCAATTATTGATTAGTGATCTTATGGACGCCCCAGCGCCTTGTTTTGCGTTGGGGTATGTTACGGAAGGAAAACAAAAGTCCGGTTTTATCGCTGTTCGACCCGAAAGCCCAATTCCGAGCAGAGTAACACAGCAAGGGATGAATTTTGGGCATTCCGTTCTTGGCACTGACCAATATAAAGTGCTTCACTTTGCCTTTGAATTCTATGGCCATACGATATATCACGGTTTGGTACCAGCCGGCAATCCGATTGTTCAAGCTGTCATTTCAACCATGCTCGAAACTGAGGATTACTTTTTCTTCGCGATTAATCCAGATCACACTGTCACCACCTTCCGATCTCGATTAGAGAACCACAATCTATCAGGACTACGAACTAACCAAGCGTTATTTGGTAACGACTCTTGCTCACTCAAACAATATGAAAGTGCAGTGGAGAGCTTTGCTAAAAAGCAGGACCACCCTGGTACAATCATGACTTGGGTGTGTCGAAATAACTGGGACTATCTGGATCTAGAAAAGTATCCACTCGATCTCAATCCCAGTCCATGATTCGTCGGCCATAAAAAAGCCCGTCACAAAATGAGACGGGCTGTTGGAACACAAAACTTGTCAAATATACCGTCAGTCAGGTATGAGCAACAAAATAACACCCCTCAATGGCGTAAACAACTCAAATAACTCCAATTTAGTATAGTTTCATACCATTACAACGTTGCTTTTAAAATGGGTTATTGTTCGCCATGCTCACTGAGTGATCTTGCGTCAAAATAACCATTCTCGAATGCACGATGTTCTAAGCTATCACCGTCTGGAAAATGCTCACAACGTTCATAGCTATTACCCCATGTCGCATACATTGGATAAGGATTGGAATATTCACACTTTGATTGAGACGCAGAAAAGCCTTGGCTATAAGCTTTAATGTACTCAGCTTCTTCTCCCTTCATACCCGTTAGAGAAATCACTTTCATCGCTTGCCATGCTATGAGGGCAGTTTTGTTATCTAATTGTAATTCATCGGAAACCCTAAGGAGAAAATCATCAATCGAGATGGCGTTGATAAATGCAGCTTTTAACATTTTCCCTGTGTCCAGAATGTTAGGCAACAACTGCGATCCTTTCACTATGATGGCCTGCTCCATTCCATCAAATATCGATTCAACTTCATAGAACTTGACACCATTATGAGGGTGAGGCTTGATAACTCTTGAAATAATCGCGTCACGTATTGGCTCACCATCCATACAGAGTTGTACTTTTTGACCTGTTTCAAACATATTCAATCTTCCCTTTTGTCGTTGATAATAAGAACAACGGCCGTTGACTCTCAGACTCGTCGTTCTTATAAGATAATGTTGGACTACTCCTACAAGCACCATCCCTATTCATTTTGTTAAATACTTATTCAAAAGTTGTAATAATTACTTTCGAATGTCACTTGACGAAAAGTCGGTGGATATTACGCTCAGAGGCGAGAAAGGCTTGATTTTAGGTAAAATTAACCCTTACCCACGCAGGCTTCTATTCGCTCACTGCGCAGGTAATGGTTCTCCTTAAATGTCCATCACGCCCGTCGGGTCGAAAAGGAATCATCCAGTGCGTAGTCTCTCTCTACCTGTACGTGTTTAGAGTCTCCACTTGTCAGCCTAACAAGCTTCTGCAACTCCCTTCCTAGCCACGTACCGCAAATCAATAGAGGAGGAGAATACTCGCTCTATGCCTCTCGCCAGAGTGTCACGCGAGGGTTTCCCCAACATACGCTCTCTGTGATTCGCACCAACCGCTAACAACCACCGGACTGTGTTTGGTTGCTCTGTTTGTCCCTAGCGTCCACCTGTCTCTATAACCGCCCGTAACGCTAGAGTCACTAAAGTGACACTTAGTTTTAATGGGTAATGAGTGCTTTTTAAACCCGTTAATTATTTAGTGAAAGGCTTATATGTAACCACTCAGAAAACAGCCACATATAAGCCCTTCACCGGAAACTTGAACAACAATAAGCAAGGATAAAGCAGCGAGAACTCACAGCTCCATCGCCACAGAAACGTGTGATCATTTTTAATTGAGACAAGAAACAAACCAATTTTCACTCCAAAACTTGTAAAGGGCCTCTTTCTACTTTCAGGCGTAAGAGGTCGCACTGTTTCAACTAAAACAGCGTTACAACCTGACAGAAAAAAGCCGGTAAATGTGCAGACGGCGGCGTAGCCACAGTGTGACTAAGTGCTGGGAACGTTCTACATGATGAATACCTTCGTGGTAGTGGCCGAACACTCCGCTCTCAAAGCCAGCCAAACGATAAAAAATGGACGATAAGCCAGGAGCCATACCTGGTTGAATAATGGGTTCGTAGAGCCAGCGAACGCCAAATCACGCGGACGAACCCGCGCTGCTGTGTTATTGTCAGAGCAACGCGGTAAGTGGGCGAATATCTCCACAATCATTAATTCCGTCGGGTAATGTAGGGAGCGTGATCGGCGCGCTCGATGGAATCCATGATCTCAAGTGGCAACACACCGAGGCGCTTAATGACCTTGTCGCGTTTTGGACTTGGCGCAGTTTGGGCCATGGTCTCACGATTCAGACCCGACGTATGAAAGCGGAAACGGTGAAAGACGTTCATCATGGCGTGCAGCGCTTTGACTAACTGACTCTTGCGCTTTTCATACACCGCGCGCGTCACACTGGCCGTTCGAAACGCTATCATGTTTTGAACCAAAGCTTGGTCTACCGTGCCAAACACCCGCAGCATCAACCATCCCATGGCGGGAGTATGACGATCAGGACACAAGCATCGCCCCTGCAAGTCCAACCAACTGGCTTCTCCAGCACGATCACTCTCTTGTGACAGGCCTTCTTTGGCCACAGATTCAAGTTGATATAAGGCTTGCTCAATGTTGAGCAGAGCTAAGTCTGCATAGGGATCGTCTTTTTTGGTGGCAATCTCCAAAGCCGTCAGCCGCTCTAGCATAAACTCGGCGTAGCTTTTCGAAAATTTGGGGTTCACATCCCACAGGCTGGTGACAGGATGAGTAAATAACACCATCTCTTTTATCATGATAACTTCTTCCACTTTTCACATTCTGACCAAATCGCTCGTATCGATATCTGACAGGTTTGGGCAATGGCCAAGATGTTTTGGTGCGTCAATGCCACCACGTTTGGCTCTTTGCAAAACGACCCTTCCCGTTGAAACGTACCGGCGTAGTCACATAGAAGGTGGTACACCTCCACTTCTTTATCGGCGGGCACTACACGCTGGCGAAGCCCCTCATCGATCGGCACTCTTGCCGCCCATGAGGCGTATTGTTTGGGTGTCACCCCAAAGAAATGGCGAATAAAGGCTCGGCAAGCATTAAACTCAAGGTACGGCAATAACTCTTTAGGCACACCCGTTCCCAAGCACTGCTCCAATACCTGCGCAGCCACACCTTGAGCGGGACGAGAGCGGGCGATTTCTGCGATATCAGCGGCTCCAAGCGTCGACATTTGTCTCAATCGCTGCGGGGACACACCGTATTGATCAATGAGCGCCTGACGATGGTCCGGAGAAATGCTCATTTCCGTAATTTTCATCAACACGCTGCGTGAAATTTCTAAATCAATATCAATCTTATTCATCATCACTCCACTCCAATGCAGGGTTCACCGAAAGCCGAGCCCTGAGCTTGTCAGTCAATGGCCACAGCATCATGTTGAGAGGTTTATCGCCTCCCTTTACGCTAATTCGATGTATCGTTTGTCCAGTCGGCTGAGGTTTCAGGTCCACTTTTTGACCCAAGGTGCGCTGTATACCTGGATAACGTTGTTCACAATCCCCGCCCGTCGTGCGCTCTTTGAGAAACGTTCGAAAGACATTCGGCGATGACACCGCTAAATAGCGGCCCACACGGTGAAATAAGGCGCCTTGCGTATTCACTCGATGAACGCCGCCACAAATCACGGCATCAACCCATTCGAGAAAGGCATCCGTCAGCTGCTCGTCTGACGAAT
Source organism: Vibrio zhanjiangensis (assembly GCF_030161235.1). Taxonomy (GTDB): domain Bacteria; phylum Pseudomonadota; class Gammaproteobacteria; order Enterobacterales; family Vibrionaceae; genus Vibrio; species Vibrio zhanjiangensis. The sequence continues at coordinate 17,982 of NZ_BSPW01000096.1, read as the reverse complement.
CGGTGAGGGATAAAGTACGAAGAAGAATGGAAACGTCAGGTGACGGCGTCACTGGATCAGGTGTCTCTTCCTGCTCATCGGCCCCTTGATCTTCAGTGGAAACGGGAGCCGACCCCATACTCATTGCCAGTTGCATCAACTCATCGTCCATTTCAGGTAACGATCCCGTAGGTGATGACGTCAAAGACACGGGCAGTGCCATTGGTGAAGGACTCTCATCCGGTGTTGGCGGTAAACGGTTGGCTTGCTCAATCGTGGGAACATCCGCGTCTTGCGCTTCCTCGGACACCGGCGGCAACTCCGTGACCTCTCCGGTTAGAGAAGCCAAATTGGCATCAGGCAATAGGGAAGACCACGCCAATTTTAAGCACGTGAGCGTCTGCGTCCAATCACTGTCAGACAAATGGACTTCACAGCGCAAAATCGCTTGCCCATCTTCTCCTGAGACCACTAATCCTGATTGCTGAAGCTCATTAAACAATTTACTGTTGTTACTGGGTACATTTTGTATCCCTCGCTCCATCAACTGGATACGTAATGTATCCGCGATCGGCTTACACACGAGGTACACATACTCCCCGAATACAAAGCCTTCCGCCCCTTTTCGGTTTAAAGGCAGTTTGCCCGACCCTAATAGGTATTTTAATGTGGTGCGAAGTTGGCCGGATAAAGAGCGGGTATGACCGGACGCCGCCTGCTCTGCCGCCTCAGAAATGGCCTCTCCTTCCGCCCCAAGGTCTTGGGCAACGCTCGCCGCATCCGCTTGGATAACGATATCTGCCACGACATTGTCATCATGGGGCTGGCCCGTCAGACACGCCGCCATGGTGGCCCACAGAGTTCGATCGTGCGTTAATGCTTTCATCGGCTCGGTCGAGACCACACGCGACAACAGAGACACAGCGAGCGCTTGGTGAGTTTCATACTGGCGCTCGTCTAAGTAACGGTAGCGATAAGGCTGCTTGATGGGCGTTGTATAATCCCACGCTAGGGGCTCATCATTGTCCCCCAACAATTGGATCTCGAAATCAAAGAGTTTCCCCACATCGTGCAGCAACGCGGTGAGGAAGACGCCATACACCCAGATGATCTCCCGAAAAATCCGATCTTCCGGCTCAACATTAGGCGGCAGCGTATAGTTACGTCGTATCCTCAGTGCATAAATCGCCGTATCAAGACTGTGCAGCAGCAATCCCTGGGGGTACGCATGATGATGATATTGAGACGCGGGTAAGGCCTGCACATACGACGCGAGATTCACGACCGTATCGACAACATACGATTCCCAAAGCTCATACGGCAAGCCGATACCACTGCGTTTTAACGTTACCAGCTTGCTTTGTATGCGCGAGTCCGACAATAACGCTTCCCGTGATAAGGGAGCCAAAAATCCATCGGGCAAGACAGCAGGCTTAGGTAACGCGACTTTTTCTTCTTCACCCCACCAACGAAGGAAAGAATCTAAGGTCTGCATCCATTTCATTTTTTGTTCTTCTTAAGCCATGACACTGCAGAGCAGCATCGAGATAGACAACATATTCATTTTGCCCTGCCCCGCCCTGTCTGACGTTCAGACACACGTAGGCATACCTAACTCAACCCACTCCAGACACACCGAGGCAAACGCAAGGCGCGCGAATAGAGTGCCGGATAGAGGCACATTGCTGTGAATAAATCACATTGGTTTTGGTATAGAAATCGATACATCAGCACACGCTGCGCATAACAACGCATCGTATCGCTTACGCCATCGATTCTTTTGGCTTGTAAAGAGCAAATGGACAGTGAATAACACAGGCCCTCGCTGTCATAGACAACGTGCTCTGATGGTATTGGTGTGGCCGCAAATCTACGTAGTACAACCGCAGTGCGTCCGAAGAAAAACATCGAGGTTTTTCGTGATGATCCCTTCAATCTGATTGAATCAGACCGCGACACGCTTCCTAGGGGCATTTAAGGCTGAGCCGTGTGCTTTTTATCCACACAAGTGAATATTGTTCACAGTCTAGGTATCACTGAAAAAAATGCAAGCAAAAACTCTATAAACCGCTCACTAAAGCTCGTGAAGCGGCACAGCGCACAGTATTCAATTACTTTCTAGAATGGAAAATGTTATTTGATAAATTCTGCTTCTTGTTCAGTTCAATATAATGAGTCGAACCCACCAAATGAAAGAAACAAAGGAAACAGAAAAGAGTGTTCCTACACGAGTGTAGGCGAAGTCAATTGACCCAAACCGCAACCAATTGGCAACAGGTTGACCCAGTTCTTAGATCTTAGGCGTACATCTAGGGACAGGATTATTGTCTCAAAACGTTGTACTAAAGAAAAAAGATTCCTTCGTTGAGTTAGGTTGATTATTAAAGAGCCAATGACGTTTCGTTTTCTCACCGGTGAAACAGGTATGTTTCCCAGTAATGAATAATAATTTTTTATCTTTTTAGGGGATCTATTTTACGCGAATAGTCAATTACATAAAAATGAGCGTGTAGACGCCTCTTATGGGGCGTCTACAAGAATTGCACGACCTCTCATTTTTAAATGTAATATCATAAAATTGGTTTACAGAATGGCATACGTTGAGCAAATTTACACCATTTGAGAAAGACGTTCGAAGACCACCAATTTCAGCTCATCAACACCAGAATTCCCCCTAATTTGACGAATCGTTTTCATCCCACGGGATAAATGTGTTCGCAATGTGGATGATTGAATATCCATGAGCTCACACAACTCTTCTCGGGAATAGAAGAGACTCAATAGCAAAGCAACCGCTTGTTTTGGAGGTAACTCCGGAAAAGTGATCGTTGCAATCAACTGAGCGTGCTCTACTATGCGTTTATCTGGCATCTTTAACCCTAAATCACATAAGAAATACGCCAACTGTCAATTGTCTACGTTGTTATGTCTATCATTATAGACCGTCGCACTCGTGTTAGACGGAGTGTTTGTGCTTGAACTTCATCAGAGCAAAAGTATGGCGAAGTTCAAGCAATGTGGATTGAGTAAGTTTTTAAAGAGCAACCTTGTAACCCAAAAGGTAACACCGTTACCTTAAAAGTTCAATTTCGCCTGAATAAATTTTTGGTTATGCTTGATATGTAGATAATTACTGGTTAAAAGAAAATGCTGCTCAATTTGCGGGACAAGATACGACTTCACATAGATGGTAGTGGCCAAAGTGATTCAGAAATCGCCAGAAAGATAGGTGTTTCTCGCGTAAGTGTAGGAAGGTGGAAAAAAACTGGACAAATTACACGAGAAAATTTAGTGAAACTTTGTAGTATTTTAGGGGTTAGTGAACGGGATTTTTACTCTGATGAAATATCTTCAGAAATGCCATTAAAAAAAATTAACATTATTAAAAAAATTGCAGATTTAGATTATAATCAACTCGATCTTATTAAACGTATTGAAGATTTATTAGAATGATCATATCTCTATAAAACATCAGACAAGTCTTCATTATCACCCTCTTCAATAACTGAAGGAACTTCTATTTTGGGTGGTTCTTGAAAAATTTTATTAATCCCTTTTCTTTGAAGTCCCTTGCTAGCGGACTCATCTACGCTAATTTTTACTGGCGAGTTAACGAACTGATTATTCATGTCTAACCCTCTAATAATACTACCGCTATTAATATCTGATAATAATATCGGTGTTCTCTCTTCTTTGTTAAGGTGATTAGCTTTGACAAAATTCAATACCAGATTTTTTCCGTTATGAGACAATGATAATATAAGTTTAGCTAACCTTATGACTGTCGTTAAACCAGCTCCAGACGCCATATTTATAGCCTGCTTACCTCTTATTTCATCTTTGTTAACATGATGAACTAACAAAATAGAAGCTCCTGATTCTTTAGCTAGTTGTTTAAACGTGTTTTTTATCAGACGATCATCTTTCACTTCATCACACACGCCAATAGCTTCTGTCACAGTATCAATGATAACAAGATCATAGTCCTTCATCACAACGATTAGTTCTGATAGGTATTGATGATGATTCATCAGCTCGGATGGCGAACTAGAAGCTGGTATTACGAGAGGTTCAATTTCAGCTAAAAAGTCTAAATTTTCATTAATCTCAAGCTTTGTAGCGTCATCAAGCTCAGCATATTTATCTATTAGTCGTTCTCCTAGAATCGAGTAATCGTCTTCTGTTGATACTATTAAAGTCCTTTTAGGCTCAGTTCTGGCTGATATATCTAAAAAGTTATATGAGCTTGAGTGTTCCATACCAATACTAATTGCAAGGTGTGATTTGCCTATTCCAGGAGCTGCGATAAGCATACCTAAATGCCCAGATAGCAAACCTTTAAGTGTATAGCTGGGCCTGTTAGCACCACTTTGATGATTGTTAATCAATTGAGAAATCTTGCTGGTAACAATCATTATTTATCATCCTCGATAGTGCCAATGTAATATATATACAATTGACCATCATCTTTGTTCCTAATTTGAATATAGAAATCATTCTCTATTTGTTTCATCATATTTGGCTCTAATATTAACTTCTTTAGAGAAGTTCTAAAATTCACGCCAACCGGACTAGCCATTGACTGTATATATTGCTCCATCATCCAATCTAGTTTTTTTCCAGAAGCAAACTGTTTTTTATGAGTTTTCAGATATTTTAAAAAGCTTCGGATAGACGGTTGACTATAATTCGCCATTAAAAATTGTTCTTCTCTCAAGAAAAATCCGTGATCTTTTATAGACTTAAGTAATGACCTTTCTAAAATGACAAAGACATGGTTAGCTACAGCATTTCCATTGTTTTTTCCATTTCTATTTTTTGAAGGATCATAACAAACTCGAAAGTCTTTTATAAATCTAAGAGGTTTTCGGTCCATTACGCTTCCATCATCGTCTATTTGGCTAACTGTTAAAAAAACAGCAAATAGTTTTGCTATACGGTCTTCTATTTTTTTATAGTTAGTTCTATGCGGAGTTAACCCCATTCTTATAGCTAACTCATACATGCTCATAGAAAGAACGATGGAAGATTGATCGTCGATAATATTGTAAGGATGGTTTTCTGATACAACCTCCAAACCTGGTATGGTTTTGAGAACTGATGACCATGTAAAAGGTAAACCCTCTTCTCGAGATTTTTTATCAAGGGTTATCTTTGTTGCGTACGCCAACAAAGTGTCCAATAAATCTCTGTGACCTTGCAAGAGGTAATCGACGTAGAGATCAACTCGATAGCTATTACCATAACTTGAAATGATTGATGTACCTAAAGGAGTATCAAATGTAGTACCTCCTTTTTCAGCAACTTCAATCAATCTCTTCTTCATATAGCTTGTCAGTGTCAACGAAGGATGGAATACCGTTGCTCTAGAATATAAGAGTGAAGAAATGAAGGCATTTTTTCGCTCCGACTCTTCATGAACAACAATACTACCCAAATCTTTACCCATTCTATGGCTCCCAACATAAAAACACGTAGAATACTATAGTTCCAGTGCCCCTTTGAAAACGTTTCAAGACCCTGACTCACGCAGATTACGATATATACAGTATACTCAAAACCACGCAGATTACTATTTATTATTAGTTATTATCGCATAGAACACGCAAATTACTATAGTAAAAACTCAGAATACTATAATAACCTCACTTAAAATACGATATGTGTCACGATAAGTACGATATGTGTCACTCTGATTACTATAAAGATAACGCAGATTACCATAATAAACACGCAGATTACGATAAATTGGCATGTTCGTTAAGAAATAAAGAAACTAAAGATCCATTAGGATCTTTAGTTTCTCTCCACTGCATCTCACAGGAGATTTGTGGCAACCCAGCATAACAAAAATATCTAAGATGATATTTTCGCCATGCTGCGTTTCAGAATTATTATATCAAAAATATGTTGCAAACTCATTTTTTTGAGTCAGAATGAGAATATAAATAGGAGATTGATAATGTTACTAAATCAAGTAGAAGAGTTAGGTAAAAAAGCAAAGAGATCAAGAATCGTTCGTTCTCAGATTCAACAGGAAGTCAAACAAGAAGTTACTAGTAGGACATATTCCCAAAGGGAACTCCATAGATTGCTTAGGTTTACTAATAAACCTATAGCAATGAATACGTTAAAGGATGTGATGATTAATATGACTGAGTCAGGATCTAGTTTCCCTAAAACTTCTACGAACCAGTATAAGCTCAGTATTGATCATTGTTATGAAGTTGCGGATTACCTTGGAGTAGAAAAATATAGAGACAATAACCTTGATGCTTTTGTTTGTATCCTTCAAAACCTAAAAGGAGGTGTGGGTAAGTCTTTAGGAACAAACATGCTCGCAGACGCGTTAAAACTGCTAGACCGTTATGTTTTACTTCAAAATAGGGTACTTGTAATAGATCTAGATCCTCAAGGAACTAGTACTCAACAACTTCTTCCTGGTTTTGAGATATCTGATTCTGATCTTACTTCTATATTGGCAATGGCCACTATAGGTATAACTAAAGAAGAGCTTATCAAGCATGGTATAAAAAGGACTTCTACAACAGGTGTAGACGTTTTACCTTGTGGTACAGCTGATGGTTTTCTTGCTGACGATTTAGATTCCCATGAGATTTGTAGTGATGATAAGTATTTTAACCTTTTAAAAGAAAGAGTTATTAAACCTCTTTCTAAAAGTTATGATTTTATATTACTTGATGCGGGTCCTCACATGGATAAGGTAATGAAGAATTGCTTAGCTGCTGCTAATGGTATTGTTATTCCTATTCCTCCAACCTTCTATAATTGGGATTCTACGATTCGTTTTATAGAAAGACTACCAGAAGTTCTATCAAGTATGGTAGCTGATGGCATGTCATTGGATAACCTCAAGTTTATAGGTGCGTATACATCTAAAGATACGAGTCATAAACAACAGCATGATATTGACATCTATGAGAGTGCTGTAACTGAAATGTATGAAATATTTGGCCATCAATTTGTTATGAAGCACTCTCTCCCAGCAGAGGAAGCTTATGAGCGTTGTACTGATAGTTCTTCTACTATTTTTTCAGTTTTGAAAAAAGACTATACAGGTAGCAAAGATGCTTATAGTAGAGCTCTAACTACAGCTACTAATTGGGCTCAGGAACTTATTGAAATGTTAATGCATTATCACAAACTTAACTGATAGGAACAATCATGAGTAAAAGCGCACTTGCATTGAGATTAGAGAAGAGAAAAAAAGCCATTGAGGCTGGTTCTTACAGTTCGGAAGATGCTGTTTCAGACAATAAAATAACCAGAACATTAAGCCTAGCGTCTGGAAAAGCAGTTGAGTTACGACTTTATACATTCACTGGAAAGTCTAGTATAGAGGATTGTACAGATGTTGATGCATCAAACATAAGGAATCAAGATTTACTAAATGATGAAAGCTTAAAAGATATATTGTCTAGTATTGAAGTAGGTCAGCTTTATCCTGCAATTGGTTACATGGAAAATGGTATTGTTAAAGTTGTAGATGGTTCTAGACGCAGAAAGGCCGCTATTCTCAGAGATTGTTCATTCTCTGTGGAAGTCGCGGACTGTAAAATTTCTTTAAAAGATGCTGAAGAGATTGTTCGAATTTCGGAACAAAAAAGAAAGCTATCGTATATTGAGTGGGGAAAATATTATCAGTCCAAACTTGATAGAAATATATATCCTAGCGCTAAGTGCTTAGCTGAAAAAGAGGGAGTTTCTACTGGATACGTATCATTATGTCTTAATGCTGCTAAGTTACCTGAAGAAATTATCGATGTTTTTATAGATTTAAGCTTGGTTTCTTCGCAGAAGGACACAAAGGTTCTTGTGGAGATCGGTAATACTTTGAGAAGTAATGAATTATCCCCTAAAAGCTTCATAGAACAAATACAGGATGAATTATCTAATGCATTAAGCAAATCTAACACACCCGAAGAGCATACAGAAATGGTTCTCGCTATTCTTTTGTCGTCTGCAAAAAAAATTAAAAATTCAAAAATTGACGTTGCTAAAGAAGATAAAAAATTACCTAAGATCGAAAAGCTGGGAGGAGGTGTTACTTTTGCTATAAGAAGTAAAGATTCTGCTGTGATCAATCTTCGTAAAGTTTCAGAAGATAAACGCAATAAAATAAAAGAGTTTATTAAAGAATTGATGAACTAGTGCCGACATGTTCGCTGTAGTTAAGTGATTGAATATGATTAATTATTTATTTAATTTAACATGGTTTCACGTGCGTGAAAGCTGCATTTCTTGAGAGATTTCAATCCTTTCTCCTTTTTGGATAGGGCTTTTCCCTTGGGGAAAACCCTTCCCTTCCGTCCTTTTCCTTTGGCGCAGCTCCTTTCCTTTTATCTCGCTATATCATGAACAAAAAAAGTGCCGACCTAAGCCAGCACCTTTAGAAGGGAAATGATTGACGCAATAGAACACCTCAACAGGGACGTGTTTGATTCAATAACGATTTAGCCAGCGCGACTTCAACACTGTCACCGTCGCTGTTCAAATCATCCAGACCATTGTCTGGCATTTCACCTGATGTGGATTGAGTGACCGCAATTTTTTTGGCCATTAAACTGAGACAAGACATTTGAGCGGTTTCAGCATAACCCAGAAAGGTCACATCGACGTCTTCCTTTTGACCAATGCGCCAACTGCGTCTCGCCGCTTGCATCAAAGTATAAACATTAAAGCCCGTTTGCATGAAAATGATCGATGGAAACTCCAATAGGTCTAATCCCGTCTTAACCAACTCAGGGTTGGTAATGATGACGTCAATTCCCCTATCGACTTGCTCCAATATCCAATCTTCTCTGTCTTCTGTTTTCACTGTCGCTCTGAGAACAGAGCAACGAATGTTTTGCTCCAACATCAATGCCCTGAGTCGAGAAGCCGTATCTCGCTTACCCGTGTATGTGGTATACACTAAGGTCCTGCGGCCTTTGCGTTTGTTGTCTAACACCATGTCTAATAAACGCTCCTCCTTGGGCGTTGGTGTGTTGGCATCAAACAGCGCGGGAATAAAAGCCAGCACCTCTTGAGACCGAGGGTGTTTGACTTCTTCACAGCGAAAGGCACAGTCTGGCCACGCCAGCAATGCATTCATTACAACGCCAAGTAAGGTGTGGTCCCCTGCCCTTAAAGCTTGTCGAAGACGAGCCATGAGATCGGTTTCCATTTCTTGATAATGGGATGCCATATCAGGGGTAAGTAACACCTCCTCAAAGTATTCCTTATAGCCTGGTAATACGCCCTCCCCCATGTCCGATAGCTTAACAAACACGGTATAGGGCAAGACATACTTCGCAACGCCCAATGGACCAAAACCAGGTGCTCTGGTTTGACTGATACGAAGTGACTGCCCTTTGGCCGTTTTATGATTTCCTTCGTCACTGACTTTCATGACTTCTTTGATGATGCCGTGCTCTTGAGAGAACTGCATTGCAGCCCGTCCCAGCTTGCCACGATGATAACGATAACCGTCTTTCATCATGATGCCTGGCATGGTTCGCCAAAGTAAGTAAAAGAGATCTTCAGCGTAGCCACCCATTAAGGTGCCAGTGAGTAACAGACATTGACGAGTGCGGCTGGCCAGCACTTGCATGGCTTGCCCCTGTGCACTGCCCGCGTTCTTATACTCATGCACCTCATCGATAACTAACCAGTCAAAAAAGCCTTTAGGGAAATAGCGTTTAATGAACTCGCTGGCTTGAAAGTCGCCTTGCCCGAACGCAAACTGCGTCTTGGCAAGTTTTCTTTCTATCCGCTCAGATTGACGTTGATTAAAAACAAACTCTCCATCTTCATCGAGCAGGTTCACCAACTCATACACATTATCCGTGAGTGCTTTGGCGAGTGTGGTTTCACCAAAATCATCGAGCAGACGTCCAGCGGTGATTTTCCCAATGGTTGGCAGCGTTTGCAGTGCACGTTTTACCGTGTCACCTAAACCTTGATTCTGACGTTGGCGTCTCAAGGTCCAAAGCGCTGCGCCGCATTGGTCACATACGACTTGTCGGTCTGTAGGGAAATGACTGGGTGCAATCGGATCTTTATCTTCGTTAAGCACCGTGGCATAGCAATCTGGACAAACACAATGTTTTACCCAAACGTGCTGAGCTGCCATACCATCATGACCGACCTCCACTTTGACTGACCGAGTTCGATAAGCAGGCGACCAGTGATAGCCCATCCGCATACGCACGCGCCCTAAAATAACGTATTCTGGTCCGTCGTGTGGTTGAGCCTGCCGAAGCTTCAATAAAGACAGTAAGGTATCTGGTCCGTTCAATACCCAGACTTTCGCCCCATGGACGGTATCTAAGATCTCACGGCGCCATTTATAAACCAGATGCGGAGGCGACAACACTAAAAAGCGCTGTGCCTGACCCTCAGAATACGCCACCGCCGTGGCCGCAATTCCCATGAGCGTTTTCCCCGTCCCCATTTCGCCATTGATGATCCCCGCAGGCGCGTGGTCATCAAGGAGCGTGGTGCATATCGCTTGTATGGCTTCTGCCTGCGCCGCAAAGGGCGCACGCTTGAGCGTCGAGAGATAAGCATGGCGAAGAGGGTTGTCACTGGTGTACCGAGGTGGGTGAGCCTTCTCAATATTATCGAGCAGACCTTCACCAAAATTATTGATAAAGGCATTGAGTGTCATCACTTCGGGTGTTGATGCGCTCTCCGATGCAGACTGAAACCCTTCCATTACATGCACTCCTCTTCCACAGAGTCGAACCGCAGTTGAAGGGACTGAATGCCTTCCATCACCAAAGGTTCGATGTCTTCAATGGGCAATGACAACTGGGTGCCACACACACCAAAGCTGGGTAAAGTCGTCCAATAGTCATCTAGCAAGCGTCCTAATGGTGCTTGCCAGCTGTCAAGGAGCGGCAAGTGACAGACCTGTTTGACCGTTGGCCAAAGCAGAGACCAATTGAGCGGTGTTTGAGTCAATAAAGTCAACGATTGACCTTGTAGTTGATTCAAACTCTCGTCGTAGAGCCACAGATGTACCCATTCACCGACCTCACTGTACTTATCTAAGCGTGTCGTCTGTTTTTTCAGTTGTTTTGCTTTGGCAAAATCAAGAACAAACTGACGCGAGTCCGACAAGGTGAGGGTTTTCACTCTCAACCCGCCGTCGCTCATGGGTAACGTTAAGGACGCCAAGAAATGTTGAACGATACCATCTCGACCCCACAAAGACAGAAACTGCACATGGCGGTCGTGGTCTGTGACAAAAGCATCGACATAAAGCCCTTCTTCCCATTCAATCAGAGGACATGCGTTCATTATTTTTTCTCCTAAAGTTGTCTAAAGTCATGGTTATTGAGCGCATTTCCCCTGACTGGGAAAAACGCCCAGTCGGGGGGAGTGGCAGCAAAGCTGCCTTGAGTTAGCGTATCACCACTATTTGGCCAAAGGCCGGACCAGAGGTGATGTGTATGGCTCTGATGAGGGGAACAAATTGATCCACTTTCGTGGTGACGACTTGGTCTCCTTCGACCTGAGTCTGAGTTTTTTGGACCTTCTGTGTCCCTCCTTTCACTAATAACTGCGTTTTACCATCATTGCTGACCACACGACCTGCAACCTGTCCTGCCGCAAGCGACAAAGAAAGGTGCCAGGGCGAGAGTCGTTTTAATGGTCTTGGTACTGAGTGGCGAGAGCGTTTATCAAACGTCAAATCAAAGGTTGGCCACAATCCTTGATGCGCCTCAAACGCTTCCCTGAGTTCATCCACTGATGGACAGACTTTCTCAAACCGAAAAGGTTGAGGGGATAGGGGAGCGATTTGATAGAGCGTCACGCCCTCTGGCATTGGGCCTGCTTGACGCTCACCTTGGCCAATTTGAGTTAAATGTTCGATCAAGTGTTGGCGCTGCTCTGTGGCCTTTCCTCGCTGGTCGTGCTTAACCCCCAGTAATACTACCTGTTTAAACCGGTCCGTTTCTGCGCGAAACACACGCACATCATCGAGGCGCTCTGACAAAAAGCGGCTAAAGGCTGGCGTTAAAGACGTTGAAGGGATCACTAACGCCAATATCCCCCCGCGCTTTAACGTCGGCAGCACGCGGCGAGTAAATTGTATTTCCAGTCTGGCCATCGCACGTTGAGTCTTACCCAGTTGATCGCCCACTAAATCACCGTAGGGCGGGTTCAAAAACAAAAAGCTCTGACTGCCTGGGCCAATGACGGTGTCAAACACGTTACTGTGTAAGAGTCGGTGCAGCCTAGGTTTTGCCAGCGCTGCCCGTTTGGCGTCGAGTTCGACACCAAAAGAGTCAATCTGGCAATCGGCTTCTCCCTCAATCTCACGCAGCAGCTGGGCCATAGCGAGACCTTCACCACAACACGGATCGAGAAATCGGTGATGACCTGGCAAACACACCAACAGACGAGCAAGCTTTGATAACGTGGCCTCATCGGTTGGGTAATACCCATCTTTTAAGTAGTTCCCTGCGACTCTTGGATGCATCACGGCCATAACAAAGGCACCTCATCTTGTCGAATACGGGTCCAATGTTGCGCTCGAGGTTCAAACCGCCAGCGACGCTCGCCGTCGACTTCTCGCTTCAAAAACGCCAATTGTTGAGTCATTCGCTCTCGACCGACCTCTGGGGCAAGTTTGACGATATCGCCCACGTGCTCACCGAGAGGCCACAACTCGCCGAAGACCTCCGCTAAATGGGCATGTGTTGAGGACTCATCGTGGTTAGACGCCACTTTGGGCACGACCTCAGAATCGGGCTGAGTTGAACTTTGCGGTTCAGCCTCAAGTGATTCGGGCTCCGGCAGAGGCCCTTCTTGGTAATCGTCCAACCAAATCGCTGACAATTCTGCCCGCGCTTCAATGATGATGCGTTGACGGGCTTGATAGCTTCCGGCATAGATACGAGTGACACCAAACGTACCTTGGTACGTCCCTTCGGTGTATTCCTCTAGCAGCGCGTCACGAATAGCGAATTCTCCCAGTTCGCATTCTAAGTTCCCGACGTTAAAGTCACCGAAACGACCGGTGATGGTTTTGATGGTCAGAGTGCCAGTTATTTGAACCATGTTTACTCCTGATTACAGTACAACAGGCCCCCACTGGGGGCCTCTCAGTGGGGGTTAATGGACAGAATGCTGGCATTCTGATTCGGTTTGGATGATGAGGTGAGTGCCTTGCTCCGTTTGACTCAAATTCAGTGTTAATTTGAGGGCTTGATGGAGGTAGGTACTGCCTCGTGACGGTGGGCAGGCAACGGTAAAGACGATGGTCTGGTCGGATGATGCCGCTAATGCCGCCCGTCTGGCCAGAACCAATAATCGATGCAGTTGCTTATCACGATTAAAGGTGATCGCACACTCTTTCACATCAATGGCTTGATGCCATGTGGTTAGGGTTATTCCTGTATAATCGGCATAAATACCGGCAGACTTCGCCATCGCCGTGACATCAACCAAAGGTTGAGTCGGTGCGCTGTGAACACTGGGTAAGGTTCCCGAACAGGGTAGGGGTTGTGTTTCCATAAGGTTGCTCCATTGTCAGGGAACAACCTTCACCAATGGGAATGTTATTCCCAATGGGTATGATTGTGTTGGCCACAGCATAAGGCCCGCTGTGTTCCTTCTCTCGATAAAGAAGGGGGTTAATCTCTTCAATCTGACTAAGTCAGACCGCGACACGCTTCCAAGAGGCATTTAAGGCTGAGCCGTGTGCTTGACACTGCTTAACGTGAGTGACGAACGTTTTGAACACGGTAAGAGTAGCAAAAGTCTACGTTAAGGAAAAGCGAAAAGCCGATATTCTATTGATATAATTATGTATGCCAGCGCTAACGGCCTTACACTCTTGCTAGAACGTGTGTTCGGTCGCAAAGATTAACCTCAGCGCCTGCAACGCACAGATTGATCCTATGTTCATGTGGTACGCATTCCTTCAAAGAGCCTATTCACTATGAGAACATCGATGTTAGTCTTTACTGTGTCCGTATTATTTTCCTCAAATATTGCTGCTTCAGATTATGTGGTCAGCGATCCAAGAGTGCTCTTACCAGGAGAAGATATTAAACATTTTTCTATATCAGACCTTAATGGTGATGGTGTGAATGAGCTTGTTTTTGTCACAGCAAGTGGACAGCTTAAGTATTCGCAATTAATTGGTCTAGGGCGAGGGTTAATCGACGAGGCTCAGTTTGAAAGCCTAAAAAATAAGAGATTTAGTATGAGTGTGTCACTGGTAGGTGACAGCCGATACAATACGACACTCGTCACTAACCATCAACGTGAGATCTTTATTCTTCGTAGTGAGCGGTATAAGGCCTGCGCGGCAAATATGCGCTTAGATAACAATCGAGTGCTCGCCAAGTACGGTGATAACATACGTTACGAACTCACCTATATTTCAGATGACTTTATTGCGGGCAAAATGATGTGTAACAACAACGGCATAGCGCAAACAGAAGACATTCGTTTTACCGCTGTTCTTGAATAAACGCTGGTTATAGGTCAGATTGAGATAGAGTAAGTGGGTTGTTCGACGCAGGTGTCTGCATTTTGGAATTGCCCCGTGGTTCTTTAAATCAAGGGATTGGGATTGCCCCATTTTTAATGGCTAATCATGTACTTTATTCGGTATGGCTTGTTATACAGAGACGCCTTGCCAATCATATTGCTAAATTTCCCTATGAGAAAAGTGAAGATATATGAAAGGAAAAATTGTTCGATGGGTCGATGAACGAGGTTTTGGGTTCATCAATACGGAAGAACTTAATGGTGATATTTTTGTTCATGTATCTAAGTTTAAAAAGGGGGATCGCCGTCCTCAAGTTGGTGATGAGGTCGAATTTCAATTAGATAGAAAATCCACAAATCTGAGTGTAGATAAGGCTCTACTTATTGGTGTAAAACCACAAAAAAATCCAGTTCCCTCAATAGTAATCTCTGCATTTCTGGTTGGTATCCTAGGTGCTGGTTTATACCTTTTTGTAATAATGCCAAAGCTGAGTCGACCGCATGAAAGCATGAATTTTAGTTGCCAAAGTAAAGTCTACTGTAACCAAATGAGATCGTGTGATGAAGCTAAATTTTATTTAGCAAACTGCCCTGGCGTTAAAATTGATGGAGACCATGATGGCATTCCTTGTGAAAGGCAATTATGTCGTAGCTGGTAGTATCAGCAATGCCTGAATCTTTTAATACACATATCGCTAGCAAATATTTGCCCCAAAGTTACTTAGATTAAATACTCTACATAATTCAGAGGGCGAGCGTTTACCCTACTTAAAATTTTTCGATTGCGTTGATAACTCATCACTCCCGTCACTAGGCGACATCTTGCAGTCTAACTTGCTTTTATGTGGCATAAGGTATTGAATGTTCGTTTAGTTAATATAAAAATGAATGCATAATCGAAGGATGAAAGACGACAATTTGTCGTCTAATAAGCGTTATAAGCAATTTTAGGAAAGTATGTAGTAATGGAAAATTTAAGTAGTGGTCAAAAAAGTTCATTTACTCGTCTACGTAATCAAATCAAAGACGAATTTGAAACCCTAATTGCTGAAATTAAAGAGAAGCGTGATCAAATTGAAGAAATGAGAGTGCTTCTTTTGGAAGGCGATGATGACGGTATATCAATTCAGTCTGAGGTATTAAACGCCAGAGAAGAAGCAAACAAAAAATTAGAAGAAATTAGTACGCTGCTTGAGAACACAGAAGAAAAATATGAGCTAATAACAAATTCTCATGATGGCTTAGTTCCAAGCATTGAATCTATACATACTAATATCAAGAGTGTGTACGATGAATGTTATGCGTTGATGAAGTCCTTCAACCAGTCTTCCGAGCTGTTATATGGTCACCAAAATGACGGGTTAGAGTCAAAGTTAAGAACTTTGGCAAAAGATTATGAGTCAAGTCTAAAAACCAATAGAACTAAAGCGGAAGAACTTTTACTTCAAATTGAAGGGGCGCTTACTGGTGCCACGAATGTTGAACTTGCTAAAGCATTTCAAGACCAAAAAGAGTCATACAAACTGCCTAAAAATGGTTGGGCTATTTTATTCATCTTAACTATTGGTTTCATGATCTATCTCGGTTTAGATGCAGCTTCAATTTCCGGTCAAGGCTCTCAGTATTTGTATGACTTAGGTAAACGCTTAATGGTCTTTGGTCCATTGATATGGCTAGCTCTATTCGCCAGCAAGCAACAGGCGCAGAACAAGCGCCTTGAGCAAGAATACGCTCACAAGGAAGCCGTAACTAAAACCTTTGTAGGGCACCAGCGTCAAATTGAAAAGCTCGCTGAAAGTGATGAAAAAGACTCGTTACTTGTTCAACTGGCACAAACAACGATTAACACCATTGATTTCAACCCAAGCTCGACCTTGGAAAAGTCAAATCCTAAGAAAGACTTGCCAGCATCAGAGTTGTTAGATCTTGCAAAGAAAGCTGTAGATAAAGTGGGCAAATAATTGCTTATAACAAACAATTTAAGAGTGATTCAGCACACTTGGCATTTTAGGTTTGGGTCAAGTTTAGTGATTAAGGTGTTCAATTTGAATGTCGTGGATGCGTGCTTCACACCTTAATTGGGGATTTGCGCCCATTTCATCGATAAGTCCAAACTTTGCTTGCAGCCCTTATATACCAAGGGCTGTGGGATAGGGGTACTTTTTGCAATAAGCATTAAACTTATAGCTATGTAAAGTGACTATATTTAAAATAAGATTTTAAGTTATTGAAACTAAAACACAAATCGGATTCTGTGGAACTTTTCGGTGAATTGGGCGCAGTATGAAAATTAGTATTCGATGAATCTTTGACTTGGTTCGAATAGAGTGCACTTCAAGCAAATCACTAGTTGTTATGCTTAATTTGGTTCGAAATAGGGCAAAATAGCACCCTACTCGAACCAATATTGAATACCACACCTATAACGAACTTTAATCTCGGCGTGATACTGAAAGTTTTGAGCCCTTATCTAGTAAGGCTTCAAAGGCCACCTTTGGACTTATCGATGAAATGGGCACAAAACCCCTAATTGGGCGTTAGCTTGCAAAAATTACTTCATTGAAAATTTTAATAAAGGATTTTTATGTTACTTACATTAAATGAGCTAGAAAAGTCTCAAGATGTTACCTATTTAGCACTTAAAGAAGATTTTTTTGTTTTTCCAAGAGGAGAGCACTCGAGTGAAAGGTTTGAATTGAAATTAAAAGCCGAGCAGAGAATTGATGATATTGTAATGTTTCATCGATATGTTATGACGGTATATGAAAGCAATAAAGAACAATACGATCCAGTATATAATAAGTTTAATGAGCATCATGCACATATGTTCGATGAAATTCCTGATGAAAACAAGCATTTAGCTAGAATGTCATTTCCCAACTTCAATTGGAAAGAAGAACAAGAGCAAGTTAAGGCAATTTCCAATGAAAGCTTAATCATAAACTTATGGGCGACTATAGAACAATTTACTAATCGGACGACGAAACTGGTCAACCCTGATAGTAACTCTTCTCATCGTTGGAATGTTGTGGAACAAAATCTGTCAAACTTCGGGGTTAATGTTACAGCTATAAGTTCATACGGAAATATAAATGAGTTGAGAGTGGTTAATAATAAAATTAAGCACTTATATTATGTTGATGAACAATTGTCGCAGTTTGAAAATTTTAATGGTTGCCAAGGTCAAAGCTTAAACTCAATTGATTTTGACCTACAACGATATATATCTTCTTCATACCACTTTTTAATTGCTCTCATAAATTCAGTCGGTGAAAGCATTTACTACCCCGAATAAGATAGGTAATCGTAACAAGCTAACAAACGACTATGGCTTCAAGATACTTTTTCTAACCTGAGATAAATCGTTTAGAGTGATACTCCTAAACGATTTCTGTCCATTCTTAATAAACCCCGAATCTGCTCTCGAATGTGATCACCAAGCGATTCTGTCGTACCTTAATTACCAAGCGACTTTGTCATTACGTTAAC
>NZ_BSPW01000095.1 GCF_030161235.1 Vibrio zhanjiangensis | reverse complement strand
CATAAGCTGGATCAACCACTTAAGGAATTAGTTTATGTGTCCAACCATTGGGGTCCACTTCTGTCGACCACTGTATTGATTTTTAAACCATCAATAATAGACAGCTGATCAAGATCGACACTAGGCTTAACAGCGAATGACAACTCATAAGGTTGGTCGTTAGACAAGGTAATGACTGTTGGTAAAGCCACGGGTTGATAATTTCCTTCAAACTCAACCCACACTTGGTACTCACCTAAGTTCAAATTATCCAGCGTTAATCCATTTTCAGCGTTCAATTGATATGAGAAACGCTCACCGGACAACCGAGAGACTAAAACCAACTGATATTTGTCCGAAGGCTTTAGTCCGCTATTGTTCGTGTCAATATCAATGACTATGGAACCGGGAAGTTTCGGAGGAAGCACTGCCTTACCTTGCACCAACGTGATGTCTGTTGCAGCTTCCTGACCATCACTCACTGTTAACTGAAATACAAACTCTGTATCATTGGTTAACTCTGGTAAAACAAATTGTGCCTGAGCTAAATAAGCATCTTGAATTGTAACACTAGGTCCTGACTTTTGTTGCCAAAGATAAGTTAAGCTATCCATGTCGGCATCCGTTGACATAGAACCATCAAGTATCACTCGGTCGTTGGGAGATTGGATAGTCTGGCTTGGGCCCGCATCAGCGACTGGGGCATGATTCTCTGACTCTCCTTTTAACCCCAGCACTATCACTTCATCAACCGATGAATAAACACCATCATTAACGGTTAGACTGAAACGAAACTCAGTATCCTTACTCAGCACAGGTAAATTAAATGTTGCCTTTTTCCAATATTGACCACTATTAAATTTAATCGTTGGACCAGAAGTTTGCCGCCAACGGTATTTAAGTGAGTCACCGTCTGGGTCATAAGACGCCGAACCATCAAGAGTCACTACAACTTCTTCTTTAAATGAGGAGAGAACGTGAAAATCATCACCTGCTATTGCTAAAGGGGCTTTATTTGAGTGTCCTGAAATACATTCGTTTGAATCCAATATAGGTAACCAAGGATGAGTCCCCCACCCCTGTTGATTTGATGCCGTAGGTCCATTTGGATCTGGTTCGTTATAAGATCCCGCCCACCATTTTGATTTAAACAATGTTTGTTTATGACATACATAAGCTCCCCCAGAGTAATTTTTCTGTTCCCACTCTGGAGCCGCAAGTAGCTGTGATGAATATATCCCCACAACTGAAATAAATATTTTAGTTATTACTTTCACTCGCTTTTCTCCTTATCGAGCGCACTAAAATCAATATAATCTCTTATTTAATTAAATAGAGAAATTTAAATATAAATATATGATTAATACTCTATTCAGATGCAGGCATTATTTATCAAAAAGATAAATTTAACTTAAAAAAATTAAAATAATAAAATAAAACTGCACCTAAAGATGGAAAACCAACATCCAGCCTCACTAAACCACCATGATGAAATGAACATATCCATTTGATTTTAAATCACAATATAAAAAATATTGATTGAAATGCTCAAATACATGCGAGTGATGATTTCCCATTGAATCAGTTTTATAAATTGTAATTTTCTACTTATAGAAAATAAGATAGATGATAAATAATATCTAAGTTAAAAGTTGATAATAGATTTTCTATAAAATCGACAAATATACCCTATAGTAGAATAGTTAGCTACTTATCGATTTTATTATTTCATTTTTAACTTATTGACAATAAATCTATCTGTCAATGCTTAACTTATACTTAATGTTTTTATCCCTATTTTCCCAAATAGGTAATTGCATATTTTCAAGTCCCATATTTTTAATCTTTTCCTTTGTATCGCTGTTGGCTATAAGCCCCCACTTTTCAAAGAAAGGAGTAAGATCATAGTTGCTAGCCACACTAGATTCTATAATAAATCTTTGTATTTTTTGTTCATTACTAAGATTATAGTTGTACATTGAATTATTTCGATAGTTAGTGGCTATACGTTTATAGAAGTCCTCACCAAATGTTAGATCGAGCTGCCAAAACATCCCTAACTTAGCCCAAACACTTAATGAACTAAAATCCCTATTGGTACGATTTAAATATGGGAATATTTCATTATCCCATGTATTACCGGACTCCAATCTAGATTCCAACCCAAACTTACGCTGAATGAACAAGGAGGTTAAGTTTACTGTTACCTCGGTTAGGCCAGACCATGTGAATGGCCTTACTTGCATATGATGACCCAATTCATGCCAAGGTCCCCAAGAACTGATAACCGCGTTATTGACTGTAAAAATACTCTTCAGACCATTGCTTGAACAAGCCATTAGTCTCCATGCCCACGCATTCAGCGAGCCTGCACATTTATCCTCGTTAATGACACCCTCTGGAGACAATCCATCGACATAATGAAATTTGTGCAAAATCTTTCTATGAGGGCTATTTCTATCCGTTGACGTTATCCCATATTGCTCTTGTGACCACTCAATAACTTTATCCCAACCAACCAATAATTCTTTAGGACCTTGCTCGGAGATATAATTAACCGCAGGGTACTTCTTAGCAGTGATCATAGTATTATTGCCGACAAGCTCGATATATGGGATATCACTATATTCATTAAGCATCCTTTCCCAATCGGAATTATCATTTTTATTTATATCAAACCTAGCAAAAGGAGAACCACCTGAAATTAACTCTATCGTTATGTCACTTGATTGCTCGATAGCATCATAGTAGATATATAAAATGCCACTTTTATTTACTTCTATTTTATTTAGACCCTTTGACAAAGAATGCTTTTCTGCATGAGAAAACTTGTACGTTCTGTCATCAGGTAAAGAAATAAACAGCTTAGGAAGGGTTGAACTATTCCCATTGGAAATGTTGAGCGACACATCAAGCGTTTCACCTTTTTCCACCCAAAATCCTGTGGACTGCAGGGGTGTAGGTTCAAATCCACGTCTCTGTTCATTTTTGATATAACTGCCTTTACCCGGCTGTTCAACATGTATAGTCCGAGTCACAAGCTCGTTGTCGGCTATATAAGAGACAACAACCTGGTCCTGAGATGTCGTTTTCCCATCGCTAACTGTTAGCTTAAACGTATACTTCTCATTGTTTCCAAGATCTGGAATAGACACAGAAGCATACTGGGAATACTCGTTTTTAACGCCTAACACAGGACCAGATACTTGTTGCCAATGATAAGTGAGGCGGTCGCCATCTTCGTCGAATGATCCAGAGCCATCAAGAGTGATCACTGTGCTTGGTGAGTGAACTTTAATATCCTTACCAGCATTCGCAATGGGTGCTCGATTGTTGCTGGTTGTTATGCATTCTTTGGCGTCGAGAAGAGGCAACCAAGGTTGATTTCCCCATCCTGACTGATTTGATTTTGTTGGTCCATTTGAATCCGGTTCATTATAGGGTCCAGCCCACCACTTAGACTTAAATAGTACTTCTTCATGGCACACATAATTTCCACCAGAATAACTCTTTTGCTCCCATTGCGGCGCACAAAGCAAAGGTAAAGAATATATACTAACAAGAGATAAGCATATTTTTGTTTTAATCTTCACTAATTTCTCCTTCGTTAAAAAGTGAAAACTTGGATGTCAGTAACAATAGATAGAATCAAATAAGTTAATGAAACCAAAGAATTCTGTTGTTTATCCCGAGCTTATAACTCAATTTAAATACAAAAATAGCACAAAAAACATAAAGTAAAATATCACTCATCTGGAAGGTAGAATGTTTCATAAAAATATCAACAACACACAAAAGAAAAAATATAAAGATGTTGTTTTTAAAGGAGTTTTATACAAACAAGGTACGATAAATTCAGATATCACCACATGTAAATAATATTATTAGCAGTTTTAAACTTCTAATAAAAACATAATAAAATTCATGACAAATAAATCACTAATGATAATCAATGTTAACTATAAAAATTATGAATGATTCAATATTTAAAAGGAGGTGACTAATTACACTCCTACGAGTAAAGAATTAAAATATCACACATTTTAGAGCATAAATACTAAAGATAGGATACATAATATGTATCTCATAAAATAGTGACCGACACACTTGATAGCAACGAAGGCTCATTACGAATGAACAACTATTAAAATATGGGTAGATAAATAGTCACTATGTAAAGCAATGGTAAGATATCCCTATCTACTGAACTGCCTTTATCACTATCACTTTGATCAGAAGATCCGTATGAGTTTGTCACTCAGCACAAATAAAAAAGGCCTGTATCGACAGGCCTTTTATTCAATATAGGTTAAAAGAATCCCAGCACTATAGCTGTTTGAGCATCCATACATCACAGCCACTGTGTACAGTGCCTAAAAGTGGAGATGATAAATGCTCAAAACCCAAGCTTTCATAGAGCTTAATGGCCTGAGACATATTCGATAATGTGTCTAGATAGCACTGTTCAAAACCTTGTTGCTTGGCAAACTCAAGGCATTGTATCGACAACTTCTTACCTAGGCCCAACCCTCGGCTTTCTTTGAGTAAAAACAGCTTCTTGAGTTCGCATATCTTCCCATCTTCTGCAAATGGGGCAATACCACATCCACCGACTATCTCATTGTTTAGAAGTGCAACAAGATACAAGGATTTCGTATCCAGTGAGTAATATTGACTCATGTTGGATACTTCCGCATCTGAAGGGCCAAAACCTTCTCCAACCGCACCATATTCTTCACCCACTCTTTTAATGATCTCGCATATTGCCGCATCATGCTCGGGGGAAACTTGAACAATGTCTAGCTTTGGGTTACTCATATTACTTCCTGAATGTGATCACCAAGCGATTCTGTCGTACCTTAATTACCAAGCGACTTTGTCATTACGTTAAC
>NZ_BSPW01000094.1 GCF_030161235.1 Vibrio zhanjiangensis | reverse complement strand
AGTTAACGTAATGACAAAGTCGCTTGGTAATTAAGGTACGACAGAATCGCTTGGTGATCACAATTGATCAACTGCCAGATGCAACAGAAATAACACCGCGATTCTCAAATAGCTCGCTGTAGGCTATTATTAGCCGCGAAATTAGCCCAAACGGCATAAACGGAACCATAAGCCAGGCCAATAGGCACACTCGAGTACTGGTGATGAGAGCCGCCAGAAATACGAGTAATTGATGCAAATGAAGAAAAACGACCAAACACCAAATAAAAACGACGTCTATCCAGAGTTATCTCTGAACGTTATTACGCGCCAAGAACATAATATTTCTCGTAAACACATCAGTGACAACGCATTGAAGGTATTGTACCGACTTCATGGTGCAGGCTTTGACGCCTTTCTTGTCGGTGGCGGTGTACGGGACTTACTTCTGGATCAAAGACCGAAAGATTTTGATATAGCAACCAATGCGACTCCAGAACAAATACGCCAACTATTTAAAAATTGTCGTCTTATTGGCCGCCGCTTTCGTCTTGCACATATTATGTTTGGCCGAGACATTATCGAGGTCGCCACTTTTCGTGGCCATCATCAAGAAAGCACTAAAAATATCTCTCAGCAATCGAAAGAAGGCATGCTTTTACGCGACAATGTCTATGGCACCATAGACGAAGATGCAGAACGTCGCGACTTTACGATTAACGCTATGTACTACAACATAGATAATTATGCCATTCATGACTATGCAGGTGGACATGAAGATCTAGAAGAACGATTGGTGCGTTTGATAGGCGACCCACAAACACGCTATCGTGAAGATCCAGTGCGTATGCTACGTGCCATTCGTTTTGCCGTGAAATTAGACTTTGATATCGAAGAAGACACAGCGGCTCCTATTGAAGAGATGTCTCATCTTTTGCAAGATATTCCAGCTGCACGCTTGTACGAAGAATCTCTAAAAATGCTACAGTCAGGTTATGGATTGGAAACCTACCATCTGATGCGAGAGTACAACCTATTTCAGCAGCTGTTTCCATTAATCGCCGAAGATTTCACCCAAGATTACTCATCAAAAACTGAACAAATGCTTGATTTGGTTCTAGATTCAACTGACATACGAATCGAGCAAGGTAAGCGTATTAATCCTGCCTTCATGTTTGCAGCCATGTTATGGTACCCACTTCTCGCGCGTGCTGACATCTTAATGGCAAAACGTAAACTTTCTGAATACGATGCCGTGATGGAAGCAAGTAACCATATCCTAGATGAACAAGTTCGGACCATAGCGATCCCGCGCCGTCATACTGCAACTATCCGAGAAATATGGCAATTGCAACTTCGCCTACCACGCAGAAATGGCAAGCGCGCTGCACGTCTAATGGAGTTAAACAAGTTTAGAGCGGGTTTTGATTTCCTCGAAATGAGAGCAGAAATTGAAACAGGTGAAACAGAACAACTTGCCAAGTGGTGGCAGACGTTTCAAAATGCGGGACGCGAAATGAGGCAGGCTATGGTCGCCGATTTAGACTCTGAGACACCAGAACATAATAAAAAACGTCGCCGCAAGCCATTTCGGAACAAAAAGAACAAGGTTTCATCTTCATGACCACGGTCTATATAGCGATTGGGAGTAATTTATCCGACCCAATAGCTCAAGCAAATAATGCAATTAACGCACTGAAACAATTACCAAAATCTGAGTTTATCAATTGCTCTATGCTATACACTAGCCCCCCTATGGGGCCGCAAGATCAACCTGATTACATTAATGCTGTTGTCGAAATTCACACACAATTAACACCCATTGAATTACTCGATTGCACTCAGGCTATTGAACAAGAACAAGGGCGTATCCGCAAAGATGAGCGCTGGGGACCTCGTACCCTAGATTTAGACATCCTTCTTTACGGAAATGAAGTCATCGACTCAGAGCGCCTAACCATTCCACACTATGGAATGAAGGAACGAGAATTCGTACTATATCCGCTCGCTGACATTGCGCCCAGTATCACTCTCCCATGTGGGACCAGACTAGAAGATTTGTTGTCTATTGTCTCAAAAAATGGTCTGCGTGTTTGGCAATCATAGCCAACTCCTGAAAGGAAAAATCATGAAAAAAGTTACCATATCTGATCTGATGAAATGGAAGCAGGAAGGTCGTAAATTTGCTACTTCTACAGCTTATGACGCTAGCTTCGCTCAACTATTCGAAAGTGAAGAAATGCCGGTTCTTCTAGTGGGAGACTCCTTAGGCATGGTTTTACAAGGTCAATCTGATACTTTGCCAGTAACCATCGAAGACATCGCTTATCACACACGTTGTGTGCGGGCCGGTAGCCCTAATTGTCTGCTAATGGCTGATATGCCTTTCATGAGTTACGCGACACCTGAGCAAGCTTGTGAAAATGCCGCTAAGCTCATGCGTGCAGGAGCGAACATGGTTAAAATTGAAGGAGGCGATTGGCTAATCGATACGGTGAAAGTACTAACCGAGCGTGCGGTGCCTGTTTGTGCTCATTTAGGATTAACCCCACAGTCAGTTCATATTTTGGGTGGCTATAAAGTTCAAGGGCGTGAGCAAGATAAAGCAGAACGTATGGTTCGTGATGCTATTGCTCTACAAGCTGCCGGAGCCCAAATTATTTTATTAGAATGTGTTCCCAGAGACCTCGCTGCGCGAATTACAGAAGTCTGTGATGTTCCTGTAATAGGAATAGGAGCAGGCAATATGACGGACGGTCAAGTCCTTGTTATGCACGACATGTTCGGAATATCCGCAAATTACATACCTAAATTTTCAAAAAACTTCCTTGCTGAAACTGGAGATCTGCGCAAAGCGGTCGCCATGTACAAAGACGAAGTTGAACGTGGCGCATTCCCAAGCCATGCCCACACAATTGCATAAGGAGTTAACTGATGCAAACTTTTACTGAAATTGTCACGCTTCGCGAACAAATCAAACTGCATAAACGTGAAGGACGCAGTATCGCTTTTGTCCCTACGATGGGTAATCTGCATGAAGGTCATCTCACATTGATGCGTAAAGCGCGCGAGCTGGCCGATGTCGTCATCGTCAGTATTTTCGTCAACCCTATGCAATTTGAGCGTAGTGACGATCTGAACAACTACCCTAGAACACTTGAAGATGATCTCAACAAATTAACCAATGATGGTATTGACATGGTGTTCACGCCTACTCCTGAAGTCATCTACCCAAATGGAACAGACAAACAATCTTTTATTGATGTGCCAGGCTTGTCAAACATCCTCGAAGGGGCCTCTCGTCCAGGGCATTTCCGTGGCGTTGCCACTGTGGTGACCAAGTTATTCAATATTGTTCAACCCGATATCGCATGCTTTGGTGAAAAAGACTTCCAACAACTAGCCGTCATTCGCAAAATGACACAAGATCTTGCCATGGATATTGAGATCATCGGCGTACCGACCGTTCGTGAAATGGATGGCCTTGCCATGAGCTCACGCAACAACCTGTTGACCATTGATGAACGCCAGCGTGCACCAGTCTTAGCCCGCACTATGCGCTGGATCAGTAGTGCCATGCGTGGTGGACGAAACGATTATGCGTCAATTATCGAAGATGCTAGCGATCAGCTCAGAGCTGCAGAGCTCCAGCCAGATGAAATTTTTATTCGTGATTCAAACACATTAGGCATGGTGACAGCGGAAACAAATCAAGCCGTTATCCTGATGTCAGCCTTTTTGGGTCAAGCTCGACTTATTGACAACCAAGTGGTTGAACTCACCATAGATACACACGAAGAGCATCCTACAGAGTCGGCTTCAGAAAACGCAGACTAATTCGGCCGTCAATGTGAAAAAGCTGGACCTAGCATCCAGCTTTTATTTTCTGCTTAAGACCCATCAATGTCCCTAACTTCTTAGTCCAATCCCCTTAGTGACTAAATAATGTGCAATCGCGTAGAGAAAGACGACAAAAACCGTCAACACACTAAATGATGTCACTATACCAACATCAGAAATGCCCAAAAATCCGTAACGAAACGCATTGACCATATAGATAATAGGATTAATCTTCGATACTCCTTGCCAAAACTCAGGCAGCAGGCTTATTGAATAAAATACGCCCCCAAGGTAGGTGAGCGGAGTCAGCACAAAGGTAGGAATAATAGAAATATCATCAAAGGTTTTTGCGTATACCGCATTAATCAAGCCCCCAAGTGCAAACACTATTGACGTCATAAAGACGGTCATAATAATCACGCCCCAATGATCAACTTGAAGATCAACAAAAAGCAGTGATACCACGGTCACAATCAGCCCTACTAATAACCCTCTAGCAACGCCTCCCATAACAAAGCCTAATATGATCACATAATTAGGAACGGGGGCGACAAGGAGTTCTTCGATATTTTTTTGGAACTTTGCACTGAAGAATGACGAAGCAACATTAGAATAGGAGTTAGTGATCACCGACATCATGATGAGTCCTGGCACTATATATTCCATATAACTAAAGCCATTCATCTCACCAATTCTCGACCCTATTAAACTCCCAAAGATTATAAAATATAAAGTCATAGTGATCGCTGGTGGGACCAAGGTCTGAACCCAAATACGAGTGAACCTGTGTATTTCTTTACTCATGAGGCTACAAAATGCAGTCCAATATAAACGATGCATGCTATTGGCCTCCTTGACGAACAATATTTACGAACAGCTCTTCCAAACGATTTGACTTATTCCGCATCGATAAGACCTTAATTCCCTGTTCGGTTAGCTGACTAAAAATTGTGTTCAGCCCTTGAGTCTTTTCTATTTCAATTTCCAATGAACCATTTTTAATACTCTGACTAATGACCCCATCCAACTGAGCTACGGTCACCTCTTCTTCTAAATCAAAAATAAAGGTTTCAACATGTAACTTGTTAAGTAAAGCCTTCATTGTGGTGTTTTCTATAAGCTCACCTTTATTTATGATGCCTATATTGCGGCACAACATTTCGGCTTCCTCAAGGTAATGAGTAGTGAGAATAATCGTAATTCCTTGCTGATTAATCTGCTTGAGAAATTCCCACATCGAGCGGCGAAGCTCAATATCAACACCCGCCGTCGGTTCATCTAAAATCAACAGCTTAGGCTCATGAATCAAGGCTCTTGCAATCATCAAGCGTCTTTTCATTCCACCAGATAGATGACGAGCACGCTCGTTTTTCTTATCCCACAACTCAAGTTGCGTTAAATATTTTTGTGCTCTCTCTTTGGCAAGTGTACGAGGAACTCCATAGTAACCGGCTTGCTGAAGTACAATTTGTTCGACAGTCTCAAAAGGGTTGAAATTAAACTCTTGTGGAACCAGCCCCAAATGCTGCTTAGCTAACTCAAGACTTTGGTCAATGTCGAAGCCAAATACCCTGACAATACCAGAAGTTTTGTTAACCAAAGATGAAATCACCCCAATAGTGGTCGATTTACCGGCACCATTAGGGCCAAGAAGGGCATAAAAGTCGCCTTGGGTAACATTTAGACTGATGCCCTTCAATGCCTCAAGTCCACCCGAGTATGTCTTGCGAAGCTGCTGTATTTCTAATGCGTACATAGTATTCACTGTTAATAATATAAAGTTGTAGTATCTCGCAGTTTGGGATAGCTGGGAAAAAGTACCTTGATGACTAAAAAGTGATCCGATACCGCCAAAACACTACGGCTGCTTATGAGTTTATCTCTGAATCCATACTTACACAATTAATATTTCGATTAAATTGGAAATATAGAAAAATACCCTACCTACTGCACAGTGAAAAGTAAACAGCATTACTTACCCTCTCAAATGGTAAGCTTTCTGGAGACATCAGATGAGTTCTTTATTACCGTAATTTAACGAGAAGGACGACCTAAGATTGTGTATAGTGGTGTAAGGCTCGTTAAGGAATAATTGAAAAATGCCGGAAATAAAGCAGCTTTTTGAAAACAACTCAAAATGGTCTGAATCCATTAAGGCTGAACGACCAGAGTACTTTGCAACACTAAAAGAAGGACAAAATCCTGATTTTCTTTGGATTGGCTGTGCTGATAGCCGAGTTCCCGCAGAGCGCCTTACTGGCTTATATTCAGGCGAGCTATTCGTACATAGAAATGTTGCCAACCAAGTCATTCATACCGACCTGAATTGTTTATCAGTAGTACAGTACGCGGTTGAAGTTCTTAAAGTGAAACACATCATTGTGTGTGGCCACTATGGATGCGGTGGTGTGAATGCCGCAATCGACAACCCTCAGTTAGGCCTAATCAATAACTGGCTCTTGCACATCCGCGACAACTATCATAAATACAAAACTCAGATTGAATCTTTACCTCGTGAACAGTGGGGAGATAAATTGTGTGAGATTAACGTTGCTGAACAAGTGTATAACTTGGGTAATTCAACAATTTTACAGGGTGCTTGGGAACGCGGCCAAGAGATTGAAATACACGGCGTTGTCTATGGGATAGGCAATGGTAAGTTACAAGACTTAGGTGTACGCTGCTCTGATCGTGAGTCTCTAGAATCAGGTCATCGAGAAGCCTTGAGCAAAATATTATCATCACCAGTTCTTGGCTAATTTCTGGTAAAAAGACTCAGCCCCTTGCGTTAAAGGGGCTTGTAGCAACTTCAGCAACAATATAGCGTTATTCTTGTGGTACTACCTTGCCAATATAAGGTAAGTGACGGTAGTTTTGCGCGTAATCGATACCGACACCGACAACAAATTCATCGGGAATAGCAAAGCCGACCCAATCCACTGGTACTTCTACTTCACGACGTGAAGGCTTATCTAACAGAGTACAGATAGATATCGATTTGGGCTCACGTAAAGACAATATCTCACGTATTTTATTGAGTGTGTTTCCTGTATCGATAATATCTTCGATGATCAGTACATCCTTGCCTTTGATATCATCATCAAGATCTTTCAGTATTCTCACATCTCGAGAGCTTTCCATACTATTGCCATAACTCGACGCAGTCATAAAGTCGACCTGATGGGTTAATTCAATTTTCCTCGCCAAGTCCGCCATGAAAACAAACGAACCTCGCAGCAGACCAACCAATACTAAATTTTCACTGCCTTGGTAATACTGGGTAATTTCCTTACCTAATTCACTTACCCGTGCTTGAACCTCTTGTTCCGAAATCATCACTTCTACTGTATGCTTCATATCAATCTCATTTTTTCGTTTAATGGAAATGCATTAGGCAAGGAATTTTGTACCAACCCAAGATTTTGGCACATATTTTAGCACCAGTATGGCATAGGTAAAACGTTTGCCTGATTAAAGCGTGCAATAAATATATGCAACTTCATGATCTCAAGCACGGTATTAATAAAAATGATTATTAAATAAACTGAAATCGTTGACCTAATTGATATGCACCATTACACTCATAGGTGCGAAAGCAATAATAATATTCTAACTAGGGCATAAGCCCAAATATACAACTCAATTGGCAAGGAAATATAACTATGGATTCTATAGCTAAAAGACCGCGTACGCGCCTTTCTCCGCAAAAACGTAAGCAGCAACTAATGGAAATTGCATTAGAGGTGTTCGCTCGTCGTGGTATTGGTCGCGGTGGTCACGCAGATATCGCAGAAATTGCTCAAGTTTCTGTCGCAACAGTATTTAATTACTTCCCTACGCGAGAAGATTTAGTCGATGATGTATTAAACTACGTCGTGCGCCAATTCTCTAACTTCCTATCTGACAATATCGATCTCGATATTCACGCTAAAGAAAACCTTCGTAACCTTACTTCTGCAATGGTGGACTTAGTCGTCAGCGACTGTCACTGGCTAAAAGTTTGGTTCGAGTGGAGTGCATCAACCCGTGATGAAGTATGGCCACTGTTTGTTTCAACAAATCGCACCAACCAACTATTGGTTCAAAACATGTTTGTTAAAGCAATCGAACGAGGCGAAGTCTGCGATACACATGACCCAGCAGATTTAGCCACACTTTTCCACGGTATCTGCTACTCATTGTTCGTACAAGCGAACCGCACCCAAGATGATGATTCAGTGAACCGCTTAACACAAAGCTACTTGAACATGCTTTGTATATACAAGTAACACCTTAGCTGAAACGAAAGCCGAGTAACAATCGATACTCGGCTTTTTTGCATCTGTTGGTTAAATAAAAAAGCCGCTGACATATCAGCGGCTTTTCGATATTCAAAACGAAGTTACTTCTTCTTTTTCACTGCTTTTTTGTTTGGAAGGTCGGTAATTGAGCCTTCAAAGACTTCAGCAGCAAGTCCCACAGATTCATGCAACGTTGGGTGAGCATGAATGGTCAATGCAATATCTTCAGCATCACAACCCATTTCTATTGCCAAACCAATTTCACCAAGTAGTTCACCACCATTGGTACCAACAATTGCACCACCAATTACACGGTGAGTCTCTTTGTCAAAAATAAGCTTAGTCATACCATCAGCGCAATCTGACGCAATGGCACGGCCTGACGCAGCCCACGGGAAAGTCGCCACTTCATATTTAATGCCTTCTTCCTTCGCTTCTTTCTCTGTTTTGCCAACCCATGCCACTTCTGGTTCAGTGTACGCAATTGAAGGAATAACTTTAGGATCAAAGTAATGCTTCTTACCAGCAATCACTTCAGCAGCGACATGGCCTTCATGCACACCCTTGTGAGCTAGCATTGGCTGACCGACGATATCACCGATTGCAAAGATATGAGGAACATTGGTACGCAGCTGCTTATCTACATTGATAAAACCACGCTCATCCACTTGAACCCCTGCTTTTTCCGCATCCAATGATTGACCATTCGGTACTCGGCCAATGGCAACAAGAACCGCATCATAACGCTCTGCTTCTGCTGGTGCTTTTTTACCTTCCATAGATACGTAGATGCCGTCTTCTTTCGCTTCCACTGCCGTCACTTTGGTTTCAAGCATTAGATGGAATTTGTTTTGAACACGTTTTGTGTACACCTTAACAATATCTTTATCAGCCGCAGGGATAACTTGGTCAAACATCTCTACGACATCGACTTTAGAACCAAGTGAATGGTATACAGTACCCATTTCTAGACCTATGATACCACCTCCCATGATAAGGAGTTTCTCTGGCACTTCTTTTAGTTCCAGTGCATCCGTAGAATCCCAAATACGTGGGTCTTCATGCGGAATAAACGGCAGTTTAATAGGACGAGAGCCTGCAGCAATGATTGCATTATCGAAGTTAACGACTGTCGATTGACCATCAGCATCAACCTGAATGGAGTTAGGCCCTGTAAATTTACCATAGCCATTAACAACTGTGACGTTACGCATCTTAGCCATTCCGCCAAGACCACCAGTCAACTGGTTAACGACGCGCTCTTTCCAGATACGTATTTTGCTAATGTCTGTCTTTGGCTCGCCAAATACGACACCGTGTTCTGCCATCGCTTTCGCTTCTTCGATGACTTTAGACACATGAAGAAGTGCTTTCGATGGGATACAACCCACGTTAAGACATACACCACCAAGAGTGTTGTAACGCTCGATAAGTACGGTTTCAAGACCTAAATCTGCACAACGGAATGCAGCGGAGTAACCAGCAGGACCAGAACCAAGTACAACAACTTGGGCTTTAATTTCTTTGCTCATTTTGACCTCTTGTAGTCATTATCCCTAACAGGCGAGTGGGTATTAATTCTTATGTTTAATAGTGGTTAGTTTTAAACAGTTATTTTCAGACCGCCAACAGTTTACAGAGATGTTAATGGTGTGAAAAGCAATTCCATTTAGCCTGTGAGCTAGCCAACAATTCAGTAAGGAAAACCTTATCTCAACCTAATTGCTGGACGTTTCTAGTAACAGAGGCGGCTCAAATAGCCGCCTCTAAGTAACACGTTTTCGTTAAAGAACCAAACGGCGAATGTCTGACAAACATCCGTTTAGATAGGTGATAAAACGCGCGCCTTCTGCACCATCAATCACACGGTGGTCATATGAAAGAGACAGAGGTAATTGTAGACGCGGCTCAAATTCTTTACCGTTCCACACAGGCTTCATCTCAGACTTAGACACGCCAAGAATACCCACTTCTGGTGCATTAACGATAGGGGTAAATGCTGTACCACCAATACCACCTAGGCTTGATATGGTAAAACACCCACCCTGCATGTCTGCAGCGGTCAGCTTACCAGCACGTGCCTTTTTAGACACGAGCATTAACTCTTCAGATAGCTCATAGATGCCTTTCTTATTGACATCCTTAAACACAGGCACAACTAAACCATTCGGTGTATCTACAGCAATGCCTATGTTGACATATTTCTTCAGAATTAGGCTCTCACCATCTTCAGATAGAGAAGAGTTAAACGCTGGGAAAGCTTCAAGAGCTTTCGCTGCCGCTTTCATGATAAACACCAGAGGTGTAATCTTCATGCCAGAATCTTTCTTCGCTTCAATCGCGTTTTGCTCTTTACGGAAAGCTTCCAGTTCTGTGATATCTGCATTATCCCACTGAGTTACATGAGGGATCATCACCCAGTTACGATGCAAGTTAGCACCAGAGATCTTCTTGATACGAGAAAGTGGCTGAATCTCAGTTTCACCAAATTTGCTAAAATCGACATTTGGCCATGGTAGCAAACCAAGCGCTGCACCATCGCCTTTACCCGACGCTGCTCCCGCACCAGATTCAAGACGTTTCAGCGCTTCTTTTACATATGACTGAACATCCTCTTTAAGAATACGGCTCTTACGACCAGTACCTTTGACCTTAGCTAGGTTTACACCAAATTCTCTCGCTAAGCGACGCACCACAGGAGAGGCATGCGAATACTCGTTATTCTCTTGGAAATCACCAGATGCCGTTGGTGCCACCGCTTCTGATTTAGGAGCACTGGCAGCCGGAGCTGGTGTTTGAGCAGAGGTTGGTGCTGCAACGGGCGCTGGTGTTGCACCTGCAACTTCAAAGACCATAATTAGAGAACCAGTAGAAACCTTATCACCAGCAGAAATTTTAATGTCTTTAATTGTCCCTGCAAATGGTGCCGGAACTTCCATAGATGCTTTGTCACCTTCAACAGTGATTAGAGACTGCTCTTCTTCCACTGTATCGCCAACAGCAACCATGATCTCAGTCACTTCGACTTCGTCACCACCAATATCCGGCACATTGACTTCTTTTACGGCCGAGGCTGATGGTGCTGCAGCTACTGGAGTGTCGACTGCAACCGTCGCCGCAGGAGCGCCTGTACCTGCAACTTCAAATACCATGATCAAAGAGCCAGTTGTCACCTTATCACCACTAGCGACTTTGATCTCTTTTAGTGTGCCGGAAAATGGCGCCGGTACTTCCATTGACGCTTTATCGCCTTCAACAGTGAGAAGTGATTGCTCTTCAGTGATGCTATCACCGACAGAGACCATGATTTCAGTCACTTCCACTTCATCGCCACCAATATCAGGGACATGAACTTCTTTAAGTTCAGAAACTGACGCTGGGGCAACAGCAGGAGATACTTCGGCAGCAGGCTTAGCTTCAGCTGCGCTATCTTCTGCAACAAACACCATAATGAGAGAGCCTGTTGATACTTTGTCGCCTTCAGCGACTTTGATCTCTTTAACAATACCGGCTGTCGATGCAGGCACTTCCATAGAAGCTTTATCACCCTCGACAGTAATAAGAGACTGCTCTTCTTCAACCTTGTCACCAACGCTTACAAGAATTTCAGTAACTTCAACCTCATCCGCACCGATATCTGGTACATTAATTTCGATTGCCATTTCTTATCTACCTTTCTAATTAAGCGTACAACGGGTTAGTTTTCTCAGTATCGATATCGAACTTTTTAATTGCTTCAGTGATCGCAGATTTATCGACCTTACCTTGCTTTTCAAGCTCAGTTAATGCGGCAACAACCACGTATCCAGCATTTACTTCAAAGTGACGACGCAGGTTTTCACGGCTATCTGAACGGCCAAAACCATCAGTACCAAGTACTTTAAATGACTCAGAAGGCATGAAAGCACGAACTTGCTCAGCATAGTTCTTCATGTAGTCTGTGGCAGCAATCGCAGGCTCTTTACCCATTAACTGAGTAATATAAGGCACCTGAGGTTTTGATTCTGGATGAAGCATGTTAAAGCGCTCAACCGCTTGTCCATCTCGTGTTACTTCATTGAAAGAAGTCACTGAGTAGACATCAGATGCAATGCCGTAGTCATCACTCAATATTTGCGCGGCTTTACGCACTTCATTCATGATAGTGCCAGAGCTCATCAATTGAACTTTACCCTTACCACGCTTACCTGAATAACTTTCAAGCTTGTAGATACCTTTACGAATGCCTTCCTCAGCCCCTTCAGGCATCGCTGGCATCTCGTAGTTTTCGTTCATTAATGTTAGGTAGTAGAAGACATTCTCTTGCTGTGGCCCGTACATACGACGAATACCATCTTGCATAATAACCGCAACTTCGTACGCAAACGTTGGGTCATAAGAAATACAGTTAGGAACCGTATTCGCCATAATGTGTGAATGGCCATCTTCATGCTGCAAACCCTCACCATTTAGGGTTGTACGACCCGCGGTCGCGCCGAGCAAGAAACCACGAGCTTGCTGGTCACCTGCCATCCATGCCATATCACCCACACGTTGGAAGCCAAACATTGAGTAATAAATATAGAACGGGATCATTGGTAGGTTGTTGGTGCTATATGATGTTGCAGCAGCTACCCAAGAAGCCATCGAACCCAGTTCGTTGATACCCTCTTGAAGTACTTGTCCAGAGGTAGCCTCTTTGTAGTATGAGACCACACCACGATCTTCTGGCGTATATGCCTGACCATGAGGGTTATAAATACCAATTTGGCGGAACAAGCCTTCCATACCGAAAGTACGGGCTTCATCACATATAATTGGAACAATATTATTACCAATACCTTTATTCTTAAGCAGAATATTTAAGGTACGTACATAGGCCATTGTGGTCGAGATTTCACGCTTTTGCTCACTAAGCAGTGGCGCAAATTCTTCTAATTCAGGCAACTGAAGTTCTTGACTGAATCTCGGTAAACGCTGAGGAGTGTAACCTTTGAGTGCTTTGCGGCGTGCGTGTAAGTATTCGTGCTCTTTTGAACCTTCTTCCAAGGTTAAATAAGGCAACTCTTTTACCGCTTCATCCGTTAGAAGGTCTTGTAGGCCTAGGCGATCACGCATATACAGAACATGCGTCATATCCATCTTCTTAACTTGGTGAGCAATATTCTTACCTTCAGCAGCATCACCCATCCCATAGCCTTTCACTGTCTTCGCCAAAATCACAGTAGGGCGACCTTTAGTTTGCTCTGCATTCTTGTATGCCGCATAAAGCTTGGATGACTCATGACCGCCGCGTTTAAGGGCAAAGATCTCATCATCTGTCATGTCAGCAACAAGCGCCGCTGTTTCTGGATATTTACCAAAGAAATGCTCACGAACGTAGGCTCCATCTTTGGCTTTGAAGGTTTGGTAATCACCATCAATGGTTTCGTTCATAAGTTGCAGCAATTTGCCTGTGGTATCTTTAGCCAGTAAAGAATCCCAATTGTTGCCCCAAATCACTTTAACCACATTCCAGCCAGCACCTTTGAATAGGCCTTCAAGCTCTTGAATGATCTTACCGTTACCCATTACAGGGCCATCTAAACGCTGTAGGTTGCAGTTGATTAAGAAACATAGATTGTCTAGCTTCTCACGCGCAGCAAAAGAAATCGCACCACGTGATTCAGGTTCATCCATCTCACCATCACCCAAGAAAGCGTAAACACGCTGCTCAGAGGTATCTTTAAGACCGCGACCTTCAAGATATTTCAGGAAGCGAGCCTGATAGATAGCAGAAATTGGACCTAAGCCCATAGAAACCGTTGGGAACTGCCAGAACTCAGGCATCAGCTTAGGGTGTGGGTAGGATGGAATACCTTTCCCGTCCACTTCTTGACGGAAATTGTCTAACTGTTCTGCCGTTAAACGACCTTCCACAAAGGCTCGTGCGTATATACCAGGAGAGATATGGCCTTGGTAATAAACTAAGTCACCACCATCTTTCTCATTGGGAGCACGGAAAAAGTGGTTGAAACATGTTTCGTAGAACGCTGCAGAAGACTGGAAAGATGCCATATGACCACCAAGGTCAAGGTCTTTCTTCGAAGCACGCAAGACTATCATGATTGCGTTCCAACGAATAATGGAACGAATACGACGCTCTATCGTTGTGTCACCGGGGTAAGCGGGTTCTTGATCTGCTGGAATCGTATTGATGTAATTCGTTGTGACTCCAGTTGGCATGTCAACACCGTCTAGACGTGCTTTATCTAGAACTTGCTCTAGTAAGTACTGAGCACGCTCTACACCTTCTTCACGTACCACTGACTCAAGAGCCTGTAACCATTCTTGAGTTTCGAGTGCATCTACGTCATGCTTCATATCAGACATGGCGATCTATCCTTCTGTTGGTTGGATCTACTTATTTTAAGTAACGCTCTTATGAGTCGTTACCCTGCTGAATTCGACGCAAAGAACGCTCACGACGAGATTCTTCACGACTCAAATCCAACAATGTTTCTTCAATATAAGCTAAGTGAGAATGTGACATTTCACGTGCCTTTTCAGGCTGACCGGAAACAATCGCATCTACAATATTAGCTCTGTGTTTACTTACTTTTTCAACTACTTCATCGCGACGATGTAAGAGTTTGAGATTCTGTAGGACATTTTGCTCCAATAACGGCGCCAGACTACGGACGATGTGCAACAACACCACGTTATGCGCAGCTTCCGTTAACGCTATCAAGAACTGCATCACGGCAGTCGCTTCAGCCTCAACATTCTTTTTCGCTTGTTCTTGGCTGATTTTTTTCAAGCATGCTTGAATGCGGGCAAAGTCCTGTTCGGTTCCACGAACTGCTGCAAAGTACGCAGAAATACCTTCCATCGCATGACGCGTTTCAAGTAAATCCAACTGTGTTTCCGAATGGCTAGACAATAAATTTAGCAGAGGATCGGAGAAACTCGTCCAAATTTTCTCACTAACAAATGTACCGCCGCCTTGGCGTCGAGTCAGAAGACGCTTAGCTTCTAAACGTTGAATAGCCTCTCGGATTGAGGGTCGAGAAACATCAAACTGCTTTGCCAGTTCTCGCTCTGGCGGCAACTGTTGCCCCGGAGACAAGGTTCCTTCCACTATCAGCCTTTCCAATTCTTGTTCTATCACATCGGAAAGCTTAGGCTGACGAATCCTTTGATAAGCCATAGTTATTGTTCTTCTATTTCTTCGCAGTCAATTGGTATTACCAATTTCATATTGGCGACGAAATTAACATAATTAAAACGCAAGTTCCAGTCAAAATTTGACCCACATCATTGAACAACATAAGTGTCAACACTTTGATAACAATAGCTGATTAAAACAGCAACCCTATTGGTCTGACCAATTACAAAAAACAAACAAGTCAATAATGAATCAGCTATCGCTCAAGTTTAGAACAACTCACCATGTTGTGTTATCGCCCTTAAGCCTGATATCTGGCTCAAGAACCTCAGCGAAGGGAAAGAGTTTAAGAAACTGGCCAGAGTAACAGCCTGTTAAGAATGCCACCAAAATAAAACGGCCAAACCTCTCCAATACACAGAAAGAGTTTGATAGCCACTATTTAGCTTCTAGGTGATCTATCATAAGCTGCAAAGACTGGTTGCCTCGAAACTCGTTAATATCAAGCTTATAGGCTAAATGAACCGTTTTTACCGATGCGTCAGGCCAACGCCGCAAATCAACATTAAAAGCGATACCATCAATCATAATGTTAGTTGGATGACCTTTGTGCAATGGCTCCAGCATGAGTTTTAGGTGCTTTTCTCCTACTAACTTTTGATGAAGAAGCTTGAATTCACCATCAAATATTGGCTCGGGAAACGCTTGCCCCCACGGCCCTGCTGAACGCAATTGTTCCGCCGTATGCATGGAAAACTCTTCAGGCTTGAGCTCTCCGTCAGAGAGAATAATTCCCTTGAGCGCAGCATCATCGAGCTCTGCTTGTACAGCAATATCAAACAGCTGAGCAAATTGCTCAAAATCTTTTTCTAAAATGGTGAGACCCGCCGCCATGGCATGACCACCAAATTTAATAATCAATCCTGGATTTTGTGTATCAATGCGATCGAGTGTATCTCGCATATGCAAACTTGGAATCGAACGACACGAGCCTTTTAGTAGACCATCCCCCCCATCAGCAAAAGCAATCACGGGACGGTGAAATTTTTCTTTGATTCGGGATGCTAAGATACCTATCACCCCTTGATGCCAGTCGCGTTGAAATAGCACTAAGCCATATGGCATTTGGCTTTCACCAAATTGTAAACGCTCGCAAAATGCCATTGCTTCCTGCTTCATCCCTTCTTCAATTTCTCTTCGAGTTTGATTCAGGCCATCTAATTCACTCGCCATTCTCCGCGCGGCATGAATATTATCTGTGAGTAGAAGCTCAACACCAAATGACATATCGTCCAAACGACCAGCAGCATTAATCCGTGGACCTAGCGCAAACCCAAAGTCGGCCGCTACAAGCCTTCTCGCATCACGCTTTGCCACTTCGATTAAGGCTTGGATTCCTGGTCTCGCTTTACCCGCTCGAATCCTCTGTAGCCCTTGATGAACCAGAATTCGATTATTTCCGTCCAAAGGGACCACATCAGCCACAGTACCTAAGGCAACAAGATCAAGGAGCTCCATTAATTTTGGTTCTGGTATGCCTTGTTGAGAAAACCAGCCCACATTGCGCATATAAACACACAAAGCCATCATCAAGTAAAACGCCACTCCCACCCCTGCTAAAGCTTTAGATGGAAAGGCACAAGACTCCAGGTTCGGATTAACCATGGCGTCTGCGATCGGAAGTTCACTACCCGGTAAGTGGTGATCCGTCACTAATACCGTTAATCCCTGCGATTTGGCGTATCGCACCCCTTCGATAGAAGATACCCCGTTGTCCACGGTCATGATGACCTGAGCACCAATCTCGATAGCTTGGTCAACCACTTCAGGACTCAATCCATAGCCGTCCTCAAACCGATTGGGTACTAAATAATCGACATTTGGTGATCCAAGCATTCGTAACGCAAGTACAGACAATGCTGAACTGGTTGCGCCATCTGCATCAAAGTCTCCGACAACGATAATACGTTTATTTGCTAAGATAGCTTGATACAAAATCTCAACTGCGCTTTCAATTCCTTGGAGTTTCTGAAATGAATGTAGTGCTCGGGCTGTTGTTGTTAATTGATCTGGATGAGTTATACCACGAGCAATATAGATGCGTTTGAGAAGAGGCGTAATATCAGCCTCAAGCATGGCAGGATCAGTCTCTGGACGACGTTGAATTTCTATCATAAATATATCTTTGAGGATTGTATGCTTTAGGCTGGGTAATCAGTGGCTATTTGTTACTAAACAGCCACCTCATCATACTGGTATTCAATGTTAAACAAGGTGGCCATTGCAGGCAGTATTATGACTTTTGAGCCTGCTGTAGACGTTTTAGCATTTGATCTGGTGGCAGATATCCACCAACCATTTCACCGCCAGGTAAAAAGATCGCTGGAGTTCCACTGATGCCGAGCTCTCGTCCCAAGGCATAATGTTGTTTGATAATCTCTTGATACTTAGCGAAATCTTTGCTTTTTTCAGGGAATTGACGCTTCTCTTTTGCATCATTCATCGCTTTTTGAGGATTTTCAGCTCCCCAAATGGTTGCCATTTGATCAGCAACAGAACCTGTGCCTCCTTGACGAGGATAGGCCATATAACGAACCGTGATACCAAGAGCCTTATAGTCGTCAATCTGACCATGTAACTTCACACAATAACCACAAGTAATATCAGTAAAAACAGTGACAACATACTTCTCATTGTCAGCTTTGAACTCGATCATACTGTCTTTAAATGCATCGATTTTAGCCGCATTGATCGGTGCTTGACGCTTTGCCAATACATCTTCGTACTGCCCATCTTTATCTAGCTTATACAATGTCCCTGCTAAAAAATATTCACCATCTGGCGAAGCAAAAAGCACCCCACCACTCGTTTGAACCTCAACCAAGCCTTTGATATCAGCTGGTACAACCTTGTTGATCTCCAAACCTAATTTAGAGAAACGCTTTTCAAGTTGAGTCTTATCTAACTTTGTATCCGTTGCTGAAAATGCCTGAGTAGCGACTAACAAAGGAAGGGTAAGAAGAGTCATTCGGCGCAATACGCTCATTTAATTCACCTTGTACTTAACGGCAAAAGGGCATTCCCCTCATGCTCTTGGATGATGCTCACTGTGTAACTGTTTTAGTCTTTCCGTTGCCACGTGAGTATAAATTTGTGTTGTCGATAAGTCACTGTGCCCCAGTAACATTTGCACAACCCTCAAATCTGCCCCATAGTTGAGCAAGTGGGTGGCAAAAGCATGACGCAATACATGTGGCGACAACAAATCAGTATCGATTCCAGCAATAATGGCATAATGCTTAATTCGATGCCAAAAAGTCTGACGCGTCATTTGACGAGCTCTTTTACTCGGAAACACCACATCCGATGTTGTCTCTCCTAGCAACTCAGACCGCCCATCTTGGATAAAAGTTTCAATCCATTCAACCGCATTTTCCCCCATTGGGACCAAGCGCTCTTTTCCGCCTTTACCAGTGACGCGCACAACGCCTTGCCTAAGGCTTATATTTTCCATCGTTAAACTAACAAGTTCAGTTACTCGAAGTCCAGTGGCATAAAGCAATTCAAGCATGGCTTTATCTCTCAACTCCATCGCATCCTCAGGATCGGGGGCATTTAACAATGCTTCAACTTGCGCTTCACTTAAATCTTTCGGTAAACGTTTGGGCAATTTAGGACTGACCAAAAGCGCACTCGGGTCATCACCTCGCACTTTTTCACGATGGAGGTACTGGAACAATCGTCGAATAGCCGACAACATCCTTGCACGAGAAGTCTGTTTGTAACCTTGGTCCATCAGCCAACTCTGATAGTCCTGAAGTCCAGATAAACTGATGAAGTCAAGACGGTAATTATTGTCATCCATCCACTGGATAAGCTTGGATAGATCGTTACGATATGATGCCAGAGTATTTTCAGACAACCCTCTTTCCATCCACATCGCATCAAGAAACTGCTCGACTATCCCCTGCTCGAGAGACACCTTATCTGACACATTCACTCCCCATCGGTAAGATTTGTGCTCAATGTTAGTGGCATACGATAATAAAGCCATAAAAATTGCTTTTTATTGTGTATATTCGCTGCAAAGCTCGTCATTTTGTGGTTAGAATTCGCTATTCGTTTGTATGAGTGGCAAAGAAAGTGATGAAAATTGGTCTGTTTTACGGTTCAACCACCTGCTATACCGAAATGGCCGCAGAAAAGATGCGAGCTATTTTAGGCGAAGATTTGGTCGATATTTTTAATGTCAAACAAACCCAATTGGCCGAGATGGCGAATTATGATTTACTCATTCTAGGTATATCGACTTGGGATTTTGGGGAGATCCAAGAAGACTGGAATGAAGTTTGGAATGACATTGCCAGCTTATCGCTTAGCGGAAAAACCGTTGCATTATACGGATTAGGCGATCAAGAAGGATACGGTGAGTGGTACTTAGATGCGATGGGAATGCTGCATGAACAGCTAGAAAAAACAGGCGCCAACTTTATTGGTTATTGGCCAAATGATGAAAGCTATCAATTCGACGCATCCAAAGCGCTAACCAATGACGGAAAACAATTTGTTGGCCTTGCTCTGGATGAAGACTCTCAATACGAGCTCAGTGACGAGCGCATAGCAACATGGATTGAACAAATCTTAGTTGAGTATCAAGAAACGCTCTAACAAGGTTAAAGATTGATGCAGCGGCATCAATCTTCCAATCTAAGCCAAAATATTAAGTTCTTTTTGACATGACACAGACAAGGTCATCGTCTTATGCTCCCCAGATACTTTTGCCAATCAAAAACCAAACCTGGGTCTGTTTTTCGCATCGGTGCTATATATTGATGTCCAGTAATTCTAGACGCGGTTATATGAGGAAAACGATTTTGTATCGACGCAGTTAAATGAGCGAGGGACTGATATTGCTCATCCGTGTAAGCAACAAAGTCGCTGCCTTCGAGTTCAACCCCGATTGAGTAGTCATTGCATTTCTCTCGTCCTGCAAAACTTGAAACACCCGCATGCCAAGCTCTTGCAGTGAATGGCACAAACTGGACCACTTCACCATCTCGCCGAATCAAACAATGAGCCGACACCTTGCTTTGATAAATAGTTTCAAAAAAAGGGTGTGCCGTACGCTCTAACTGACCAGTAAACAACTGCTCGATAAAAGGTCCTCCAAACTGACCTGGCGGCAAACTGATATTGTGAATCACCAGCAAAGAAATATCTTCGACATCTGGTCGGCAATCAGAAAAAGGAGAAGGAACACGCCGTGCTCCTATGTACCAACCATCTTCATCTATCATCTCTAGTTACCTAAATTGTTGTTAAGTTCTTGATTTGAGAGTTTTAAGCATTTAATACCAGAATAATGGCTGAATTTCCCTGCTACTCATCGTATCATGCCTCTCTCATGTACAACTGCCTATTAAATTTGTGATGAAACATCCCCATAACAGCAAAGAACGTCTCGAGTATTTGAAACAACAACTGCCACAGGAAATATCTCGCTCGGTAACAGAAGCAATTAAAGAAGATTTGGGTGGCACACTTGATCCAGCTGCAGATATTACCGCAAGTTTAATCCCAGAAAACGCCCATAATGAAGCAACCATAATAACTCGTGAACATGGGATATTTTGTGGGCGCGATTGGGCAGATGAAGTGTTCAAGCAACTGGGTGATGAAGTTAAAATTGAATGGTACGTTAAAGATGGAGAAGAAGTTGAGCCAAACCAAGTTCTTTGTCACCTTTCTGGCCCATCACGAGCCTTACTCACTGGCGAACGAAATGCCATGAATTTCATACAAACACTTTCAGGATGCGCGACAATTACAGCTCAATATGCCAAGCAACTTGAAGGAACTGGCTGCCGTCTACTCGATACCCGTAAAACGATTCCCGGCTTACGCAGCGCGTTAAAATATGCGGTCGCATGCGGAGGGGGCTTTAATCATCGTATTGGCGTGTTCGATGCTTACCTTATCAAAGAAAACCACATTATTGCCAATGGGGGTATTACTCAAACCATACATACGGCAAAGCAGCTGCACCCAGGTAAGCCTATTGAAGTCGAAACAGAAAGCTTACAAGAACTTAGAGAAGCCATTGATGCTGGTGCCGATATTATTATGCTGGATAACTTCACCACAGACATGATGCGTGAAGCAGTTAAAATCAATGCAGGTCGCGCAGCTTTGGAAAATTCAGGAAATGTCACTTTGCAGACATTAAGAGAATACGCGCAAACGGGCGTAGATTATATTTCGGTGGGGGCATTAACAAAACACATCAAAGCGTTAGACTTATCGATGCGTTTCAAATAGCAGTCTCAGAGAGAGCTTACAACTCTCTCTTCCATTTACTCAATTCCCTTAGCAATAGAAAATTTGCTCGTCATTCTAACCACTATGCAACCGCTATGTGGACAAGTGATTAATTGAGCCAACAGCTTTCACCCCTTTATTCTATTGTCCATGCCGATGTCTGTTTGTTTTCATATTATCGATAGTAACTTCCTACACAAACAATTAATGGTGTTAGCCACAATGAAAACATCACTTGGCTTTACCCTCATTGAACTGATGATAGTTGTTGCCATCATAGGCATCTTGTCATCTTTTGCCGTTCCGACCTATCAAAATTACACCAAACGCGCCCATGCAAGTGAAATATTAA
This sequence comes from Vibrio zhanjiangensis, assembly GCF_030161235.1. Lineage (GTDB taxonomy): Bacteria > Pseudomonadota > Gammaproteobacteria > Enterobacterales > Vibrionaceae > Vibrio > Vibrio zhanjiangensis. The sequence goes on along the minus strand of NZ_BSPW01000094.1, from coordinate 32,434 downwards.
GCACTATGTCGGCGATGAAAATGGCCGTTGGTATTTGTGCATCCACGACAGGGGAAGCACAACAATGCACTTCTGGCAAAAACGGCGTACCACTAAAGCAAGACTTCAGCGGTTACTCGATTGAAGCTCTTGCGGTTGGTGGAGAAAATATCATCAAGGCGACAGCAACAAATGCAAAAGGCTCACTACCTGCAGACGCCACTCTCTCACTGACTAGCAACGTATCCATAAGTGGGCTAGCTTGGCGCTTGGAATGTACTGGCATTGATAGCCAGCATTGGTGTCCAGAGAGCTAAAAATGACTCAGCTTCCCGATTTTTTGCACAGCGCCAATATAATCAGTGCTGAACAAGTGAAATTAACATTTGCTGCCATGGCAGACAATAAAACCGATGTCTGTTCGGCGCTGATGGAATTTGATAATGTCACTTCTAAGATACTGACGGAGGCTCTGAGTAAGCTTTTCAACCTTCCCATTGTCAGCTTAGAAAGATTTGATTATCAATCATGTTGTAAGCAGTGGACGATTAACCATCTAATCCGCCAGCACTTAGCATTACCCCTAGCAATACAAAATAATAGACTCGTTGTCGCCGTTACCGATCCGTCAGATTCGAGTATAGAGCAAGCATTTTATTTCACGACAGGCTTCCATATAAAGCCCGTGCTCATCGATATAAGCCTACTCATTTCTACCATAAAGTCATTACTAGGATCGGATAAGGGAAACCTGACACACAGAAAGGATAATATAAGCCTTCATGACCTCCAGAATTTAATTGCTGATGAAGGAGAGATACGACCGGATGTTGAGCAAGACAGCTCTCCAATTAGTCGCTACATACATCAAATAATTGTCGAGGCTGTACGGAAAAAAGCCTCGGATATCCACTTTGAGCCTTATGATGGGTGGTTTAGAATCCGATTTCGCTGTGATGGTTTGCTCATCGAAGTCGAGCAGCCTCCTTACCAAATTTGTAAAAGACTCGTCGCTAGGCTAAAAATTTTAGCTCAGCTTGATATTTCTGAACGCCGTTTGCCTCAAGATGGCCGCATCACTCTCAATCTAGCAGAATCCACGCCCATTCACATCCGAATGTCCACTTTACCCACTATGTGGGGTGAAAAAGTGGTGTTGAGAATTCTCGATAATCAGGTCATCAGTCTAGATCTTGAAGTGCTTGGCTATAGCTATTCACAGCGCCTACTTTTCGAGCAGGCCCTCAACAAGCCCCAAGGCCTTATCCTTATTACCGGACCAACTGGGAGCGGTAAAACTCAGTCTTTATACACTGGACTCACTATACTAAACAATCAAAGCCGCAATATTGCAGCTGCGGAAGATCCCATTGAAATCAGTTTATCTGGAATCAATCAGGTCCAGATTCAACCTCAGATAGGATTTGGCTTTGCTGAAGCTCTACGTGCTTTTCTCCGTCAAGATCCAGATGTCATCATGGTTGGAGAAATACGAGATAAAGAAACGGCGGATATTGCCACTAAAGCGGCGCAAACTGGTCATCTTGTTCTCGCTACTCTGCACACAAATTCAAGCACAGAAGCTATTGATAGACTGAAAAATATAGGTATAGAGCCGCACAATATAGCGACCTCTCTTATTCTAGTTATCGCTCAGAGGTTGCTACGCAGACTTTGTCCCTTGTGCAAATCCCCAACGGATCATCCAGATCACGCTTCCGAGTTAGAAAAATCCTCCTGTTACCAAGCGAGTAATGAGGGTTGCAGCGCATGCAATCAAGGGTATTTAGGGCGAATCGGTATCTATGAAATGCTGAATATCACTCCTGAGTTAAGCCATTCGATTCTGAAAAATGCCCCCGTACATGAATTAGAAAAGATCGCAAAAAGGCAAGGAATGACCCCACTCTACCGACTTGGAATGGAGAAGATTTGTCAAGGCGTCACTAGCTACGCAGAAGTCCAACGAGTCTTGGCATGATAAGATAAGTATTCATATGCCTACTCCAAAATTAAACTATTATCTTTGGCGTGGAATAGATTCAAAAGGCCAAAAAAAACGAGGGAAAGTCGTCGCCCTATGCCAAACACAGGTGCTCGAATATTTATGCGAACAAAACATTGATGTTCGACTAATCTTAAAACAGCCACTGCCCTTCAACAAACGGATACAAGAAAGATTCAATAAACAGGATATCACTCGCCTGAGTCGCCAGTGGTCAAGCATGATAGATGCTGGGCTGCCAATTACTACCTCACTAAAACTCATTGCAAACACTTCAGCAAAAGCGGGAATCACCGCTCTTATTTGGCAAATACGGCAAAAACTCGAAGCGGGTTTATCCGTCACTCAAGCTCTTAAACAATCCTCTGACCATTTCGACCCTATATTTCTAGCGATTGTTAACGCTGGAGAAAAGACAGGGAGACTCGCTGAATCGTTAGAACGAATAGCCAGCCATAGAGAGAAACTTGAGTATATTCGTTCAAAGGCTTTAACCGCCGCTATTTATCCTTGTTTAGTACTTGGGACGGCCTTACTCGTTACCATACTCATGCTAACTCAAGTTATTCCTGAACTTGAGCAAATGTTTTCAAATCACAATGCCCCTCTACCTTGGTTTACTCAGCAAGTGATCTATTTATCACAAGCGACTCAAAATTACGGGCCTTATATCGGGATAACGATTACTTTAACTATTTGGTTGATTCTCCATGGATACCACCACTCTCGCCGTTGTCGAGAATGGTTAGATAGTGTAAAAGTACATCTACCTTATATTGGTAATCTTCACAATTTGACTTGTTTTACCCAATTTTGTAGAACCTTGGCCACCTGCTGCGATTCTGGGCTACCTATCACACCAAGTTTGCATGCTTCCGTACAAACATGCGAAAGCACCTACTATCAAAAAATGATCGATGTCGTGACTGAGGAGGTAAATTCTGGTCAAGCTTTGCACATAGCAATGCGTCAAAGTGGCGTTTTTCCTCAATTTATGATGCAAATGATTATGTTGGGGGAGGAGTCAGGAAGACTTACAGACATGCTCCATCGAATAGCAAATGAATATGAACGTGAGCTTGAAAAGACCATTGAGCGTATGAGTCAAGCATTTGAACCCATTATGATCGTGATACTTGGTACAATTGTATCCAGTTTAGTGATCGCTATGTACTTGCCCATCTTTAACTTAGTGAGTGTAATGGGCTAATATAACCCTCTTAAGCCACTGCCAGCTTCCCCAATAGGTTGAGTCAAATATGGATCTGTTTATTTACTACCCGTGGTTATTTCCAGCCCTAGCCACTTTATTCGGCCTGATCATCGGAAGTTTTCTCAATGTTGTCATTCATCGTTTACCTAAGATCATGGAATATGAATGGCGCAAAGAGTGCGCTGATTGCTTCCCTGAATCTCAAATTAAACCGCCTGTAGACCATTTTAACCTCAGCACTCCAGGTTCGCACTGCCCAAAATGTAAAACGCCAATTCGCATACGTGACAATATCCCTTTGCTGAGTTGGTTAATATTAAGAGGCAAATGTCACCATTGCCAAGAAAAAATAAGCGTACGCTATCCTCTCATTGAGCTGATATCGGCGCTTTCTTGCTTTGTGATAGCATATCAATTTGATGTTAGCTATTTTTCTATTGCCCTGCTCTTTTTTACCTTTGTCCTGATTGCAGCCACGTTTATTGATTTGGATACCATGCTTTTGCCTGACCAACTGACTCTGCCACTTGTCTGGTCAGGTATTACTCTATCTTTGATGGGAATAAGTCCTGTGACACTGCAAGATTCGGTTGTAGGCGCCATTGCAGGCTACTTATGTTTGTGGTCAGTCTATTGGCTCTTTAAAATCATTACGGGCAAGGAAGGAATGGGCTATGGTGATTTTAAACTGTTATCAGCTCTAGGGGCTTGGCTAGGTTGGCAATATTTACCCATGATTATCTTACTCTCTTCTTTTGTTGGGCTCATATTCGGCCTCATACAATTGCGCATGAAAAAGCAAGGAATAGATAGAGCATTTCCTTTTGGTCCATACCTTGCTATCGCAGGCTGGATTGGTGCGATTTGGGGAAAAGATATTGTAAACTGGTATTTTGCTCAAATTGTTGGAATTTGATATGTCTTATGTTGTCGGATTAACTGGTGGTATTGCGAGTGGCAAAACCACAGTAGCGAATCTATTTAATCAGCACTTTGGTATCGACGTTATTGACGCTGATATTATCGCTAGACAAGTCGTCGAAAAAGGGTCTAAAGGGTTAGAAAGTATAAGTTCTCGTTTTGGCCCAAACATCTTATTGAGTGACGGAACACTAAATCGAGCTAAACTAAGAGATATAGTCTTCACATGCGAAGAAAACAAAACATGGCTCAATGGGTTACTTCACCCTATGATTAGGGAAAAAATGAAAGTCGATATTGCTAAAGCTTCATCGCAATATGTACTGCTCGTAGTACCATTATTAGTCGAGAATAACTTACAAAACTTGACTGATAGAGTCTTGGTCGTTGATGTCGATGAACAAACGCAGTTACAAAGAACAATGGAAAGAGATAAGGTTAATCTTGGACAGGCTCAATCCATCATTGCGGCTCAGGCAAGCCGTGCCGAGAAGCTCGCAATTGCCGATGATGTGATTAAAAATAATGCAAAAAACAAAGAACTTTTGCCTCAAATCACAGAATTACATAAAAAGTATCTAGAATTAAGTATGAGAAATCGGTCAGAATAAGGGAAGAACAATCTAAGGCTATATGGAATGACAACGCACTATTTTGAACATCCATTAAACGAGAAGACACGCATATATTTGCGCGTTGAAGCCTTGCTCAATCAATTAAATATGTCATCACAATTTAGTGATGATATGCAGCACCTGTTATTTTTTCGCTCACTATTTGATCTACTTGAGATTTTTGAGCAAATCCAACTCAAAAGTGAATTGGCTAAAGATATTGAAAAGCAGCGTCTTTCCTATCGTTCATGGCTACATGTTGAAGATGTTGACCAAAAGATGCTGAATAATATTTTGGCCGAAGTAGATGAAGTTCACAGTAAGCTCATGGCTGCCGAGCGGTTTGGTCAGAGCCTAAAAGAAGATCGCTTCCTAAGTACAATCAGACAAAGATTTAATCTGCCGGGAGGTTCATGCTGCTTCGATTTACCTGCTCTTCATCATTGGTTGCACCTCCCCTTAAAGCAAAAAACTGAAGACAGTCGACAATGGCTAGAAAATCTGAAGCCTTTAACAGACGCCCTTAACCTCTGGTTACGCCTAACACGAGAAACAGGGCATTTCCACCAGCAAGAAGCGCGAGCGGGCTTTTATCAAAGTGATGCTGAGGACGCCAATATTTTACGCTTGGAAATTCCAATGGAGTACGGTGTCTACCCTATGATTTCAGGCCACAAGAATCGTTTTGCTATCAAATTTATCTTTTTTGCTTCAGGACAAGCTTCCTGCGATAATATCGAGTTCCGATTGGCTGTTTGCAGCTAACCTTTGATAAGTATTTCGTAAAGAGGATCGTCATGTCCAAAACCTTTACCGTCCCTTGCCCAAAGTGCGGTACGGACGTCAAGTGGGAAGAAAATAGCTCTTACAGGCCATTTTGCAGCAAGCAATGTCAGATGATAGATTTCGGAGATTGGGCCGATGAAGAAAATTTGATTCCTGGGGCACCGGACATGTCTGATGCCGATGGTTGGTCTGAAGAACAGCATTGATTCAACTAGGATCGATGTTCTTAGATACAAAAAAGCGGAGACCAACTGGTCTCCGCTAATACTATGAGAACGCTAGTTAAAGCATTACTTCTTAGCAAGTTTCTCTTTGATACGAGCTGACTTACCAGAACGCTCACGTAGGTAGTACAACTTGGCACGACGTACTGCACCACGGCGTTTAACTTCAATGCTATCAACCATTGGAGAGTGAGTTTGGAACGTACGCTCCACACCTTCACCGTTAGAAATCTTACGAACGGTAAATGCAGAGTGTAGACCACGGTTACGGATACCGATTACAACGCCTTCAAAAGCCTGTAGACGCTCACGATCACCTTCTTTTACCTTAACTTGAACAACGACTGTGTCACCAGGTGCAAAGTTAGGTAGGTCTTTTTTCATTTGCTCTTCTTCAAGAGCTTTGATGATGTTACTCATTTTCAATATTCCTAGAATAAACTGATACTAAATTTAATAGGTTACTGATCATTATGTTCTTTTATGAACTCGGCCAGTAATTGTTCCTGTTCGTCAGTCAGAGCTAGGTTTTCCAGGAGCTCTGGTCTTCTCAGCCAAGTACGACCCAGCGACTGCTTATGTCGCCAGCGACGAATGTTGTTATGGTTACCAGACGTCAGTACCTCAGGCACTGGATGATCATCCAACACCTCTGGTCGCGTATAGTGGGGGCAATCCAGTAAACCATTGGCAAAAGAATCTTCTTCTGCTGACGCAAAATCTCCTAGTACTCCAGGTATATACCTTGAGACAGAATCAATCAGCGTCATGGCTGGTATTTCACCGCCCGTCATCACAAAATCTCCAATTGACCATTCTTGGTCAACTTCTGATTGGATGATACGCTCATCTACCCCTTCATAACGACCGCAAATAAGAAGCAAGTTCTCATTGCTTGCCAGTTCTTCGACCCCTTTTTGATCGAGTTTACGACCTTGAGGAGACAAGTAGATAACTTTCGTCTTGCCCGGTGAGGCTTTTTTCGCAGCATGGATAGCATCGCGCAAAGGCTGTACCATCATTAACATACCGGGGCCACCACCGTAAGGTCTATCATCGACAGTACGATGTTTATCATGAGTGAAATCCCGAGGATTCCACGTATCTACTGATAAAAGACCTTTTTTAACCGCTTGACCTGTTACCCCATAATCAGTAACGCTGCGGAACATTTCAGGAAAAAGGCTAATTATGCCAACCCACATGTTTTCACCAATATAAACTTGGTTCACTCGCTCCGTTACTTGGAGTTAGAATCCAGGATCCCAGTCAACTTCGATCCGTTGAGCTTGTCGATCAATTAATTTGATTACTTGCTCTTCAAGGAACGGAATTAGTCGTTCCTTTTGACCAAAAGCATCTTTTAGATTCGCTTTTACCACCAAAACATCGTTGGAACCCGTTTCAAGCATGTCAGAGACGATACCCAAATCGTAGCCTTTATCAGTGACTACTTGCATTCCTATAAGATCACGCCAGTAGAATTCATCCTCTGGCAATTCTGGCAATACAGCAGGGTCAATTGCAATTTCAAAGTTGGTCAATAATTGCGCCTCTTCACGCAAATTAAAACCCTCCAGCTTTACCACCAAACCTTTGTTATGGCGCTTCCAGCTTTCAACTTTGTGCTCTACCCACTCACCTTTTTGGTTAATAAACCAAGGTGCGTAATCAAATATACTTTCAGTATTGTCTGTGTAGGAAAAAACCTTAAGCCAGCCACGAATGCCGTAAGAAGCACCAAACTTACCTACTACAATCTTATCGCTGCTCATTGTTTCTTTACCTTTCATCGACATAAGCTAATTACTTCTTCTTAAATCTAAAGAATTAAGCCGCTTTTTGAGCGTCTTTCACTAGCTTAGCTACGCGGTCAGATAGAGATGCGCCTTGACCAACCCAGTGGTTAACGCGATCTAGGTCTAGACGTAGACCTTCTTCTTGACCTTTAGCCGTTGGGTTAAAGAAACCCACTTTCTCAATGAAACGGCCAGTTGCAGCATTGCGGCTGTCCGCTACTACGATTTGATAAAATGGACGCTTCTTCGCGCCGTGACGTGCCAAACGAATGGTTACCATGTCGTCCTCTTTGCTTTCTCAAAAATAAAATTAACCCCAAGAACCGTTTATATGAAACAGTTTGGGGTCTCGTGCCAAAATAAAGCTCCGGAATTTTACTCCTATTCCGCAGTATTGCAAGGTATTTAGCTATTTTTTCACCAATCAAACGACCTATTTATCAAGATAGGAAAGCTGTCATCATTTTGTGAGCTATCTAACACCTTGAATTTTTAATTGGTTAGTAACTAACGACCAAATGGATTAAAACCACCGCCCATACCGCCCATCATTCCTTGCATATTACGCATCATGCCTTTCATGCCGCCTTTTTGCATTTTCTTCATCATTTTTTGCATCTGAGTAAACTGCTTAAGTAGGCGGTTAACATCTTGAACCTGAGTCCCAGAACCAGCAGCGATACGCTTTTTGCGAGACCCCTTAATAAGCTCTGGGCGCTGGCGTTCTTTCATCGTCATCGAATTGATAATGGCCTCCATCTGCTTGAACACCTTATCATCAACCTTATCTTTCATATCGGTCGGCAACTGAGACATGCCGGGCAATTTATCCAGCATTCCCATCATTCCACCCATATTTTGCATCTGTCCAAGTTGTTCACGAAAATCTTCAAGATCAAAACCTTTCTTCTCTTTGAATTTTTTCGCCAGCTTTTCTGCTTTCTCAGTATCGACATTACGTTGCAAGTCTTCGATAAGAGAAAGAACATCTCCCATACCAAGAATACGAGAAGCAACACGCTCAGGGTGGAATGCTTCTAAAGCATCGGTTTTCTCACCAACACCCAAGAACTTGATCGGTTTGCCGGTAATATGGCGAACAGACAGTGCAGCACCACCACGCGCATCACCGTCAACCTTGGTTAGAATAACCCCTGTCAGCGGTAGTGCATCCCCAAATGCCTTCGCGGTATTAGCTGCATCTTGTCCTGTCATCGCATCAACAACAAACAGCGTTTCAACTGGTTTAATGGCCGTATGCAACTGCTGAATTTCAGCCATCATTTGTTCATCAACCGCTAGACGGCCCGCTGTATCGACCAGCAAAACGTCATAAAACTTTTTCTTGGCGTGATCTATTGCTGCATTAACAATATCAAGCGGTTTTTGGTCGGCTGAAGAGGGGAAAAAATCAACGCCAACATCCGATGCTAGTGTTTCCAACTGCTTGATCGCAGCGGGTCTATACACGTCAGCAGAAACAACAAGAACTTTTTTCTTATCTCTTTCGCTTAAAAGCTTGGACAGTTTACCAACAGAGGTTGTTTTACCGGCACCTTGAAGACCAGCCATCAAAATAACAGCAGGAGGCTGAGCGGCTAAGTTAAGTGCTTCATTGGATTCCCCCATAACGGCTTCAAGTTCAGACTGAACAATCTTAATGAACTCCTGTCCTGGGGTGAGCGATTTTGAAACCTCAACACCGACTGCACCTTCCTTTACACGCTTTACAAAATCACGTACGACAGGAAGCGCAACGTCTGCCTCCAGTAAAGCCATACGTACTTCACGTAATGTGTCTTTAATGTTGTCGTCGGTCAAACGACCTTTCCCACTGATATTTTTCAGGGTTTTGGATAATCGATCCGTTAAATTATCAAACATTTTAGTCTCTTTATCTGAGCGACTCTAAGCGCCGTCACCTATCAATTGGCGACAAAATTAGTGTGAGTATACCTTAGCCAGTCACCGCTTTGCACTGCTGTAATCACTTTTGATCTCTCACAACACACAAATCAACTACATAAGTCATAGCCCAAGCTTTTTATGCAAGGTATAATTTATCAAAAATTCACCAGACAACAGAGAAGCATGGACAACATCATCGCCGTTGCTGCTGCACTACTTTATGTTTTAGCAATTGCAACTATAGTTCCAGGCCTAGTACATCAGGTCGGCATTCGCACCAAAACGGTTTCAGCCAGTGCATTCTTGGCATTGGCCTTCCATGGCTGGTTGTTAAGTGATCTCATCATTGAAAGCTCCGGACAAAACCTGAGTATTCTTAATGTTGCATCCTTGATAAGTTTCATTATTTCTCTAGTAATGAGTCTGGCAATGCTAAAAACACGTTTGTGGTTTTTACTCCCCGTGGTATACAGCTTCGCAGCAATAAACCTTTCTGGGGCCGCCTTTTTACCCAGCACCTTCATTACACATTTGGAGCAAGACCCTAAATTACTCATCCATATCTCGTTGGCACTATTTTCGTATTCAACCTTAACTATTGGAGCACTCTACGCCATGCAATTGGCTTGGCTAGATCACAAACTCAAATCGAAAAAAGCATTGAGCATAAATTCCAATTTACCCCCGCTACTAATGGTCGAAAGGCAGTTGTTTAGAATTATTCTCATTGGAAACCTACTGCTCACAGGAACCTTATTGACCGGATTTGTTTTTGTTGAAGATATGTTTGCTCAAGGAAAAGCACATAAAGCTATCCTGTCGTTTATTGCTTGGGTCGTTTACTCAATTTTACTTTGGGGCCATTACCAAAAAGGCTGGCGAGGTCGCAAGGTCACTTGGTTTGCGGTTGCGGGCGCCTTCTTGCTAACTCTGGCCTACTTTGGCAGTCGGTTTGTTCGAGAGGTTATTCTTAACTAGGATATTTAAGGGTGCATAGTGTGCACCTTTCTTTTACAATGTTTTGCTTACTACCTGAGATTGACTTCACGCTTGGCTTGAGTCATAAATTAATCAAACTTCAAAAGGAAAAAACCAGTTTTGGACGACATATCAACGGGCGCATTATTTGCCCTACTCGCATGTCTTATCGTTATTTCAGGATATTTTTCAGGTTCAGAAACAGGCATGATGTCCTTGAACCGATACCGACTCAAGCATCTAGCCAACCACGGTCATAAAGGCGCTAAGCGCGTAGAAAAGCTACTTGATCGTCCCGATCGCCTCATCGGATTAATTCTCATTGGTAATAACCTAGTTAATATTTTAGCTTCTGCTATCGCAACTATATTAGGTATGCGGTTATACGGCGATATTGGTGTGGCTATTGCAACTGGAGCACTCACCATGGTGATTCTTGTGTTTGCTGAAGTGACACCTAAAACTCTGGCAGCCCTATATCCAGAACGAGTGTCTTACACAAGTAGTGTTCTATTAAGCATCTTAATGAAGCTGCTGTCTCCTTTAGTCTTATTAGTCAACTTCATCACCAATGGTTTTATTCGTCTATTAGGAATTCGAGCCAATCATGGCGGTGATGACCACTTAAGCTCTGAAGAGCTACGCACGGTAGTGAATGAAGCGGGGAGCCTTATCCCCAGACGACACCAAGACATGTTAATTTCAATACTGGATCTAGAGCATGTGACAGTCAACGATATCATGATTCCAAGAAATGAAATTACTGGAATTGATATTAATGATGATTGGAAGTCTATTGTCAGACAGCTTAGCCATTCGCCACATGGACGGGTTGTGTTATACCGAGACCAGATAGATGAAGTGGTTGGCATGCTGAGATTAAGAGAATCTTATCGACTAATGTTAGAAAAGAATGAGTTAAATAAAGAAACTCTGCTTAGAGCTGCAGACGAAGTGTATTTTATTCCAGAAGGTACACCGCTTAACATTCAGTTACTCAAATTCCAACGTAATAAAGAACGTATTGGCCTGATTGTTAACGAGTATGGCGATATTATTGGCCTTATCACTCTTGAAGATATTTTGGAGGAAATTGTTGGTGAATTTACCACCTCAATAGCACCAAGCCTATCTGATGAGATCACACCTCAAGGTGATGGAAGCTTCCTCATCGAGGGCAGCGCCAATATACGAGACATCAATAAAGGGCTTATGTGGAAGCTGCCAACTGATGGCCCCAGAACATTAAATGGCTTGATACTTGAACACTTAGAGCACATCCCAGAAAGTCACATTAGTGTCAAAGTTTCAGGCCACCCCATGGAAATTGTTGATTTGGAGGAAAACCGAATCAAGTTAGTCAAGGTTTTCCCTCGTAAAACCAAAGGAAAGTAGAGTTATAAAAAAGCCTTGGTATCATACCAAGGCTTTATAAGATTAAACTTGTTTATTCTTCACTAATACTGAATAAGCTCTCCATATTCAGTCCTTGCTTGATAAGAATCTCTCTTAACCGACGCAGGCCTTCAACCTGTATCTGGCGAACCCGCTCTCTGGTAAGATTAATTTCTCGTCCAACTTCCTCTAATGTGGATGGCTCATAACCCAATAAACCGAAACGACGAGCAAGTACTTCTTTTTGCTTTGGATTAAGTTCATCAAGCCAATCTATTAAAGAAGATCGGATATCGTCATCCTGAGTGGAAACTTCGGGATCTGAATTGTTGGCATCAGGAATAATATCAAGTAATGCTTTCTCTCCATCACCACCAATAGGAGTGTCAACAGAACTGATACGTTCATTAAGACGTAACATTTTGCTTACATCGTCAACTGGCTTATCAAGCTGCAAAGCAATCTCTTCTGCCGTTGGCTCATGATCGAGTTTTTGAGATAACTCTCGGGCCGTACGTAAATAAATATTGAGCTCTTTGACAACATGGATAGGTAAACGGATTGTGCGCGTCTGGTTCATCAAAGCTCGTTCGATAGTTTGTCTAATCCACCATGTTGCGTATGTTGAAAATCTAAACCCTCTTTCTGGGTCAAACTTTTCAACAGCACGGATTAAACCAAGGTTACCTTCTTCAATAAGATCAAGTAACGCTAAGCCTCGATTACTGTATCGACGAGAAATTTTGACCACTAAACGAAGGTTACTTTCAATCATTCGTTTGCGAGCAGCCTCATCTCCTCTAAGAGCACGACGGGCGTACAACACTTCCTCCTCTGCAGTAAGCAGTGGTGAAAAGCCAATTTCCCCGAGATAAAGTTGAGTTGCGTCTAAGCTTTTAGAAGATACATCAAACTCTTCTTTTGCATCCTCTGATTGGGTGTCACCCGTGGTTGTGACGTCATCGACCTGAATAGATTCCATTTCTGCTTCAAGATCGAACTCTTCGACTTTCGTTGCTGTATTGCTGATACTCATAGCGCCTCCCCCTGGCGAGCTAGCAAGACATTACTACTTCTAATGTCGCTATATACCTATAAAGTATTAGGGTAAGTAGCGTTTTGGATTCACTGACTTACCTTGATAACGAATTTCAAAGTGTAGTCGAACACTGTTAGTCCCAGAACTGCCCATCGTTGCTATCTTCTGGCCTGCTGTTACACTTTGTCCTTCGTGCACGAGCAACCGTTCATTATGCGCATAAGCACTGAGGTAGTTATCATTGTGTTTAATGATCACAAGATTACCATAACCTTTGAGTGCGTTACCCGAATACACAACGGTTCCATTAGCTGTCGACGATATTGGCTGACCTCGCTGTCCTGCAATGTCAATGCCTTTATTCCCTTGGTCTCCAGCTGAGAAATTTTTAATTACCCTCCCTTTGGCTGGCCATAACCATTTAGAAATTTTCTCACTATTTGGACTCGCATAACTGACGGGTTTGTTAACATTTGTTTTACTTTTAGCTCCAACATACTCCTTTGCTGAAGATTGATCAACCTTGTTCACTGGTGCTTTTGTGGGTGATTTGGGCTTATCTTTAGTATTCTTGCTACTAACTATTTGATTAGAGTCTTTACTTGAATTGGAACTTGGGACCGAAGTTGATGCAACAACAACAGGCATGGATACCGCTGAAACGCCCGCCCCACCGTACATAGGAGGTTTATAGGCAGGTTGCCAAAGCTTCAGTTTTTGTCCCGGATAAATGGTGTAAGGCTTTTTTAAACCATTGTAACGAATAATGTCATTTACATCCTTATCTGTGACATATGCAACAAAATACAAGGTATCCCCTTTCTCTACTTGGTAGTAGCTCCCCCGGTAACTACCTCGGGAGATATTGGCGTAATCTTTATTTAAGCCAGAAACTGGTGCAGGGAAGTGAGCAGAGCAGCCAGCCAGTATTGCGCTCAAGATTGGAATAAAAAAAAGAGTGGATTTAGCCCTACAAATCATAGTTAAGCGAGTTCACCAGCGATCAAAGGAACAAAGCGCACATCTTCTACCACCTGAGATAAATAATCCTCTCCTCGACGAGTGATTTTTAACAATCGCTGCTCATCTTCACCAACAGGAATCACTAAAACCCCACCATCATCCAGCTGTTCCAATAGAATTGGGGGAACAGAGGCTGCTGCTGCTGTCACAATAATGGCATTAAAGGGACCTTTAGTCGGCCATCCTTTCCACCCATCGCCATGTTTGGTCGAAACGTTATAAATATCCAAACACTTGAGGCGACGCTTGGCCTCCCATTGTAACGATTTTATCCGTTCAATCGAATACACATGCTCGACCAATTGAGCGAGAACAGCGGTTTGGTATCCTGAGCCCGTACCAATTTCTAACACTTTGCTCTTTGGCGTTAATTCCAACAACTCCGTCATTTTGGCTACGATATAGGGTTGAGAAATACTTTGCCCCTGACCGATTGGGAGAGCATTGTTATCGTAAGCCTGGTGCTGCATTGCTTGAGAAACAAATTGCTCCCTAGGAATCGAGTGTATCGCATCGATGACGGGTTTATCTTGGATTCCACTAGCAATAAGAAAATTAATTAACCGTTCGGCATTAGGGTTAGTCATTAATCTTTGTCCTGTAGCCAGTTATTCATCGTGGGTAGTGACTCATGGGCGGTGAGATCGACCTGGATTGGGGTCACCGAGACAAAGCCATGCTCAATTGCATAGAAATCCGTTCCTTCACCAGCGTCCTGTTCTCTCCCTGGAGGACCTAACCAGTATATATCACACCCACGTGGGTCTTGCTGCTTAATCATAGACTCAGCATGATGACGAGCCCCCAAGCGAGTTGCACAGCTCCCTTTCAGTTCATCAAATGGCAAATCGGGTACATTGACATTAATAAGCTTATTTGTCGGAATAGGGACCTTAAGATGCTGCTTGACCATGTTTTTGGCTACGAGAGCCGCCGTTAGAAAATGAATTTTCCCCGCCAACGAAAAGGCCATCGACTGAACACCAAGAAAATGCCCCTCCATGGCAGCTGCGACTGTCCCTGAATACAGGACATCATCACCCAAATTGGCACCGTGATTAATACCTGTCAAAACAAGATCCGGATGATTATCTTTCATCAATTCATTCAAGGCAAAATGAACACAATCGGTTGGCGTTCCTTGGACTGAATATACACGTTCAGACAGCTCTTTGACTCGTAGTGGCTGCTCCAAAGTCAGTGAATTCGAGGCTCCTGAACGATTGCGATCGGGTGCAACTATGGTGATTTCTGCAAACTCGCTCAATACTTGAGCCATAGTATGTATGCCTTCTGCGTGTACTCCATCATCATTACTGAGCAATATTTTTAAAGCCTTGTCAGTCATTAGTAGCTACGCTCCACTTCCTGCTCCTGAATCAATTCTCGAATCAAGGCTGTCGCAAAACATCCCGCGTCCAAAGAAAAGTCTAACTCAATAGAATCACTATCAATGCTCCAAGTTAAGTTTTGTGGCTTGAGTAATATGTTGCGCCGCTCATGTCGCATGCGATTCCCTCTTATTAACGCCATCAAGTCCGGTTCAGCGTCTAATTTGAGCTGCTCAATCAAACGCGCTTGTGAGCAAGTAGGTAAATCATTATCCCCTGCCATTGCAGCCGTAATGAATGCATCACCTTTTTCAACTCTTTCATTTAAGGCGACCAATTTTTGCGTTTCAGCAACTATGATACTGTCGTCAGTTTGGACACAATCCCCCTCGACCACTCGGCTAAATAAACCTTGCTCAATACGGTCTGAGACAATAGTATTAAAAATCCATGATCTCGCTGCTGATAAATATAAGCTTCGTTTATTCTGGTTTCGAGTGCGAACATTCTCTCTTCCCCAGCGTCTAGCCTCATCAAGGTTGTTTCCAAGATGCCCAAAACGCTGACTTCCAAAATAGTTGGGCACGCCACTCTGACTGATGGCTTGTAAACGTTGACTCACATCTGCAATATCACTTACCTCTGTTAGAGTGATTTTAAAGTGGTTGCCAGCCAAGTCCCCTGGACGAAGTTTCTTATTGTGACGTTTCGTTTCAATGATTTTTATACTGTCATACTGAGCAAGAAATGCACTAAAATCAGGGATACCTCCTTTGGGCAAGTGAACACTCAACCATTGCTCTGTAACCGCATGCCGATCTTTTAGTCCTGCCCAACTGACATCTTTTGATTTTACCCCACATGCTTTTGCCAATTCATTTGCAACAAAACTGGTGTTTTCTCCGGTTTTTCTCACACGCACCATAAGGTGCTCACCTTCACCAGAGAAGTCGAATCCTAAGTTTTCTTTGACCTGAAAATGTCTTGCTTCAACTTTCAATTTACCAGTTGATATGGGGCTGCCGTTTAAATAAGCAAAAGAAGATAGAATATCAATCATAAAGTTTTCACTACATAAGCTATTGATTTTTTATTAGTATAAGCGCTATTACTTGTGCCTTAACAGTACCACAACGGCGTGAGTCGCAATGCCCTCTTTACGTCCCGTAAAGCCTAACTGCTCAGTTGTCGTGGCTTTTACGTTCACATTACCGATATCGGTTTCAAGATCTAATGCTATTGTTTCACACATGGCGTCAATATAGGGGGCCATTTTGGGAGCCTGAGCAATAATGGTCACATCGGCATTACCAAGCACATACCCTTCCTCTTTAACCTTTCGATAAACATCGCGGAGCAGGCTTCTGCTATCAGCCCCTTTCCATTTATCATCAGTATCAGGAAAATGACGACCGATATCGCCAGCGGCGATAGCACCAAGCAAAGCATCAGATAGAGCATGCAGAGCCACATCACCATCAGAATGCGCAACTAAACCATTTTTATACGGAACAGACACGCCACCAATAATAATTGGACCATCTCCACCAAATTTATGAACATCAAAACCGTGACCAATACGAATCATAAATTATCCTTTATTCTTGGTTAGGTAGAATTCAGCCAGAGCCAAATCTTCAGGTTGAGTTATTTTTATATTTTCCATCGACCCCTTGATAAGAGCAGGAGAATAACCAGACCATTCCATAGCTGATGCTTCATCTGTGATATTGACACCGTTCAATAGTGCCTCACTTATCGCTGTCATCAGTTGCTCTGTCCGAAACATTTGTGGGGTCAGTGCGTGCCACAATCTCTCTCGATCAACTGTATGTTCAGTGTCACCCGCTGGGTTTGACCTTTTCATGGTATCTCTCACGGGAGAGGCCAGAATACCGCCAACGGCATGATTCAATGACGCTTCAATTAAGTTATCTATATCTTCTTTGCTAAAGCAGGGTCTCGCAGCATCATGGACCATCACCCAATCAGACGTTACTTTCTCAGATATGAAAGTCAAACCAGCCAAAACCGAATCAGCTCGCTCTTGCCCACCAACAACGGTCAGTACATTGTCATTGCATGCAATGGATAAATGAGGGAAATATGTGTCGTTTTCGCTAAGTACCACCACCACTTTGTCGATATCAGGATGGTCTAGCAACTTATCCACGGTATGTTCAAGTACGCATTTGTTATTGATCACAAGATATTGCTTAGGAAGCTGTTTACCCATACGACTTCCCACACCAGCAGCTGGCACAAGAGCGATAATGGTAGATTGTTGATTCATAATTAGTTGTTCTCTTCAACAATTCGATAAAATGTTTCACCCTCTTTGACCATGCCAAGTTCGTGACGCGCACGTTCTTCAATCGCGTCTAAGCCTTGGCGAAGGTCATCGATTTCAGCAAACATCTCACTATTTCTGTTTTGCAAATTACCATTAACTTGATGCTGAACCTCAATTTCAGCCTGTACAGACTTAAAATCAGAAATACCGTTTTTGCCCAGGCACAGCGTATACTGCAACCAGCCTAACAATAGCAATAAAACAAGGGCAAAAATTCGCATAAACAATTCTAACAATGACAGAGATTCGAACTTCATGTATACCATAATGTCACCAATCTCGCGACAGTATGATTGGGTCCAATAACGAGATTTACGATGCTAATAAAAACACAATCAACCCAAGTCCCAGCGCTAAGCGATAAACAACAAATGGCGTCATGCCCATACGCGAGATGAGTTTAAGAAACACATGAATGCATACATAAGCACTGACGAAAGACGTCACGATCCCCGTATAAAGTATATTAGTATCAACGGCTACTCCACTGCTCATAAGCTTTAAACCCAAATAGGCTCCGGCAAGAAGAATAATTGGTATCGACATCAGAAAAGAGAATCGAGCAGCGGCTTCGCGAGTAAACCCAAAATAAAGGGCTGCTGTAATGGTTATACCAGAACGAGACGTCCCAGGGATCATTGCCAATGCTTGCGCAATACCTATCAATAACGCCTTCTTTCGATCCATTTGATATTCATCTTTAGTAAGCAAAGCGCATCGGTCAACATACCAAAGTAGCAAGCCAAAAATAATGGTCGTGGTCGCAATTACCCAAGCACTGCGTAAATACAGTTCAATAAAATCCTTCATCAACAGACCAAAGACACACGCGGGGATAGTCGCAATAACAATCATCCATGCCAATTTTGCCTCTTTACTACGATCACCTTTAAATATTGAGGCCAAAAAAGCTGAGAATAAAGTAAGCACTTCTTTTCGAAAATAAATCACGACTGCGGCAAGTGTACCCACATGCACAGCTACATCAAAAGCCAATCCTTGGTCTTGCCAGCCAAATATTGCGGATGGCAAAATCAAGTGTGCGGAACTAGAAATGGGCAAAAACTCGGTAAAGCCCTGTATCAAGGCAAGAATGAAAGCTTCAAAGTAACTCATTAGAATCTCAGTTAGATTGATAATTAAAACCAAAGGTCAATTTTGGTTAAGGTTTCTGGGTAGGACAATTCAGACCATATTTGTTCGATCGTTCGACCATCATTGGGTACTGTCAACTCAGCGCACAACTCACGAAGCGGCTCTATGACAAACCCATATTTGTAAATATCACTGCGAGGCAACTCTGGCGTTTTCTCAGATACATGTTGACCAAATAAGATAATATCCAAATCAATCGTGCGTGATTGAAGTTTTCCTGAACGATCTTCACGCCCCCATTTGAGCTCGATATTACGCAGTCGCTGTGAGAAGCCCATCAGGTCGCAGGACGTTTCCATCTCAATGACGAGATTATAAAAAGCATCACCATCAAAGCCCACGGCTTCACATTCATAAACTGTTGACAAGCGTATGTTTTGGCCAATTTCTTTTAGCTCAAGAACCGCCGCCTCAATGTGTTTACGTCTGTCTATATTGGAGCCAACCCCAATGTATGCTTTTGTCATGGCTGACCTCGCTCAATAACGACCCCCACACCAGATGCTTGTGCAACTGCACCAGGCTTAGTTAAACGAATTCTCACCCAAGGCACACCAAACTGTTGCATAATCAATTCTGCCACTTCTTCAGCAACACGCTCTACCAGAAAAAAACGGCCTGATTCTATATGAGAAAGTACTGCTGCACTCACCTCGGCATAATCAAGAGCATCAGCCACATTGTCACTTTTACCTGCGGCTTGGTTGCTATGAGCCATTTCAATATCAAGCACTAGCTTTTGTTTAATGCTTTGTTCCCAGTCATAGACACCTATCGTCGTGATCACTTCTAACTGCTCGATAAATACTTTATCCATGCGTTTTGATTCCTAATGAGAGGTCGGATACCCAAATTTAATAAAAAGTCGTACTATTTTCTTCAAACGGCTTTAGCTCGGTAGTTTGAGTACTGTAAGCGCTATATGATAACAATTACTTTCTCAGCTAACACCTCTTTATCGCGAGTAACGACACTATGACCACTATTGCTCCAATGATGATCATCTTTGCTTACCTTCTGGGTTCGATCTCAAGTGCCGTGCTCATTTGTCGAATTCTGAAACATCCAGATCCTCGTGGTGTCGGGTCTCAAAATCCTGGCGCAACCAATGTATTGCGTATTGGCGGAAAAAAAGCAGCCATAGCTGTACTTTTATGTGACATGCTCAAGGGAACGATTCCTGTTTGGACTGGCTACTTTTTGGATATTGGCCCGATTCTCCTTGGGGTAATTGCGATTGCCGCTTGCTTGGGACATATGTACCCTATTTTCTTCCACTTTCGAGGAGGAAAAGGAGTCGCGACTGCTTTAGGAGCCATTGCTCCGATAGGTCTGACGCTAACATCATTGCTCATCGCGACTTGGCTAACGGTCATCATATTATTTCGCTATTCTTCGCTCGCAGCGATTACCACTGTGTTATTAGCACCCTTCTATACATGGATGATTAAACCACAGTACACCTTGCCCGTTGCCATGCTGTCTTGCTTAATTATCTTTCGACACCATAAAAACATTCGCCGCCTATTAGAAGGGACCGAGCCCAAAATCAGTCAAAAAAACCAACTCTAACAAGGTATTCCCCCAAGCTCAGACTATTTATCTGAGAACACTTTGGCGAAGAAAGTTAATAGCATTCTTGAGACAAATTCAGGCTGCTCTAGGTTTGATATATGCCCAGCCTGCGGAATTTGAACCAGTTCAGAGCCTGCAATACTGTCATGCATAAGAAAAGACTCCAAAACTGGCCGAGCCACATCTTCTTGACCAACAGCGATTAACACTGGTAAGTCAAATTGTTCAATATCGCTAAACTGATCACGACGACCAAATACCATCTGCCCTATTCGCGCAATTTCAATAGCTCTATCACCTTTGATGTTCGACAAACTGCGACGTAAATAAGCGACCAGTTCAGGAGTGTTTTGTTCGGCATTTCTTGCAAAAAATATCGGAATAAGTGCCTCTATGATGGCCTGAGAGACTCGCTGCGCCGATGAAATATTTTCCAGCATGGCCGAACACTTTTCATAGGCAACTTCGGGCTCTAAACCAACAAAAGTATCCATCAACACCAAAGATTGAACACGCTCAGGAACCAAGCCCACTATTTCTGCCCCCCACATTCCACCAAGTGATAAGCCAACAATGGAAAATTGTTCAACCTTTATTTGATCCATCAAAGCGATAATCTGCTTCGCATAATCTTTCAGCGTTTTGGTTAAGGGGGGCGCATTTTGGGACTCACCATGAGCCCAGAAATCAGGCACAATACATCGATATTGCTGACTCAACATCTCGACTTGTGGCCACCACATCTGACTATCCATTAGAAAACTATGACCAAAGATGATCACTGGCCCTTGCCCAACATCCAGATAAGTCATTTGGTGATCATCTACCAGGAATTTATTCATACTTAATTCCGTTCGCTATACCTAATACAGAGATTCAAGCTATCTCCCATGATAAGGGAGCAAGAAGAAAAGCCAGTTTTGACAAATGGCCTATTGGCAGTGATCAACTTAGTCTATCGGGTTAAGTTGATCGATTGGCCAACGAGGAACGGCTTGTACTGACAGATCGGATACTTCACCATTTTTGAGTCTCTGCATACCTGCGTACGCAATCATGGCACCATTATCAGTACAAAACTCAGTGCGAGGATAATAAACCTCACCGCCTATTTTATCGGCCAGCTGAGCTAAATCAGAACGTAACCTACGATTGGCACTGACACCACCAGCAATGACAATTCGCTTAAGTCCTGTTTGTTCAAGCGCACGCTTACATTTGATGGTAAGGGTTGCGCACACCGCTTCCTCAAATGCTAATGCAATGTCTGCTCGTGTTTGTTCATCACTGCCGTTAGCGGCAATGGTATTAGCTGTAAATGTTTTCAAACCAGAAAAACTCATGTCTAAACCCGGACGATCGGTCATTGGGCGAGGAAACTTAAATCTTCCCGGCGTACCTTGTTCGGCCAATTTGGACAGCATTGGCCCTCCAGGATAATCCAGTCCCATTAATTTGGCTGTTTTATCAAAAGCTTCACCGGCAGCATCATCAATCGACTCGCCTAGAATTTTATAATTCCCAATTCCCCTAACTTCGACCATCATAGAGTGTCCACCAGATACCAGCACAGCAACAAAGGGAAAAGGCGGCGGGTTATCTTCTAACATAGGTGCAAGTAGATGCCCCTCCATATGGTGTACAGGGACAGCGGGCACTCCCCAAGCATAAGCAAGGCTGCGACCTATCGTCGCTCCTACCAATAATGCCCCAACCAAACCAGGGCCCGCGGTATAAGCTATACCATCCACATCTTGAGGCGAAATACCAGCCTCTGCCATTGCAGATTTTATTAGTGGAATCGTCTTTTTAACGTGATCTCGAGAAGCGAGTTCAGGCACCACTCCACCATAATCAGCATGGAGTTTTACTTGACTGTATAACTGGTGAGAAAGTAACCCTTTCTCATCATCATAAATCGCGATGCCCGTTTCATCACACGAGGTTTCAATACCAATAATGCGCATGGTTAACCTAGGTGCCTTATTCTGTAATTTTTCATTAGCGCAATCTTACCTTGGCTTTGCATGGCAAACAAATCTTGTGTGCTGATTGTCAAAATAGCCCAGTAGATAGACTGTTTATTTAAGCTTTGGATTGACTGCTACCCTTATAGTTAGTCATGAGCAGTTTGCGATTGACGACAAAGGGCTTTACAAACCCTATATGATCGGATTAAAATTCGGCACCATTTTTGATCAAGCTGACTATTGACCCAGCACTGACGCTAGGTACTTAAATTCAGCATTAATGAATAACCCCCGAGGTGAAAGGCATATGCCAATAGTTAAAGTACGTGAAAACGAACCGTTCGACGTTGCTCTACGTCGTTTCAAACGCTCTTGCGAAAAAGCAGGTATTCTTTCTGAAGTGCGTCGTCGTGAGCACTACGAAAAGCCAACTACTGTTCGCAAACGCGCTAAAGCAGCTGCTCAAAAGCGTCATGCTAAGAAGCTAGCTCGCGAAAACGCTCGTCGCGTTCGCTTGTACTAATTAACTAAGTTCGAAAAGGAATTTAGTTATGGCTCTGATTGACAGTCTCAAAGAAGAGCAAAAATTAGCGATGAAAGCCAAGGATAAATTACGCCTTGGCACAATACGTTTAGCTCTTTCCGCTATCAAACAACGTGAAGTTGACGAACGGATTACTCTGAACGACGATGATATTCTCGTTGTGCTGACGAAAATGGTTAAACAACGTCGCGACTCTGTCGCCCAGTATGAATCCGCAGGTCGACAAGACCTTGCTGACGCTGAGCAAGCTGAAATTACAGTACTCAAAGAGTTCATGCCTCAACCACTGACTGATGAAGAAGTCACTGCATTAATAGAAAATGCAATTGCTGAATCACAAGCAGCTGGCATGCAAGATATGGGTAAGGTAATGGGTGTGCTAAAGCCACAAATTCAAGGGCGTGCAGACATGGGTAAAGTAAGTGGTTTAGTTCGCGCTAAGCTTGGCTAAATGCCCACATCACATTGCAACAAGCCGTGCTAACCTAAGGAAAGCACGGCTTGTTTGTATCTAGCCGATTATTCTTTTTTCGTATTCTAGAGGTTTATGGCAGGACAAATCCCCAGAAGCTTTATTGATGACTTGCTTGCTCGACTCGATATCGTCGACATCATTGACGCTCGTGTGAAGCTCAAAAAAAAAGGCAAAAACTACGGTGCATGTTGCCCATTTCACAACGAAAAAACACCGTCATTTAGTGTCAGTCAGGAAAAGCAATTCTATCACTGTTTCGGTTGTGGCGCACACGGCAACGCCATCGATTTCATGATGGAATACGAAAGATTAGAGTTTCCAGAAGCGATTGACGAACTTGCCTCCTATCTAGGTTTAGATGTGCCTAGAGAACAACGTCAAAATAGCACACCTCATACCAAAACAACACAAGTAAGCAGCCAACAAAAGCGTAGTCTTTATGACTTAATGCTAAGTATTGCCAATTTTTACCGCGACCAATTAAAGCTTGCGAGTAGTAAAATTGCGATAGACTACCTCAAAGATAGAGGGCTTTCTGGTGAGATCGTTAAAAAGTTCGGCATTGGCTATGTCGCTGATGAATGGGATCTCGTTCGAAGGAATTTTGGTCAAACACCCCAAAATCAAGCCATGCTTCTATCTGGTGGAATGCTAATAGAAAGCGATAAAGGCAGTCGATATGACCGTTTTCGCGGTCGAGTCATGTTTCCTATTCGTGACAGAAGAGGAAGAGTTATTGGCTTTGGCGGCAGAATCATTGGTGACGGCACACCGAAATACTTAAACTCACCAGAAACCGACATCTTTCATAAAGGGAAAGAGTTATACGGCCTTTATGAAGTGATGCAGGCGTATCGCGAGCCCCCTCAAATATTGGTTGTTGAAGGCTATATGGATGTGGTGGCACTGGCTCAGTATGGTATCAATTACTCTGTAGCATCACTGGGTACATCAACAACAGGTGATCATATCCAAGTACTGTTTCGACAAACAAACACTGTAATATGTTGTTATGATGGCGATCGAGCTGGTCGAGAAGCTGCTTGGCGTGCGCTAGAAAATGCACTGCAATATCTAAAAACGGGCAACACACTCAAATTTTTATTCCTTCCAGATGGCGAAGACCCTGATAGCTATATTCGTAAGCACGGCAAAGAATCATTTGAAGATAAAGTAAACAACGCCATAACACTTTCTCATTATCTTTTTGAAAATTTAATTGATATTCATAGCCTTAACTTAGGTAGCCATGAGGGTAAATCAGCACTCAGAGCATACGCCAGCGTATTGATCGATAAAATTCCTGATCCCTACTTCCAAGAACTTTTGGAAAAGAGATTGGATGAGATAACTGGCTTTGACAGCTACAGACGCCAACCGAGAATAAGGCATAAAGATCAAACACCTCAGCCCCACAAAGAACTAAAACGAACACCAATGCGTGAAGTGATTGCTTTGCTTATTCAAAATCCAAGCTATGCTCAAATGGTACCGGATCTATCAGCAGTAAGAGAGCTGTCCGTACCCGGATTAAGATTATTCATTGAGGTGCTTGAATACTGCCATCAACACCCCAATATAACTACAGGCCAACTCATCGAGCATTGGCGAAATACGAGCCATGAGGCTCTTTTGTCTCGCTTAGCAGGATGGGCAATCCCGCTTGATCAAGACAATGAACAAGATATTTTTTTAGATTCACTGGATAAAATATTAGCTCAGTGTGTCGAAAAACAGATTGAAGATCTGCAGGCCAAAGAAAGAAGTGTCGGTTTATCAACCGAAGAAAGAAGGGAGCTGCTAGCTTTAATGCTAGATTTAAAAGGCGTAACCCTGTTCGAATAGTCAGCAACAATTTAATGTGTTATTATATGTGGTTTGCACTCGCATACTAATTCCTTCACCAGATACTAAGTTGGATACCGTCTATGGATCAAAATCCGCAGTCACAGCTAAAACAACTTGTCATTAAAGGCAAGGAACAAGGCTATCTGACCTACGCAGAAGTTAATGACCACCTGCCAGCAGAAATCGTAGATTCTGAGCAGGTTGAAGACATCATTCAAATGATCAACGACATGGGCATTCGAGTCGTAGAGACCGCACCGGATGCCGATGATCTCGCTTTGAATGACGATGACACTATTACCGATGAAGATGCCGCAGAAGCCGCTGCAGCAGCATTATCTAGCGTAGAAAATGAAATTGGCCGTACCACGGACCCAGTGCGTATGTACATGCGCGAGATGGGAACAGTAGAACTACTGACTCGTGAAGGCGAAATCGATATTGCAAAACGCATTGAAGATGGTATTAACCAAGTTCAACATGCTGTTGCTGAATATCCGGGAACCATTCCTTACATTCTTGAGCAGTTCGATAAAGTTCAAGCTGAAGAACTGCGCCTTACTGATCTCATTACAGGCTTCGTTGATCCAAATGCTGATGAAACAACAGCGCCAACAGCAACTCACATAGGTTCAGAGCTTGCTGAGTCAGATTTGGATGATGAAGACGACGAAGATGTCGATGACGATGATGAAGATGGCGAGGAAGAGGAAGAGGAAACAGGCATTGATCCTGAACTCGCACTCGAGAAATTCACTTCACTACGGAATACCTTCCAAAACTATCAGCTAGCTTGTAATGAGTTCGGCAACGAAAGCCCGAAAGCTCAGATAGCCCATGAACTTGTTTTGGATGTCTTCAAAGAGTTCCGCCTAACGCCAAAACAGTTTGACTATTTAGTTGACGAGTTACGCACTTCAATGGAACGTGTTCGTACTCAAGAACGCTTGATTATGAAAGCCTCTGTTGAATACGCCAAGATGCCGAAGAAGTCATTTATCACTTTATTCACCGGCAACGAATCAAGCGAAGCATGGCTAGATGAAATTCTATCATCAGATAAACCTTATGCAGAAAAAATTCGGCATAATGAGGAAGATATACGTCGTTCAATCATGAAACTTAAAATGATCGAAGACGAAACTTCTTTAACGGTTCAAAGTATAAAAGACATCAGTCGCAGAATGTCTATCGGTGAAGCGAAAGCACGCCGAGCGAAGAAAGAAATGGTCGAGGCTAACTTACGTCTTGTCATTTCAATCGCCAAAAAATACACCAACCGTGGTCTACAATTTTTGGATCTGATTCAAGAAGGTAATATCGGCTTGATGAAGGCCGTTGACAAGTTTGAATACCGCCGCGGCTATAAGTTCTCAACTTATGCAACATGGTGGATTCGACAAGCGATCACTCGTTCTATTGCCGATCAAGCTCGCACTATACGTATTCCGGTACACATGATTGAGACGATCAATAAACTGAATCGTATCTCTCGTCAAATGCTACAGGAAATGGGTAGAGAACCACTCCCAGAAGAGCTGGCAGAGCGCATGCAAATGCCCGAAGATAAAATTCGTAAAGTGCTTAAAATTGCGAAAGAACCTATTTCAATGGAAACCCCAATTGGCGATGATGAAGATTCGCATTTAGGGGATTTTATCGAAGATACAACTCTGGAGCTCCCTTTAGACTCAGCAACTTCTACAAGCTTAAAAGTTGCGACAAAAGATGTTCTAGCAGGCCTCACACCTCGTGAAGCCAAAGTTCTTCGTATGCGTTTTGGTATCGATATGAATACTGACCACACTCTTGAGGAGGTCGGAAAACAGTTCGACGTAACTCGTGAACGTATCAGACAAATCGAAGCGAAAGCACTGCGTAAGCTTCGCCACCCTAGCCGCTCAGAAACTTTGCGCAGCTTCTTAGATGAATAATTAACCTGTCAGGTCAAAAGGCGAGCACATGCTCGCCTTTTTTATAATCAAACAGTTTAAGTGGATAAAATATAGGCTAAATTACCCTATATAGTCTCTAGACAGCCCGATCATCATCCCCTATAATCTTGGACCTACAAAGGCCCCTTAGCTCAGTGGTTAGAGCAGTCGACTCATAATCGATTGGTCCGCAGTTCAAGTCTGCGAGGGGCCACCATATTCTAGAAGGTTAGTAAGCATAGTGTTTACTAACCTTTTTTTATGTCTGTCATTACATAGTCAAATAGTTAGTCAAATAAGGACTACGTGCCTTTCATTTTCGCATTAGAATTTATCGCGTAAATCTCCTCTTCCAAAATCTCGCCTATTCAATCGGTTATAATTAAATCAATACGATTGGAAACGATATGAAACAGCAAACTAGAACTTATACCGATGATGTGCCATGCCTTGACCTAACCGCCTTGCATAAAAAGGAAATGGTTAGAGACAATTCAACGGGTCAAACTAAGGCTTCCCGCAATGGCTTTCAATTATGGGGCTTCTCTTGGGGGTTCTTTGGTGACATTGCCATTGTCAGTTATGAGCTACGAGGCAAAAGCCATCGCCACGAACTAACTCTAATTAGGCAAGCGGTTAACCTTGGTGGTGAACGTGTTTATCTGCAATGCCCTAAATGCTCTCAGAACCGCAAGCAGCTTTATTTTAAGGGTGGTGTTGCGGCGTGTCGCTGTTGTCATGGCCTCCACTATAAAAGCCAATCAGAAAGCACCAGCGAACGTAAATACCGCAAATTAGATCGCCTACTGGCAAAGGTTCAAAACTTTGGTTTCCGCTTTGACGGTCATTTTAAACGCAAGGGGCAGCACTGGCAGAAATACCGCCAATTAGACTCACAAATCAAATCCCTCCATCAATCTATATTTGACGACATTAACCAGCGCTTTGGTATCGGTGAAGCACAAAGGCACTTTGGGCCATACGAAATAGATTAGAAACTTAGGGTTTTAAGCGGCTGGTTGAATAGTCTTTGGCTTGCGGTGCTCGATAACCCTTACCGCGCTCTTTTGCCTGATACGACAACCGATAGATAACCTGCTGCTTTGCCTCAAAGTCATTTTTCAAAATCATGGTGTAGCAGTTCTTAGGCGTATATACATGACCACCACCAGCGAACATCCACTTTTCTTGAATCACGTCTAACAGTGTATCGGGGTGTCGAATCTGTTTGCCATCGAGAAACAACGCATAGTGATAATGCTGCTGCTTGGCTTTCTCCATCTCTCGCACCCACGCAAAACCAATGTCTTTAACTTGATACTTCGATTTGATGCTGGCAAACAGCTTGCGCTGGAAATGGCTAATAATCTGGTTATCTTCGGTATAGCTGTTCATGTGTAAATCAAACACCACCACAAACACACGCCGATACTTTGCACACATCAAGTTAAGTTGCTCTATGATGCGCTTTATGTGTTTAGGGCTGATTTGATATTTGTCACCAGCATTAACCGACCAAATTTGCCCTTGATGCTTTATATATGGTGAATTAGATAGGTATCGCATAGGTAACAGTTAAATGCCCTATAGATATTATGAAATACCCCCACCCAAGAACCTAAGTTAGCAAGCACTTACATCAACCTTGCTAACCTTTGGCTTTTAGGCTTGTACTGCCTAACCTAAATTGGCTTGCAAAAATTCAGCCTAAAAAACCTAGAAATGAGTTCTCACGTAGGGACAGATAATAAGCCACCGTGAATTGATGGCTTTTGCGTCAGTTCTCGCTTATGCTGTTTTGACTGGTGGACGACTCCGCCAAGATTCAATCCACCAGCATATTCACAGATAAGCTCTCAATCATCTGCTTTTAGGCTTACGATTGGGGGCTTTCTTTCTAGCAAGGTAATCCTTTCTCTGAGCCTCGCTCATCCAGACGATCAGCACCTCTTTAGGTGGCACTTCACCAGTAACAGGATCAGCAACTAAACCCATTTTTTTTGAATGAGGAAAACGGTACTTTTCCTTTAGGGTGGATATTTCACTATGCAGATTGCCTATTCCAATGAATCGACACAAGCGAGTATTGATACGATAGCCTTGAATGAGCAACATCATCAAATAGTGACGATGCTTACCCCCTTTATACTCTGGCAGTCCTAACTGTTGGATTCGGTCACGATACAGCATTATGCAACCTCCCCAGTTTCTAGAAAGCGGTTAACAGTGCTTTCTCGCCAGCCACAGCAACGCCCTGCGATCAAGATAGGTTTAGGGAAAGCATTTTGTTTGCGCCATAAACGCCACAGGGTCTTCTTAGATTTACCTAGAATAAAAGCAACTTCATCAGCGCTTAATACACGGTCAAATTTAGATGGATATTTGGATGGGTTTACCACAATCGTACCTCCTATTGGTTCTTGATTGTGGTGAGATTATTTCAAGTATTCTCAATCAGGTAAGGGACAATTTAAACCGTATTTTTTCAAAATGTCCCCAACCCCTTTATCAAGTACATCTTGCAAAAAACTAGGGTAATCGTTTTCCGATTGGCTTTCGTTAAACAGCTCAACTAACTCCCAATGAATCCACATAGGAGCTACCCCACCATCTGATTTGAGCTTGTGATCAAAAATAGTTTTCCACTGCTGTTCATATTGAGCCGCAATTTCTGTCTCAAGATCCACAACCTCATTGAATTGAGTGCCTACCTTCTTAGAAGTCGTAACCTTCAATCGCTGCCATTGCCGATGTACTGCTTCTCTATCTTTACTGGTACAGGCACAAATAAAAAGTTTTATGCTTTCTTCGTTCAACGTAACATCATGCCTTTCACCGATTCGCTCGCAACTTAGTACTAATAACGGGTAAAGTTCATTATCACGACTTGATGCTTTAGTTTCTATGAGGTTTTGACTTGAAGTTATAAGCCTTTCCAAGTAATTGAATATATTGGCCTGTCCATCAATTGGCACTTTTGAGTACCAATCATCTAACTCTTTATCGTGAAGGTAGAGTAACTCTGATTTCTCTAAATTTTCGTCTAGCCCCTTTTCAAATTCACTTCTAAATTCAAAGCCTGACTCGCTGTCTTCATCCTCATCTTCATCCTCATCTTCATCCTCATCTTCATCGATGAGTATATCTGACCTATCATCATATTGAGTTTCTAACTCATTATGTAGTTCTTCTGATAATTCCCACGATAGTTCATTCAATGCGTTGAGTAAGGCTGTAGCTTTCTTCTCTATTTTATTTAACTGTTTTCGCTGCTCTGCATAGCTTTCTTGGCCTTTTACTTCCCAAAGATCATATCCTAATGAAGTGAAGATAAAATCCCAATCCTGCTCGGGTATGGAATGGTCTTTCAGCCATTGTTTAACGGCTTGCTTTTGGTCTTTATTTAGCATCTATACCCCCGAACATTACAACGTTATCAACCTCAGATTGATTCAACTTATTTTCCCACGCCTCCAATGCTATGCGCTTTTCTGGTAAATACTCATAGCGATCATAGTGTTTTGAACTCACATCATTGAGCGCATGGTTCTGTAACCTGTCTCGAATGTCTTTACCAATACCCAGCTCACCCATTAAGGTTTTGCATGTTCTACGAATGTCACGAGCAACAAACGGGCGTACAAGTGACGTGGCTTCACGATAACGAGTAATGCTTTGTGAAAGTGAATCAGTGCGCATCGGCTTGTTTTCAAAGCGATGTGGAAATATGTAATCGCTCTCTGGTGATTGCTCTTGTTGACGCTGCAAAATCAGCAAAGCACTATCGGTTAATGGCACGATGTGCGAACGCTTGTTTTTTGATAATTCTGGAGTAATGAGTAGGGTTTTCTGTTGCCAGTCTACTGAATCCCAACGACTTGAAATCAGTTCATAAGGTCGCTGACCACCAGTATAAAAACACAATGCTAATAGGTTGCGGATTGAATGGCCCATTTTGAAGCGGTCAAACACATGCTCAAGGTCATCAAGTAACTGTTTTACTTCGGTGTGGTTGAGATAGTGCTCACCGACTCGCTCAGCGTGTTTCTGCTTTGGTATCGCTGCGATTGGGTTTACTGTTAGGCCAAACTTAGCCTCATCAATGAAGTTTGCAGGGTCGTTATCGTGAAATAGTCCGTAGTTATACGCCGCCATCAAATAGCTACGAACTCGGTTCGATTGAGTTGTCGCATCACGCTTGATCATATCAGCCAGCACCAACATAAAGTCATGGGTGGTTGCGTCCTTGGCCTTGGTGGTTTTATCAATATGCGGATAGACATTGCGTTCTAATGACTCAAGCACTTGCCGATAGGTTCGCTTACCGTCTTTCTTCATCTGAAAAGTGTAGGAGTTAAAAAGCTGTTCTAACGTACCTTTTCTAGCTTCTTCCCGTTTCGCTTGCTCAGTGGCTTTGCTGGTGGCTTCGATATGTTCTTTGGGGTCAATGCCTTGTAGCAGCAATTCACCATACTCTTTACGTTTCTTCCTAGCATCTGACAACGATAATTCAGGGAACTGCCCCAAAGGGATAAAGTTAGCTTTCTTGTCCGTGAAGTAGCGGAAAGTAAATCGCTTTGTTCCATTAGGGGTAACTTGAACCCCTAACTTACCCGTCCCTCGCTCACCATCAGAGTCCCACTCGTAATATGGCTTACTTTTCGGCTTTAGCCCTGTTATTCCTGAAACTGTTAAAACACCCATCCTACACCTGTATAACACTGTATGTTATTTGACTATGGCAAGTTCATAGTCAAGTTATTAGTCAAATAAGAGTGTACCTGAATGACATACCGTGAGAATAGACAAGAACCACAAAGACAGTAAGCACATGAACTTAAACGACAATAATACTAATGTGAGATTAGGCGAGAATTGATAGAAACAACTACTCTAGGACTCATAATCGATTGGTCCGCAGTTCAAATCTGCGAGGGGCCACCAAATACAAAAAGCCTGATGACATTTCATCAGGCTTTTTATTTTGCCAAATTTAGACTAGATGCTTTTCTACTAAAAACCTTTCGCTTTTTTAATTAGATCATAAGCACTTTGAATTTCCTGAGCCTTCTCCTTAGCAACATTCATCATCTCAGGTGGTAGACCTTTTGCCATAAGTTTGTCAGGATGGTGCTCATTCATCAGTTTTCTGTGTGCCCGTTTAACAGCCTTTGCATCAGCACTGCTATCTATGCCCAGAAGTTTGTAGGCATCACCAAGCTGATCAGTCGCAGACGCTTGCTGCCAATTGCCGCCAGTGTGGTACGATTGTCCATTTGAGGAGCGTCCCCCAAACCCACCTCGTGTGATCACCAAGCGATTCTGTCGTACCTTAATTACCAAGCGACTTTGTCATTACGTTAAC
>NZ_BSPW01000093.1 GCF_030161235.1 Vibrio zhanjiangensis | reverse complement strand
GGTACTATCAAAACAGATCAATCACTTAAAGTCATGTCCGAAAATCGGGGGCCACTTCTGTTTTCTGCAGTCACCTGTTGTAAACCGTCTAGTTCAGCGATAGCAGCATTGAGCCATAATCCATCTAGCATGCCATGTTGTTCCACGGCTTGTGCAAGCTCATTACCAGATTCAGGATTTGAAGAATCAATATCTAAAGGAGTAATCCAAGAGCCAAATCTATTTGATAGCGATTTCAATTTTTCTCTGTTGCGTCCAGTAATAATAACCCGAGCCCCCAGTCGTATCAGCTCTTCTGCTGTAGCTAAGCCAATACCACTCGTCCCGCCTGTGATTAGATATAGTTTATCGTTGAAATCATAGAGACTTGAAAGATAGGAAAGGTTGTCCTTTCGCTCGTTATGCAGTGTTAAAGATAAAGGTTTAATATTCAACATAGTTTCTCCTCGAAATGAGAAACAAGGTTAACGGTTAGAGTAAACTCTAAGTCAACATACTTTACCACTTTTATATAAGTTAATTTTGTAATCTAAGGCTTTGAGGTGATCTTCTAGTAAGCTTATTTGTTTAATAAGCCCCTCTCTGTGCTTTGATAGAATATACTCTCTCTCTGCGAGCGTGTCTGAGCCACCATCGGATAGCCTAGCGTATTCTACTATTTCATTGAGTCGTGTGATCACCAAGCGATTCTGTCGTACCTTAATTACCAAGCGACTTTGTCATTACGTTAAC
>NZ_BSPW01000092.1 GCF_030161235.1 Vibrio zhanjiangensis | reverse complement strand
TATGAAAATATTGATGAAATAGGATTAGGTGGAACTTATCGGTGAATTGGGCGCAATACCCCTAGTTGGTATTGGCTTTGCTACGCGTTGTGTTGCCAATATGGTTATAACGCCAAGAATTCATAAGGTTGAATATCTTATGCCAGCACTTCGCTGGTTAAGTTTGGCTGCCTTTGTTGTCGTTATCTTGCATTTCTTTGCAACGGGCAGTGTTTGGTTGATGGCATTGGCTACGGTATTGTTTAATTTATGCTTTGGCCCGATAGTTCCCCTTTCTGACGCAATGGCGAACTACTATTCTCGGATAAAAATGATTGATTATGGCCGGACTCGTCTCTGGGGCTCAATTTCTTTCATTGTTGGCTCAACAGTCGTGGGCTATTTAGCCGCAGAATTTGGTAGTGATATGATTCTCTATACTGCCGCCGTGGGGATGTTGTGCGCCGTTTTCTTTGCTTTGCGTACCATTAACCCTATGCCTGAAACCTCACAAACTGGTTCTGTTCATCGTCCCAAGCTTGGAGAGATGCTAAGAGATAGCTCTGTCATTAAATTTTTGGTTTTAGTGGCACTTATTCAGGGTAGCCACGCCGCCTACTATGGCTTTAGCGCCATCTATTGGAAAGAGGTAGGACATGCTGAGGATATCATTGGCTATCTGTGGAGTTTGGGCGTTGTCGCGGAGGTGGCCGTTTTTGCGCTTAGCAAACGATTGTTTACGGGGTGGTCTTTGAGAACGCTTTTTGTTGTTGCTTCTGTTGGTGTGGTGATTAGGTGGGCTCTTACTGCATCAACAACGGCGCTATTTGGGCTGGTTTTTATCCAGCTTCTCCACGGTGTCACTTTTGGTATAGCTCACATTGCTGCAATTCAGTACATTCAACACTCTGAAGTGAACAAAATGGTGGCACTACAGGCTCTTTACAATGCGATACCGCTTGGTGCAGTTATCGCTTTGCTGACCGCATTGAGTGGCTGGGGCTATGAGTCATGGGGAGCCAATGTTTTTTGGGCAATGGCTGTTATGGGGATAGCCGCTCTATTTATACGTGTCGAGCCTAGCCGCGCTCAGTGTTCGGCAATCAATGTGGAAACGCAAAATTGAACACTATTAATTGAGTTAAGTCGTCATAAAGCGTTAAATAAAGCCTCTCCTTTTGGGAGAGGTTTTTTATTTTGATGAACACTCGCGTACGATAAGGAAAGTCAATGCAAGGATGGCAGGTGATCACAGTATCACTGATGTACCTAGGACTCTTATTTCTCATTGCTTGGTATGGGGACCGAAAGTCAAATTGGCTAGCGAGTTGGCGTCCTGTTATTTATAGTTTATCTATCACTGTCTATTGCACCTCGTGGATTTTTTACGGTACGGTTGGGCAAGCCAGTGTGAATCCTTGGTCTTTTGTGCCGCTTTATTTCGCCCCCATCATTGTGTTTACGCTTTTTTGGCGAGTATTGGCACGTCTGCTACTCACGGCCAAACGAGAAAATATTACCTCGATTGCGGATTTTATTGCTGCGCGTTACGGCAAATCACAAGGACTAGCTGTGGCAGTGACGCTGATTGCGGTTGTTGGCCTGCTGCCATATATCGCTTTACAGCTACGTGCTATTACCATGGGGCTTGAGCTGGTTTCCCCCGAATTGTTTGAAGTCGTCACTGAGCAGGGCATTGATGTGTCTTGGTTTGTGATGGCTGCCTTAGCAGTATTTACCGTGTTATTTGGTACCCGCTGCATAGATAGTACAGAGCACCACCGAGGCATGATGAAAGCCATTGCCTTTGAGTCTTTGATAAAGTTGATAGCTTTTGTCATCGTGGGCTGTTTTATCGTATCTGTTTTTTTTATACGTCCTGATATTGAGCTGTGGTCTATTGCAAAGGCAACCTATCAACCACCCCAATTTGCCACCTTGTTTATTCACACTCTTCTTACCATGATGGCGATATTATGTTTGCCACGCCAATTTCATACCATGGTGGTCGAAAATGAACGGGCTAAGGATCTAAGGATGGCTCGTTGGGTCTTTCCTATCTACTTATTGATTATGGCAGCGTTTGTTCTGCCGATCGCATGGCTTGGACAAACAATCCTCACGGGCATCAGCCCCGATAGTTATATGATTAGCCTGCCTATGGCGCTTGGGGCTGATTATATTGCTTTGGTTGCCTTTTTAGGCGGTACTTCAGCGGCATGTGGGATGGTTATTGTCTCAACTATTGCTTTGGCTATCATGATGTCCAACGACTTGGTCATACCGCTGTTACTACGTCGGACAAAGTTGGCGCAGCGTAAACATCGCCATTTCT
This sequence comes from Vibrio zhanjiangensis, assembly GCF_030161235.1. Lineage (GTDB taxonomy): Bacteria > Pseudomonadota > Gammaproteobacteria > Enterobacterales > Vibrionaceae > Vibrio > Vibrio zhanjiangensis. The sequence goes on along the minus strand of NZ_BSPW01000092.1, from coordinate 31,775 downwards.
CAACGTTACTTTTGATGACTCGCCGTAGTCTTATCGTGGTGCTTCTCATCAGTGCTTGGGGTTTTTATCATGTTTTGGGCAATGTACATTCTTTATCAACGGTAGGTTTTCTTTCATTCGCTGCTGTTGCTCAATTTGCTCCGGCTATTATCGGTGGGATGTATTGGAGAAAGGGCAACCGAAACGGTGTCTATACTGGGCTTACCCTTGGTTTTTCGGTGTGGTTGATTACGCTTTTGAATCAGACTTTAGGGGGAATACCCAACCTGTTAAATCATGAGGTTTTCTCTTGGCTTCTGACGCCGCCAAAACTATTTTCATCGTTGAATGTTGAAAGTGCAGATTGGGGGATGATACTCAGTCTGGTGTTCAATGCGGCTGGCTATTTTATCGTTTCGCTATGTACAAGAACCAGCTTAAGCGAACGGTTGCAATCTCGAAGTTTTATTGGTCTACCAGCCACTGAGAGTAATAATCTTAGCCTATACCAGAGTAAAGTTACGGTCGCTGAGCTTGAAATGCTGGCAGCTCGCTTTGTAGGTAGTCAGCGCATTCGAGCTGCCTTTGAGCAATTTTGTGAGGACCACAATCAAACGATTGTTTCTAGTCATCAGGCTCAGCCTAGCTTGATACGCCATACTGAGAGAGTGTTGGCTGGCGTTTTTGGAGCTTCTTCTGCTAAGTTAGTCCTCACTTCTGCTTTGCAAGGTCGTAATATGCAGTTAGAAGAGGTCGCAACTATAGTTGATGAAGCCTCTGAGCTTTATGACTTTAGCCGTGGCTTACTTCAAGGTGCGATTGAGCATATAGGGCAAGGTATTGCAGTCGTTGATAAGCAGCTAAGGTTAGTTGCGTGGAACAAGCGTTATATTGAGCTCTTTAGTTTTCCACAAGGATTTATCCAAGTTGGCAGACCAATGGCGGATATTATTCGTCACAATGCAGAGCAAGGATTATGTGGTCCTGGCGATCCAAACGAACATGTGCGACGTCGTCTATATCATCTTCATCGAGGGACTAAACATACATCTTCCAGAATCCGTCCTGATGGCAGAGTGATCGAGGTCGAGGGAAACCCAATGCCAAGCGGTGGGTTTGTGATGAGCTTTTCGGATATTACCGCTTTTCGTGATGCTGAGAGAGCATTAAAAGAGACCAATGAAAGCTTAGAAGAGCGTGTGCATCAAAGAACTCGTGAGCTTGAACAATTGAATAAATGTCTAGTGACGGCAACACAACGTTCTGAACTTGAGTCCAAGTCAAAATCTCGTTTCCTTGCTGCCGTCAGTCATGATTTGATGCAACCACTTAATGCCGCACGTTTATTTGCTTCTTCACTGTCTGAAACGGCTCAAGAGAAAGAAACTCAGCGGTTATCGCGACATATAGAAACGGCCCTAGAAGCGGCAGAAGATTTGATCGGCGACCTGCTTGATATATCAAGGTTAGAGTCAGGAAAGCTTGATGTTAACGTACACCATTTTGCGATCGATGAGGTGTTATCCAATCTGAATGCTGAATTTAGTGCACTGGCTGAGAAACAAGGCATAAAGTTTGAAATGGTACACAGTAAGTTGGTGGTGTTATCTGACCCCAAACTCTTGCGTAGAGTGGTGCAAAATTTCTTAACCAATGCTTTTCGATACAACCCAGAAGGTAAGGTTGTGTTAGGTGTTAGACGCGTAGGAACAAAAGTTAGAATAGAAGTTTGGGATAATGGTGTAGGGATTGAACCTGATAAACAACAAGAAATATTTGAGGAGTTCAATCGAGGCGATCAAGCTCGCTTTGATAAAGGTCTTGGCCTTGGACTGGCTATATCAAAAGGGATTGCACAGGTTTTGGGACATGAAATCTCGATGCGATCTTGGCCAAAGAAGGGAAGCGTATTTTCGATTACTCTTCATCGTGGCAAGCATACGGCTAGGCAAAGGCCAAATCGTCAACCTGAGATAGAGTTAAACCTCTATCAACTTAAAGTGCTTTGTGTTGATAATGAGGCTGACATTTTGGTTGGTATGGAAAACCTGTTGCAGCGCTGGGGGTGTGATGTGCGCACGGCCACTGATATTTTTTCAGCATTAAAAAGTCTGGAGCCAGATTGGAAACCCGATGTGATCTTGTCAGATTATCGTCTTGATAATGGTCGAACAGGGTTGGAAGTGCTTCAACAATCTAAGTTGAGGTTAGGAAATCGATTTGATGGCGTTATAATCAGCGCAGATAGAACAGAGGAGATGATGGATGGTATTCACTCCAATGGTTTCCATTTTATTCCTAAACCTGTGAAACCGCTTAAACTTAGGGCTTTGCTGAATCGCGTATCAGAAAAGGAAGCGGCTACCTAGTATAGTGTTTGTCTGTCAGTACTTACTCAGTGAATAAGGTTTCGTACTTAATAAAGGCAGTTTGAGTTTCACCGTAGTACAAGGTGCCATCCGCTTGCACAACGACCCTTAGCCAATTATCGGGTGACGTGGGTTTGGGCACTTTTATACGCCATTTTTGTCCTATCTTATCAACGGGCTTCATTTCAATTGGCGGTGCATTTTGTTCTTGGTGTTTGACGAAAGATAATTTTACATCGTCTACAGCATACTTGGTGTGCAGCGAAAGTTCGAGATAATCATCGGTGAGTTTTTCGGAGCGAAATTTGATTTTGAAATCGCCATTTTCCATATCACATAACCCACTGGTGTAGCGACAGTTAGATTGGCTAACCATCATATAACTTTGACCTTTTAATGCCGCGTGTGGCTTTTCACTTACGGCGATATCCGTCGCGAAGTAAGCAATAATTGAAAGAATTGGCGCAATAAGAAGGGCAACAATAAAGTGCTTATTTCTTAACATCTTGATTTCCTGTTGGCGCAGTTAAGCCTAAGGTAGCGGAATATATAAACAGAAAAAAGCCCCTTTAACTATTTGGTTTAAAGGGGCGAGTGTGAAGTTAGTGATCGACGGCGTTACCAGCACCTGTTGGTACACGTACATGCTCGACTAAGTCTTTCACTTCTTGAGGTGTATCTGCCGTTACTTTCGAAACGGCAAAAGCCACGACGAAGTTAAATACCGCGCCAATAGCCCCAAAGGCGTTGGGTTCTATACCCAAGAACCAGTTACTTCCCCAGCTTTGTAAGTACTTCCAGTCTGCAATAAACAGGATGCCTTTGTGCTGGAATACATAGAACAGAGTAATGCTAATGCCGGCAACCATACCTGCAATAGCCCCTTCTTTATTAATGTTTTTGCTGAAAATCCCCATCATCAAGGCTGGGAATATGGAAGAGGCTGCTAGTCCAAAGGCTAGAGCAACGGTTCCAGCAGCAAAACCCGGTGGATTGAGGCCTAAGTAGCCTGCAACTGCGATCGCAATGGCCATTGATATCCGGCTTGCCAACAGCTCTTTTTTCTCGGATATGTTGGGGTTAATGACACCTTTAATTAAATCGTGAGAGATGGCCGATGAAATGGCCAGTAGTAAGCCCGCTGCCGTGGAAAGTGCAGCGGCAAGACCACCAGCCGCAACAAGCGCGATGACCCAATTCGGCAGTTTGGCGATTTCCGGATTGGCCAAAACCATAATATCGCGGTCAACTTTGAGCTCGTTGGTTTCTGCATTAGAGGTATATTGAATATTGCCATCACCATTTTTGTCTTCAAATCCAAGCAGACCTGTTTTCTCCCAATTTTTAAACCAATCTGGACGTTCATCATAGGCTAGATTTTGTCCAGGGGCGGGATTAACCGTGTCCATAAGGTTTAACCTAGCCATGGCTGAAACGGCGGGCGCTGTAGTGTAGAGAATGGCGATGAAGACTAATGCCCAGCCTGCTGAGGAGCGAGCATCTCTTACCTTAGGAACAGTAAAGAAACGGATAATAACGTGTGGAAGCCCTGCTGTACCTATCATAAGAGACATGGTATAGACGAACATATTTAACGTATCGCCTCTGACTTGTGTGGTGTATTGGCTAAAGCCTAGTTCGGTCACCACCTGATCAAGACGATCGAGTAAATAGACATCACTACCGGACATGGTGCTGCCTAAACCAATCTGGGGTATAGGATTTCCCGTCAATTGGAGAGAAATAAAAATGGCTGGTATTGTATAAGCCAGAATTAACACACAGTATTGAGCTATTTGTGTGTAAGTGATTCCTTTCATTCCGCCCATAACGGCGTAAATAAATACAATACACATACCGACAAATAATCCTGTTGAGTAATCGACCTCAAGGAAGCGACCAAAGGCTACGCCAACTCCTTTCATTTGCCCAATAACATAAGTGACTGAAGCGATGATTAAACACACAACGGCCACTATGCGTGCTGTATTTGAGTAGAAACGCTCTCCAACAAATTCAGGTACGGTGAATTTACCAAATTTGCGCAGGTAAGGGGCTAATAAAAGTGCAAGTAAGACATAGCCTCCTGTCCATCCCATAAGAAAGACAGAACCACCATAACCCATGAAGGCAATCAGCCCTGCCATTGAAATAAACGAGGCCGCGGACATCCAGTCAGCGGCGGTTGCCATACCATTTGCTATTGGGTTGACACCGCCACCTGCCACATAGAATTCTTTTGTTGAGCCGGCTCGTGCCCAAATTGCTATGCCGATATAGAGAATAAAAGTTGCACCAACGATAAGATAGGTAGTAGTTTTCAGATCCATCTTCGCGACTCCTTATTCGTCGACATTGAATTCACGATCAATCTGTCTCATTTTCCACGCATAGAAGAAAATAATGCACAGGAATGAATAGATAGAACCTTGTTGGGCAAACCAGAATCCCAGTTTATATCCACCGATTTGAAATTGATTAAGTTGGTCGACAAACAAAATTCCGCAACCAAATGAAACAAAAAACCAAATGATCATTAAGCTAATCATTAGTTTTACGTTCTTATTCCAATAGGCTTTGGCTCTTTCCTGACTTTCAAATGCCATTGCCGCCTCCTTACGATTGATTGTAAATAAAATGTTTCATTAAATACCTTACCAAGCGAAGTGTAGAAGTGCTTTTGAACTTTAGTATTGATGGAGAAAGCAAAAAGCGCCTATATACGAGGCGCTTATGTATTTTTGTGAACTGGTCAGAAGATTTGATTGTCAGTCGATAAGACTAAAGTCTAATCATTAGCTAAAAATATTTGGAGGTTAGCCCTGATAAAAGTCTTTAATACCTAATAATAAGTTGTTTAGTGCAACTGCCGCAAGGATTAAGCCCATGACTCGGCTGATAATCGCAGCTCCAACATTCCCTATCCACTTTTGTATATGAGTGGCACCTAGCAATAAGATCAAGGTGATGAGCAGTACACCAATCATGACTGCTGCGGTGACCAACTGATCTCCTGCCGAATATCTATGATTATCCGTGAGTAAAACAATAGCCATCATAGCGCCGGGTGAGGCAATAGAAGGTATGGCTAACGGGTAAACGGCCAAATCGGCCAAATCAGAATGACTGACTTCTTCGGATATTTTGGTTTCTTGCTCTGGCTTAGACTCACCGAAAATCATGCTGAGTGCAAACAACAGTAGCACAAGACCACCAGCAGCTTGGAAGGCGGGTAAGGGTATTTGCATTGCATCAAGCAAAAGCTGTCCAGCGAGAAGGAAAAACAGTAATACGCCCGCCGAAATCGCGACCGCTTTTAATGCGACTAAGCGACGTTGTTTGGCGGTGAGATGCTGGGTTTGCGACAAATATACAGGAACAGAACCGATAGGGTCGATCACAGCCCATAGAACAACAAATTGAGTGAATAATACGCTAAGCAATATTTTGACTCCCAGAGTTAGTGAAACAGAGGGATAAATGTATCGATCATGTGATCAATGTGGCTATCTTAGCAGATAAATAAGTCCAATAGTTAAAAAACACTAAGAATATTCATATTCCAGTTGTTGGAGCAAAATAACAGCTTGAGTTCGGTTTTTAACATTCAACTTGCGAAAAATGGCCGTCATATGCGCTTTTATTGTTGCTTCTGAGACGTTCAGTTCATAAGCAATTTGTTTGTTTAGCAGTCCATCAGATAGCATAGCTAAGACTTTGTATTGTTGAGGGGTTAAAGCGGATATTTTATCCGTTAGATCGCTGCCAAATTCATGGTAGATTAATCCTTCAGGAAAAAAGGGCTCACCGCTTAGTACTTGATTTAAGGCTTTTACAAGCTCACGCATATCACTGGATTTGGGGATAAAGCCAAATGCACCATGGCTTTTGACTTGTGTAACAACGCTGGGCTCCTCACTGGCAGAAATGACCACGATTGGTAAATCAGGGTATTCTGCTCGCAGTTGTATTAGACCTGATAAACCGTTGGTTCCTGGCATTTTCAGATCCAGCAGTAATAAATCAGGGTCTGGTTCCTTACACAGAACGTTAAGTAAACCATCCAATGAGTCAGCTTCGATTAAGTTCGCCCCACTTATCGCCATGTGCACTGACTGGAACAATGCATTGCGAAATAACGGATGATCATCAGCAATAATAATGGTGTAATTTGAATCCATAGCTTTGAATCGTATCAGTTAAAGAGAGGCCTAAAAGAATTATTGTCGGCTTTGAGAAGGTGAACAATCTCCACACATGAAAACTCTGAACTACATCGGGTTTTCAGTGCGATCACCAATAATGTTGGTTTAGACCGCCAGCATACTTGATGGCGGTCATGGGGTTAGAGGCTATAAGTTGTGAGCATTAATATGCTGTAAAAAAGGCTCTGCTTGCATAAAGCCTGTGATTCTAGCGCTAGGAATATGTTGCCCGTTTGCATCCCAAAACTCTATTGTTGGAAGACCTAATACATTCATTTCTTTGAGCAATTCAATGTCTTGTGGCTGACTTTTGGTTACGTCTGCTTGGAGTAAAACAAAGTTTTTCAAGCGGTTCTCGACGTCAGGCTGATGGAAAGTGTATTTTTCAAACTCTTTACAGGCTACACACCAATCTGCGTAGAAGTCGAGCATAACAGGCTTGCCAGCTAATTTGGCTTGGGTAAGTTGTTGGTTAAGCTCCTTAACCGTTGTGATCCGTGTGAACTGAATGCTTGGCTGAGATTGTTCGATATGATTACCAAACCAATGGTTTAACACAGGTTGTACAGATGCAAAAAGACCGAGTATGGCAATGATGCCAATGGCGCTTTGTTTCCACGTGCCAAGTGGCAGTGAATTTTTCACATGATAGAGCCAGCTAAATGCAGCAAGGCCTAGCATTGACCAAAGGGCGGTTGCCCAAATTTCCGGCAGTATGCGCTCAAGTAAGAAAATCGGTGCGGCGAGAAGAATAAAGCCGAACAGAGTCTTGACTTTGTCCATCCAGCTCCCAGCTTTTGGTAGCAGTTTGTTACCAAACACTGCTACCAGCATGAGAGGAATTCCCATTCCTAATGCCAGCGCATACAGTGCGACGCCACCTGTGACTAAATCACCGCTCTGAGCGACATAGAGTAGAGCACCAGAAAGTGGCGCTGTAGTACAAGGTGAACAAACAAGACCTGATATGGCTCCCATAGCAAAGACGCCCAGTGAACTACCACCTTGTTGCTGATTGCTGATATTACTGAGCCAAGTTTGGACTTTGCTGGGCAGTTGAATGGTATAAACACCAAACATGGAAAGGGCTAAAGCAACAAACATGATGCTTAAACCAATCAGAACATAGGGGTGCTGCATAGCGGCTTGAAACTGTAAACCAGCAGATGCGACCACTAAGCCGAGCAGGGTGTAGGTGAGAGCCATGCCTTGAACATAGATAAACGCAAGTCCCAATGCGCGGCTATGAGAGAGCTTGCCGCTGCCAAGAACAATGCTCGTCAGGATAGGGTACATAGGCAGCACACATGGCGTCAATGCCAGCCCCATGCCTAAAATCAAGAACAGAAGAGGTGTCCACCAGTTGTCGCTGAGGCTGGTGGCTAAATTGGACTCCTGTGAAACTTGCGATGATTCAGTGGTTGTGTTTTTAACTTGCGTTGCGCTGACCTGAGACTCGCTACTCGATGTGTTACCTTGAGATTCAAAGGGGCTGATGTTGACGACTCGCGTTTCAGGAGGATAGCAAAACCCCGCTTCTGCGCAGCCTTGATATCGAATCGTCAGCTTGGCTCCATCTTGATAATTTAGTAGAGGCACCTCGACAAATAAGGGCTCTGGGTAAATATGAACCTCACCAAAAAATTCATCTTGGTGTGGAATACCATTCTCCATTACCAGCTTATCGAGACTCACGTTTTCCCCCTCAATCGACAACATATGCTGGTAGAGGTAATAACCTTTTTTGACTTGCCAATCGACAAAGACTCGGTTGCCTTGCTGAAAAGCATTGAATGGGAAAGCTTCATCGACAGGGACAAAAGTATTACTTTGGTTGCCAAAACTGGCCGTGGTTTTGGATGGTTCAAAAAGCGCTAAGCTGGGCGCTGAAAAGGCAGTCAAAGAAAGTAAAACCAGTGATAAAATGGCTCGCATACAAGGGGCACTTAAGTCAAATTTTGTTCATTTTAACTCAATCAGACAGAGAAAAGTGATATTAAGTTTCAAGCAATGTGAAATATTCGTGTTGTTTAACCAGTTAGGCTATGCCCAATCTGACTCGAACGACTCTTTCTGTTTCATCTATGTGCTGTGTATCTTTTGGGATCACCAGAACGGTATCATTCCCTCCGACCGTACCAAGAATGTCAATGTGGGGATCAATGTCTACTAGCCGAGCGACAAGTTGTGCACTGCCTGGGCGGGTTTTAACGACGACCATCGACTGGTTATGAGTAATAAATTCGATTTGCGAAGATATCGAGGACTCCACGCGTACAGGCGCGGTTTCTACAGTGATGCAATAGACTTTTTTCCCGCAGGTATTTTGTACTTTGATGACGCCAAGCTGTGACAACAAGCGAGAAACCGTAGATTGACTAATTCCAGTAAAACCGACATCAACCAGTGCTTCTCGAAGTTGGTGTTGGGTTGAGAAGCTTTGCTGTTGCAGCAGTTTTTTACAGGCTGTAACTAGGTTCATTTCTTCAGCCGCTTTCACTGAAGCGGGGCTTAGAGCTTCACTCATGAGAATTCCTCAAAAAGCATAACGTAACAGGTTTTTCCGATAACTTGTGGTGCTTCAATGTGTTGAAGTGTTCCCAGTCCGTTGAAGTATCTCAAAGTGCACACTGCCACTTCTACGGCGACAATAATATTAGTTCATATTACCACCAAATAAAGTGTGTCTTTTTGAAAAGGATCACCAAACATAAAACTGATTTTTGATGATAAATGTCTCTATGGTTTAAATGGAATCTGTTGAAGTGAGTGACAGTATGATTTTTCAAAGAGAGGTTAACGCTGTAATTCTAAATGGCAAACCTCTCTTCTCCTATTTAGGAATCGCTGGCTTTCACGTCTTAGCAAAATGTGTCTTGCTAATTGCCTAAGGTGGCGACCATTATGGCTTTAATCGTGTGCATGCGATTCTCAGCTTCGTCAAAAACAATCGAGTACTTGGATTCAAGTACCTCATTGGTAACTTCACAGCCATTTTTCAGCTGTGGATACTCGTTTGCCAGTTGCTTGCCGACTTTGGTGTCCTCGCCGTGAAAGGCAGGTAAACAATGCATAAACTTAACATCTGGATTTTGAGTGGCTTTGAGCATGTCGATATTGACCTGATAAGGTAGCATTAATTCGATACGTTCTGCCCAAGACTCTTTCGCCTCTCCCATTGATACCCAAACGTCGGTGTATAAGAAGTCACAGCCTAAAACACCGTCTTTAACATCTTCAGTTAATGTGATGTTAGCGCCTGTCGCTTGCGCGATGTCGCGGCATTTTACGACTAGGCTATCTTGTGGCCAGAATTGTTTGGGTGCGATAAGGCGGATATCCATCCCCATTTTTGCCGCGCCTACCATGAGAGAGTTGCCCATGTTATTGCGCGCATCCCCTAAATAGGCGAATCGAATCTGATGTAATTGTTTACCACGACCATGTTCGATCATGGTGAGAAAATCAGCAAGAATTTGCGTGGGGTGGAACTCATCGGTCAGTCCGTTCCAAACGGGTACGCCAGCATATTGGCCCAATTGTTCAACAATATCTTGCCCAAAGCCCCTATATTGAATTCCATCGTACATACGTCCTAGCACTCTGGCGGTGTCTTTCATCGACTCTTTGTGACCGATCTGTGAGCCAGTTGGACCTAAGTACGAGACTTGGGCTCCCTGATCAAAAGCCGCAACTTCAAAAGCACAGCGAGTTCGGGTGGAGTTTTTCTCGAAAATTAAGGCGATATTTTTTCCTGTTAGCCTAGGTTGCTCATAGCCGTTATATTTGGCTTTTTTGAGCTCTATTGAGAGATCGAGGAGATGCTGAATTTCCTTCGGTGTGAAATCGAGCAGCTTTAGAAAATTGCGGTTGCGGAGATTGAAAGCCATAGGGTATTCCTTGTTGTTCGATGTGAGCGTTTCGAATAGTGATACAGCGTAATTAAGCTTGGGTAATCAAGGTACCAGCTTGGCCTTGAAGTATTCGCAAGCCATCTTCTAATGCACCGATTCCGACGATGTTTCCTCCCTGCTGAAGAAATTCGCATGATGCTTGAATTTTGGGTCCCATTGAACCTTCATCAAACTGGTGTTGGCTCAGTTCACCAGGATTTGTCGTCCGCAGTGCGTGTTGGGTGCTTTGACCCCAATTGAGATAGACAGCGTCCGTATCGGTTAAGATAAGCAGAGCATCAGCGTGCAATTGTTTTGCGAGCAAAGCCGCGGACATATCTTTATCGATAACCGCTTCCACACCAGTCAACTTGCCATTCTCATACTTAACTGGAATGCCACCACCGCCAGCGCATATCACTAGGTGGCCTGAATTGAGAAGAGTGGTTATGGCTTGATCTTCTATAATTCCGACGGGTTTTGGGCTTGGGACAACACGGCGAAAATGCTTGCCGTCAGGTTTGATGGTCCAATGATATTTTTCGGCCAATTCTCTGGCTTGATCTTGATTGTAAATGGGGCCGATTGGTTTGCTCGGATTAAGAAAGGCTGGATCGTTTGGGTCAACCAACATCTGGGTTAACATGCAGGTGGTATGCACGTCAGGCATTTGGTTCTTAAACTCTTGCATTAACATATAGCCAATCATGCCTTGAGTTTCACTGCCCAAGACATCAAGAGGGTAGGGGGCAACCGGTTTGTATTCTAAGCCTTGCAAAGCGAGCAACCCGACTTGCGGACCATTTCCATGCACGAGTACGACTTTGTAATGCTGAGCGACCTTGCAGATTGACTCAACGGCAATCTGTACATTGTGACGTTGAACACCAGCCTCTAAAGGCTCACCGCGACGAAGGAGTGCGTTACCACCGAGTGCAATGATGACAGTTTGTTTGTTCATGACTCTTCTCTCCAAGTTTATGTATCGAAAAGGCCCAGTAGTTGAAATGCCAGCGTCGCCAAATTTTAAAATAGATTACCCATAGAATGAGATGACGGCATATTTTTCTAAAAATCATAATACCCTTGTTATTGTGCACTTCTTAGAAGGTAATCACAGATTGTATTTTATACACTTTTGTTACTATTTTAAGTTACTTGTGAATGGTTAACTAATGTACTCTATTTTTGCCAATACTATATACGTACTAACTATAACGTCATGCGGGAATATAATTTTTAGATAGATGGTTAGGATATAAAAATAGCTGGTTGGATACTTATTTTATTTATTCACAGGGAAAGATTGTGATAGATATTTTGGCCATAAATTAAGGTCAGATTACTCTTTTGGGAAAAGCGACACATCTCAGTGTTTTTGAGAATCGTATGATGTAAAAAGCCGCATTAGGCGGCTTTAGCTTAAACGATGGTGGTTTAGAGTATGGCCCCGAGACTTATCATGATGATGCACAATACAGTTAAAATGCCGAGCAGTGGAGCGACCCATTTTATCCAGCGAATATAGGGAATACGGGCAATTGCTAGTCCTCCCATAACAACAGCGGAAGTTGGAGTGACCAAATTTACGAGACCTGAAGCTGATTGATAGGCTGTGATGACGAGATCTCGTTCCACTCCAGCAAAATCGGCAAGAGGCACCATTATTGGCATGGTTAATACGGCTAGACCCGAGGTAGAGGGCACGAGAAAAGAAAGCAAAATTTCTAAAAAGAACATCACATTAATAAATACGACAGAGGATAATCCCGTGACGGCTTGTTCTGCGGAGTGAAGTATGGTGTCAGTGATCATGCCTTTATCCATCACAACGACGATGCCACGTGCAATGCCAATGATGAGGGCGACACCCAACAAATCACGAGCGCCATCAATAAAACTGTTGATGAAGTTCTCTTCACTCATGCGAGCGACTACGCCGACCACGATAGCAGCAGCAAGAAACATCGCGGATATTTCGGCCATCCACCATCCAGCGATCGACACTCCGTATATCATCACTGCAAATGATGCACCAAATATCAATAATATCGCTTTGCGGCGAGTTGTGAACTCCAGTGATTCCCCTGTGAGAGAGTGAAGAAAACGCTGTTTGTTTTCTTCATAGCTATCGTACACGATGGACTTAGTTTGATCACTGCGCACTTGACGGGCATAGCGCATGACATAGGCGACACATACACACCAGCCTATAACCAATATCGCGGCACGCAACAAAATGCCATCAGTAAATGGAATACCTGAGGCGTTAGCGGCAATGACGGTAGCAAAGGGGTTAATTGTCGAACCAAGCACACCGATTCCGGCCCCGAGCAAAATGGTTGCCGCTGCCACTACCGGGTCAAAACGAGCAGCCATCATCACAGGTACTAACAAAGAGTAAAACGGCAGAGATTCTTCCGCCATGCCATAAACCGTGCCACCAGCGGCAAACAAAGCCATAAGAATAGGAATCATCATTTCTTCTCGGCCACGCAGAGCACGAGTAACACGCTCTATTCCAGCATCAATTGCGCCAGTATTGGTGACAAGGCCAAGAAATCCCCCCATGATTAACACAAACAAAGAGACATCAATGGCTGCCGCTTGATAGCTTTCGTGATCGTAAAAGCCATCAATTGGCGCAAGCAAGACATCGATAATGCCCTGAGGATTAGCGTCAACGGTCTGGTAGGTGCCTGTAATGGGGACTTCACGCCCTAAGTCTTGGTTCATTGTACGTTGATATTGCCCAGCTGGGATAATCCACGTCAGCACAGCCATCAACACAATAAGGATAAACAGAATGGTGTAGGCAGACGGAAATTTGAGTCTGGAAAAAAAACCGTCTTTTTTTCCACTGAATTTATTCTGTAAGGTCATCGAGCTCTCCTAACTTCTATCTGGTAAGAAGTGAATAGAAGCAAATCAAAGGTGGTATATAATGGCATAAGATTGGGAAATTTTAGTTGTGTTTTTATTTTAATGACAACTTTAAAATGGTCAGTCTTCACAAAAACAATATGTAATTATTTTTACTTTAGTATGTTGGATAAAAAGAGGGTTTGTAGATAATATACGATTATTTATGAGATGTGTTTAAATTAAATTGAGTGAAATGTAATATTAATATTTGTGTTATTTTTAAAATATACGAATTTCATTTTTTGACGACATAAGCAGAACCCGTGATAAATTTACTATGGAGGCGATATAGCCTCCATTTTCACATTTGACTAAATAAGCAGCCCACCAAAGGTGAAGCCCAAGGCTACGGCTGACGTTATAGTGACCACTCCTGGGATGAAAAAGGGATGATTAAACACATAGCTGCCGATTCTGGTTGACCCTGTGTCATCCATTTCTACGGCCGCGAGTAAGGTTGGATAAGTAGGCAAAACAAATAATGCACTGACCGCAGCAAATGAAGCGACGGCCGTCAGTGGGGCAACACCTATTGCTAAGGCGGCTGGCATGAGAGCAACGGTTGTTGCGCCTTGGGAATAAAGCAGCATTGATGCGCAAAAAAGTACCATGGCTAGCATCCAAGGGTAATCGGCGAGTAGTACTCCAGCCATCTCTTTGATGCCATCGACGTGAGCATTAACGAACGTTGATCCTAACCAAGCGACGCCAAGAACACACACACAAGCTGTCATGCCGGAACGAAAGGTTGAGGCGCTTGGGATTTTGGATGCATCAATTTTAGTGAAAATAACAATAGCGGCAGCAGCCGTTAGCATCACAGCTATGATGGCTTCATTGCGTCCAATGGCTGGATCAGTGATGAGGCCAACGGAGTTTGAGATTGCTGCGGCGTAGCAAACTACAAAAGCAATGGCAATGAGGAAGATATAGGTGGCAGTTTTGGCTGTAGGTAAAATATGACGCTGCTTTTCTGTGGTGAGCTTAACCAGACCTTGCTCTAAACGTTGTTGATAAATGGGATCATTTTTTAGCTCGCAGCCCATAAAATTGGCAACGAATGCGCCTATCATGCAGGCGATAAAAGTCGTTGGGATACAGACGGCCAACAAAGTCAGATAACCGACACCTTTTGGCGCGAGCATGGAAGAAAACGCGACAACGGCGGCCGATATTGGAGAGGCGGTGATGGCTATCTGTGACGCAACGACGGCGATTGACAGGGGCCGAGATGGTCTAACGCCTTGGCCCTTGGCAACTTCAGCAATAACAGGGAGCGTTGAAAAAGCAGTGTGACCTGTCCCTGCCATTAACGTCATTAGAAAGGTCACAATAGGAGCATAAAACGTGATGCGCTCTGGGTGCTTACGAAGAAAGTTTTCCGCTAATTGCACCAGCCAGTCCATGCCTCCGGCGACTTGCATTGCGGCAATAGCGGTGATCACCGACATTATGATCAGGATAACATCAACGGGAATATAGGCTTGGCTGGTTGGTACACCGAGTAAAAAAGACAGTGCAATAACGCCTGCGCCACCGGCAAAGCCAATACCAATACCGCCGATTCTTGCACCTAGGAAAATGAACAGCAGAACAACCAATAGCTCAACCATGATCATAATCGATACCTCTTATATTTTTTGTGATAGCAGGGTATTAAACACTCAGTATTTGGATAAATGGGAGAGAGTTTAATCC
This sequence comes from Vibrio zhanjiangensis, assembly GCF_030161235.1. Taxonomy (GTDB): domain Bacteria; phylum Pseudomonadota; class Gammaproteobacteria; order Enterobacterales; family Vibrionaceae; genus Vibrio; species Vibrio zhanjiangensis. The sequence continues at coordinate 16,706 of NZ_BSPW01000092.1, read as the reverse complement.
ATGTTTTAATTGTGGGTTAAAATTTGGTGCCCAAAAAAGGGCCTTAGTTAGGCCCTTAATCGGTTTGATCCTTACTGATAGCGTTTTGCTTTGTATTTGGGATGCATGAAGTTTTCGGCGTTTAGGATATCGTCGAGTTCCTCTTCCGTCAGTAATCCACGTTCTAGCACAACGTCTTTGACACTCTTGCCTGTTTCCGCGCAGATTTTACCGACGATGTCGCCTTCATGATGACCAATGTACGGGTTGAGGTAGGTGACGATGCCAATCGAGTTGTATACATACCCTTCACACACTTCTTTATTGACTGTGATGCCATCAATACACTTATCGCGCAGGTTGACGCATGCATTGGAAAGTAAAGAAATCGACTCAAACATACTTTGGGCAATCACTGGTTCCATGACATTGAGTTGTAATTGACCGCCTTCTGCGGCAAACGAAATGGTATTGTCGTTACCCAATACTTTAAAGCACACTTGATTGACGACTTCAGGTACCACAGGGTTCACTTTCGCTGGCATAATTGAAGACCCGGCCTGTAGTTCTGGCAGGTTAAGCTCATTGATACCAGCGCGAGGACCAGAAGATAGAAGGCGCAGATCGTTACATATTTTCGATAGTTTAACCGCGAGGCGTTTGAGAGCGCCATGAGTCATTACATAAGCGCCACAGTCTGATGTTGCTTCAATCAGATCTTCTGCTGGAACCACATCTAACCCAGTGACCTGTGCCAAATGCTTCACAGCCAACTGTTGGTAACCTTCAGCCGCATTAAGCCCAGTGCCTATTGCTGTTGCGCCTAGATTAATTTCAAGCAGTAGCTTGGATGTGTACTCAAGGGCACGGATTTCCTCATTTAAGGTGACGGACCAAGCATGGAATTCTTGGCCTACTGTCATGGGTACTGCATCTTGGAGTTGCGTGCGGCCCATTTTGAGTATGTCTTTGAATTCTGTGCTTTTAAGTGCAAATGCACCTTTCAAATATTCTATCGATTCAATCAGTGTTTGGACGCTGTTGTAAACCGCAATACGAAAGCCGGTTGGATAAGCACAGTTGGTTGATTGGCTCTTGTTGACGTGGTCGTTGGGGTTAATGAACTGATATTGCCCTTTTTCTTTACCCATAAGTTCCAGCGCGACGTTAGCGATAACTTCATTGGTATTCATATTGACAGAAGTACCGGCCCCACCTTGAAATACATCAGAGGGAAACTGATCCATGCATTTGCCCGTCTCCAAGATAAGATCGCATGCCTTGACGATATATTGCGCAATGTCTTGGGGCAGGACACCAAGCTCACTGTTGGCAAGAGCCGCCGCTTTTTTGGTCATGACCATACCGCGAATAAATTCGGGCACATCTGAAATGGTGGCATTTGAGATGTTGAAGTTTTCAATTGCCCGCAAAGTATGGATGCCGTAATAAGCATCGGCGGGAACATGTCGCTCACCGAGAAGATCTTCTTCAATACGCGTTGAGTGAGTTGGGTGTAGGGTCTCAGTTAGGGTAGCCATTATAGGATCCTTAGATAATTATTCTGATGATAAATACAAATGCTCGCCATTCTGCAACTTAAGAATCCATTCGTCAGAGTTTTTGGCTGTAAAATACGTCCTGACTTATGTGGCTCATGATACTTCACTCAGCGGATAAAAATAGTAGGTCGATCACTTTTTTGTTTTTTGGCCAAGTGAATTATTTCTCTTACCCAATGGGGATGAGATTGCGTGCCGCAGGATGAATTTTATGGCTTTCGTTTGAGATTTAGCCGACTTTGAGCTTACACTAGGGCCAACAAAGGAGGGCATGTGTTTGCTATCGTATTCTTAATATTCATATTGGTTCCTGTTATCGAGATAAGTTTGTTTATTTCGGTTGGCGATTATCTTGGCTTATGGCCAACGATCGCCATGGTGTTTTTGACGGCATTTGTTGGTGTCTCTTTGGTGCGCAGTCAGGGGCTACAGACATTGCTTTCGGTACAAAGTCGCCTTCAACAAGGAGAGCTGCCAGCGCAACAAATATTTGAAGGTGTTCTACTTGCTGCCGTTGGAGTGCTGCTTTTTATTCCGGGCTTTTTGACCGATGCGATGGGTATGATAGTGCTTTTACCAGCACCGCGGCGCGCTTTGGCCAAATATCTAATGACAAAAATGGTCGTGAAAGCGTCTGCGGGTTTTGGCGCACACCAGTACCAAGAAGAACGTTTTACACACCGCAGAAACAATGATGGTCATACCTTTGAAGGTGAGTATGAGCGTAAAGATGATGACAATAATAATCACCTCAACAAGCCATAGTATCGATAGAGGGGATGGTGGATTCGTCCCTTTATTTTTCGAGTCTTTATTCTAGTTTAGGGGCCAATCTGCTCACATCTTGATACCTAGCTTCCAATTTGTAACATGACGTTGCAGACTCAGTGAAAGTTTGACGCTTATTCAAATATTTATCTTATCTATGAGATCGAAATCTCAATGTCACTGAATGTTGTTTTTAGTTTCATAAAAAACATCAACACTGGTCGAGCTTTATAAGTCTTTTCTCAACAGGAAAAGGGAATTGAAACGCGCTTTCTATACCCTATATAACAAAGGAAGCGACGCAAGGTGGACAGAATGAAACAACAACTAACTCCTACCCTACTTGCAGCAGTGGTCGCAAGTGTTCTCTCTACGCCAGCAATGTCTGAGATCATTATTTCTCAATACGTCGAAGGTAGCAGCAATAATAAAGCCATTGAAATCGCCAATACCGGTGAGACACAAGTGTCGCTTGATGGTTACAGTTTGGCCAAATCAATCAATGGTGACGGCAATTGGAATAGCAAGCTGTCATTAGATGATAAAGTCATACAGGCGAAAAGCGTCTTAGTGATTGGCCATTCGCAATCAAACGAGGACATTCAAAACCTCTGTGATTTTTTAGATAATGATGTACTTGGCTTCAACGGTAATGATCCGATTGCGTTACTCAAAAATGGTCAAGTGCATGATATCATTGGTGATATGGGCGGAAATAATTTTGCTAAAGATGTCACATTAACACGCAGCCAAGATGATTTTTCTCCTTCCTCTCATTATCAAGCTTCAAATTGGCTAGAATCAGATAAAAATGACATTCAAGGTTTGGGCGAGCTTAATGGTGGCCAAGCACCAGAGCCGTTTGCTTGCGAGCAAGACGGTCATGAGCCAGTCTTTACCTCAATTCAAAAGATCCAAGGTGAGGGCAGTCGCTCTCCATTACTTGAAGATGGTGATTTTATCTCAGATCAAGAGGTGTATGTAAAAGGCATAGTGAGCGCGGTCACCCGTGGCTTAACCAAAGGCTTTTACCTGCAAGCGCCGGACGATGATGGTAATCCTAAGACCTCAGAAGGTCTATTTGTTGAAACCAACCAATCTCAGTCTGATCTCAAACCGGGCGATTTGGTGTGTGTAAAAGGTAAAGTGCAGGAATACTATCAGCAGACCCAGCTAAAAGCGGGTAACAATACATGGGAGAAGCTGGGCGAACACACACCGCCAGTTGCAACAGAGATCGATATGTTGGCCGACGATGCCAGCTTTGAACAAACGCTAGAGCGCTACGAAGGTATGCTGGTTAGGACCACCGCAGATTTAGATATGCGCGTTACGCGAACCTTTGGTTATGATTATGATGCCAAACGGAATAACCTCGCTTTAGCCAAAGGGCGGGTTAGCCTACATCCCAATCAGAAATTTGCTGCCGGTTCAGAGAGGGCTAAGCAGCAAAGTACGGACAATAGTGATCGGCGTTTATTTGTTGAGTCTGACCACAAAGCGCCTAATGGCGTGATTCCTTATTACCCTGACTTTGGTTTAACCGATGTCGATCAAGACGGCTCAACCGAAGATTATATTCGCATTGGCGATACTATCGTTGGGCTTGAAGGGGTGCTAAGTTACAGCTATGGCGATTATCGTTTAATTGCCACCAATACCTTAAGCAAAGACAATTTTATTCGCCGCTACCCACGTACTCAGCAACCAGAGGTTGAAGAAAAGGGCGATTTAAGAATCGCAACCTTTAACGTACTTAACTATTTTAACTCTCCTTTTGGTGGTGATAACAATCCTCATGGAGATAACCGTGGCGCTAAGACCTATGCAGAATTTGAAATTCAGCAAGCCAAAATTGTGAATGCCATTTTGCGCCTAGATGCCGATATCATAGGGTTGATGGAAATTGAAAATAATGGCTTGGGCGAAAATGGTGCTATTGCCCAGCTTGTTGAGCAGTTAAACCAGCGGATTGATAACAAAAAAGATCGTTATACCTTTGTCGCCCTAGATACCAATGGTGACGGCATTAAGGACAAAAATGATTATATCGGCACGGATGCCATTACCACTGGGGTGCTGTATCGACCGAAGGTGGCCAAACTCAAAACACCGCGTGTGATTGAGATGCCAAGCCAACAAGCGCCAGAGGTGCTTGATGGTGATGGAAAAGTGATTGAAGATGGTAAGAATTACCAGCGCAATACACTCGCCCCCACTTTTAAAATTAAAGGCAAAAACAAACAAGGTTTGCTCACGGTTGCGGTTAACCACTTTAAGTCAAAAGGCTCCAAATGCTGGGAAGACGCAGCGCCCATCGATGAGGGTGGTCAGGGTGGACAAGACCTCGATCAGCAAGGCGCGTGTGAGAACTTCCGTGTTGCCGCTGCAGTGGCACTCGGCGAGGCACTGAAAGATATTCCTGGCCATAAAGTGATATTGGGCGATTTAAATGCTTACGGTAAAGAAGACCCGCTATTGGTGCTGACCGATTACAGCCAAAAGCAATATGGCAAAGTGATTAAAGCGGCGCGTAATACCTATATTGGTGGCGTAGAGCAATTTGGCGATCAGGGTGAGGTCATTCATCACAGCTATGGTTACATTAATGCGGTTGCCACTAAACATCCAGACAACTGGAGTTTCTCATACAATGATGAAGTGGGTGCGCTCGATCATATCTTGATAAGTCCTAGTCTTGAAAAATATGTCGTCGATGCCACTGAGTGGCATATTAATGGCGGTGAGTCGACCCTGTTCGAATACAGTGATAAATACACAGGCAATTTGCCCAAATATAGCGATCACTTTCGCTCATCAGATCACGACCCTGCGGTGCTTGAGTTAAAAATGGCCGGCTCATTTGGTTTGGGCGCTGTCTTATCTTTATTTGGTCTAGCCCTATGGCGCAGACGTAAATAAGGCTCGCTGTAAAATAAACCCCGCCACTGCAGGCAGTGGCGGTTGATATTACGACTCGTAAAGATTGGTTGGCGCTTCCGTTTCGCAGCGCTCTAAATCGTAGTCGAATGTTACAGCCCCTTTACCTCTGAGCGCTATCCTGACCACCATTCCGCGCTCGAGATACCAACGAAAGTCTTCACAAGACATACGATAGCTAAGCTCTTTGGTATGAACTGGATTCCAACGGTATTTTCCAGCCAGTTGCTTAGTGTAATAAATTACGCCGTTATCGAGCACTTTGAAGCCTTCTGCACAGTTGAAGTCCTTTTTCGCTTCATCAATGGTTTGTTGTGATGCTGTGGTGTGGATGCTTTCTACTGAGGTGGTTTTAATGCAAAGACAGCAAGGCCAGCCACTGCAAGGTATTTCAATTTCATTTATTGTTCTCGTTAATTTACTATCAATCATGTTCACTTTTTGACAAGTCGAAAATTATAGAGATAACCATTGTCAATGTGTAGCGATGATTCTATAAATTATCTGCAGCTGGCGATGATTAAATGATAATTGGCAGCAAGTCTCATATATGGAAAGGTTTAACTCTGTGCATTTGGTCAACACAAGCAGCAAGGTATCTTCCGCGATCATTTGAAAATGGAAGTTTGTTTTTAGCTGGCGTTGTTTTTGTGAGCAAATGAAAGCACTTTGACGGTATTGATGCTCGCAAGGGGCAAGCGAGTGTCAGTTAATCCTTGCCTTTCGGCTTTGGTAATGCACAATACCGCCTCATCTATGCGATTTATCAAAACCATTTAAGAGCTATGCTGCTGATCATCGATAATTACGACTCTTTTACCTACAACTTGTATCAGTACTTTTGTGAGTTGGGCGCAGAGGTTAAGGTGGTGCGTAACGATCAAATGAGTCTTGAACAGATTGAAGCGCTCAATCCCACGCATTTGGTGATCTCACCAGGTCCATGCACGCCAAATGAAGCAGGTATCTCACTCAGCGCCATTAAGCATTTTGCAGGTAAATTACCTATTTTGGGTGTGTGCTTAGGCCATCAAGCCATTGCGCAAGTGTTTGGCGGAGAAGTGGTGCGCGCACGCCAGGTGATGCACGGTAAAACATCCGCTATTCGCCATAATAACCGCAGCGTATTTACCCGACTCAATAACCCACTCACTGTCACTCGTTACCACTCGCTGGTGGTGAAAAATGATAGTTTACCCGATTGCTTTGAGCTAACCGCATGGACAACGCGAGAAGATGGTTCAATGGATGAAATCATGGGTTTTCAACATAAAACTCTGCCGATTGAAGCAGTTCAGTTTCATCCAGAATCAATCAAAACCGAGCAAGGCCACGAGTTACTGGCTAATTTTTTGCGTCGATGAGCCGTTTCCCTCTAACTAAAGTCTGATAACGATCACTTTTTTTAACATTTTTTTCATATTTCAATCAGAGAATATGTTGTGAAAAACTATTCGCTTTCCCTTTATGTATTCACCTCCTAACCCTGTAATCACCATGCTTAACGACAGCTTATGTTAGCTATAAGAATATATTGCTTCATAAAAGCAGTGACTTAATGCATAAATACTCAACCAAAGTGAGGAGCTGCCTTTTCAAAGTGAAATAAAAGGAATAATTCACTATTGAAATGGTTAATTAAATGTAAATACAATGCCGTAATTGCTTATATGCAAAACAAAATGTGCTTTCAGTAACAAGAGAGCAGGGATGCAAAAGTTGCCTGGCATGCGGTATCGAGAGGGAATGTGCGATGACAGTTGAAAGTAAAGTAGAACGCGGTTTGTTTGATGAGGTCATGGTACCTTGTTATAACCCGATGGAAATGGTGCCTGTGAAAGGTGAAGGTGCGCGCGTTTGGGATCAGCAAGGTAAAGAATACATCGATTTTGCTGGTGGTATTGCGGTGAGCTGTCTTGGACATTGTCACCCAGCCATGGTCAAAGCGCTAACAGAGCAAGGGCAAAAGCTGTGGCACCTTAGTAATGTGATGACCAATGAGCCAGCGCTGCGTTTGGCGAAAAAACTGACTCAAGTGAGCTTTGCAGACAAAGTATTTTATGCCAACTCAGGTGCAGAAGCTAACGAAGCGGCGCTTAAGCTTGCACGTCGCTATGCAGCAGATAAGTTTGGGCCAGAAAAATCTGAAATTATCGCTTTTACGCAAGGTTTCCATGGCCGCACTTTCTTTACCGTGACCGTAGGTGGCCAAGCGGCATATTCTGATGGTTTTGGTCCAAAACCCGGCGATATTACCCATTTACCCTACAATGATGTCGACACCTTACGTGCGCATATTTCTGATCGCACGTGTGCCATCATGATGGAGCCGCTTCAAGGTGAAGGCGGTATCATCTCGCCAACAGACGAGTTTGTACAAACAGTTCGTGAGCTGTGTGATAAACACAATGCTTTACTTATTTTTGATGAAGTACAAACAGGCAATGGCCGTACAGGTCACTTTTATGCTTATCAAGGCCTCGGTGTGACTCCAGATATTTTGAGCACTGCAAAATCACTCGGCGGCGGCTTTCCAATTGGCGCAATGCTCACCACCGCAGAGCTGGCTGAGCATCTTAAAGTAGGGACACATGGTTCGACTTATGGGGGCAACCCGCTGGCTTGTGCTGTGGCTGGAGCTGTGGTGGATATTGTCAGCGATCCAGAGACGCTAAAAGGTGTCGCAGAGCGCGAAACTTGGTTTAGAGAAGGTCTCAATAAACTCAACGAAAAGTATCAGATGTTTGCCGAAATTCGCGGTAAAGGTCTCTTGCTTGGCGCAGCACTCAATGAAAAGTGGCAAGGGCGCGCTCGTGATATTTTGGTTGCAGCGGGTAAAGAAGGCTTGATGGTGCTGGTTGCCGGCACCAATGTCGTGCGCTTTACGCCATCCTTGGTGATCACTAAGCAGGAGGTTGAGGAAGGATTTTCTCGCTTAGACAAAGCCTTAGCGACACTGAGTAAATAATTAAAAAAAACATCGGAGATCGCTTTATCTTGTCGGCGATCTCCCTTTTCCAGTTCCACGCATTATGTATTCCAACATTAAGACGATATAGAGTTTTTGACCCCATATAACCTGTTGTGAATACCACTTGGTTGCCATGATGAAACACGGCAACCACAAGTCAATGATAAGTGGTACTGGCACATGCATCAGGAGGGATTATCGATGCTAGTTGTTCGCCCGATAACAATGTCGGACTACGATGCTTTGCATACTTGTGCTGTCGAATCTGGACATGGATTCACATCACTTCCTGTCAACGAAGAACTATTGACTAATCGTATCAAACACTCTGAGTACAGTTTCTCGAAACCCAATGTGACAGAGCCAGGCGATGAAGGCTATTTAATGGTCGGTTTTGATAGTGAAACTGGTGAAGTGGCAGGATGTACAGGTATTGAGGCGTCTATTGGCTGGGATGTGCCATTTTACTCGTATCACATCAGTACTATTGTTCACTCATCTCCCAAGCTTGGGGTAAATAATGTAGTGAAATTGCTGACATTTGGTAATAACTACACAGGTTGTAGTGAGATCTGTACGCTTTTCTTGCGACCTAGTTTTCGCGGCGGACTGAATGGCCGTTTAATGTCAAAGTGCCGTTTTTTAATGATGGCCGAGCATCGACATCGCTTTTCAAAAACGGTATTTGCCGAAATGCGCGGTGTATCCGATGAAGAAGGCAACTCACCGTTTTGGCAATGGTTGCAAGAACATTTTTTCTCGATTGATTTCACTTTGGCTGACTATTTAACGGGGATTGGTAAAAAAGGCTTTATTGCTGACCTTATGCCCAAGCTACCTATCTACATTAATCTACTCAGTAAAGAAGCTCAGGAAGTGATAGGTCAGGTACATGAAAACACCAAACCTGCACTACGCCTACTTGAAAAAGAGGGTTTTACTTGCCGTAACTATGTAGACATCTTTGATGGTGGCCCGTCAGTGGAATGTGATGTCCGCAATATAGAGTCTGTGCGCCATTCATTCCGCGCAAAAGTTGTGATTGCAGAGCACTCCAGCTCGCAGGATTACCTGATATCAAATACCTCATTTGAAAACTTTAGGGCGGTAGCGACCAAGGCTGCTTATGATCAGGCGTCTGAATCTGTGATTTTATCTTCAGAAGCGGCCAACGCATTGGAAGTAAAACAAGGCGATTATGTTCGCCTGTTGGCTCAGTAATCGAAAGGAATAGGAATATGACACATTGGATTGCAGGTGAGTGGGTTGCAGGGCAGGGCCAGACGATGAACTCCACAAGCCCATACAACAATGAAGTGATTTGGCAAGGAGAAAGCGCCTCTCCCGAGCAGGTTGAATTGGCGGTCAGCGCGGCTCGGCGGGCGTTTAGCGATTGGAAAAAGCGCAGTTACGCTGAACGTGAGTCAATCGTGCTGGCTTTTGCTGAAAAAGTAAAAGAAAACAGCGAACAAATCGCTGAAATCATCGCCAAAGAAACGGGTAAGCCTTTGTGGGAAACCCGAACTGAAGCCGCTGCCATGGCTGGTAAAATTGCTATTTCTATTCGTGCCTATCATGAGCGAACGGGTGAAGCCCAGCGTGAAGCTGCGGGTAACCATATTGTGTTGCGCCATCGCCCTTTGGGTGTGATGGCCGTCTTTGGCCCTTATAATTTCCCTGGGCATTTGCCCAATGGCCACATTGTCCCAGCACTACTGGCTGGTAACACAGTCATTTTTAAGCCGTCAGAACAAACGCCATTAACCGGTGAGTTCGCAATGAAGTTATGGCAGCAAGCAGGCCTACCTGCAGGTGTGATTAACTTGGTTCAAGGAGCGAAAGAAACCGGTGTGGCATTGGCCGATTCAAAAGGTATCGATGGTTTACTGTTTACGGGTAGTGCCAATACAGGTCACATTCTTCATCGCCAGTTTGCTGGTCAACCAGACAAAATGCTGGCTTTAGAAATGGGTGGTAACAACCCCATGGTGATTTCTGAGCAATATGGTGACCTAGAGGCAACGGTTTATACCATTATCCAGTCAGCCTTTATCAGTGCAGGTCAACGTTGTACATGTGCACGTCGCCTTTATGTTCCAGCGGGTGAGAAAGGTGATGTTCTGGTGAGTAAATTGGTTGACGCCACGCAGAAGCTTCGAGTGGATCAGCCATTCGCCGAACCCGCGCCATTTATGGGCCCGCAGATTTCGAAAGCGGCGGCAGACTTTATCCTGCAAGCGCAATCTAACCTAGTGAAACTCGGCGGACAATATTTATTAGAAGCCAAAGCGGGTGAGGCTGCATTTGTTACACCTGGCATTGTCGATGTGACGCCGATTGCCACATTGCCAGACGAAGAATACTTTGGTCCTTTGCTTCAGGTCGTTCGATATAACAACCTAGAGCAAGCGGTTGAACTTGCCAATGATACGCGCTTTGGCTTATCCGCTGGGCTGGTTTCTACTGATGATAGCGAGTGGGAGTATTTTGTCGATCACATTCGCGCCGGAATCGTCAATCGTAACCGTCAGCTCACAGGAGCAAGTGGTGATGCGCCATTTGGAGGTCCTGGAGCCTCGGGTAACTTGCGTCCAAGCGCTTATTATGCTGCTGATTATTGTGCTTATCCCATGGCCTCAATGGAGGGTGACGAAACTGTTTTACCTGCCACCTTGAGCCCAGGAGTAGAGCTATAACCTGCAATTCATCAATGGCAAGGTAAAGACTCGCTGCTATTTTGCTGCGAGTCTGATACTCATCAGATAACCCTAAACAAGGAGGCGCTATGACGCCAGACGTTTTATTTCAGTCGCTATGGAATGACTATATCAACCGCTTGTGTCCCTCTGCTGACAAAGTTCACCAACTTCTGCAAGAAAACGAGCCACTTATCAACGATCATATTGCTTTGCGAACGTTTAACTTAAGCCCTGTTGGCCTAGATGCCATCGCCCAGCCTTTTATTGATGTCGGCTACCGTCCATGTGGGGATTACCAATTTGAAGCGAAAAAATTGGTCGCCAAGCATTACGAACACCCAGATCCAAAGCAGCCTAAGGTGTTTATCAGTGAGTTAAAAGTGGAAGAGTGTTCTCCAGAGTTACAGGCCATAGTGACGAAATTGGTTGAACAAGTCGATGTAAGTAAACTCAAGAGCTATCAATTTTTATCGGCTGGTCGTCTTTGGGCGCTGAGTTTTGACGACTACCAGCAACTAGCCAAAGAAAGTGAATATGCTTCTTGGCTCGCAGCTCATGGCTATGGTGCGAATCACTTTACCGTGAGTGTCAATCAACTCGCCGCTTTTGATGAGGTTCAGCAAGTTAATGATCATTTGCGCCAAGCTGGATTTACGATTAATGAATCGGGCGGCGAAGTGAAAGGCTCGCCAGAGGTTTTGCTCGAACAGTCTTCTACTATGGCTGATAAAGTGCCAGTTTCATTCACAGAAGGGACTCAGACTGTCCCAGGCGGCTTTTATGAGTTTGCCAAACGTTACCCGATGAATAATGGCGATTTGTATCCCGGTTTTGTTGCTGCCTCGGCCGATAAGATATTTGAAAGCACAAATAATTAATGGGTTTAAACGCATGTTACCCAATAAACTTGAGTCGATAGAAAAGGCGCCATGATGAGGCGCCTTTTTTTATTCGCTTACACTGAGCCAGTACTGATCGGGGATAGAACGTGTTTCTTCACTTAAGTGAGGATTATCTATACTAAACGCTTTTCTGCTTTTTATACCCGCTTGCTCGAACGTTTTCTTCACCAATGGTGACTGCTCAAAAAAGGCAACAAATGATCCATCTTTGTATGATGCTTCAAACGCTTTTTGTAGCATCTCTGCCACTTCTGGGTTTGTCGGACTGACAAATAACAGCATCGGAAAACGGTAAATCAACATTAGCTTGTCATCGACCACTAGATTGGTTAGCTCGCTACGCTGGGCGACTTCACTGTATGGCTCGATAACGGCTCTTGGAAACAAGTCTGTTCGTTCACTATCAACAATGCGGAAGATATTATCAAAACTCGGTACTTCTCTTACCTTAAACCCACCCGATGTTAAGACTTTTACATCTGCCCAGCCTTGACCTTGTATCATGCCAAGCTGGCGAAGTTCTTCGATGCTATTGATAGCGCCTAATTTGGCTGCAGTGGTCTTGTTGGTGATAAAAATACGGTGACCAAGAAGCCCTCGGAACACAGGGTAGCGAATAGGAATCAGCTCTTGTTCAAGAGTTTTATCTGCGCCCAGCCAATCTATGGTGATTTTTCCTTCTTTGAGCAAGGTCACTTTTCGAGATTGAGAGTCAACAGGCGTTTTGTAGGGCTGAAGTAAAATACCTTCACCCGATTTATCGACGAGAAATTGAATCAGATCGATAGCATAGCGATCAAGCTCTGAACCTTATCGGGGAAGAGGGTGCACTATGGTGGTTTGGGCAATGGCCCAAGATGAAGTTAGGCTGCAAGCCAGTAACAGTGCAGAAAAAAATCGTATGAACATGTGGCCATCCTACTTGAAATTTATGGGTAAAAATCAAAATAAGAGTAGGATAACGCAGACCAATTAACAAATGACAAGCCAGTTACAAACCAAAGCCGAGTTACGAATACACTCGGCTTTATGTTCAAAACAGAGGTTATCGAGTGCCGTAGACGACGATCGTTTTACCATGAGCTGAAATTAGGTTTTGCTCTTCCAGCATCTTCAAAATACGGCCAACGGTTTCTCGAGAACAACCAACAATTTGGCCAATCTCTTGACGAGTAATTTTGATTTGCATGCCATCTGGGTGCGTCATTGCGTCCGGTTGCTTCGCTAGGTTTAAAAGCGTTTGAGCAATACGGCCAGTGACGTCCAAGAATGCAAGGTCACCCACTTTTTGACTGGTTACTTGAAGGCGACTTGCCATTTGAGCAGACAGGCGCATTAAGATATCAGGGTTGACTTGAATGAGCTGGCGGAATTTTTTGAAAGAAATCTCTGCCACTTCACAAGGTGATTTCGCTCGAACCCACGCCGTGCGCTCTTGGTCTTCTTCAAATAAACCAAGTTCACCGATAAAGTCACCTTGGTTTAGGTAAGACAGGATCATTTCCTTGCCTTCTTCGTCTTTGATAAGTACCGCAACCGAACCTTTGACTATGTAATAAAGCGTTTCCGCTTTCTCACCAGCGTGGATCAATGTGCTCTTAGATGGGTACTTATGAATATGACAGTGTGACAGGAACCATTCTAATGTTGGATCAGTTTGAGGTTTACCTAGAACCATAATATCTCACTTCCTCTGCAGGGTACGCTTGCTTCTTTCCATGTTTTAGCTAAGCCTTGAATCTAGACTTACTAGGATAAGAGCACTTTACAAATGCTGCAAGCCATCTTTGTTTCGGTTTCAAATAGTATCTTCTTTTTGAATTGATTTCTTGATTTTAATTGCCTGAGCTTGGTTATTTTGTGCGCAAAAATGTGCACCTGATCACGCTATGGAAAGTAATCCTGTATATTAAGTAAGTCTTAACCAATTTTGCCCACTTCAATCAGTTGTTGGAGTATTGGCCTTACTATCAATTCGACCGCGAAACTCATCTTTCCACCCGGTACGACAATGGTGTTGTGACGCGACATAAATGAGCCATCTATCATTGCCAACAAGTAGGGGAAGTCGACGTTTTTGATTCCGCGCAGACGGATAACGACAAAACTCTCATCAAGGCTTGGGATGCCTTTAGCGTTGAGAGGATTTGAGGTATCGACCGTTGGTACTCGTTGGAAGTTAATGTGAGTGCGAGAAAACTGAGGGGTGATGTAGTTGAGGTAATCATCCATAGAGCGAACGATAGAGTCCATGACTGCTTCTCGGGAATGGCCTCTGTCACGAGTATCTCGGACGAATTTTTGAATCCACTCTAGGTTGACGATGGGGACCATGCCAATCAAAAAGTCGACATGCTGCGCAACATTCACTTCGCCATCCACGACGCCGCCATGTAACCCCTCATAAAATAGCACATCAGAGCTCTCTGGCAGCTCTTGCCAAGGAGTAAAAGTACCGGGCATTTGATTGTAAGGAACCGCCTCATCAAAGGTGTGTAGATAGCGGCGAATTTTTCCTGTGCCTTCATTACCAAATTTGCGAAAAAACTCAGCCAAAGCAGGAAAGTCATTGGCTTGGGGGCCAAAATAGCTGATATGACGTCCTTGTTCACGCGCTTTGCGAATTTCAACATCCATCTCAGGGCGAGTAAAACGATGGAAGCTGTCTCCTTCAACCCATGCTGGTTTGACTTTCATCATGTTGAACATTTTTCGAAAAGCTTCTGATGTGGTCGTGGTACCTGCACCGGAAGAGCCAGTAACGGCGATAATTGGATGTTTTGCTGACATGACAACCCTTGTCTATAGATAACTGTCCACTGTTGCATTTCACTATAACATGCTTTGCAAAAACAGTGCGGTATGCTGTGTTTTAAAAAGAATATTTTTGTTTGAGTTGGATATCGACACTTTCATGAAGTTCGGAGAATACGATTACGGCATCACCTGACTCGATTTGTTGTTTTATCTGATCAATTTTATCTTGTAGCGATATTTCAGTATCACCGTAGTCAGTGCCTTCTCGCAGGACAAATTCTTTAATTAAGTTGTCGAGAGTCTCTGGGGCAATTTGTTGCCAAGGAACGATCATAAATACCTCTGTCTTTTATGTTCGATAGTATGCATCTGGCTAGTTAGATTCAGCCAAACTTTGGTAGTAAGCTGGCAGTGTTTCTTCGAGCCAAAACCTAGGTTTTAGAGCGCTTCCGGTGACAAAACCGACGTGACCACCTTGGTCAAAAAGTCGATAATCAATGTTGCTGGGTAAGGCATATTTAGGAATGACGGCTTCTGTCATGAAGGGATCGTCTTTCGCATGGATGATTTGCAGCGGAATGCGAATATCTTTAAGTTTGTGAATGCCAGAGCAGCGGTTGTAGTAGTCCTCTGCATCGTCAAAGCCATGTAAAGGTGCAGTGATGAGGTCATCAAACTCATAAAGTTTGGTCACTCGCTTAATGCTTTGGTAAGAAACGTCTAACTCACCTTTGATTAGGTGATGTTTGCGTAGTGCGCTTTTTTTAAGTGAAGAGAGCAGATAGGTTTTATAAACTTTCGAAAAACCTTGTTCAATTCGTGCCGAGCATGCAGAAAGATCCAGTGGTGCTGAAATGATCGTAGCTGCCTCGAGCATGGGATCTTGGTTGTATTGCGCAAGATAGTTGGCCAACATGTTACCACCCAGTGATATACCCACTGCGATTTTTGTCTGATGGGGAAACTCTCGATTAATATGCTCGAGAAAAAAACGGGCATCTTCTATTTCACCAGAATGATAGCTACGTGCGTTATGGTTGGGTTGGCCACTGCAGCCACGAAAATGCATCATCACAGATAACCAGCCTTGGCTTGCAAAAGCGTGCATTAGGCCATTTGCATAAGGGCTATAAAAGCAACCTTCTAAACCATGAAAGAGAATAAAAATCGGTTTTTTCTGTGCTTTCTCAGTTTGCCAGTCTTCGCTCCATGCCAGATCCAGAAAATCATTATCTTGAGTATTCAGCCTTTGCCATAGGGGTTCAAACAGGGCTTTCTTGCGAATGAAGCGGGGGGCCAGCGTTTGTAAGTGTGGATTAGACAAACCTTTGGCTGCAATGAAATGAGTCATAATATGTCCTATCTATGAGTGATTTCTTCCAAAGGTTGAGCAAAGGCTTGATGCAAATGCTCTCCTCCGAGCTGACGGCAGTACCTGAGTGTCAAAGGCTCATCTTGGTTGCGCAATAAGGTGATGCTATTGATGCAATCAACGAGGTCAGATTGTTGCTGTTTTTCAAGTTGAAGCTCAAATTGAAGCGACTCTCTGTACAAGGTTTCTGGAACATGAGATTTGAGTTTGCGGCGTAAATCTCGGTAGCTGTGAAGTAAGGTTTCAGAGCGTCCCAAGCACTCTTCAACTTTGTGCCAGTCTTGATCTCTAAAAGCGGCTTGTTGCTCGTCAAGCCATTTGAGGAGAAGCAATAGGTTGACATTGCCCTTGAACTGATTTTGTAAATGGAGACACGCATCTTTGACTTCTCGGACGCTATAATATTGCAAACTAAATTGCCATAGTCGTTCTAGCGTTAGGGACACAGATACGTGTTTTGGGTTCATTGGCGATTAAATTCCTGTTCCATCTGTTCGAGTTCTTCTTGCCGTGTCATCCATTCCAGTTCGACTTCCTCAAGCTCGGTTTTCGCTTGGCTTTGAGCGGCGAGCACCTGATTAAGTTTAGCTTTATTTTCTGACTCATACAGTGAGTTATCGGACAATTGTAATTCTACTTGGCTAAGGGTTGAACTCAAACTGTCCATCTGTGCCTCTAACTTTGTTAATGCCTTGTGTGATCACCAAGCGATTCTGTCGTACCTTAATTACCAAGCGACTTTGTCATTACGTTAAC
>NZ_BSPW01000091.1 GCF_030161235.1 Vibrio zhanjiangensis | reverse complement strand
CTGGGTACTATCAAAACAGATCAATCACTTAAAGTCATGTCCGAAAATCGGGGGCCACTTCTGAACTTGTTGACCACATTGTTACTAGTCGACCAATATGAATATATTTAGCCGTTGCTTCAGGTAGAATGTTGCCGTCTTCAACAAAAATGGTTTCTGTTGCGGTGTGTTGATCGCCACGATCATCAGTAACAGTGAGAGAAACCGTATAACGACCATCATTGAGATAGGTCCAAGTAGGCGACGCTTCTTTACTGGCTTCACCATTGCCAAAGTCCCAATTATAGTCAACGATGCTTCCATCTGAATCTGAACTCATATTGCTTGCAGTCACTGTCATTCCATCTATTGATAGGGTGAAGGCTGCCACTGGAAGCTGATTAGGCTCAGGTGTTTTTGATACACGGATAACGCCATATGTATTGTCAGCTGCTTGTTCGATAACCTCGATAGCCACACCGTGCTCGGTCAGTAGTCTTCCAGCGTCTGGTGCCTGAGGATTGGAGTAATCTTCATTATCGGCAAAATATGCGTTACCGAGTAAGCTGACATCGCGAAGTACGTCACCTTCTTTGTTCTCAAGAGTCATGGGTGTTTGATCTTGAAGAGAGAAGCTTGCATCACGGAGTTGATAGCGAGTTTGTGCAGCTAAACCTGATTTTTCCCAAATCATGGCATTTTGGTCAGCATCGACAACCCCTAACCAGCCTTGACCTGGGTGTTTCCCAACCCAGTTGTCTGTCATGGAATTATCGACATACCAAACGATTAGTCCGGGTTCAAATGACATTAAGCTACCAAAGCGTTTAATGTTGTTAAGGCCTTCATCAACATCGTTGTGACTGCGCCATTGCAACAGATAGTAGTGCTGTGCTTCGTTGAATCCGTTATTTAGCCGGTAACCGTTTAATGCAAAACTTGACTCTGTTTCACCGTCGTCGATTAATGTTGCCACGCCATCAGCGATAATCTCAATGTTGTCAAGATGCAGACCTTCCATTGCCAAACCACCATCTGTGACATAGTCAAAGCCTAACTTGATGGTTTGCCCAGACCACTCCGAAAGGTCGAATTCTGCGTCGATCCAGCCGTTAGATTCACCAGAAATAGCAGGGACTAGGCCCGTGGTATTGGGATCATCTAGAGTCGTAATGTTCCCAGCAATTGGCTGGCCATTGATAAGAATTCGGGCAAAATCATAGTCTTTCTCGATTTGATACCATGCCTTAAATACCAATTTCAAATTGGATGCTTCTGGAAGGGTAACTTCTCTCGACATGGAATTTTTTAGATCATCGCCTTTACCTGAATGAAAGCCAAAGCTTCCAGAGTAGGGTTTTTGTCCTTCAGTACGTTTAATGGGGAGATCAATACGCACCATATTTTGCTTTTCATTGTCTATGGTTTGATGAAGCGTAATTTCTTGACCTTTAGCGGTGAGCTCATCCACAGACAGTGTTTGATTAACAATCCAGTTGCCTCCAATCGACTCTTGCAAAAATTGCTTGGCCCAAGAGCTAAATGCGGTCGGTTGAGTACCTCCAATTTTGCCAGCCCAGCTACCAGATGACATGATTGACCAATACGAGACAGGTTCTCCTTTACCCGTGTATTGAGTATCGTATTCATCAGGAAGGCCTAAGTCGTGCCCGTACTCATGTGAACATACACCTGCTGCGGCATCAATCGGCTGGATTGTGTAATCGAAAGCGGCATAGCTGCCACCAAAACGGCTTGGCACTGTGCTGGTGGTTCCTTCTAGGACATGATATTGCCCAAGGTTATATCTGTGTGACCAGATGGCATCGTCTTCTAGTACACCACCACCGGCTTCTTCACCCACAGATGAATGGAAAACCATCAAATGGTCTATTACACCATCAGGTTCATGGAAGTTCCCATCTTGGTCGTAGTCATAGCGATCTTCAATATCATAATCAGCCAGATTAATACTTGGGTCTTGAGCTAACTGATTGAGGGCTTCTCGAACCAACTCTTGTGCATTCAGGTCGTTATCTGTTGATGGAGAATTACCGCCATAGAATGCGGCGTTTTTTGAGGCACGGTACCAGCCTGCTGCCTGTCCCATAACGCTGTAGCTTTTGCCTGACTCACTTTCATAATACTGGCGCATAGAGATGAGGTTTTCTCCATTGGGCCCTAGGTAGCCAGCATCAGAAAAGAGTAAGTTTTGATAGTGTTCCGGTTTATAACTTTCATAGAGCATTTCGGTATGCTCAGAAGTAAGCCGGTTGTCGTTCCATGGAAGATCTGGGAAGTCGATTAGTACAGCTAAAACTTTATCAGTGCGTTTATCTGATAAGTCAAAGGCAAATATATGTGCTTTATGTTGGCCTTTATTGGCTTCAATTGACTTCAGTATTTTTGCTCGCTTTTCAAGAGCCTTTTTACCGAATTGAGCATCTCCTTTAAAATCATTACCGAGTTTTTTATTTAGGTAGTTGTTGAGAGCAAGTTTTTGTTCTTCAACGGAAGAGTTTTTATCAAGAATACCTTTCCTTTCTAGCATCTCGATAATTTTTTCTTCATTCATTACACCTAAATCTATAGGTGTTTTCGCGTTACTACTAGAACTAAATAGTGCCATCACTGCTGTTGCTAGCAATGTTTTCCTTATGCAAGCCATATTATTTCCTTATTATATTTTTACAGCCAAATACCACTTTTATTTGTGGTTATAACGTTGCGTGAACAACTCCCCTGACGGAGGGAGATTCTCAAATGCACTTCAATGGTTAGTCCTTTGGCGCTGAAATGCATTGTTTATTCTCGAGTTTCTCACCGGTAGTTTGCTTAGTGTCATGGTCGATACTTTTATCGCTACTAAATCTATTAGCGAGATAGATCTGAAGAGATCTTAACTTTTCATCATAGGATTGATCGGCACATATAACATTACGTTCTATGAGCGAATTAATAAGTTTCTCGTCATTGGGTTGTGGATTTGCAAGAACGGGGAAAGCTATGATCATTAACAAACAAACCAGAAAGTGCATTTTATTTTTATCAACTGCTTATGTTTTTTAACAAAATATAACTATGAATTATAAAATGCAATGGCTGTTTTTTGAACGGCAAGACTTTGATCTACAGTTCAACACAATATGTGAACAACGAATTGTGTATTTGGGAGCGGTTCAAAAGCCGGTCCTTACAATTGCGACTGGCCTTTTGAAATAGACACTCGTGGCAAGATATTTAACACTTAAATAGATTCAAGCCAAAGACGTTTTTGATGTCGTTTAATGCCCGCTCAGTTTTTTGTCTAGCTGTCTCACTTCCCTGCTGTAATATTCTTAATAGATAGTTTGGTTCAGACAGTAATTTGCTGCGTTCTTGTCGAATAGGTTTTAAGATTTCTTGTAGGCACTCTTCTAAGATTCGTTTTGTTTCACCATCCCCAAGTCCACCAGCGCGATAATGTTGCTTTAGTTTGTCTACATAGGATGCATCTGGATGGAACGCATCAAGGTAAGTGAACACCACATTACCCTCAACTCTACCTGGGTCGTTAACTTTAAGATGCATTGGGTCTGTGTACATAGATTTGATTGCTGCACTAATCTGCTTAGGGCTTGAACCTAGATTAATGGTGTTGCCCATTGTTTTTGACATTTTAGTTTTACCATCAGTACTTGGTAACCGAGATGATTTACTGAGTAATGGCTGGCACTCAGTTAGTACCTTCTTTCCAGCAAGTGAGTTTATTTTTCGAACAATCTCATTCGTTTGTTCGATCATAGGTAACTGGTCGTCTCCAACGGGGACGAGTGATGCATTAAATGCGGTGATATCTGCAGCTTGAGATATTGGGTAGGTTAAAAAGCCTGCCGGTATCGAGCGTTGGAATCCTTTGCTTACTATTTCTGCTTTTACCGTTGGGTTACGTTCAAGTCTAGCAATTGTGACTAAGTTACTATAATACATTGTAATTTCAGACAATGCTGGCAGTTGTGATTGCAAACAAATGGTGGTTTGTGTTGGTTCAATACCTACGGCCAAATAGTCTGCAACAACATTAAGTATGTTAGAGGAAACCTTGGAAGGGTTGGTGGCATTGTCGGTCAGGCCTTGCATATCCGCAACCAGTATTGTTTGGTCATTGTGTTTCTGCAGTTCTACTCGTTGCTGCAGTGAACCGACATAATGGCCAAGGTGAAGTGGACCAGTCGCGCGATCACCTGTCAATATGATCTGATTTTGGATGGTATTGGTTAGATTTTTCATGAATGAGTTCTCCGGCTGTTAATTCTTGGCTACTGGAGATAATTCAAAGGTATGATGCCGCCTTATGCTGTTATTCCAGCAGCATAAGGACGAAAAAAGTCTTGGCTGCTCTTAAAGAGAGCGCCACCAATTAGTCTGAAACGATAGTTGTATGCGTAAGTTCATATTGAAAAAGCTACCATAGGTGATCATAAGGGTCAATATGTAACATTCGTCATCAATTGAGTAAAACAAATTCAAATCCACAAAGTAAATAATGATACTATTGTGTGGTAAAGCTAAGGAAGTTTTTTCTTCTTTTGGCTTTTTTTATAGATTTATTTTTTGAAAATATGAAAAATGATAGATAACAAGATAAAAACATTCTCTCGTTAAATTCGTATACTGTGACACGTCTTAAGTTCACTACAAGGTAGTGTTTACTCTGTCGGTTTGTTATTAGGTGAATGTTCCCATGAATTCGAAGTCTGTATCTTATCTGCTTTTTCTTTCCGTCTGTTTAATTTGGGGAACCACTTGGTTTGCTATGGAGGTCGCACTGGAAACCATCCCGCCTATTTTTGCAACGGCGATGCGTTTCTTGCTGGCTGCCCCGTTGTTAGCAGCGTTAGCTAAACTGTTTGGACAACCTTTGCTGTTTCCCAGAGGGAAGGGGCCGTGGATACTGATAGTCGCCATGATGTATTTTGCTATTCCATTTACCTTGATGATCTATGGAGAACAATACATATCATCTGGGCTGGCGTCGATAATCTTTGCTAATATGCCAGTTGTTGTTATGTTGATGTCTGGCTTGTTTCTGGGGTTACGCTTAGCAAAGCATCAGCTGTTTGGCCTTGTCATCGCGGTAGTGAGTTTGTCGCTTATTCTCGGAACTGAGATGCAGCTAGGTGGTACCGATTATCTGATCGGCAGTATTTGTCTTGGGATGGCTGTTGCTATTCACGCTGTCATGTATGTACTGGTGCAGAAATATTGTCAAGACATTCAAGTACTGACTTATAATGCGATACCTTGCTTTGTTGCTTCACTATTGCTCTTCGTTGTCTCTTTCATGGGAGAAAACATTGACTATCATGCGTTTAGTACCGAGTCAGTGTCCGCAGTCGCGTACTTAGGGCTAGTGGCAAGTGTTGGCGGGATTGTTGCCTACTTTAAGTTAGGACAGGTTTCTACGCCATTTCAAGCATCTATCTGCTTTCTGATTTTCCCCGTCGTTGCTCTGTTTATATCTGCTTATGTGAACGGTGAGGTTTTATCACTACAATCGTTAATACTACTTGTGCCCTTACTCGGCGGTATTTTATTGACTAAGGTACCCAAGTCGATATTTTCTCGGCGTTTTTACAAATTTATCGCCAATATCTAATGAAATAACATGTTGAGTAGTGCTGTAGCGCGAGTCTTCACTTGACAAGATGCCCATATTAGAGATATCAAGCGTCTCAAAGCAAATTTGCAACAAAAGGGTATGGTAATCAGGGTGGTTTACAGGCTCATTAAACTTGCGGTGATATGTGGTGTGTTTTTCACCGTTTACGACTTGATTGAACAGGGGCAAGTGACTTGGCCAGCTCGCTTATTTGGCATCACGTGGTGACAGCTTAAATGGTTGGATTAAGTTTTTCATTTAACGCTCTGCTGATGTAATCGATAAAAACACGTAGACGAGCGGGCATGTACTTTGTCTGAGCGTACTGCATCGCAACAGCACCGTGATAGTTACTCTTGATAGTCCAGTCTGAGAGGATAGGGATGACCTCTTGTGATTCAATCGCCGTGGCAATAACAAAGTCATGAAATATACCGATCCCCAGTGCTTGTTTCACTCCATTTAAACGCATTTGTGAGTGATTAACGGCATATCGTCCTGAAACGGCAATAGAGTGGAATTCATCATCTTTGAAAAAATCCCAGACATTGTCACGCCTTGTTTCTGCCAGATAAAGGCAATCGTGGTTGACTAACTCTGTCGGGTGAATAGGTATGCCTTTATTTTTGATATATTCAGGGCTGGCGCACAGTACAAGATTAGTTTTGCCTATCTCTTTCAAAACTAAGTTTTCATCCGGTTTGTCGGTGAGTTTAAAAGCGACATCAATACCATCTTTTAATAGGTCAATTTCCCCATCTGCGACACGCAATTTAAGCTGTATTTCAGGATACTGATGTAAAAAGGGGACCACAAAAGGTTGTAAAACGGAGTTAAGGAAAGCTTCAGGTGCTGCAACAGTGAGTGCTCCGGTTGGTTGAGTGTGGTCTGTCGTTGATAGCTCCCAAGCTTTTTGTGCAGCATTGACCATGACAATCGCTTGATCGTATATCTGCTGACCCGTTGGTGTTATGAGCAAGGTGCGAGTGGTGCGTTCAAACAACTTGACTGAGAGAGCATTCTCCAAACGTGTGATGAGTTTACTGAGTGCAGAGGGTGTCACACTAAGCTTCTTCGCTGCGGCAGTAAAGCTACCTTCATCGACAATTAAAATGAATGAAGCAAGGTCTGGAAGTAGAGCAATAAGTTTTGAGTTAACCATATCAACACCATGAACAAATACACTTTTGCAATCAGTCAACATTCAATGGTGGCTAACGCATTCTTTAAGCTGAACATTGCACCACTTCCATACTACCATGTGATTCACGTCATAAAAAAGCACTATTTGTGCCTAGGTTTCAATAATGTTTTTCCAGTAGGCGGGATAATGCAAATCTGTCGCTTAGATTACACTTACGCTCTGAACTTATTACCGCAGCTATACTATGGCTTTTACGTGTGCTAAGACGGCAATGGTTCAATACTTCATACAATAACAACCAAGGAATTTAACATGGCTTCTGCATTTTACGACCAAATCAAGCAACAAATTGAAGAGGTAAAGACCGAAGGTCTATACAAATCTGAGCGTGTCATTACTTCTCAACAACAGGCCGCTGTTAAAATTTCGACCGGCGAAGAAGTGTTAAACTTTTGTGCAAACAACTACTTAGGACTTGCAAACCATCCTGAATTGATTGAAGCCGGCAAGATTGGAATGGAACAATATGGCTTCGGCATGGCGTCTGTCCGTTTTATCTGCGGAACTCAAAATATTCACAAGGAACTTGAGCAGAAGTTGTCTACTTTCCTTGGTAAAGAAGATACGATCCTTTATACCTCTTGCTTTGATGCAAACGCTGGCCTTTTTGAAACTATTCTTGATAAAGAAGACGCGATTATCTCAGATGCGTTAAACCATGCTTCCATTATTGATGGTGTACGTTTGTGTAAAGCAATGCGTTTTCGTTATGCAAACAACAACATGCAAGAATTGGAACAGCAATTAATTGCCGCAAAAGAGGCCGGGGCACGCAACATCTTAGTTGTGACAGACGGTGTGTTTTCTATGGATGGTGTGGTAGCCAACTTACCTGCCATTTGTGATTTAGCGGAAAAATATGGTGCGTTGACAATGGTTGATGATTCTCACGCAGTTGGCTTTATGGGGAAAACTGGAGCCGGCACCCACGAGTATCACGACGTTGTTGACCGTATTGATATCATCACAGGTACGCTTGGTAAAGCAATGGGTGGAGCTTCTGGTGGCTATACCTCTGCGAAGAAAGAGGTGGTTGATTGGCTACGTCAGCGTTCACGTCCGTATTTGTTCTCTAATTCGGTTGCACCCGCAATTGTAAACGCGTCTATACGTGTTTTAGACCTTCTTCAAGAAAGCGGTGATCTTCGTGACCGTTTATGGGAAAACGCTAAGCATTTCCGTAGCCGTATGACGGAAGCGGGTTTTACTCTAGCCGGAGCTGATCACGCGATAATCCCTATTATGTTAGGTGATGCAAAAGTTGCAGCTGAGTTTGCTGAACGTGCCTTAGAAAAAGGCATTTATGTCGTTGGATTTTCCTTCCCTGTTGTGCCTAAGGGACAAGCTCGTATTCGTACGCAAATGTCAGCGGCACATTCTCGTGAGCAATTGGATCGAGCGATTGATGCATTTATTCAAGTTGGCCGAGATATGGAGATCATCAAATAATGAAAATCAAAGCCCTGTCAAAACTGAAGCCAGAAGAAGGTATCTGGATGACGGAAGTGAATATTCCGGAACCTGGACATAATGACATACTCATCAAAATAAAGAAAACAGCCATTTGTGGTACAGATGTTCATATCTATAACTGGGATGAATGGTCACAAAATACAATTCCTGTTCCTATGGTTGTTGGTCATGAGTATGTGGGTGAGGTCGTTGGTATTGGTCAAGAAGTTCGGGGCTTCGAAATTGGAGATCGAGTTTCCGGAGAAGGGCATATTACCTGTGGACATTGCCGAAATTGTCGTGGTGGCCGTACGCATTTATGCCGTAATACCGTTGGTGTCGGGGTCAACCGTGAAGGTGCCTTTGCCGAGTATCTAGTGATTCCTGCATTTAATGCTTTTAAGATTCCTGATGGTATCTCCGATGATCTCGCGTCGATTTTTGATCCCTTTGGTAATGCAGTTCACACCGCTTTATCGTTTGATTTGGTTGGTGAAGATGTGCTTATTACGGGCGCTGGACCAATCGGTATTATGGCAGCGGCTGTCGCTAAGCATGTTGGCGCTCGCCATGTCGTGATCACCGATGTTAACGAGTATCGCTTGGAGCTTGCACGCAAAATGGGCGTAACTCGCGCCGTCAATGTTGCCAATGAGAGCTTACAAGATGTGATGACAGAATTGGGTATGACAGAAGGATTCGATGTTGGTCTTGAAATGTCAGGTGTTCAATCCGCGTTTAGTAGTATGCTCAAAACAATGAACCATGGTGGACGCATTGCTCTTTTAGGTATTCCTCCATCCGATATGGGTATTGATTGGAACCAAGTGATTTTCAAAGGTCTTGTGATAAAAGGTATCTACGGCAGAGAGATGTTTGAAACATGGTACAAGATGGCAAGCTTGATTCAATCTGGCTTAGATCTTACCCCTATTATTACTCATCACTTCACCGTTGATGACTTCCAAAAAGGCTTTGATGCCATGCGTTCAGGTCAGTCGGGTAAGGTAATACTCGATTGGCAGTAGCGAAGTTTTAGCAATTTTTAGCTTCAGACTGTAGGAATAAAAAGGCGGCTAAGTACTTCTGCTTAGCTGCCTTCTTTTTGTATCCAATTTACAAGTGATAAAAGCATACATTTTATTCTTTTTTCTTTGTACACCACATTCATATTTAATTGCTTTGTTTTACGATCTTTTACTATTCGCCAGTTTTGTATTCGACTTATGATTCCCGCATTTTTTGACAAATAACTCACTATAGAGAAGGGAAGAATATGATAAGGAAAACAATATTGGCAGTCAGTTTGGCTGTCTCGGTGTGTGGCATCACACAAGCGACAGAATGGGGATATAAGGATGATGTAGGTCCCGAACATTGGGGAGAGTTTGCAAAAGCGTGTGCTGAGGGTAAAAACCAAAGCCCAATTGATATTAGCGACACGGTTGAGGCAGAGCTACAGTCATTAGATATTCACTATAATGGTATGGTAACGGGTTTAACGAACAACGGTCATACATTACAGGCGGTTGTAAGTGGCGATAATGTTTTTTCTATCGATGGTATAGAATTTAACTTGGCACAATTTCATTTTCACACCCCTTCTGAAAACCACATAAAAGGTCAAAGTTACCCTTTAGAGGCGCATTTTGTTAATGCAGACAAATCAGGTAATCTTGCCGTTTTATCTGTGATGTATGCAGTAGATAAAAGTGAGAATAGCCAGATAGGTAAGCTGATTGATTCCATGCCCCAAACCCATCAAACCGTCCAATTGAAACAAGCATTTCCGGTTAAGGATATGTTGCCTAAAATGGCCAAATATTACCGTTTCAACGGATCGTTGACGACACCCCCATGTTCTGAGGGCGTTCGATGGATAGTGGCTCAATCGCAGCAGAGTCTGACTTCGGAACAAGTACAAAAGATGCAGGCGGTGATGGGGGAAAATAATCGTCCGTTGCAAGACCACAATGCGCGAGTTGTACTTTCAGATGATTAATTGAACTCGTTTAAAATAGGTTCTGTGATGAATGGGTATAACTTGCTTACAGAGCCTATTGATATTCAGCGTTTATTGCTCAGCTATTTGTGCGTACTGTCGAAGTAAATCTGTCAAACATGCTACCCACTCTAGGGCGTTTAATGGCGCATTTTCAAGCAAAATTTCTGCATGCTTGCAGTGTGTTTCCAGCGTAATAGCTTGCTCCAATTTGAAAGACACGGCGTAAAAATGCCACAGTAGTAATCGCTGCATGCGTTGAATATTCTGCATTGAATTTTCGGATTCAGCAAAAAGAGCAGGTAACTGACTTAATGCTATTGCACTCATTCTCAGCAGGGCATCAAATTGCGCTTGCTGGAACTTATCTTCAGAATCTGTTTCCTCACTATCAAATGTAAAAAGCTCTGTCATTGACTGCTCGTCTATCAGGCGATGGAGCATTTTAAGACTTAATTCTTCTAAATCATGTTTCGGGGTTACTTTCAAATATGAGAGGGTATAGTCGCGTTCCACAAAATTGCCAGTGTTGCTGATAGTTGATGGGTATTCTATAGCGCACTAAGTAGAAATCCAACAGAACCTGTCGGGAATTGGTACGATTTCTTCCAACAAATAGCCCCACGTAAAAGTGGGGCTAAAGCTATTTTGTTTTGGAACTAGCCTCTGACGTTGTTCGCGAATACTTAGTTCACGAGTACGTTAGTTGATACAGTTATAAAGCTAGATGGCTGACGCTAATTTGCAAACATTAATATGTGATGTGTTTAATTCCATATTCGTTTTTGTGATCCTTGTCTATTGTTTCATGTCAATTATGTGCATATCAATAAAGGCAATGGTGTCAGCTAATCCAGTTATTATCGCCCTATATAATGCACACATACTTCCAGTCAGACTGCTAGTATTGTGATTTTTGTAGGAAAACACTCACTAGGAAAGAGCAGATATTTATAGGGTATCTATTATCTAATTATTCATATTGCTGGCTTTTTATAAAGACAAACTCATCTTAGGTCTTGGAATGAAAAAAATTGGTTTTCTGTTTACACATTTAGTTTGTGGTGGGTTAGGGTTCGCTATTGGCGTTTACACTTTACCGATACTTATCCAACCAGATTCTCCTTCTATGAGCTCTGTTGAAAGTGTTACTAACAACGCAATTTATACCGCGACTTTCCAACGTGAGCGTGAAGACAGTGATTTTTTCCATTGGGGTGAGGGTTCAGTATCGATTAGTGGGCAACAGATTGCTTTTATTGGGGAACTGGCCCCCGGCCCAGACTATAAGCTGTATTTATCACCACAATTTATTGAAACAGAAAAGGAGTTTAATCGATACAAGCACAAAATGGCGAAAATCGGTGATATAAAAACGTTTGACCGTTTTGCACTTACCCTTCCTCAAGAGCTGGAGCTCTCTCGGTACAACACTGTGGTGGTTTGGTGTGAGAGCTTTGGTGAATTTATTACCTCAGCGCGTTTTCAGTAACCATGATGCGGTTCCAGTATTTTACAGAGTGAATTGATAAAACTTGGCATGTTAGATCGGTTGCTTTAGAGTGAGGGCCTTTTATGGGGCCTGACCTTATGTTATTTGCTTGGATAGGGAGCTTAGAATGGAGAATTTGCATCTCATTACCGATTTTCTTCTGACTAACAAGTTTATTTTCACATTACTCATTATTGGGCTTGTCGTTATTGTCAGAAAATTTGTCTTGTTCAAGATTCGAGGCGATGTCGCTTTTGTGACTGAAAAGCAGCGTAGCTGGATGTCGAGAACAAAAAATGGTGCCTTCGCCATTACGGTTTTTCTACTTTTTGTACTCTGGAAATCGGAAATCAATCAGTTTGCCTTGTCGGTAACCGCTATCGCCGTTGCGATTGTGGTAGCATCAAAAGAGATCATTCTTTGTTTCACGGGTTCTATTCAACGTGCGAGTTCCCGGTCTTTTCGTATAGGGGATTGGATTGAAGTCGGCAAATTGTGTGGCGAAGTCATTGAGCATAATATGATGGCGACGGTTATCCAAGAAATTGATTTGCATCATGGGCAATATAACTACACGGGAAAAACCGCAACATTGCCCAATAGCATGTTTTTTACTTATCCAGTAAAAAATCTAAATTTCATGAAGCGTTATGTTTTTCACAATTTTTCGATAGTCGTCGCCGAATTTGTTAACTTGTATCCTTTACTACCCGATATGATCGCTAAGATCGAAGAACATTGTCATTACTTCAGTGAAGTGGCGACTCGATACAATGCTATGATTGAAAAACATGCAGGTGTCGATTTGCCTGGCGCTGAACCGCATGTCCACATAAATAGTACACCAACAGGAGAGCAAGTTGTTCATTTCATGCTTTTTTGTCCAACAGATAAAGCCAACCACCTTGAACAGAAAATTAGGCAAGATTTTATGGTTTTGTATGAGAATAAGTTCAAGCCAAAAGAAGAGAGAGTGGAATGGGGTCTTCAGGAGCATAATGTTGAAATACAGAATTAGACCGCTTATTTGTCGTTCACTCACATGTACAGGGTCTTAGAGTAGGAAATACATGTGAATAAGGACAAGGACGTACCATCACCATGTGTTCGTATGTGTTGCCTAGATGAAAAAAATATATGTCTTGGGTGTTATCGTACTTTGGATGAAATTCTAGAATGGAGCGCTTATAGTGCCCAAGATAAGGCAAGGGTGATAGCTCGTTGTGACACACGCAGAAAGGCCCTAGATAAGAAGC
The DNA here is from genome assembly GCF_030161235.1 of Vibrio zhanjiangensis. Classification (GTDB taxonomy): domain Bacteria; phylum Pseudomonadota; class Gammaproteobacteria; order Enterobacterales; family Vibrionaceae; genus Vibrio; species Vibrio zhanjiangensis. The sequence goes on along the minus strand of NZ_BSPW01000091.1, from coordinate 47,922 downwards.
GCAAAAGTTAACTAACGTTCTTATTGTCGTCCTCGTTGAGCTCAATCTGGTGCCTTGTAACTAAGCAAGGCTAGGCGTCAGCAATTTCGAGCTCAACTCGAATTGGTTGCTTGGCGATAATTGATTTTAGCTCACACAATCGTTTTACTAATCGTCCGTCAAGTTGAGTGCCTGCTCTTACAAGACATCCTCCATTCTGTGCAAAGATATCGCCCACCAACGTCATGCCAGAACGTAAATCGTAAAGGCTATTGAGTGTGGTAATCTGACCGGTATTTTTCTTTCTAAGAGCACTCGTTTGATTGTTTGTTTTGCGGCTGAGATCGGTTTCTATTTCTTCATAAAGATGTTGCTGATAGAGCTCAGTGTGGCCGGTCACAGCTTGTTCAATTTGTTGACGAGCATCTTTCACCGCTACAGGTTTGGGTAAAAAGGCATCGATTTCGAGCCTCATGCAAGCAGATATTGTCTCTATATCAGACAAGGAGGTCACAGCGATGATACTGGTCTCTGGGGTAGCGTGTGTTTTATCTGTACGTATCGCCTTAATAAGCTGTAATCCATTAATATGGGGCATGTTAATGTCAGTCACCACGAGGTCAACGTGATTGTATTCGATTTTTTCTATTGCGGTTTGTCCATCTGGTGCACTTAAGATGTTCTCGTAACCACTCTTAAAAAGCATACCTATCAGCGATTTTCGGGATACGTTGTTGTCTTCTACGACCAAGATTGTGAATTTGTCTGGTTCAAATTGTGCCATACATTTTCCTCTTTTATATCAGTCGATTAGTTTCTACGCATTTTCAATTAGTATTTGTTTAGCAAGAATTGAACCATAATGAAGATTAAAGATATGAAAATATCGTTATTCGTATATATATGATTTCTTATGGCTGGATTTTTTAAAATATATATAAAAATCAGGTAATTATCACGATTAAAATGGTTTTATAGAAGGGAGCGATACAAAGAAAACTCCCACTGTCTATGTGTCGTTAGTGGGAGAGCATTTATTTTGATTCTCAGATTGAAATTATTATAAGGCAATTTGAATAGCACATTACGTGGCGATATTGAGATTAAGCCTTAAATCAAGTGGGAGCTTGGACAGTTTATCGCTCAAGATTCGCCGAGTTTTTTCTATGTCTGCAATAGCAAGTTGCTTGTCATCCGAATGAACATTTAGACTGACTCTCAGTTCACGTCCCACTTTTGTGACAGCATCGACTTCAATGTGTTGTTTAACTTGCTTATCCAAAGCGTCAACTTCGCGGTCGACAACGTCGAGTATATCTGTACTCGGAGCCATCATAAGCATTTCTCGGATGGAGCCTCTTAACATGTCAGCAGGTACTTTGATAAAGTAAAAAGACATCAGGATCATCATCATAGGATCTGCATAGACTGCGTAGCTTTCAAATGGAGACAGTGTTATTGCCCATGCTAAAACAAAGCCTAATGTTACCGCTACACTTAAAAGAGTATCCATTTGCCACTGTTTAACTTCAGCCTGAATTAATCCAGAAGAGAATCGCTTGGACTTCATAGCAATATGCCACCAAGCGTAACCGCAGCCCACAACATTGATAGCCCCAAACAAACTCGCGATGGAAGCATCAACCTCACGGCCTCCAGTAAACAGCGCTAGGACAGCAGAGTAGAGTGAGTAACTCACAATGATGAGGATGACGCTACCTTTAACCGCAATCACAACAGGTTCCAACACCGCTTTTCCGAAAGGGAAATGATGTCGGGATGGACTTTGTATATACTTTGATACTGCCAGCGACAATAAAGTTAACACCAAGCTGACGGAAGAATAAACCCCATCAAAAACGATGACTAATGAGCCTACAAGTGTGCCAAGAACGAGTCCACCTACGGCAAAGCCTGATGCTAAAAGCGCTGAAAAAATAAGGACTCGTTTTTCATTCAAGCTTGTTTGGGCACACATAGAGAAGTCTCTGTTAAATACATACTCTTATTCTTCTCGTTAAAGACAGGATTTACAAACACGATTTGTATTAAAATTGGCCACAAGATGAGTGGTAAGATTATTTTCTAATATTATTCAATGAGATAAATCAAATTTCATGCGCCAATAATTTTGTCGCTGAGTGTCCTTTTTGTAAATATAGTTATCAAGATGAACGATGTTGGCTGCCCAAAGCGTGTTTTTTTGTTGATATCTTGATGGGATTAGAAGTCAAATAAGTACTCATTTAGCCTGTCGGCTAACCATGACATTCCGGGATGTTCAGCCATTCCTGCAGCAGTGAACATACAATAGTCTTCTTGTGTTAATCCATAAGTATGTTTTATTACCGCGAGTTCTTGTCGACGGAGGTAATGACGGATAAGAGGTTCGGGGAGAACTCCCCAAGCATCTTCAGTAAGAATGGTACTTAACATATTATCAAAGCTTGAAAACCCAATATGACGCAATGAAAATGGTTGAAGTTCTGGGTTATCTTTTTCGTTAAGATAAACCATGACAACCTGCATAGCATTGCGTAGTTGTTCGTCTGATACACGATGCATTTGACTCAATTTATGCTCGGCTTTACATACCGACATTAGGCGAATCTTCCCTAATGGATGGTAGGTAATCAGAGGATCGTCTATTCGTTCATAATCAACACCAAAGGCAAAATCTACTTGTTGAGTGGTGACTAAATTCGCCAGATCACCGCTGGAGGCGAGTACTATGTTAAATGAGGTTGCGGGAAACATATTATTGAGTTTGTGTGAGAATTCTTGCCACATCTCATTGGGAAGAGAGTCATCTCTTGCTATCCATACTTCTGCGTTAAACTCTCCTGAAACTTGAGCACAAGTTTGTCGAATGCGAGATACAGTAACCAGCAAATTTTCACAATCTTTATAGATGGCTTTACCGGCTTCAGAGAGCGTAAGGTGGTTACCCGTCCGGGCAAAAAGCTCTATATCTAGGTCTTTTTCTAATGCTTTTATAGACATACTAAGCTTTGTTCGATTGCAATTTAGCTGGCGAGCAGCCTCTGAAACCGATCCGGTGTCTGCTATGGTGCAAAAGGCTTCAATTTGCGATAGATTCATCTTAGGTTGTTACTTCATTAGTGTGTGTACGCATATATGTTATAAGAATACACAAATGTTGTCTGTTTTATGAAGCTAAAAGCTATGAATTTAATGTAGTTTTGGTAATCTTGTTCGGTGCCTAATTGGGAAGTAACAGGGAGATGAGGATGGCCATAAGCTGGGACGATTACGCGGTAGAGTGGGAAAATGAGCCCTCTGCGCTCTTGTATGCGGACAAAGCCTTTGAATCTCTTCAACAAGTTGTTGATATCCAGAGTACGAGAGTGCTTGACTTTGGGTGTGGCACTGGGTTGTTAAGTCAAAAGCTCTCTCCGCTGGTAAAAGATATTGTTGCGTTGGACAGTTCAGAAGCAATGATAGAGCAACTGGATAGTAAGCAGCTCAAAAATGTAGAGCCTGTGGTTGATACTCTTAGTCGGGGTTTAGTGGCGATGCATCCAGCATTTCGTCATCAGTTTGACTTGGTGGTGGCTTCATCGGTCTGTAGTTTCTTGCCGAATTATTCCGATGTTGCTGATATTGTTTATAGCTTATTGAATAAAGGCAACTACTTTGTTCATTGGGATTGGTTTTCTGAGGATGACCAAGAGGGGACGATGAACCCAAGACATGTGTTGCAAGTATTGAGCAGCGTTGGTTTTGATGAGGTGGAAGTAACCACCCCATTTAGCATTGATACCCCAAGAGGTAAGTTGACAGTTTTGATGGCGACGGCAAAAAAGTAACGCTTAGTGAATTTTTAGTTTTACGCCCAAACTGTTGGATTTGGGCGTAGATTGATTAACACGCGGTTTGAATAGCATATTGAGCAATTTCCTCTAGGACTAGAGGGTTTGCTATGGCTCCTTTGTTCTTGACTTCTTTTCCATGCAGTACTTGTTTTACCGCCATCTCGACAAGTTTTCCTGATTTGGTTTTTGGTATATCGCTTATGGCGTATATCTCGGCGGGCACGTGCCTTGGTGAACATTTGGTTTTAAGCTCTAACTTGATCCTTGCAATCAGCGCATCATCGAGGAGATGGTCATCATCCAATTGAACGAATAAAACGACGCGCTCATCCCCATCAACCGACCGGCCGACGGCAATAGAGTCTTTGATTTGGGGCAGTCGGTTGACTTGTTGATATATTTCCGCGGTACCAATACGTACTCCACCAGGGTTAAGGGTAGTATCACTTCTACCATAAAATATTAACCCGCCATTGGTTGTTTTTTCTACATCATCACCGTGATGCCAAGTGTTGGGATATTTGTCCCAATAGGCTTTGTGATATCGTTCACCACTATCCCTCCAAAAACCTAGAGGCTGATTTGGAAAACTGTTAAGGCAAACAAGCTCACCACGCTGATTGACCACAGTCTGGCCTTGTTCGTTAAAGACTTGTACGTTAAGACCTAGGCCGGGGGCTTGACATTCTCCACGAAATACAGGGGAGATGGGGTTGCCGATAACAAAACAGCCGCATATATCGGTGCCACCCGAAATCGAGGCGAGATGAAGATCTGTTTTAATCTGGCTATACACAAAATCAAACTGATTTGGATAAAGCACTGAACCAGTAGAACACAGGGTTTTTAGGTACTTTAATTCGTGATGTTGAATGGGAGAGTATTGTGACTTTTCAAGTGCTTCTAGGTACTTGGCTGATGTCCCGAAAAGTGAAACTTGAGATCGCTCCGCCAGCTCCCAGAGAACGTTTTCGGACGGGTACATTGGGCTACCATCATATATAACAAGTGTTGCACCGCTGGCTAGCGCTGATACATGCCAGTTCCACATCATCCAGCCACATGTTGTGTAATAAAAGACTCTATCGCGTGGTTGTATATCACAATGGAGTTGATGTTCTTTCAGATGATTAAGTATCGTGCCTCCAACTGAGTGAACGATACATTTGGGTTTACCAGTGGTGCCTGACGAATATAGGATGAACAGAGGCTCGTTAAAGCCAATACGTTGATACTCGACAGTGCGTGGAAGATAGCTAGATAAGATTGACTCCCAATCATGCACCTTATCTTTTATCTCTTCACTATTTTCAGTCATCGCTAGGTAGTGAATACAACACACATGTTGGATACTTGCAATGCTGTCTGCAATCTGAAGATTTTTATCCTCCATATCGAAGACTTTTCCATTGAAGCTATAACCATTGCAGCAAAATAACACTTTAGGCTGAACTTGACCAAAGCGTTCGTTGACACTGTCAACTCCGAAATCTGGTGAGGTAGAGGTCCAAATAGCTCCCAAACTGGTCGTGGCGAGCATTGCGATGACCGTTTCTGGCATGTGAGGCAAATAACCAGCGACAACATCACCAGTCCCGACGCCATTTTGTTTTAACCATTGTTGTACAATGGATACTTGATCGCAGATCTGCTGCCAAGTCAGGCTTTGCTCTTCTGCGCGTTCATTCCTGAAAAGAATGGCGACGGATTCTGGTTCCTGAAATGCGTATGAGAGTAGGTTTTCGGCATAATTCAATCTCGCTTGTGGAAACCATATCGTGTCACGACTGGGTGAAAATGATTCCCAGCGAGCAACACCTTCGCCGTAAATACAATCGCCCTTAAAGCCGATGACATCGCAGTACTGCCATAAGTTCGACCAAAAGTGCTTTGCATTTTCTATCGACCACTGGAGTAAGTCAGAATAGGTTTCGAACGCTTCGCCCTGCATATTGATATGCTTGATGAACTGGTGCAAGTTAGATGCCTGTATGCGTTGACTACTAGGTTTCCAAATAGGTGTGGCGGTATCTTGGCTAGACATGACTTCCTCGTCTTGGGTGGTTTCCATTACAACATGGCTAAGTTTTGTGTTAAAGGCTGCCAAAGTCAAACAAATCACTTATAGATCATATCCCTGATAATTAAGAAGAAATTACAACGGTGTAAATAAAATGTTACATATCTCGGTGGTGAGGATCGCAACTCGTCGATTGTCACCGATTTAGTCAGACGATAGGCTTTATGTAAAGGATTTGTTAAAGAGCGTTGCGATGAGCGAGTACGTTTCTAAACCAGTTGATAAACAGGGGTTTGTCGATTGGAGCCGTGAAGAGGACCAAATTTGGCATGATTTGGTTTCACGTCAATTATCTCTAGTTAACGAGCGTGCATGTAAGGAATACTTGCGCGGTTTAGAGTTATTGAATTTGCCTGTCAAACGGGTTCCTCAATTGCCAGAAATCAATCACATATTGCAAAGAGAAACTGGTTGGAAAGTTGAACCTGTACCTGCACTGATAAACTTTGATCGTTTTTTTGCTTTGCTTGCGGAGAAAAAGTTTCCAGTCGCGACCTTTCTGCGCTCGCGTGAAGAGTTTGATTATTTGCAGGAACCGGATTTCTTTCACGAGATTTTTGGCCATTGCGCTATGCTGACCAATCCGGAATTTGCCCGTTTTACTGAAACGTACGGTAAGTTGGGCAGAGACGCAGACAGCAAAGAGCGAGTATATCTTGCAAGGCTATACTGGTTCACTGTTGAGTTTGGTTTAGTGAGAGAGGGGCAGGGCTTTAAAATCTACGGTGGAGGCATTTTGTCTTCGCCAGGGGAAACACTGTATGCCCTTGATGATGAAAGGCCAGTTAGAGAAGAGTTTGATATTCAAACTGTACTACGCACACCTTATCGTATTGATATAATGCAACCAGCGTATTTTTTCTTAAACGACATCGAACACTTGTATCAGTTGAGCCAAGAGAACCTAATGACTCATGTTCATCAGGCTATGAAGGCCGGACTCCTTCCCCCATTATTTGAATCAAAGGAAAAAACACATGCTTAACGAATTACGTTGTGAAGCTTGCAGCCCAGAGTCTATAGCACTAACGAGTGAAGAGCAGAGGCTTTTGCTTACTGAGTTAGACAACTGGCAGATTGTAGTGCGTAACGATATTCCACAACTCGAAAAAGTATATAAATTCAAGAATTTTCAGTTAGCATGGGACTTTTCAAATAAAATAGCTCAGCTAGCAGAAGATGAATTTCATCATCCATCAATCCTACTTGAGTGGGGTAAGGTGACGGTAACTTGGTGGAGTCATGCTATAAAGGGATTACACCGTAACGATTTTATTTGTGCTGCCAAATGTGACCGTCTACTTTAAATCTTTGTGGCCTGAAGCGACAGTTCCCCCAACGCTTCAGGCCTTTTTTATGTAGATGGCCGTTCAGACCTAGATGTTTCGAGCAATAGCCATTTGCTCATCACGGCAAATTTGCAACCAATATTTAAGTGTTTGTTGCAGCATTTTTACCTGATCACCAATTCGGTTGATTTCTTTCAGTTCTTCGTCGGTGAGAGGCCGAGCAGGTAGATTTTTGGACAATTCCGTGAAGTAATCTACCGTGACGCCTTGTGTAGACCAGAAATTCATACCATAACCAGTGCCTTCGTTGGGACTAGTAGTATAGTAATAATTCCAGCCGTCAAGGTCACTATTTATGTAAGTGATTGTATTTTTGCCGTAGTGATCTGTCATAAAGGCATCAATATCAGACAAACTACCGGTAAGAAACATATTATATTCTTCGGAGGTGAGTTCTATAGACTCGTCAGCTAGTACACTAGAGAGTAATGCCATACGCATTAATGGAGATACTTCACCAACGCCATTATTCCAGTCGTCATACCATTGGTCCAAATTCCCCCAGTTGTCTTCAAATTGCTGTACTAAAGCATCAGGACAATTGGACTGACTGCTCATAGAACGAGTAATTGTATACGCAAGGCTATCAGGTGGTGCTTGGTTGTAAATGCTGTTAAATAAGCTAGCGATATCGTCGGCAAAATCATCACCATTATAGTATTCGTGAGAGCCATGCATTCCTGAACCACCACATTCCATAAAACGTTGTAGTGTATTCATGTCTTCAGTCGATAAGTGGTAGTCATCGGCATGGATTAACACGTCCATAAGAACAAGTTGGAAGGCGTCTTCCAAGGCATATCCCGTTAATGGAGATGTTTGGGATATATCTTCCCACATGACTTCCATGGCATCTTCAAATGCTCCTAAGCCCTTAGTTTGTTGTTCTATTGCTTCAAGTTGAGCACTGTAGGCTTCAATACTTGCTGCAATAGTTAATGCAATCGCATCCTCAGGGTTACTGCTCACCATGGATTGAACAACTTGTTTTTGGTGGGCTGCAACCATAGCCAGAACTTCAGAATCTGCTGGCTGCTCATCAACTAGTGCAATTGCAGGGTCGACTTTCTCAAGGTCTTTTTGAGCTTTTTCAATCGTTGCAAGATAAGTCTCAACGTTTTGTGGAGCGACTTGAGGAGTCTGTTGCTCAATGCCGCTGAGTAGAGCGTTGGTTATGTTATTGGTTATCATTCCGAGATTCCTAGCATAGTGAGATGGGAAAATACTAATTTGCAAGATTATAGAGGTATCTCTTAAATGGTTAGACGGATTTAAAGTGAGATTTTATGAACTTAAGTTTTTTGATTGAATAATATGGTTTTTTGTGAAAATACTTAAGTACAGAGTACCTGAAATTGATACTTCAGATACTCTATAACCCAGTTAAGAATTAGATGTTACGAGCGATGGCCATTTGCTCATCACGGCAAATTTGTAACCAATATTTAAGTGTCTGTTGCAGCATTTTTACCTGATCGCCAATGCGGTTTACTTCTTCGAGTTCTGCATCAGTGAGTTCTCTGCCTGGAAACGTGTCCAGAACTTCAATGAGATCGTCTGGGTAAATTCCAGCGCTTCCGGTAAAGTCAGGATAACGATCGGTTTCTACATGGTCGCCAGCACCACTACCAGAAGCCCCAGGGCTTGGAGCCCATCCATCAATATCCATTAAGTAGAGCCCCAGTTCACCATCAGGGATTCCCAATAATTCTTCGAAATCACTGACATCACCCATGATTAACCGGTCCCATTGTTCTGCTGTAATTGTTCCTTTGTCTGCTGCGTCAGCAAGTATGATTATTTTTAATGTTGGGCTCAGTCTCTCACAATCTTCAGAACTTAATTCATCTGAACCGTTGATAAAACCATTGGGATCTGTCCAATAATTATCAGCACATTCTTCTAGTCCTTTTTGATTCGTAGGGTCATTGTAAAATGTGAGAATTTGGCCAGTCAGTGAATCATCTGGGATTGGGTTTGGAACCAATGGAGTTAAAGAAGTAACTAGTGTATTCAAAAACCAGTCAACAATTTCTTCTGGTGGATGATTATCATACTGGCCATATGGTGCGTGCAAACCGCTGCCAAAGTGTTCTGTAATTTGCGCTAGATAGACTTCGTAGTCGTTGCCAAGCAAAGCAGTAAGGTTTAACCCCCACTCATCAGAGTGCATAAGTAAATCGATCACTAATAGCTGCATAAGGTCCTCATATTCGGTACCATCAACACCGTCAGCGAGGATAGACTGGTATATCATATCTAGCATTGGTTCTAGAACAGCACTTCCGCCCTCGGTCCAAGCTTGTATATCCTCTAATTGCTTTGAATATGCTTCTATGCCTGCGGCAAGCGTTAATGCAATAGTATCTTCTGGATTACTGCTCATCATCGACTGGACAACTTGCTTTTGGTGGGCTGCAACCATAGCCAGGACTTCGGAATCTGCTGGCTGGTTGTCGAGTAGAGCAATAGAGGGGTCGATTTTCTCTAGGTTTTTTTGGCCTTTATCAATCGTTGCAAGGTAAGCCTCGAGATTTTTGGGAGCAACTTGAGGAGTACTTTGTTCGATGCCACTGAACAGTGCGTTGGTTATGTTATTGGTAATCATTTCAAGATTCCTACTTTTAGAAATGTTTTGGAGCGGAGCTTGGAGGAGTATAAAGTAATGAGATTTATGAGAGGTCAGATTTATTCTGACTTGTTGTGATTTCATAAAGTAAGGTAATACAGGTATGTATTATTCATAGCTTACTTTGTCTTAAACCTACGAAGCATATTCTATATTGTTGATAAATGAGGATTAAAATCAATTCCTCTGCTGTGAGCCACTTTCTAGCACCTTTACTTCTTTTTCATAAACATCTAATAGAAATTTATATTTATTAAGCAAAGTTTTAGTATCTTGTAGTATGTTTTGATTGATCTGCATATATCTCTGGCTAGAGGCGCTGTTGATTGCTAATCCAGCTTGGTTACAGTGATCATATATACTCGCCCAATTAGCATAAGCTAATTTTACAATGTCAGACTGCTCTCTTACACGTGATACTTCATTGTTAATTTGGGCAACAGTAAGGGTTAAGGCTTCGAATTGTTGGTCTAGTTTTTTTTGATGAATTTTGCTATTTGACCGTATCAAAGAACGCATGTCATCTTGGTCAAACGTTTTATGCAGTAGAGGCTGATTTTGGTATGCGATCAAGAACTGATTGAATAGAAGGGCTTTTTTGTTATACCAATCTTCGGCTTCCTGCTGCAAATTGAGCGCTTTGTTCCATGTTGCTTCGACACAATGCCCAGCAACACTCTCCATTGGTAAAGTGAACACTAAAGTTGCCGCTATAGTGAGATATAGCCTGTAAAATGTCATATTAGCTATAGTATTGATGAAGTATGACTTAAGTATAGAAAAGACGCCGATCCAAGATGAAAAAGATATTGATGTTCGTTTTACTGTTATTAGGCCTTGCTTGTGCTGGTGGGGGATATTACATTTTTTATTTTAAGCCACAGCAAGAGGCCGAAGAAGCTGCGCAAAGAGAAAAGAATAAAAAATCCTCGGAACCTATAGTAGAGAAGCAGAAGGAACATAGTCCTCCTAAGCCCGAAGTGACAGATTATTATGTCAGTCCACCTAAACTTGGCGTTCGAGAAGCGCCGACCTATGACGCCTTTGTTGAGAGCGTCGTATATCGTGGAGAAAAACTCCATATCTTAGAGAAAAAAAATGGGTGGGGGCGAATATCTCGTTACTATGTTTATGAAGAGGGTGGGGATGAGATTGCCGAATGGGTTCCGATGGAGGCATTACTTGAAATCGCGCCAACGATAACAAAAGAAGAGAGAGTGGAAACCGTCAGCAGTTATGTTGAAAAATCAGACGATTTTAAACAACACTTTGAGATGTTTGTAAAAATGACGGACAAGCTGCTTAAAGATAAGACATGCACACCGGAAGATTTTGAAGAAACCCACGGATGGGTACGTTCACTGGCATTTAAATATCGAGATGTGTATTTTGTCTATTGTGGCGGGATAAAACAGGCCAATAAAGTGTATCTTGATGTTCGGACGGGGGAGATCTTTTACCGATAACTCAGGTGTTATACTGATGGCCATCGTTTTAAAATAATGTTCTACTGAGCATTAACAGATTTAATGGACCACTCTTTTTAGAAACTTTTATTTGTCGATAGGACCACAAGACATTAGGATTGCTAGGTCCCATTTTATTGGTGTTGTGAATGATTCAGCGTTTTATCGCGTTACTTTGTTGGATTGCATTGATTGCTTTGGCATTGCCATCGCAAGCGATGTCATATCTGGCTGAATACTCCAAGCATGATAGCTCAAGGTTTGGCCAATCTTCGTACTCCAATGTTACCGCTAATGCGTTATTGACCAAATCTACTCAATCCAAGGTTCCGACTCCTACCAGATTATCAAAATATAATACCGATGTAGACTTATTGAACATAACTCAATTGAGTCGTCATAAATCGTCTGTTCGCGACGATAATGATGCTGAAGGAGAGAGGTTTGGTGATGGATACTCTCTGGATAAGTTAACAAAAGTTTTCTCTGCTCATCGGCTTTATTTTTCAAGTCAAAATGGTCGCCAAATTGGCGCTGATTTCAATTCTCAATACCGTATTTCGGGTTGGAAAGAGTCAAACGCATTATATGTGGCTCTTAACGGCCACTTTTCTTAAGCGTACTTCCCCTTACTGCAAGTTGTTTCTCGTGTAGACGTATCAATAAATATTCATAATTGAAATGCGTTGCGATTTAGTGATAGTTTTGACGATATATCGCGAGAGATTCATACAGAACTTGCAACTTTATTTCTGCTGTGCCCCAGCTTTGGCTATGTAAAACTATTTAAGATAACAATATGACGAATAATTTCTCAAAGAAAAAACAATCTAGAGTGATAAATCGATACTCTGGATGGAAATATGCTGTTCTGATTGTAACAGTCATTATCTTAACGTTAAGCGCTATACCAACATGGTATGGAGAGTTACCATCAATACAGGTGACAACGTCACAAAATAATAAAGCAATTGATAACCCGATAGAGTTGAATCGATTTCTTGAGCAGAACAATATTCATGCTAAAGAAGTCCGTAAGGAGCAAAGCTCAACGACTATCGTTTTCGATAATGAAACCGATCAAACACACGCCAGAGAATTACTCAATACTTTACTGAGTAAACAAGATAGCATTACTTTTTCCTATGTTTCTGTTGCGCCTAAATGGTTGAGCAATATGGGTTTCAACCCTATCAAGTTAGGTCTTGATTTACGGGGTGGTGTACAGTTCTTGCTTAATGTTGATGTAGACAAAGCTTTTGAAGAGCAGCGTAATACGATCGTTGATGAAATTAGAGATATGCTGCGTCAAGAACATTTACGTGGAGTGAAATTAGTCCAAGTAGGTGTGGATGGGTTTGATCTGAAGAGCAGCTCTGGAGAAGCATTGACTAAGTCGGCAAATTATATTCGTCAGAACTATCCAGGTTGGGAAATTAAACGCCATTCTGGCTATCTAGCTGTCAAACCAACGGTAGAGAATAAGTCAGATTTTCAAACGGTAACCATAAAACAGAACTTAAAGATTATGCGTGACCGTATTGAAGAGTTGGGCATCACAGAAGCGATGGTTCAGCGCCAAGGTGAACATAGTATTCGTATTGAATTACCTGGAGTTCAAGACCCATCACAGGCCAAAAAAGTGATTGGTGCGACGGCAACACTTGCATTTCATGAGGCGAAAGCTTCGACTGATATTACCTCTTATGGCGATATTGTACTGAAAGATAATAGTGGACGCGATGTTATATTATCAAAACGTCCTGTTTTGACGGGTGAGCATATTGTCAATGCACGTGCTGGAATGGATAAAATGGGCTTCTCTGAAGTGAATATCTCACTTGATCATGCTGGCGGCAAGATAATGAGTGATTTTTCGGCTCAACACATCGGCAAACCCATGGCAACTGTCTACCGTGAGTATACACCCAATGCTAGTGGAGAAACTGAGCGGAGCGAAAAAGTCATCAGTGTCGCTACAATCCAGTCTCAACTTGGAAGTCAATTTAGGATTACAGGCGCTGGTTCTTTAGATGAGGCGCAAAATTTAGCATTGTTACTACGAGCGGGTTCGTTGACCGCGCCTGTAACTATCGTTGAAGAACGGACTATTGGCGCTTCATTAGGTGCAGAAAATATTGAAAATGGTTTTGCTGCACTGGCACTAGGTATGGTGATGACCCTGACGTTTATGGCCTTATGGTATCGCCGACTTGGATGGGTTGCGAATGTAGCACTAGTGATCAACATGGTGAGCCTACTTGGACTGATCGCCCTGCTTCCTGGCGCCGTGCTAACCTTACCAGGAATTGCTGGACTCGTGCTGACCGTAGGTATGGCAGTAGATACCAATGTACTGATCTTTGAAAGGATAAAAGACAAGATGGCGGAAGGTCGAACTTTTGCGCAGTCGATTGACCAAGGTTTTGGCAGCGCTCTAAGTACAATTCTTGATGCGAATATTACTACAATGATCACCGCAGTGGTCCTTTATTCCATTGGTAATGGACCAATTCAAGGCTTTGCTTTGACACTAGGTTTAGGCTTGTTGACGAGTATGTTTAGCGGAATTTTTGCCTCAAGAGCGATCATAAATTTAGTATGGGGTCGTGATGGCCGTAGAGATGTAAGGGTGTAATCATGGTTCAATATTTAACAAACAATATCCGTCAAATTCGTTATATCACGGGCATGGTATCTATCGCTTTGATGGTTATTTCACTGGTGGCATTCGCTGCTAAAGGTCTCAATATGGGGCTCGATTTTACCGGGGGCATGGTTACAGAAGTTCAGGTAGATAAAACGCTAAACAACAACGACTTGATTGAAGTGCTTAAACCCAGTTTGGGAGAATTCACGTCGGTGACACACTCCGATCAAGAGGGCCGTTGGATCATTCGTTATCCAGTTCCAGAGGAAGGTGCTCAATCTCCTGATATTTCATCTATATTGGCCAATATTTCACATAAGGTCGATGTGATTAGTAATAGTATGGTTGGGTCACAAGTTGGTCAGGATCTGGTTGATCAAGGTGGTTTGGCTTTGCTGATTTCAATGATGTGTATTTTAGGATATTTGTGTTTTCGCTTTGAGTGGAGACTCGCAAGTGGTTCTTTACTGGCACTTATTCATGATGTAGTTTTAGTCTTGGGCTTTTTCGCTATCACACAGATGGAATTCAATTTAACCGTATTCGCAGCGATTTTGGCGATTCTCGGATATTCACTTAATGACTCAATTATTATTGCTGATCGCATTCGCGAGTTATTGGTAGCCAAGCAGTCGACTCCCATTGAAGAGATTAACGATCAAGCTGTTATCGCAACCTTTTCCAGAACTATGGTGACATCGGGCACGACATTACTCACTGTCGCTGCTTTGTGGATCATGGGCGGGAATGCACTTGAGGGTTTTGCAATTGCCATGTTTATCGGTATTCTCTCGGGTACTTGGTCTTCCATTTCTATTGGTACTGTTTTACCTGAATGGCTAAAGCTTGAACCTAAACATTACCTTCCTTCAGAAGTTGATTCTGCACCTTAGTTAGGTGTTAAAGCCCCATGAACAAAAACATGGGGCATCTGGTTATTACTGGGTAGTAGAAGCGAGAAACTCTTCAAAACGCTTCCATGATTTCTTGTCAGCTTCTTCTCTATATCGATCGCTATCAAACACTGTAAAGGCATGCGGTGCCCCGCTGTACGTGATCATTTCATGATCAATATTTTGAGCCTCTAACTCATTTGCTAGCGCAGCAAATTGGTCCATGGTAATGGCACTGTCTGCCGTACCATGTAGCACCAGTATTGGTGCGGATACCTCTTTATACGACTGACCTTCTGGTGTTTTTAAACCACCGTGGAAAGTAACGAAGCCTTTAGCTTTCATGCCTGAGCGAGCCGCTTCTAGCGTAGCTGCGCCACCAAAGCAGTATCCCATGATCACCACATTATCTGTATTGGAACCAAGAGATGCCGCGTATTTTAAGCTGCCCTGGATCAATGCTCTAAGCTTGTCTCGATCTTTATAAAGTTCACCAGTGTGCTGCTTTTTGTCTTTCACTTCAGTTGGGCGGACCCCTTTACCAAACAAGTCTGCAGCAAATACGTTATAGCCTAGGCCATTGAGCATCTGGGCTCGTTTTTTTTCATACTCAGTTAGCCCATCCCAGTCGTGAATGAGGAGCACTAGGGGAGCATCGTCTTTGGCTTTAGCCCAAAAACCTTCGTAATCTTGACCATTTACATTGTAAATTTTGTCTTCACCTGCAGTAGTGATTTTGCTGAATAACAAGAGCATTGCTAATACCGATAGACGTTTTTTCATAACCACCTCCATATAATCAATGAAGTGTAGTCGTAATGGTTAAGTGATGGGCTATTAAATAGCCTATACATAGCGTAATAAGCGTTGCATCACACTGATAGTATGCGTAATTATTTTATTGATTTTGTACAATTCTGACATATTTCAACTTAACTCTGCATTAATATAAGCGTTATAGACAACCTTAATGTAGCTGATAGCCTTGTCAGCCACCTATGATTATTGCCTTAGGAGAAATGAATGTTAGCTCGAACTCTATGCTCTTTATTAATATTACTAAGCTCTTTTTCGAGTGTTGCTGCTCTGAATGATAAAAAGCAGTATCTGAATAATATCGAGGACAGTCTTCAGGGGATTCAAGAATCTCAGCAAAAAACTCAAGATAGCATGCACTATGTGCGAACTATGGATGGTTCGCAATACGTTCCCGAGCCTAAAAGTCGAAATGATAAGCCAGCGTACAGCTATTTCAGTTTGGAGTCGTATGACATTTATAGTAGCCAAGGTGGAAAACGCATGGTTCAGGCGACAATAACAAATAATTCTGGCGGTGGTGTTTCTCTGAAACCAAGTCAAATCAAAGCCTACTTTGGTAATGATCAATACGTTTCTCCATCACGTATCGAGCAAGACGGAAGTTTTGCTCAGGGAGAAACAAAGTCGGTGATCCTTTACTTCGGTGAAACCAGTGAATCGATTTTGGGCCTTTTAACCCGGTCATACTAAAGAAGTGAGTCCGTTACCAAGGTGTACGGACTTGGGTCTAACTGGCAGGTGTTTATTGGTATTATAAAACACTGCCAGCTATTGATTTATGCTAGTTCAACCAATTTCTCAACCAGTTTATCTATACCGCTGGCAGCTTGTGATATGTTTGATGCTAACATATAGGCTGGCGTAGACAATACGTTATGTTTCTCGTCAAAAACAAACTCATCAACAGCACAGTTAACGTGTTCACCACCTAATGCAACATAAGCAGCAGCAGTGCCTTCATCGTTACCTATTGTCGCCTTAGCGCCAGTATCGTAGATCATAGGAATAATGGTCGGAGCTATGCATAAGTACCCAGCTGGCTTTTGGGCTTGTGCGAAATCTTGACATGCCGATTTTACATGGGTATTGATACTGCATTCGGCACCTTTTACGGCAAAGTCGGTAAGATTTTTTGCTGCGCCGAAACCACCTGGAACAAGTAGGGCGTCAAAGTCGTCAGCTTTGAGATTCGCTACGTCCTCAATATTACCTCTTGCAATTCGAGCGGCTTCAGTTAAAACATTGCGCTTTTCTGGCATTTCTTCGCCAGTAATATGATTTATGACATGTAATTGCTCGATATTTGGAGCAAAACAGTGCCAACTTGCTCCTTGCTTTTCTATCGCGTGCAAAGCTAACACTGACTCGTGAATTTCAGCACCATCGTAAACACCTGAACCGCTAAGGATTACCGCAATTTTCTTCATTATTGTCTCCTAAATATTTCCTTGGGTATACACGACAATCAGAGTACATTATTTCTGACTTATTGGCATTTGTAAAAGAGGTCATTGATAGTTTTTAACAACTATTTTACTTAAAATGTGGTTTTTATTGCTTACCAAATATTGCTTTATCCCAATAAGGCATATCCGGTGCGAATTGTTGAGATAGAAAGTCAATAAAAGTTCGAACTTTGAGTGGTAGATGTCTTTTGTCGGGAAACACAGCATAGATAGCATGTACAGGTAAGGTATATTGAGTCATGATAGGCTGTAGTTGGCCCAATTTTATGTCTTTAGATATCAGAAATGTTGGCATTTGCGCGATACCAACCCCTGCGAGTAGCGCTTTACGTATCGCTTCGCTGTTATTAATCGCGAGGTTGCCCTGTGGAGCCACATTAAATTGACCTGTTGCATTTTCAAATTCCCAGTGATGACCACCTCTGTAATAGGTATAGCGTAAGCAATTGTGGTGACGTAGATCTTTGGGTGCCTCTGGTTCTCCGTACCGTTGAATGTAATCGTTGGACGCACATAATATACTCCGGCATGTGGTGAGACGCTTAGCAATCAAGTTTGAAACTGGCAGGTGGCCGATCCTTACCCCTAAGTCAAAGCCTTCATCAACTAAATCTACCATTTTGTCTTCTAGGTGCAAATCAACTTGTATATCTGGGTAGTAGCTCAAAAACTCAGAAAGTAGTGGGGCAATATGATTACCACCAAATGACATTGGAGCGGTAATTTTTAATCGTCCCCGTGGTTTACCTTGTAGCTCGGTTACTAAATCAATGCCTTGCTGAGCAAGAGTGAGAGATTGAGAGGCATATTCGTAATATTGTTTGCCCGCTTCAGTAAGGCTGAGCCTTCGCGTAGTTCGGTTGAGCAGACGACAACCCAGTTCTTCTTCCAACAGATGTATGCGTTTGCTCACGGCTGACTTAGTAATAAGCAATTTTTGCGCGGCGGCTGAAAAACTGCCATTTTCTACAACCGCAACAAAAATAGGTATCGATGTATATGACTGCATAAGTTGAGTAAAAGTAAACAAAGAGTTTCTTAGTAAGTGTATTATCATCCATATGAAAACAATCTACAATGCTTCTCGGATAACACAGGAGAGATAAATGAAGTACGATTGGGTTCTATTTGATGCCGATGAGACCTTATTCCATTTTGATGCTTTCAAGGGAATGCAGCTTATGTTTTCTCGTTTTGGGGTCGATTTTACATATAAAGACTACACAGAGTATCAAGAGGTTAATAAGCCACTTTGGGTGGCATATCAAAATGGGAGTATTGATGCGCAAGAGCTAAAACATTCTCGTTTTTTCCAATGGTCTGAAAAGCTAGGTAAGACAACAATAGAACTGAACAGCGCATTTTTAAATGCTATGGCCGATATTTGTACTTTACTTCCAGGAGCCAAAGAGCTAATCAGGGTTTTGTTTGGCAGAGCAAAGCTAGGAATTATTACCAACGGCTTTACAGAACTACAGGCTGTTCGCCTTGAGCGCACAGGCATGAGAGAGTTCTTTGATCAAGTTATTATTTCAGAGCAGGTTGGTGTGGCAAAACCTGACAGCAAAATTTTTAACTATGCTCTAGAGAAAATGGAAAACCCATGTAAGAGTAAGGTTTTGATGGTGGGAGATACATTACATTCTGACATTTTGGGTGGCATGAATTGTGGTATAGAAACATGTTGGCTAAATAGGAATAATGAGACAAAAGAAGCTGGGATTGAACCCACTTATACGGTAACTTCACTGTTTGAACTCAAAAAGCTTCTGACGAGTTAACATTCTTTTGGGTTTGTGTCTATAATCTTGATTACAATATATGCAGTTGGTTTAATATGGTGAAGCAGGATGACAGGCGTAATCATAAAGTGGGACGCAAAGCATGGGTATGGGCTGATCTCAACTAAGAATCTACCTATCCAGAAGGTTTTCTTTCATGTAAGAGACATGAGTACTGAAGAAGGCCCTCCATACGTATCGGAACAGGTTGAGTTTGATGTCGTAAGGGATATGAGTGGGTGTAAAATGGCCATGAATATCAGTCCTGTGCTGATGAAATTTAACAACTAGTGCTTTGGAGCATTGATACTTACATAATGCTCCAAACTTTTATCTTCCTCGATTTGAAAACTTGTTTTCAAGACATCCAGCCCACTGATTCTATCGAGCCTGAACTGGCGGTAATCCTCTCTTATTTCACACCAAGCGACCAATGTCCATGCATGTCCCCAAAATACAAGACCGAGTGGTTGCACAATACGCTTAGATTTGAGTAGGTTCCGATCAAGATAGCAAAACTGGGTCTTAAACTGAGCTTTGATGGCATATCGTAGCGTTTCACTCAATGACGATATGTTCGCGTCATTGTGTACATTAGGTACACGTATAGGGAAGTTCTCTATCTGCTGTTTCAACTTGTCAGGAAGGACCGACAAAATTTTGGTTGAAGCCGTCACTGCTGCTTGAGACAGTTGGTTATCAGATAAACTTTTCACCATCTGCATACCCAGCTCCAGTGCTAGCATCTCTTGTTCCGTAAACATTAATGGAGGTAGGTGAGAGCCTGCGCTAAGTACATACCCTACACCGGCTTCCGAGTGAATAGGCACACCTGTGTTTATTAGGGACTGGATATCCCTGTATACAGTTCGTTCGCTGACATTCAAAGTTTGGGCCAAGTCACCAGCTGTAATCGCATAACGTTTTGAACGTAGCAACGTTATGAGTTCTAACAGCCTCTCGGGTTTGTTCATCAAGTTTCTCTTTACGCTAGATGATATGCGGTTAAACGTCGTTAATATTGGTGAGTGGATTATCTTTACGAGGCCTTACAATGTAAATAAGACCTTTATCTATTGGTGTAAAGTATTATGTATTGTTTGACAACACAAGTACTTACTCACACGGCGGAGCCATATGAATCACGGCCAATCCACCCAGTGATGTTTCACGATATTTCTTATTCATATCTTTGCCTGTCTGATACATGGTGGCGATCACTTTGTCTAAAGATATTAGGCACTTGCTCGTTCTTTTTAACGCCATTCTAGAGGCATTAATGGCTTTCATTGCCCCCATTGCATTGCGCTCTATGCAAGGGACTTGTACTAATCCTCCGATTGGATCACATGTCATACCCAACGAATGCTCCATTGCAATCTCTGCTGCTATACAGATTTGCTCGTTGCTTCCGCCGCGTAATGCAGTAAGCCCAGCTGCCGCCATGGAGGAAGATACACCAATTTCCCCTTGGCAACCGACTTCAGCACCAGAAATAGAAGCATTGGTTTTATATAGAATACCTATTGCTCCTGCGACGGCTAAAAAATCTTTAATTTGTTTGAGGTTAAGAGATTTAACAAAACGGTGGTAGTACATCAGCACCGCGGGAATTACCCCAGCCGCTCCATTGGTTGGAGAGGTAACGACCTGTCCACCCGCAGCATTTTCTTCGCTGACTGCAAATGCGAATAAGTTGATCCAGTCCATCACTTCCATTGGATCATTTTCAACGACTTCGTTAGCCTCAAGCTTTTTCAGTAAGTTTGGTGCTCTGCGAGTGACATTGAGGCCCCCCTCTAGTATTCCCTCGGTTTCGAAACCTCTTTGCATACACAAGGACATGACTTTCCATATTTTATCTGCTTTTTGATCAATCTCTTTAGTATCGAAAAAGCAAACTTCATTTTGAAGGATCATACCGCCTAAACTCAGGCCACTTTTCTCTGCCATCTCAAGCATCTCATCAGCAGAGGTGAACGGAAATGGGACCTCTACTTGGTTATCGGAACTGCCGTTTTCTAGTTCATCTGCGGTGAGGATAAAGCCTCCCCCTATGGAATAATAGGTTTCCATTATTAGCTGAGTTCCAGAGGTGTCATAAGCGGTTAATGTCATACCGTTCTCATGCAGTGGGAGATTGGTGGTATGAAAAATAATGTCTCTTGAGTAATCAAACTTTAGGTCGAGTTGATTCGCTAACAGCAGTGAGCCTGAATCTAAAGTATGTTGGAGGGCTTGTTTTGCACTGGTCATTTTGATTGTATCTGGCCTATTACCCATCAAGCCAAGTATGATAGCGCGATCGGTATGATGGCCTTTACCTGTTAAAGATAATGAGCCATACAAATCTATCTGGATCCTTGCTACTTTGGATATGGATTCGCTGAGCAGATGAGTAAAATGATGGCCAGCTACCATGGGCCCATTAGTATGGGAGCTTGACGGGCCAACACCGATTTTAAAGATATCAAAAATCGATAGCATAAACTTACTTCCTGTTTAAGTGGTCTTCTATTCAGACTCTCGTTAAATATAGTTAACAACTTGATAACTTTGCTGACACTATCGATAAACAGTGTATTTGTACAGGAATTATGAAAACAGTGAGCAAGAATTGAGAAGCAAAAAGGCGAGGGGGACTCTAGGTCCCCTCGTTTTAAACATACTAGTGTTTTAGACTAAGGCGGGTTTTTACTGCTCCAAGTGCGATAAGGCAGTAGCACAACAGCTCCATTGATTCTTCAGAGACGTTCTTTACCTCTCGAACATAATGTTCTTGCATAACGCTATGCCAAAAACTTCCCATGCCGTATAAACGTGAAAACACCACGAGTAGCACAATACCACCAATCATGGTATTCATATGTCGAATATCGAGAATTGTTGCCATTTGATTCACGGAGTCTTTACCTCCACGAAGTGCGTATACGGTTGAGACTATGGTAACCAAAGCTGCTGGAAGCACCCATGCGCCATGAAAGATTAGATCAAACCAAGCATCCATTTCTCTTATCGTCACTACAACCAGGAATCCAAAAATTAATACGGCGGCGTGGATAAGGTCTTGACGCTCTCGAATGATTAAGTAAAAGGAGCTGGTTGAAACGATTAACATCAGTAATTGAAGAGATTCAGTGAAAGAAGCTTCACCTACGCCGTCTTTGAATACAGAAAAATCGATACGAATCGCTAGGTTAACCAATATACAAATGGCCAATATGACCAATGCATCAAGAGAAGATTTATAAATAACTTTCTTAGACTTATCTAGAATACCATCTTGTGACGTAAGCCGTCGTTCATCAAAAATAGGGTGTTCGCGTTTCATAATTACAACCAGTTACATATCGTTTAATTGTGATTCAATTAGCATTTTATTGTTGTTTTTTTGTCAATTGTCATAATACTGCCATAAATAAAACACTGTTCAATTGCGTGAGTTGCTGTTATTTGAAGCTATAGTTCGACTTGAGAGAGGAAAAAACAGGCGTAAGTTTGTTAAACGATCGAAGGTGTCTAAACTAAAGGTAGGGCTATAAAATCTACCTATTGGTCAAAGTTAATACTGGTACTGCTTGTTCGTTGGGTGGGACAGTTGAAAGTAAGGATTTACAGATGTCGGAAAAGAAACATCGTTTGGTCACGCGTAGCGATTTTGACGGTTTGGTTTGTGCCGTTCTGCTTAAGCAACTTGGTCTGATTGACGATATAAAATTTGTTCACCCCAAAGACATGCAAGATGGTTTGGTTGACATAACTTCACTTGATATAGTGACTAATTTGCCATACGTAAAGCATGCTCATCTTGTTTTCGACCATCATTTATCTGAGACCATACGCAATCCAGGAGAGCGGCCCAATCATATTATTGATCCTAATGCCCCGTCTGCCGCTAGGGTAGTGTGGGAGCATTATGGTGGTGAAAAAGTCTTTCCTCAAGCTTGGTTAGGTATGATGGAAGCTGTTGATAAAGGGGATTCAGCTCAGTTTACTCGAGATGAAGTTTTGGACTCAACAGGATGGAATTTACTTAACTTTCTCATGGATGCTAGAACTGGCCTAGGACGCTTTAGAGATTTTAGGATTTCAAATTACAATTTGATGATGGATTTGATCGACTACTGCACCACGCACAGTATTGAAGAAATACTGGAGCATCCAGATGTTTCTGAACGTATCGAGCTTTACAAGGAGCACGAAAACTTATTTAAGCAGCAAATACAGCGGTGTGCGACGGTACACAAAAATCTCGTTGTGTTGGATCTGACTGGAGAAGATACAATTTATGCTGGAAACCGTTTTATGATTTACGCCTTGTATCCACAATGTAATATCTCGATTCATAAATTGTGGGGATTTCAGAAGCAAAACACGGTGTTTGCCACCGGAAAGTCAATTTTTGATAGAAGTTCCAAGACAAATGTTGGTGAGTTAATGTTGAAATATGGAGGAGGTGGGCATAAAGCAGCAGGCACCTGCCAGATCGAAAATGATCAAGCAGATCAGGTGCTCAAAGAACTTATCGATGCTATTACCTCTGATGGCTGAAAGTAAGACGTTATTGGATTTTATATCGTCGCTTACGGTTACTGATTGCCCCAAAAAAAGTTTTTAAATGCTGTTGAAAACTTTTCAAATGTGACATCACTTGTCGCATCGCTAACGGCTTTGGTCGTGGCGCTTAACGTGTTTGCTATGCCGTCCACTTGGTCACCAAAAGAGTGAGTAAATGCATCATTCAATTTAGCCAATGTTACAGTGTCCTTAACGGTGGTAATGGCGTCTGGAATATCAGTCACAGCAACACCAAGATCACAGATTGTATTAACTGGGCTTACACGTTGAATTGCACCTGGCGCTCGCTCCCTCAATACTGCAATAGAGCCCGCTGTAATGGCATAGCCAAGTTTATGGCGTTTGGATTTGCCGAAATCTTTATCTATGTGTGAACTGGAGTTTTTGACAAAAGAATCCGCTTTTTGGTTGAATTTGGAGCTCACTATTTCCTTCAGGTGAATATTGTTCAACTCTGGCTGATCCAGTATTGAGTTTTTGATTCCCGCAGTAACTTTATGAAGCCTCTTGGATTTCCAACCTTTTATTGGTTCATCGGAACTCGGTGTTTGAGACAAGGTTGTTTTTGACCCTATATTGGCATTACACGGTTACGTCCGAGCTGTTTCGCTTCGTAGAGAAGTTTGTCGACTCTTTCAATCAGCGATTCTGGCTTCTCACCGGGTTGAAGTTCTGCCACCCCAAAAGACGCTGTTATACTACCAACCGACTCTCCGGATCGTCTGTCTTTTACAGACAATTTTTCTATTGATCGGCGCAAACTATCTGCAAACTGGCGGGCGATTCTCAGCTGCTTGTTGGGGACGATTAAGGCAAATTCTTCACCGCCAAATCGGTAGGCATGGATACCATCTCTACCGCTAATCTGGAAACGTTTTGCGATCCCTTTCAGTACAGCATCACCGAATAAATGCCCATAATTGTCATTTAAACTTTTAAAATGATCAACGTCCGCCAATATAAGGCACATAGGCTGTTCAGCCTCACACAAGGCACTAATATCATTGTCGAATGAACGCCGATTGTAAAGGCTAGTGAGACCGTCAAATAGTGCATCTTGCTGAGCTTCGGCGAGTTTAGTTTTTAGTCTTTGAATCTCGCTTGATGCTGTTTCGAGTTGAGAATTTAAAAAGTTAGTTGAACTTCTGATTTCCTTTGATTCAGATATGAGCTGGCGAACCACTTTGGTAACATCCTCGATAGACATGGCTTGGTCTTCGAATTTTTCAAGATTTTCAAAA
The DNA here is from genome assembly GCF_030161235.1 of Vibrio zhanjiangensis. GTDB lineage: Bacteria > Pseudomonadota > Gammaproteobacteria > Enterobacterales > Vibrionaceae > Vibrio > Vibrio zhanjiangensis. The sequence continues at coordinate 23,155 of NZ_BSPW01000091.1, read as the reverse complement.
CCTTGGTCTATTACTTTCGAAAAGTGAGAGGTGTCAGATAGTGTGTCTGTCATAGACGAGGCGACTTGATTGACCAACACTTCAACATTGGCCTTTAGCTCTTTCATATCCGTTTCTGAACGGCTTGCTACATAGTTATCGTAAAGCCATTTCCCTGCGGCTGGGGGACACAAGCCATAGTTACCTATGATGGATTCCAATTCTTGATTCATTTCTGGGATAGCGTTGTCCACATATGTGTACCACAAGGCGTAATTCGCAGGCGTTGCGGCAACATGGTTTTGCATCATAAGTGGGACAGCTTTTTTAAGGTTAGCGGTCGATTTTTTGAAATCGTCGTCTAGCATCTTTGTCCAGTATTCTTCTTTACCTATCCAATAGAATAAGATTAGCGGATCTCAGCACGCGTTGCTCAAGTTAATAGATAGAAAATCTGATGTTGCTTTTATATTAGTATGTTAGACATTCACTTTTTTGTGAGGGAACTATATCTGCAATTCAAGTTTTTTGACTTCGTTGCTGTTATCTAACCTATCTGCCCCGCGCAGCATTGCTTTGATTAAATCACTGGCATTAAACTTTTCGAGCGCCTCATGTGCTCCTACTTGTTGTGCTCTATCGACACAAATTTCGCTCGATAGTGAGGTATGTAAAATAATATAAGCCTTGCTAAGGCTGTGATCACTTTGAGTTTCAAATGCGAGTTCATACCCATCGAGTCCAGGCATTTCTATGTCACTAACTAAAAGCTCAATAGGTTGGCCTTTGGCTGCCTCTTCTTTCATCAAGGCAAGGGCTTCAATACCATTGTTACAAATTTGATAACCAATGTTGATGCTGTCTAAAGCTTCTGAAAGTTGCTTTCTTGCAATGGCAGAGTCATCTACCAATAGTATCTTCAATACTTTCAACTTTTCCCTTTCTATGTCAGTGAGCATAGGTACAGCAGTGGATTCATATTGGGGGTAAATTTTAGAGAGTAGAAGCTCAACATCTAACATCTGGACAATTTTTTCTTCGAATCGAGTAATACCAGTAACGAATACATTCTTTCCTGTCGCTTTGGGAGAGGACTCGATAGTTTTCCAGTCACACTCTATAATTTTTTCAATTGAGCGGACCATAAAAGCGACAATGGTTCTCAAACAGTCGGTCACAATCAAATAGCATGAAGAGTATTCTTCTGGTTGAATAGGACGAAGACCAATGGCAGCTGGCATATTGATGACAGGAATGGTGTGATTACGAATGGTAACGGTACCAACAACATGGTGGTGTGAATACGGAATTTGAGTCGTGGGTTGATACGGTACGATTTCTCTGACTTTTAAGGTTCCAATAGCGAAAAGTTGCTGGTTTTGCGTCAGCGTAAACATCAACATTCCTTGTGATTGGTTAGCTTTACTGATGGTCTTTGACATGTTTCGAATTACTCGCGTTCTATAGTGTATTTATGGAGATGGTAGCTTATTTATAAGTCATATCAATGCAACTTGAAACAATTAGCTGATAAATTGATTTTTTGGTTGAATTTTAACCAATTATTATGGTGTTTTCACTCTATTTCGCTACAATGCTCAGCTACCCATTCTGCTGATGTGAGTGAGAGCAACATATGGCAAATACCGCCGCAGCTTTACACATTTTGGTAAAGCACAAAGAGCAAGCTGAAGAGATCATAAAGCAGCTTAAGAAGGGAGCAAAATTCCAAACCCTCGCCAAGAAATATTCAACCTGCCCTTCAGGAAAAAAGGGTGGGGATTTAGGTGAGTTTCGTAAAGGTCAGATGGTGCCACAATTTGACAAAATTTGCTTTCAGGGAGAGATGCTTGTACCGCATTTGGTGAAAACCAAGTTTGGATGGCATGTAGTGAAGGTTTTGTATCGAACTTAGCTTTGTTACTAAATAGAAAGATTGTTAGGTATATCATCTCATTAAATGAAAAAGCTCATCTATTTAGAGATGAGCTTTTAATTTAGAGGGTTTTATATCTTATTGGCAATGCGCGTCGCCAACATTTACCCAAACATCTGATGAAGAACTTGGTTCATTACCTTGTGTCCACCATTTAGCTTCCCAGCGCGAACCGTTATGGTCAACTTGGTCACCACCGTTGTAAACCGCAGCAGATGTCCAAGGAAGTTCGACTTCAGAGTCTAAATTCCAAGCAGAAGCCGTAGGTGTTGGTTCTTCTGTGTTCCACCATTTTGCTGTATACACCAAGCCGTTGTGGCTGACTGTTTCGGTTGTATAGACTTGACCTCTCACCCAAGCCGGAACATTGCTAGCCTCTGGGTCCGTTGTTGAGCATGATCCGCCTGTCCCACCATCTTCTTTCGCTTTAACCAAGATAGTAAGGCTTTTTGTATCTGTTGCTGAACCGTCTGAAACGGTTACAGATACAGTGATATTGGTATCTTGAGTAAACTCAGGCGCAATAAAGCTTGCTGAACTTCCATTCGCATTGAGGGTTACATCGGCAGATGACCAAGAGTAAGTTAGGCTATCACCGTCAGGATCTGAACTACCCGAAGCATCTAGAGTGACTCGTTCACCAGCATCAGCTTCTACAGGGCCGGTAATGACTGCTTCAGGCGGTCTATTTTCCGGCTCAGTAGTAAACTGAGTCGTCACCTTCATAGTATCATATGCAGATACACCATCTTGATCAGTTACCGTGAGTTTGAAACTGTATACATTATTTGAACCATCATCTCCAATCGTGATCGTTGCTACTGCACTGTTGGCATTGTTAATTGCGATTGTAGGCCCAGCGATTTGTTCCCAAAGATACGATACTTCACCCTCTGCATCATGAGATCGTGAGCCATCCAAATTGACCACACCAGCTTCAGTTACCAATTTATCTTCACCGGCATCAGCTACAGGTGGGCGATTTACACCTTCTCCGCCATTAAGAAGTCCATTTTGCATAGCGTTTAGAATATCACCATTGTCCCCATCTATTTCCCATGAGAACAAGCCTGCAAATCCATGTGAACGAGCATAAGCTGCTTTTGCTTCCACAGATTGTGCATTGTCGTAGGTGATCAGTTCACCAGTGGACTCTTTGTAAATGTATGGAGCCTGAGCTTGTTGGTCGTAGTGGTATTCTACACCTGGTTGGCCCAAGTAGTCGGTAACAATATCCTTATAGTCAATAACACCCTTTTCCCAACTGCCGTCAATTGTTTCAACAGCATCGCCTGACATAACACCAGAACCTGTCATTGGATTTTGAGGGTCGGTCATGCTGTCTCGGGTGACACCTTTCCAACCACGTCCATACATGGCCGCGCCTAAAACAAGTTTGCTTGGTGAAACACCTTGCTCAAGTAATTGAGTTGCTGCATTGTGCGTTGTGTACTCTGGACCTCCATCAGGATCTTCAGTTCCATCACATTGTCCTTGTGAAATATGAGAACCACACTCAAGAGCGGCTTGATGGCCTAGATTAGTACTCCATGCACCATAAAAGTCGTATGACATGACGAAGATGTAATCCATGTATTGTTGAGCATCTGAATAATCAACATCTTCAATTTTGTCCCAACCAGCTCCGATAGCAGAAGTGAGTTCATAAGTCTTTCCAGTCTCAGCGGATAACTGATCCAGCATATTGCGCAGTTCTTTCATTAGGTCTACGTATGCTTGACCATCCAGATCTGGATTACCCAACTCTGTGTTGGCGCCGTCTCCGCCGGGAAATTCCCAGTCAATATCGACACCATCATAGAACTTCCAGGTGAGTAGAAACTCTTTAACAGAAGCGACGAAAGTGTCGCGGTTTGCTTTGTTAGTGAATCCGTAGAATGGGTCAGATAGCGTCCATCCTCCGATAGAAGGCAAAATTTTAAGTTCAGGATAACGCTGCTTAAGAGCCATCATCTGACCGTAGGTACCTTTAATTGAGGAATTGGCGGTACCAGGCAAGCTTGAGCCGAAAGCTCCCCATTGATCGTGTACAACAACTTCATAATCTTTAGAATCACCACAAGCTAGCTTTAGTGCTGTTTGAGCATCGTTATCAGTAAGTGAAGCATTTGGGCCACACATAGGGATAAAACCATAGATGATGTGCGTAAGGTTTTCGGCTGGAATGTTATCTACGCTGAACTTACGGTCATATTGACTCCACTCAACAAAGTAGCTACCCACAACCGTGCCGTCAGGTTGAGGTGGGAAAGACTGATTGTTGCTATCAACATTCATCGTCAGTGGAGCCATTCCTGCACCATCTGTGTCAGTCACAGTAATTTTATGCACATCTGAAGAAGAGCAATCCCCACTCGCATCGCAAACATTGACGGTCATATCGTATTGACCTGCTTTATCAATTTGCACTTCTGTTGCACCGGAGAACGCTTGGTTTTGAGGTCCATTGATCGCTTCAGTGAAGACAACTTTATCCCCTAGTTTAACTTGCCACTTTGTCGCTGGGGTACCACTGTTGTACCAGATATCCCACTTTACAGGGAATGAAACACTGTCGCGTCTGATCACGGCCTTTTTGTATGATTGTCTACCTGCCTCGCCATTTATTTCTACAAAAGACTGGTTTTTCACATTGGTCATGTCGTAACTTAGTTGGGGCTTAGACGGTGCTGCTTGTACAGTTAAGCACGCGGTACCTAGACCAAGAGCGATTAGTGTTGATAATTGAGTCCTGCGCCAATTGCGCTGACATTTAGATTGAGTATCCATAACTTCTTCCTTTTCAAACCTATCTTATGAGTTGGTGACAGATAAACGCATAGCGATATTTCGGATTGAAAATTATCTTTTATATTCATTTTTTAGACGTAATAAAATCCTATTTTAGATGAGTTTTACCTTTTAGTATTTTTTAGAACTTTCAGATATAGACTAAATAAGGGGTTTGTTGTTTTTGTCAAAAACGGCAATAACTATTTGACGAAACAAGTGATTAATAAGAAATATTCTATGTCTTAGAACTATTTTTTTTGTTTATGGTTTGTGTGTTCTTTGGCAAGTGTAGGAGCCATAAATGATAGTCTATAGTTAAGTCATAACCGTACCAATCTCTGGTTAATGATACTAGTTGGGTTAAAATGCGACGATTTTTTCTTCTAAGTATATTGTTTTTTTTACCCATATCTTGGGCAACGCCGCCTGATGTCATCAAGCTTACCAATGGAGAGTGGCCTCCATATTTGTCCAAATCTCTTCCTAATGGTGGTCCTTCGTCTCAAGTCATTGCTGAGTCATTTCGGCTTCAAGGTATTGAAGTGGTATGGGGGTGGTACCCTTGGGCACGATCATATTTGCTGGCTCAGGAGGGCAAGTTTGATGGGACTGTGATTTGGTCTGCCAATGACGAGCGCAAGGCATCATTCTTTTACACGGTACCAGTACTCGAAGAAAAGCGTGTATTGTTCCATCTTGTGAGTCGGCATATTGAGTGGACAAGCATGCAGGACCTAAGCCAGTACGAGATAGGTGCGACAGTGGGTTATCAGTATTCCCAAGAATTTCAGCAAGCTGAAGCACAAGGCATTATCAAAGTTCGCCGAATTGCTGAAGAAGGTAACAACTTCAAAAAGTTGATCGCAAATCGTGTCGATCTTGTTATCGCAACTCATCGAGTGGGTTATGCACTGATAGCGTCTGAACTTTCCGAAGATGAAGCTAAATTAATCACACATAACCCAGATTATGTTGATGCTCAGCAATGGAGTGTATTGATCTCTAAGAATTGTGAATACGGTGAATATTTCGTTGAACAGTTTAATATCGGTTTTTCTAAGCTAGTAGAATCTGGAAGGTATGACGAAATAATGAATGACTAGTGTCGGGTATTTATTTTATTTCGATGAGTTTACCTATTGTGAAATTTAATTCACCCAGATTATTGGTCTTGGGTGAATTATTTTCTTTGGTTAAGAGAGATACAGTTTTAATTTCTCTACAAGAAAATTTATATCGCTCTCAGATACGTCTTTATGAGTCACAAACCTGATGGGGTTACCGGGGCTGATAATAATGCCATCATTACTCAGCTTTTTGGCTATGCCGTGAATGTCGATTTGGGCATCAAGTTTGGCAAAAACGATATTGGTTTGTACAAAGTCTGGATTGATATGAACACCAGGCAGTTCGCTGAGTTTGATGGCGAGTAGCTTGGCGTTGGCGTGATCCGTTTCTAGTTGGGTAACTTGCTCGGTAAGGGCGAGTTTACCAGCAGCTGCGAGAATTCCGGCCTGCCTCATTCCTCCTCCTACCATCTTACGTAAGCGGCGCGCTTTGGTAATAAAGTCCTTGCTGCCCATAAGAATTGAACCAATGGGTGCGCAAAGTCCTTTTGACAAACATACGGTCATAGAGTCAAAATGCTTCGCTATTTCTTTGATATCAACATCGAGCGCGACCGCTGCATTGTAGGCTCTTGCACCATCTAGATGCAGCGAAAGCTTATTTTCGTCACAAAATTCACGTGCTTTAGCGAGATAGGTGAGTGGTAACACCTTGCCATTGATGGTGTTTTCAAGACTGAGTAAACGTGTCCGAGCGAAATGACTATCATCTGGTTTGATAGCAGCGGCTAGTTTGCCAAAATCAAGCGTACCATCGGGATTATTTTCAATGGGTTGCGGTTGAATTGAGCCCAATACAGCAGCACCACCTGCCTCATATTTGTAGTTGTGAGCCTGCTGACCGCACAAATATTCATCTCCGCGTTCGCAGTGGGCCATGAGTCCAAGTAAGTTAGCTTGTGTTCCTGATGTTGTAAACAAGGCTGATTCAAATCCATGCCGCTCAGCTGCCCATGTTTCTAATTCGTTAACCGTAGGGTCATCCCCATAGACATCATCACCAACTGGAGCATTAGCCATGGCTTGTCGCATTGTTTGAGTCGGTTGGGTAACGGTATCCGAACGGAAGTCCATGCATGTTCTCCTATATATATCCACATAATTTCGCTTTGCTCAGGCACGCGATAGTTTTAGCGTCGGTAATGTCACCGTCAATAATCTTTTGCTCTATTTCTGAATAAGGAAAACAAACGACCTCTATCACTTCGTCATCATCGCACATAAGCTGATGAGTTTGTGACAACCCTGTGGCAATGAATAGATGTTGAATTTCATCACAAAAGCCTGCCAAAGGTGTCACTTCTCCCAGAGATATCATAGTTTCTGCATGGTATCCAGTTTCTTCTGCTAGTTCTCTTACTGCACAAAGCTCGACTGGCTCGTTGTTCTCAATGGTCCCAGCTGGTAGCTCTAGCAGCCATTTTTTTAGTGATGGCCGATATTGATGCACCATGACAATATAGCCATTGGAAAGAATTGGTAGTATGACTGCAGCGCCTGGATGAGAGATCGTTGTGTGGGTAATGACAGTACCGTTGGGTAGCGTGGTCTTTAGCTCTTGGAGGGAAATGCCTTTCCAAGTGTGGAGAATTTTCAAAGCAGAGTCCATATTAATTTATAAGTTAGTCACTATTTAAGATGTGATAATAAAATCCAACATCTGATTAAAAAAAGGTTATTCGACATTATGTCTCAAACCTTAGACACTGTTACAGTGATTTGCGTCTCAATTTTGAAATCATAGTTTTCAAAGCGTTACGTAAAAATTGCTTCTGATATAAAGAGCGATCAAAACAAAAAAATCCACTTGTAACAGAGTTATAACATATGTATAAAGCTATGCAGATTGCACATGCTAGTTAATACTTAGGAGCACACTATGATTAGCCCTACTAGAGTGTCCCACTCACAAAAAGCTCTACTTTCTGAGCGTATTAACAAGCTTGCTCAAGCTCTATCTGATGGTGTTTATGAGCGTGAGGATACAATAAAAATGTGTCTGCTTGCTGCGCTCGCTGGCGAAAGCGTTTTTTTACTCGGTCCTCCTGGGATCGCTAAAAGCTTGATAGCGAAAAGATTAATCCAAGCATTTGATAATGCCTCTTATTTTGAATACTTAATGACACGCTTTTCAACCCCTGAAGAAGTGTTCGGACCACTTAGTATTCAAGAACTTAAGGACAATGGCCGTTATGTTCGTTTGACTGAAGGGTATTTGCCTACTGCCGAAGTGGTATTTCTTGATGAAATTTGGAAAGCGGGTCCTGCTATCTTAAATACCTTATTGACTGTGGTAAACGAGAAAACCTTTAAAAACGGCAGTGACATCGCTAAGGTCCCTATGCGCTTGCTCGTATCAGCATCGAATGAATTACCAGATGAAGACAGTGGCCTAGAAGCTTTGTACGACCGGATGTTAGTACGTATTTTTGTTAATAGGATTCAGAATAAGCAAAATTTCAAATCAATGTTGATGGTGGGAACCAAACAGGAAGCCGTCATACCTGAAGGGTTAGCGATTACAGAGCAAGAATATCACCAATGGCAATCGGAACTCGAACAACTTGAATTGAGCGACACGACGTTCGAAAAGTTGTATAAGCTGAAGCAGATGCTAGAAGAATCGGCTACTCATGGTCATTTAGTTGATGAAACTGAAATGTACATCTCAGATAGACGTTGGAAAAAGTCAGCGAAATTGCTCAAAGCAAGTGCTTATTTTAATGGTCGTGATGAAGTCAATCCACTGGACTTATTACTGCTTCAAGATTGTTTATGGAACAGCCCAGAATCGCGAGAGACAGTCCAAAGCGTTATCAAGCAGTTTGCTCTCACTTATGCGTTTGATCAGCAAGATGTTGAGCAGCAGGTTATGTCATGTCGGGAAGAATTGGCCGAGGTTCAGGGTGAATTGGAGTCGGAGTTCGGAATGATATTGTCAACCGAGTCGACGGCGGGTATTCGAAAAAAACACATCCTCAGTTATAACATATCAGAGGCAAAACTTTATAAGGTAGGCAATGCTGCTGGCCTAGTTAAATTGGTCCTACTGCAAAGTAATCTATCGGTTTCTGAGTCTGAAAAAGGCGATAGTCGCTGGGTTTATGTACCTAAAGCTGAGCTAGAAAAAGCGATCAGAGAAGGGCATGGGGATGTGTATGGGTACGTCAATAAAAACACCAACTTGTGTCGAATCAGATTTGATGTTGATGCTGCCAATAACTTGGTGATTAAGGACATTGCGAATCGAGCAGTATTGGTATCTGTTGTGACCAAAAAGGGACTAGATGACACCTTATACCAAGCTTGGTTAACCAAGTCTGAACAGGCGTTAGAGAAACTAACCCAAGCTGAGCATCATTTACTTAAAGTTCGTTCAGACTTTCACGGGGCGTTACCGCATAGTTTTGTCGACCAAGATTTACCTAGAGCGATGGAAGCCAGCCTTCAAACCATTCAGCAAACACTTGAAGCGACAAAAACTGAGTGTGAACGCACTGTGATGCGCTTTAGACAACTGAATCAGTTTTTCTCATGATAGGTGCAGAATATGTTGGGAGCTGATGGCCTAAATTTAGTTTTGATGATTGCAGACTCTGGAATTATTGATTCTGCCGTAAACGACTTATTGGCTCGCTCTCAGGTGATGACATTAACAGAAAGTAGGGGAATGAGAGTTAAAGTCAAAAATCACCTTCTCAAATGGCGAGGCAGTGTTAAAAAGCGCATCACTAATGTGTGTGAAACGGAAAGATTTCAGCAGGAGCTTGCGTTATACCAGGAGGTTATTTATTGGGATGAAAAAACGTTTTTCGAACGAATTCCAGACGTGATAAAACAGCTTGAATGGCACTCCGCTTTTTATCTCAAAGCCCGTCGATTAATTGATAAGAACAAGGGACTCTATAATCCCATGTTTCCTCATTACTTTTGCGATCAATGGTACCAAAGTTTGTCCGATGCAATCCGTCAAGCTCAGGTATCTGAACTGGAAGCAAGTAAAGAAAAGCTCCTTCAAGATCTTTATCAACGCATGGAAACCATGAAAAACATGAGTGGGGTGACAGAAGAAGGTGACGAGAATAGCCTTGGTCGGTTATGGGATATGGCCGCTGCCAAATTGAGTAGAACCGACTTATCAGCCATGAAACGTCATGCGGAATTTTTGAAGAAAAACCAAGGTTTACAAGATATTGCTGAGCAACTAGGTCGTATGGCGAGTGAGGTTAACGATCCTGATCTCAATCAAGCGCCTACAGAAGACATTCAGATGGTCGAAGAAAAATCGGATGAAGCGACCGATGATATTGTTGGTATCCATGAAAGTGACGATCTCAACAAGCTTCTGCCTAATGAAGCTTTGTTCTTGGCTTATCCTGAGTTGGAAGTTGTATTCTATAAGCACCTGATAGACAAGCGGTTGATGAATTATCGAATGCAAGGCAAATCACGCACTTTACGCAAAGTCAAAGCCCACCGACCTGATAACATGCAAGCCGATGTGGAAAAAGGCCCATTTATCGTATGTGTTGACTCTTCTGGCTCTATGAGTGGTTTTCCAGAGCTGTGTGCTAAGGCAATGGCTTATGCTTTGATGCAGATTGCGCTGGCTGAGGACCGAGATTGCTTTGTGATTTTATTCTCCACTGAGCAGATCACGTATCAATTAACTCGCCAAGATGGTCTAAGAGAGGCTAGTGATTTTTTGACTTACAGTTTTCATGGAGGCACGGATCTTGAGCCCGTACTGATGAAGTCCATCGACTTAATGAGTAGTGAAAGATATAAAAATGCTGATATGGTTGTTATTTCAGACTTTATCGCTCCCAAGCAATCTGAACTATTGCAACAACAAGTTGAGCGATTAAAGAAAAATCACAATCGGTTTCATGCCATTAGTCTATCCAAATACGGTAATCCAGCATTAATGTCATTGTTTGATCATTGCTGGGCTTACCACCCTAATTGGGTTGGCCGTGTGATGAAAAAGTGGTGATCAATAGTACCTGCTTTACATCCACATCTTATCTAAGCGGTAAGTGGACTTTCGCTGGATGGGTTGTGTTTACTCCGTCCTCGTAGCAAGCCGAAGATGGCCAGTATTGACATTAAAAGCATCAGAGCACCAAGGGGCATTTGGTTAGGAGAAGGTATTAGAGAGGCGAAAAGCGTCGCAAGGCCAGCCCCCAAATTTTGAATGCCGCCTAGCAAAGCACCGCCAGTACCCGCATGATATGGGAAAGGAGAAAGGGCGCCGGTTGTTGCAGCCGGAAATAAAATACCCGATCCGAGAAAGTAGATAGTTGCGCCGCCAACAAGGGTCAAAGTATCCGTTAATCCGAGTATTCCAGGAACAAGTATGATCAAAGAGCCAACCACAATCGCAATCAGTCCGATTTGCAATGCGGATTTCTCATTTTTCTTACTGGCGATCACACCAGATATGGCTGCACCGATGAGATAACCTGGGATGGGTATGACAAATAACATGCTCACATAGGTTGCACTGAGCTTAAGCACGCCACCAAGAAGGACGCCTGCCGCCGCTTCAAAAATGGCAACACCAGAAAAAGTCGCGACAAGGCAGAGTAGATAACCTTGAAACTTTCTGTTGGATAATACGTAACGATAACTGTGTAAAACCGCTTCATTCCGACGCTTAGATGGTGGCAGTGTTTCATCAAACCGAGTCAATATAGCAACCAGCACCACGATACTAAATAAAGACAAAAACCAGTAGCTTGAACGCCATCCAAAACTTTCTGTCAAATAACCTCCGAGCACGGGAGCTAACAGCGGAGAAAAAATGATGCACATGCTGATTAAGCTGTTAACTCTGTGAAGGTCAGTACCAGAAAACACATCTCGTGAAAGTGTTCGGCACATTGCGCCCCCACTTCCAATGCCAAGTCCTTGAATAAAGCTACCCGTGAGAAAAAGTTCAAAACTATCAGCAAATAAAGCGATTAAGCTACCAAGTATGTAGATACAAAGACCGATTATTATAATTGGCTTACGACCTAAGCGATCAGAAAGAGGGCCATATACAAATTGTGAAAGGCCATAGGGGATAAGATAGCAGGCCATGACAGCTTGTAGCGTTGAAGGAGAGGTAAGAAATTCATTTGCCATATAGCCAATTGATGGTACGTACATTGTTTGTGTCATCTGACCAACTGCCGCCAGCAGAGCGATGAAAAATGTCAATTTAATAACTTTATATGATGCGTGCATTTCAATTAACAACAAGCTTATAAGTAAATGATATAAATACAATTTATACAGTAATGCTCGATAAAATATGAACCTCTGAGCATTGTTGGCATGGATGTTAGAGATGAGCTGGTGATTTTGCAAACAGAATTGTGATTTTGAGCAAGATAAAATTCTATCGGTTAGATTAGAAAATCTAATCGAAATACTGACCTGTTGTTAAATGTGTGTATTATGCGATTTCAAGGTTGTTCAGGCATTTTCTACACAAGCATAAATCGTTAGATACATTGCTAGGGTGAATGCGTTCCTCAACTGAGAAACACCAACATGACTCTTTGCCTTGACTGATATCACAGGTTGCAGGCTCATGACAAGCTGGGCAAAGGTGGTCACAGAGATGGCCGGCTACTGTATTGATGATCTCTTCTCTCTTCAAGTCCGAAAATTCTTTCCAATTTACAATTTCATCTATGGTTCTATGACAACCATTACAGATACCGCCATTGTTTTTGCATGCCGCAATACAGGGTGTTTTCACATTTATTTCCAAGCTTAGGAGGTACAATAGATTTCATTGCGATCCTATACCTTGTGAATAAAACTGCAATCATTATTGGAGATTTATAATATAAAGGGCCAAATAAATATTTCTTGAGTCTAAGTAAGAAAGCGCGAGGTTTCTTTTTGTTTGTATGATGGAATAGGTCCATTAAAGAGTGACACTTTGTCTCTGCCATTGTGTTTGGATTGGTAGAGAGCAAGGTCAGCACGTTTGACCCAATTTTCTGTGCTTTCTGTGGCAAGAAACTCAGCAATCCCAGAACTGATGGTTACCGTTGCACCTTCAGGATACTCGCTTTGTCTAACATTCTGGCTGATGTACATCATGGCATTTTTTGCTTCAACTTGATCTTTATTTGGAAAGAGCAATAAAAATTCATCGCCACCTAATCTAAACAGAAGATCCGATTCGTCCATATGACGATATAAAATACCGACGACTTGTTTAATGACTTTATCGCCTACATCATGTCCGTACTGATCATTGATGTTTTTGAACTTGTCGATATCGATGACGGCAACGGATGACGTTGAATAGGAAGTCGTTACGTGATCGAGATAGTTTTGAAGTTCATGTCTGTTGAGAGCGCCAGTCATACTATCCCGCTCTGAAAGGTAACGAAGCTCTTTCTGCAGCCGTTTTATGGCTTGAACAATCACATGAGCGATGACGGCCGTTGCAAGCAATGAAAAAGCATATCGGGAAGTAGACGCTATATGTTGATGCGGAAACGCCGCTAGCGTGCAGCCAACCAAAAGGGTGACGTTAGCACTTAGTGCGAGTTTTGATGGTAACAAGAACACCACGCTTATTATGATAGGGAAGACCCAGTACGTAGCCAGAGTGCCAAAAATGTGAATGGCCAATATAATTGAGCTGACGAGTAGAATGAGAGGGAGGGTATGACCAAAGAAACCTTTGCGCTTATACACAATCGCGGTGACATCGAGAAGTAGAGTGATTTCAAACGTGAGCAGCAGAGCGCCCAGCATGGTTTCACCAATCAGAATATTGTTGATCCCAATTGGCACAAAAAATATCAAGGTTGTGGCGGCAACAAACTTCAGTACTTGCTTTTGTCTTCGAATGTCGAGAATAGCGTCGGTATGCTCAGACTGAGGCCTGTGATTTTTATCCATAAAATCCTTAGAGTGAACGTTTCACCTTGTATAAAACGTAACCCTAAAGTGGGACTAAATCAATTTTGCCAGCCGGAGTCATTCAGGCGTTGTGATACTTCCTATCTCTAAAACGGGGGCAACATCGATATCTTCAGCATTCATCATCGACGAGATTCGTTGTACCGACGATAAGAGTAGAGACTGCTCCCACTCTTCAAGTTTTTGAAACTTATTGATAAAGTTTTGTTGAAGTGGCATTGGTGCCTTTTCTAACACCATTTTCCCTTTGTCAGTCAAATGCGCGTGGACTTTACGCTTATCTTGTTCGCTGCGAACACGTTTGACGAGTTCGTGACGTTCAAGACGGTCTAGTATTGTCGTCGCTGTTGCTTGACTCATATTGGTATGGTTTGAAAGCTGGCGAATAGTGACTTCACCAAGCTCTCTAATGGAGCGCATTAAAATCAATTGTGGTCCGGTTAAACCAGACTCTTTACTCAGTCTTTTCGAGTGCAGATCGATAGCGCGGATTATCTGTCGTATCGATATAAGAACCTCTTCGTGCTTTTCCAATGTTGTTCCTTCTGTTAGTAGCGCTATGGAGGCGAAAAAATACCTCAAATTTCTCATGAAATGAAGCCTATCACATCATAAATACCAAATTAGCCTAATGTTGAGTGCGTAAAGTAGCGATTATGAAACTATATTTATTTTAAACACAAATATGACGAGGTCAAATGTTTAGAAGTCAAAATTAAAATCAACTGCCAGCTTTTTCTTTCTGGCCAAAATGTCTACTAAATAAGTGTTTATTGTCTAATTTTTGGACGGTCAAGGGTAAAATACTGGAATGATTTGTCTCAATAAGTACAATGTAGGCGATTCGACTAAGTCTTGATATAGGAAAAATTGTTTTCACGGCTAATGATTTTTCTATCTGAAGGTTTAGTCAGGGAAGAAAACCAACCATAGAGAGGAATGATGACTAAAGGTATAGATAAGTACAGTATTGACAGTACCGACTACACCGTCGGACAAGATAACGTCCAAAAATGGGGTTTTGATGTTCATAATCCTGTATTTGGCGTGAGTGCAGGTCTTATTGGCTTGTTTCTAGTCATGACAGCCTTAATGGACGCAGAATCGGCAAAAGCGCTTCTCGACGGAATTAAGTGGAAGATTATCGGTAGTTTTGACTGGCTGTTTATATGGTCAGGCAATATATTCGTTTTGTTTTGTATTGCTCTGATTGTGACGCCATTTGGCAAAATCCGTCTTGGAGGGCAAGATGCGACAGCCGATTACTCCTATCTTTCATGGCTGTCCATGCTGTTTGCCGCTGGTATGGGAATCGGCTTGATGTTTTGGAGTGTTGCTGAGCCTGTCGCCTATTTTACCGGTTGGTATAAAACGCCACTTGGTGTTGAACCCAATACAGCAGAAGCGGCCAAGCTTGCTATGGGGGCGACCATGTATCACTGGGGGCTTCATCCTTGGGCAATTTATGGTGTCGTGGCATTATCATTGGCGTTTTTTGCCTACAACAAGGGACTTCCACTTTCCATTCGCTCAATTTTCTATCCAATACTAGGTGATAGAGCTTGGGGCTGGGCTGGTCATGTTGTCGATATTCTAGCGGTTCTCGCGACGCTATTTGGCTTGGCTACATCCCTTGGTTTAGGGGCTCAGCAAGCGGCCAGTGGTATTCATCATGTGTTTGGTCTTGAGGCAAACATGGGGCTGCAAATCGCCGTGATCACCATAGTCACTTTGCTCGCGGTTGTGTCTGTCGTGCGTGGTATTGATGGCGGCGTCAAAGTCATCAGTAATATCAACATGATAGTAGCTTTTTTGTTGCTTATTATGGTTGCCTTAATTGGTTATGCTGTCGCATTTGGCAATATTGGCACAACCCTTATGGCTTACATTGAAAATATTATTCCACTCAGTAATCCTCATGGTCGTGAAGACGAAGCATGGTTCCAAGGTTGGACAGTATTCTACTGGGCTTGGTGGATTTCATGGTCACCATTTGTCGGTATGTTTATCGCACGCGTATCTAAAGGTAGAACGGTGAGAGAATTTATGACAGCAGTGCTGATTGTACCTTCGATTGTTACGCTACTTTGGATGTCTGTATTTGGTGGTATGGCGATTGATCAGGTAGTGAACAATATTGGTGAGCTGGGAGCAAATGGCCTCACGGATGTTTCTTTAGCTATGTTCCAAATGTTTGATGTTTTGCCTCTCGGTACTGTGTTATCCGTGATTGCAGTGATTTTGGTGTTGGTATTCTTTATCACTTCGTCCGATTCCGGCTCTTTAGTGATTGATAGTATCACCGCGGGTGGTAAAGTCGATGCGCCAGTCCTTCAACGAATTTTTTGGGCGTTTATGGAAGGTGCCATTGCTGTTGCCTTGCTTTGGATTGGCGGAACAGAAGCCATTCAGGGCCTACAAGCGGGCGCAATATCAACGGCGTTACCCTTTACGTTTGTGTTGCTACTTATGTGTGTGAGCTTAGTAATGGGCATGCGCACAGAGCAATATCAGCGTTAAATACGGATCTGCTAAATCTAACAAAGGGCGACTCATCGCCCTTTTTTGATTTTCATCCAATGGCTACAATAATGAACGAAGCTAACATAAATACTGTATTTTCAATGCTATATCGATAATGCTAAAAAAAACTAAAACAGTATCGTCTTGTCTTTATCTTATTTCCCTGTATTTCTGCGTATTTCGTTTCACTCTTTATACCACTTATCAATAGACTCCACCGCAACTTATCGATATTAACTATTTTATTAAAGGTGGCTGTTAAATGAACATTCCAACGAAACGTCTTTCGCTAAAGCTTTTATGCTTAGCAAGCTTGCCTGTCATACTTATGGGTTGTGGTGGCAGTAGTAGTGAAACTTACCCAGCCAATACTGTGAAAGAGGAATCCCTTGGTGTGATAGACGCGAGACAAATTACACTAGGGGGTCTGATGGGTGGAGGCAGCACTTATACCGTGGTCGATTGGGGGGATGGAACGACTGAAGAAGTAAACGGTGGGGGTCAACGTAGCCACAGCTATGAGGGTAGCTATTCTGGTGATATTTCCCTGACAACACATTGCTATGCGCCATGTAATACAACGATTGATATTTCAGGAAATGTGACGATCGACACGTCAGGGTTGGCGAACACTTCGCCCTCAAGATTATCGGTGAGCGGAGTAACTGCATTTACTGGCTCTTTATCTAACCTACCCAGAAGCATCAATGACTTAGCTATTTCTGCTGAGTCATTGGAAGGTAATTTAGCGGACCTACCACCCAACCTTACGTCACTAATCTTAAGAAATGACGGCAATGAAAAGATATCAGGCAGTATTGCTTCTCTACCTAGCTCCATTGAGTTTTTAGAGCTCTATTCTACGGAGTATTTTATCGGTGAGCTTGCGGATCTGCCTTCGTCAGTTAAAAGTGTCCACCTTTCACGCAACACACTTAGTGGCAGGCTCTCTGAGCTCAACCGTTCGCTTGTGAGTGTATATATTTATAACGTTACCCTAAAGGAACAGGGCGATAATCTTTATGATTTACCGCCAAACCTTACTAGCTTAGGGTTAGACAAGTGGACAGTCACTGGGGATATTTCTGCACTGCCACGTACTCTAAAGCATCTTGACATCATAGACGGAAATGCAGTTTACGGCACAATATCTGAGTTGCCTGCGAGCTTAACGAGTCTTACCCTTGGCAATGGATTTAACCTTACTGGCGAGTATTCACAACTGCCTAGAAAGCTCACGTCTTTGTCATTGGGGCAAGATGTAATGGTAGGTGGACATATGGAAGATTTACCTAATACGCTAACATCATTTACTTGGTATGATGCTGTCTCTCCAACACAGCCGGTGACTAAGCTGCCTAATGGGTTGCGTTCGGTAAGGTTGTTTTCTAAGACTGAGACCTTCACCTCTGATAACGTTAACGCAGTTCTAAACGCATTAGACGTCAATGGATTATCTTCAGATAACACATACGGGGATTTAAGTGTGACTCTGGCTGGCGACAGTATGGAAGCTGCGACTGAGCAAGGTACAGTTGACTCCTTAACAAACAAAGGTTGGACTGTTGACGTCAAGAGATAAATAAGTACTTGCGAGTAACTGGTTACTTGGGGAAGTCTGGTTATATCCAGACTTCCCCAATTTTTGTCTTGCGGTGATAATGGTGGGCTATTTGAGCTTGCAGCAGTTCTGCGGTGGCCACTGCATCAGTCAGTGCATGGTGTGGTGTGTAATTGGGCAGTCCATAACGT
Organism: Vibrio zhanjiangensis; assembly: GCF_030161235.1. GTDB lineage: Bacteria > Pseudomonadota > Gammaproteobacteria > Enterobacterales > Vibrionaceae > Vibrio > Vibrio zhanjiangensis. Next base: position 5,107 of record NZ_BSPW01000091.1, on the reverse strand, counting down.
GTTCTGCTTGCGCCAAGTCGAACTGATTCCGGCTTTTTACCCTGCAGTCGTTTGAAAAATCCACCATTGGTCTGTGCCTGATAAAGTGTTTCTAATTGCATAGTGTCGATGACAGGAAACCCAATACCTTCATTTATACGATCTTTAAGGGCTCGGTCGAAAAATTCTCTTTCTATTCGCTGATAATGTACAACCATGACTTTTCCTGCCATTTGTTCGAGAACTTGCTTATAGATGTCAATTAAATCGGGGGCATCGAGAATATCACTGTGAGTGATACCATGAATAATGACCGATTCTTCGGCCAGCTTTTGGCGAGGTTTTACGATCCAGTGTCGGGCTTGGTTGATAAAAATTCTATTTACATTAAATGGCACTGTACCGATAGTAATAATGTCATCTTGAGTAGAATCCAAACCAGTGGTTTCAAAGTCCATGGCTAAGAAAGTAATGTCTTCCAAAGGAACGCTTGGGTTGGGCAAACCAGTGCCGTAATAGGCTTTTAGTGCGGCATTTTGACTGCGCTGCTTATTCACATCAAATGTTTTTTGCCAGTTGAGGTAGGAGGTATTGAAGAACTTTTTAATCATCATGACCTACTTAAAGTTATTACTGGCTTGGTAACGGAATTTGAGAAAATTCTGCGCGTTACTTAAGATTTGGAAGGCATCTTTGAGGTTTCGGCGTTCAAAATCAGACAGATTCTCTGGTTCTATATTGTTATCGGGTTCTACGCCATTTTCGACATCAAACGCTTGGTGGCGAATTCGTACCATCGAAATGAACTCTAGCGCATCTCGCAGATCACGTGCTTTGCCTTTGGGCAAAATGCCGGCTTCATGAATATCGTCTAAGCGCTCGAACGAGTTGGTAGAGCGCGAACCGACGGCAAGAGCATGAACACGGATCAGATCCGCAAGCGGAGCTGTTCCTCTGCGTTTTAGGTTGATGGAGTTATTGTGTCGGCCGTCTTGCTCCATCACAAAAGCTTTAAAGAAACCAAGAGGCGGAGTGCGGTTCATGGCATTACGAGCCAGGCAGGCAAGAAAACGATTGTTTTTGCGCGCACGCCTGACAATAAAGCCATTGAGTTGCTCTGCCCATTTTAGCCGGCCGTAAACACCCACAAGATCAAAGAAAATCGAGGCATTGAGCAAGGCTTTAGGATTCGGGTCATCAATCCAATCCGAAAAACAGGCTTCCCATTCCGTGCGCGTCATGCGCCATACGGGATTGGTTGCCATAATATCGCCCGTACAATAGGTGTAGCCACATTGATCTAAGCCATCACAAATACGTTTTGCCAATTCAGCAAAGTATTGGCCATGTTTGTCATTGTCGTAGGTATTATCAAGAATGATGGCGTTATCTTGATCCGTAACCAGTATTTGTTCATCACGGCCCATAGAGCCAAGCGCAAGAAAGCAATATGGAACAGGCGGCTCACCAAGCTCTTCTTCGGCAAGCTCTATGATGCGTTGCTTAAAGCTTTTTCCTATCACAGACATTGCACTGCCAACCATATGTGAGTTGGCGTCTTCATTGACCAGCCGAACAAAACTGTCTTTGACTTGCTTAGCAAGTGAGGCAAGTTCTTCAATGGATTGCTGTTGGAAAATGCTGCTCACTAGCAGCAGTGAATTCTGTGATTCATAACGAACAATGTCCGTCGTTTCAATAATGCCAATAGGCTTTTTATCTTTTAAGACGGGTAGATGATGAACATTGTAGCGCAGCATGGTGAGCATGGCTTCGTAGACATAGGCGTTATGATCAAGAGATATCACCTCGGTTGTCATCACGTCAGACACGGGATCGCTTGGGTCTAGCCCTTCTGCCAATACGCGTGTGCATAAGTCTCTGTCGGTAATTATGCCGACAAGAGGAGACTGGTCTTCCTCGTTATCTTCGAGAATGTTTGGATCGATAATCAGTAATGACGATACATTCTCATCGGCCATTTTAATCGCCGCATTTTGGATCGTTTCGTCTTTTTCCAGAAATGGTGTTTCACCTTTTAATAAGGTGCGAACCTTCGAGGTCGTAAGATCGTTTTGCTCGTTGCTGCTTGAGACCGCTTGTCGAAGTCGAGCGGTATCTTCAACCTCGACAAAATCGGCAAAGGTTTCGTGGTTATCGTAGAGCTCCTGAAAGGCAGATTCAGGTATACAATACAGCAAGGTATCTTTGATGGCGGTGGCTGGGAAACGGACTTTATTATTGGTTAACAGCCCCATTTGACCAAATAGCGCGCCTTCATCGAGACGGTTATAAAGCTCACCTTTACGCCTGTAGATCTCTACCACACCGCTTCTAACCATATAGAGGTCGTGAATTTCGTCGCCAAAGTGAATAATGGGTGTTCCTTCACGAAAATAAGAAATCTCAACATGCTGGGTGACGAAGTCAAGTACGTCATCGTCTAGTTCGTCAAAGGGAGGGTGTTGGGACAAGAAGTTTTTTATGTCCAGTAATTCTGCTTCCATGAAGGTGCCTGATGTAACGATTCTATTTATTAATGTTACATGATCTTATGAGGGACTTCATGCTAGGTAACTAAAAACTCACATAAAAATTGTCTCTATGTTACTTGGTGAGATCTTCAATAATGGGGCAGCAGCTTCCTTCATCACCAGGACATGCATTGATCCATGCAGTGAGTTGTTGCTGTATTTCAGTGAGTTGGCTAATTTTTACTTCCACTTCATTAAGCTTTTGCTGAGCTTTTTGTTTAACTTCACGACTTGTGCGTCGAGGGTTTTGAGCCAGTTCAACAAATTCTTTGCATTCTTGCAGTGAAAAGCCAGCATTTTTGGCGCGAGACACCAAATTCAGTTCTTGAACGTGCTTATCGCCGTACTCTCGATAGCCAGAATCACTGCGATTCGGTGCGCTTATTACGCCTTTTTCCTCGTAAAGACGAATCGATTTACTCGACAAACCAGTGAGTTTTGATATGGCTCCTATATTCATGCCGACCCTCTTTGATACGTTACCTTTCGACTAGGGTTGAATATGACTCAAGCTTGCCGCTATCACAAGTCAATTGTGATAATTCTCTTTGACGGTTAACGGATTAAATTTATCTTGGAAATTAAATTTTAGCTTGTGTTGGATCAACGAAAATGGGTTTGTCTGTCTCTCTCGACTTAAAAAAAGTTGAATTATTAAAAAAATATTGAGTAAGATTATCGTACGTAAGGGAGACCTCACTCCCGCTTATGCTTAATAACAGGGTACAGCTTATGCCAAAATCGTTTGTTTTAGTGATTAATTCAGGAAGCTCTTCTCTAAAATTCGCTATTATTGATTCTGCTTCAGGCGAAGCGATTGTCTCCGGCTTAGGTGAGTGTTTTGGTTTGCCAGAAGCTGTCATTAGCTGGAAATACCAAGGGACTAAATCACAACAAGTGATTGAAATAAAAGACAACCATCATGAGTACACAATAGAAAAGGTGGTCGATCTGATCGAGTCATTAGCCTTGTCAAAACAATTGGTTGCAGTAGGGCACCGAATTGTCCACGGCGGTGAAAAGTTTACTTCTACGGTTCGCATTGATGATAAGGTACTGGCTGAAATTGACGCTTTGTCTTCCCTTGCTCCGCTGCACAATCCTGCCGGCGTGAAGGGAATTAAGGCAGCGTTAAATGCATTTCCTAGTTTGCCGCAATTTGCCGTTTTTGATACCGCGTTTCACCAGAGTATGCCAGATAAAGCCTTTACGTACGGCATTCCACAGCCGCTATACAAAGAGCATGGCATTCGCCGTTATGGTTTTCACGGTACTAGCCATTATTATGTCAGCCGTGAAGCGGCGAAAATGCTTGGTCAGACTGTTGAGAAGTCCAATATTATATCGGTGCATTTAGGCAATGGCGCTTCGGTGTGCGCCGTGAGTGCTGGCCGCTCTGTTGATACCTCTATGGGCTTTACGCCATTGGCTGGGCTTATGATGGGCACGCGCTGCGGAGATTTAGATTCAGGGATCATTGAATTTTTGATCAAAAAAGGCTGGAGCCAAGAAAGCGTGTTTGAAACCCTAAATAAGAAATCGGGTTTTCTCGGTGTTTCTGGGCTAACTTCAGATGCCAGAGGCATACTGGAAGCGATGGAAGGAGGGCATAAAGGCGCGAAACTGGCCTTTGATGTGTTTACCTATCGCGTTGCCAAATATATAGCCTCATATCTTGTCCCGCTCGATAAGCTGGATGCGATTGTCTTTACCGGCGGCATTGGTGAAAACGCGCAGCCAATACGCAGTGAAATCATTAAAAACCTTAAACTGCTTGGCTTTGTGGAAGACGCAGTAGCAAACCAAGCCGCTCGCTTTGGCCAATCTGGTATTATTGCCAAATCCGAGTTACTTGGCGCCGTGGTCATGGTGATCCCAACCAATGAAGAATACGTGATCGCCCAGCAATCGGTTGAGTTGCTTTAGTTGACGAAAAAATAGACAGTTAAAAGCGAGCGTTAGGCTCGCTTTTTTGCGTCTAGAACTTGGATAAACCATTGCGAAGGATATATGTGACGGAGAGATGAAAAACTCGATGCATATGGTTTAATTTTTTGTGGGTTATGGTAGGTTGGTTGTAATTTGGTCTGGCGTGAAGACGAGCTGGCATGTTATTAAAAATGTTATAACTTCTGGAGATGACATGCAAAGAGAGACACTAGTAAAGTATTTTTTCAGAAACGAGCACGTAGAGTCATTCTTTAAGTGGATCGAGTGGATGACTTTAACGGTAGTAATCTGCGTAGCATGGAGTTCCAGTAAATTTAACCTATTTATTGCTCCTTTTGCTCTGATTAGTGTTGCGTACGTATGGCGGAGGTTCTGTGAAATTAGTTGATAGTGCAGGTATAGCAGCACTGCTCACAGCGTATTTGTATTGCGTAAGTACAGCGTTTACCCATGGCTACTTTAATACTTTGGGCCTAGACAGCGATCTTCTTGATCGAAATTTTCATCAGATCATTTATTCAGGCTTGATACAAAGCTTAAACAGTTTTATATGGTTTACTTTAGTAGTTTTCATCTTAGTGACAATTTGTAGTGGTCAACAAATTCCGGACACAGATTTAAGCCGATTCTCGGCATCCACTGGC
>NZ_BSPW01000090.1 GCF_030161235.1 Vibrio zhanjiangensis | reverse complement strand
CATAAGCTGGATCAACCACTTAAGGAATTAGTTTATGTGTCCAACCATTGGGGTCCACTTCTGGGGTCAGGTCTTGCCTTTTGCCAATCATTAGCTTTTATATATCAAATCTAACCGATGATCTTTGCTCAAACTTCGACCTGTAACCCACTTCGGGGCATTTCTATGTTGTATGCCTCTTCAGAACATATCTGGACAATTCCACGTTACGATTTCTGGTGAATGTCGGACTTTCGGATAAATTTGGTTAGGGCAAAATGAAAGACCTGACCCCAAACATTCGTTCGGCTTATAACCAATTTTTCGATACTCAATATGAGCTTTAGAAGTCACTTCATCGTCCAAATATCGCCGAAACTGACCAGCAACATAACGCCCGCATTTACGGCTGTTTTGGAGCGCAGCTGAAAATCAGTCTGACAACATGTGTTTATTAGAGTTTTTTGCAAGTAAACACACAGTATCGTGGGAACTCCCATCTAGCACCATATTTTATTTGTATATCATCTTCTGGATAAATTTCATCAAAGCCATCAATAGCGAAATCAGACTTAACAAGCTTATTGAAGTACTCTGATAACGGCCTGTGATGATATGGCACTCCACTGATCGTATTTTGTGGATCTTTAGTGATTGTAAATGACACATTCTTGAACATTGGTGTCATATAGTTATACTCATCTCCGAAAAAACCCTTATATTCATTATAAAAACAGGGGTGCGGGATTGAAAAAATAAAATGACTGTTAGTTTTCAGGTGTTTCCCGATTGATTCAAAAAACTTAGTAAGGTCATCAACAACATGTGCAACAAGGTGGGTAAAAGCGAGCTCATATAAAGCATTTTTCTCTAATTCGAATGAAGCACAGTTCAACAACCTCACACCCGTTAAAGACAATACGTCTTTTGCTACCCTATACATTTCGGCAGAAGGCTCTATTGCTGTAACAGAAAATCCTAATTTAAATAATTCTTTGGAAATATGGCCAGTACCAGCGCCCACTTCCAGCACATTTCTAGGTGAAAGACTCTTAATTCGACTTACTAAAAGTGGCTTAAAGACTTCATTGAATGTTAAGTCTGCTCCTGACTCAATTTGCTCTCGACGTATCTGCGCTGAATTGCACCACCTATGCGGCATTAGACAACTCCTTGGATTTTCTAATTATGTCTTTCGCCATTGCAATTATTTGGGGGCCAGAATTGTTGTCAAAAATTGTAATCTCGTGGTCAGGATGAACACCACGAGCAATGGCGAGCTTTTCAGCGCCGCTACGGTCTCCGTTCACTAATGTAAACCTAGCTTCAGGTGATACACTTTCTCCTGTGACAATAAATGATGCACCTTTCAGGTTTTCTCTAAGTACCTCTGGGACTTCATTTGGCGTGATAATTTCAATGCGAGTACCGTTTTCAATTTTTGATTGAAAAATTGATATCAGTTTATTATCACCTACTAGCCAAGAGACTCTGTTACTCACAACCGTTGCGCTAGTGCCCGCAGAGATAAAACTTTCCATGAACTTAAGGGTATCTTTTGGTTCGTTATCAGTTTGTGTGTCCGGAAGATACTTCATCCCTTTTTTGGCAAGCATGACGATCACGGCAACTACCTCTATAAGTACAGACCCTATTAGCCACTCTAAATGGGGGAGTTCTTTCGCTTCAGAGAAAAACCAAGTATAACCGACACCTGCTAGCGTGATAACAGCGGTTAGACCTGTAATCCCTAGAAAAAGATAAAGCGTATGCCTTACGAGGTTTTGCATTTCATTCCTTTAATGATATTGGTACTCAAACGTAAAGTTTAGTTGAAAAAGATATGGCGCCATATTTGGGGGGACAAAATTCGTAACATATATTTTATCGACTGAAGCGCGTTGTCTGTGCTAACTGTCACCATTATTGGCTACACCAAATGGAATATGAACCATTGGGATATCACCAGCTCGTGATTTAAGGTGGCTTTTTTGATCATCAAAAAACATGTGAGGCTTCAACCTAGACAAAATGCGATCTTTCTCCATACCACCAAGGAAAAATATCTCATTTGCTTCGACTCCCCAATGTACCAAAGTTGTAATAACTCGCTCATGTGACGGTGCATTACGCGCTGTCACTATTGAAATTCTTAAAATACGTTGATAACCACTATCTTTTTCGACCTCTCTATCTTCGAGTTTTTGCATAAAAGACAATTTTTTGAATAGGTCAGCCAAGGGGCCTGGCTGATGAGGTATGTGTGAATTAGCTACCTCATATGCATGAAAGTCATCTAGTTTACCGTCTTTTTTAAAAACACGTTCAGATGCATCATCAGCAATCACAGCATCGAAGTCAAAAGCGACCCTCAGCTCATCCTCACCTTCATCATTTATATTTTCATTGGGTAAGACCACTCCAGCGGGGTAACCCGCATCAATAGCATTCTTTACATCTTCTTCATTTGCGGACAGGAATAGAGACGCATTGAATGCTGGAACGTATTCAAATGGAGATTTCCCTTCCATAAACGCAGCTCTAGTTATATTTAAGCCATAATGCTGTATTGAACGAAAAACTCTTTTCCCTGTCGCTGCTGAGTTTCTTGATAGGAGCACCACTTCTACTGGTTGCTGTTTTTCAAAATGGTTATTGATATTTAAAAAACGCTTGATAAACGGAAAAGCTACTCCTTTGTGTAGGACCTCATTTAAATGAGACTCTTGGTACTCTTTGTAAGCCTTTGCACCGTCATTAACGAAAACAGAATGTGACTCAGACAAATCAAACAGAGCACTAGATGAAACCGCTATTACTAACTTTCTTTCTATTGGATATGGCATATAGTCTCCTTTGCGCACAGCAGTATCTTTTAACCAGACACATTCCATACAAAACTGACAATATATTCAGTTATTAGGAAATATAGGTCAAATGATGACAAAGAAATGTGCAACAAATCTGAGGCTGGCTCATTTTGGGGCAAAAGCCAGTTAGCGCAGAACTGGTTTCGTGAGTTAAAACTATAAAAGACTTCATTTTATCAAGGTTTTGCGGGGCTATTCGGTATACATATGGTGATTGACTAGTCCTCCCCTCATCATTAGCGATCAAAGCCCCTGCCTATTCGACCTTTCACGGAACAAAGCCAGTATTAAGTGTGAGTTTTACCTCGATACCAATAGGTGTCAGCTAGACCAAATCCGCACCAAACTGTTAAATTGATTAATAGAAACCTAAACTATTGATAAACACACAAACTGAATTTGCATACTCATGCTGCTGTACTTTGTGCTGGAGGTTAATATGAAGATGAATCTACTCACAAAATGAAAGACCTGACCCCGAGCACTTTTTACAAAAGGTTTGGAATACTTATATTCCTGATTTACGTTGCTCTGACGGGAGAGCTCTTTTTGTTTATATTTGCCAAAAAGAATAGGGGAAGAATGATGATGGTAGATCCAATAATAGTCATCAAATCCGGTACCTCGTTGAACATAACGATCCCAACAATAATAGCACTCACCAACCCGCTGTATTCTGCAGCGGCAATCTTATGGCTTTCAACAGCACGATAGGCCAAAATACCAAAGCCAGCGTACACAAGAATAAAAGTTGTCGATGCTGCTGCTGGCCAGAATAAGTCAAATTGAATCGTAGCGTTTTCCCATGTTGTGGCTATCAGAGCACTGGGTATTCCAACTAAATTGGTCATAAATAGTGTTTGGGTTACAGATTGCTCCTTTGGCAATTTTCTGATCAACAGATTATTAATCGCGAGATAAAATGCGACAAGCAACGCCGATATCGCCGCCCAACTGAGCTCTGTTGGGCGTATTACAATGAGTACACCGATAAAACCCATGATGACGGAAACTATAGAGAAACGAGAGATCGTTTCTTGAAAGAAAAGTGATGCGAACATCAACATGATCAAAGGTGCTGCATAAAAAATGGCACTGGCCGTCGCCAGCGGTAAGGATGTTAGAGCAATCACGGTAAAGAACATGCCTATTAGCCAGACATGCCCTCTAAGTATATGCCACCATATCCCAACCTTGAAATTCTTAGCTGGTGAGCCATAACACCAAGGGAGTAATATTACTACTGCGGTTATTTGTCGAAATAGAATAAACTGAAAAATAGAATCATTGTTTCCGATAGTTTTTACCATTGCTTCAGAGAAAATTGAGCTTAGGTTACCGGCAACTAATAGCATTAGTGCTAACCCCGTTGAAATCTTACGCATTCACTTACCTCTAGGTTGATTTTTGAACGTTAGATTGAAGTCTATGGCTATCTGTTTATGATGTATAATGATAAATATTTCATTAGTATGAGATTTTTTTATAATGAAGCTACCACCAATGCGAGCCATTCAATATTTTGAATCTGTTGCTCGCTTAAACAGTTTCTCAAAAGCTGCCGAACACTTAAACGTTACCCAAAGTGCTGTTAGTCACCAGATAAAATTACTAGAGGATTACCTTGATGACCCCTTGTTTGAACGCCAAGGTAGAAAACTGTCACTGACAGAAAAGGGACAACGGTATTATGAGGAAGTGGGCGATGCTTTGATGAACATAGCACGCGCTAGTCATTGGTTCAAAGAAGGTGATCGGGGGCAAGTAAAACTAGCTGTGTATAGTTCACTAGCCGTGAAATGGCTTATGCCGAATATCGGGGCATTCCGTCAATCGCACCCCAACATTGAATTGACGTTAGAAATGTTTTCTGATCACCCGAATTTATCCGATGACGTTGCCGATTGTTTTATTTTAGCCTACGAAGCAGGAAAAAATTATCATTCAGAAAAACTCTACAATGAAGTAATCTACCCAGTGTGCTGCCATAAAATATGGCAGCAGCTCGAAAGCCTTCCTTTGCCTGAAGGTTTATGGCAATTTCCCTTGCTCTCTGTACAAAGCATGATGCCGAGTAAGAAAAAAGGGGAAGATTGGAAACAATGGTGTGACCTGGGAGGTTTTTCTTTACCTAACACGGCTCGTCTACACCACTTTAGTCATATGATTCTGGCATCGGAAGCAGCGAGGTATGAGCAAGGTATCACTTTTATAAACCCTTATTATATGAATGAAATTGATCGGCAGTTTTTAATACGAATACCTATGCATGAACTACCAACTGGGGATAGTATCTATTTTGTCTGCAAAAAAAAACGTGTGAGACAACCAGAAATATTAGCTCTTAGTCGCTGGTTAAAGAGGTTGTGTGTTGGGCACTGATCTCTTGTTAACGATTTGAAGTCCAATGGAACAAAAACGTACACTAAAAAATGTGAGGGGCGAACCATATATTGCCTTTTGCCAATCATTAGCTTTTCTATATCCAATCTAACCGATGATCTTTGCTCAAACTTCGACCTGTAACCCACTTCGGGGCAATAGTTAGCCAGCGCAGAACTGGTTTCGTGAGTTAAAGCTATAAAAGACTTCATTTTATCAGGGTTTTGCGTGGCTATTCGGAATACATATGGTGATTGACTAGTCCTCCCCTCATCATTAGCGATCAAAACCCCTGCCTACTCGACCTTTCACGGAACAAAGCCAGTATTAAGTGTGAGTTTTACCTCGATACCAATAGGTGTCAGCTAGACCAAATCCGCACCAAACTGTTAAATTGATTAATAGAAACCTAAACTATTGATACACACACAAACTGAATTTGCATACTCATGCTGCTGTACTTTGTGCTGGAGGTTAATATGAAGATGAATCTACTCAAGCGGTTCATTAAAGATAAAATTTTTGGAAAGACGTCCCAATCTGCTAGAGGGGTTCAAATTGCTGAAATGGCCGATGCTCGAATGGGCGCTATGTACATGCTGGCCAGTACAGAAATAACCAAAGTCGCCACCATATCCAACGCCCACTTTTTTAGTGCTTTTGTCGTGGGTACAGAACCCTTGTCAGATTTTAAGCAAGCGGCAGAAAGCCTCATAAGCAACACAGAAACAATGGCAAAGTTGAAGAAATCCAAAGCCGCAAAAAAGCTATCTAAAGCGGTCAAAAAAGCATCTGAAGTAACCACTGCGATGAAAAATAGCTTAAAGGAGCTGTTTGCCGATTTTTTCCGTACCTTACTTGATAAAGTAAAACATATTTATGGCGACTTGCTTCATGGGATAGAATGGCTATCCGAAATGGGCGCTTTTTTGATCAGTAAATTCGCCGGAACCTTAGCGAGTGTTGTTCCTGGATGGGGGCACGTGCGAGGCGCATCGGCTCTCTATTCTGACGTCAAAAAATCAGTCTTAAAATCGCGAGATCTCATCAGCCAAATCTATCAAGGACGAGGCGTTGAACTCTTGGGTGGTCATCCTAGTATTATATCGAGAACCCTCGCCCGCCACTCGGCAGCTGGTGCTCTTGGTGGCATCAAAGACTTTACATTAAGTGTTGCTGGAATTGCAGGTGCAACGGCTGTGGGTGTTGGTTCGCTGGTCAGTTTTATCATCAGTGTATTAGAGCGCATTATTAAATTGGTCGACTTTTTTGTCCAACGTTCACTACTGCAAAATACTTTAAGTCGCGCCAAAAAAGAATGGCTAAATCGCACATCTAATGCCAGTATGCTCAATGATCACAAGATGTTTTCAGAGTGGTTCCAAAGCGCGGTGGTAACAACCCCCATTATTGCTGCACTTGTTATGGGCAGTGGATTTGTCGGCCATCCCTACCGATTTGCTCAGCTCCTTACCCCGAAACTTGAAGCCGTCTCACAGGGCGAATTTGATAAAGCGGTCGTCTATATAGACAAGTTGAAATCGCTATCAACCAAATACGTACAAGAATATGTCGGCAGCTATAAGATCGATTTTTCCAGTACCGATGGCGTAGTAAACGCACGATTAAATGAACTCAAAAAGGGCAAAGGGTTACTCGATGGGCGCGAGTTCGCAGTACAAGCATCGCCTCAGTATCAGACCACCTCTGTCTAATTTTTAAAGCGAGCAACGTGGCCTTATGCGTAAGCGTAACCAATGAGACTACAAAGTTAGTATCAGTAGAGATATTTGCTCTTTAACTAAACTTCATTTTGTAGTGCGTTTTTTATAGTCAGCGGGTTACCGTGGACGCTTGCTTAACAAGATCTCCAATTTCGTGCCAGTCCCCTTGGTCAATTAGATTAGGTGGAACCATCCATGTCCCGCCACAGGCCAGCACAGAATCGATAGCAAGATAAGCATCAACATTGTCGATACCTATCCCACCGGTCGGCATAAACTTAACTGGGTAAACCGCTGACAGTGCCTTGAGCATAGCGGTGCCACCAGAGGGTTCGGCTGGAAAGAACTTCAACGTTTTAAGCCCAAAATCCATCGCCTGCTCGACTAAACTAGGATTGTTGACCCCAGGGATGACAGTGACATTGTTATCCAAACAGTACTGCACCGTTTTGGGGTTAAAACCAGGGCTAACGATAAAGTCAGCGCCCGCCTCTACTGCGTCATCCACTTGCTTTATGGTCAACACGGTACCCGCCCCAATTAACATATCCGGATAGGTCATTCGAAGCTGATGGATCGCTTGCGCAGCACAATCTGTACGAAATGTGATTTCTGCACATGGCAAACCATGCTCAATAAGTGTCCGCCCCAGAGGAATCACATCGTCTAGGTTGTTGATGGCAATAACAGGAATGATTTTCAGCTTAGCAAGTTGCTGCTCTATGGATGTCATAGACGGACTCTCACACTAATAGACAGGGTGTTAACAGTTTAACTCATAGTGTGAGTTGAAGTCTTGAGTGAAAGCAAACTCGATTTCCATTGCTATTAAAATGCTAAAGGCGTCGTGTTAGGTCATACCCAACAACTTTTGATGTAACCGGCTAGGTCAAAACCTAACGTTTATCCCTGTAAACACCACATCTGATTCAAAGTCATTAGCCAAAAAGAACTTTCGGTATTCCAAATTTAATCCCACATGGCTAAAAAATATTAAATCCGCACCAACGCCGTAGTAAGGATGAGTACCTGTGTGGGAATCGGTACGTTTTGCACCACCCGCTGGCGTATACGTTTTTTTGACTTCTGAATAATTCGCCCCACCTACCGCATAAAAATCAAGGAATGACATGGGAGATATCACCGCTTTCAATCCGGCAAAACCCGTCGAATAGCTAACTTCTTGTTCCGTTGTCCCAAACACGGCAGATACCAAATTACTTGTCATACCTTCAACACCTGCATAGCCAATCTCAGCGGCAAAATTGGGATGAAATTGATAGGCATAATCGATTTTGGCCGCAAAACCTGAATCACTCCAATTATCTGGCCCCTCAGTCCCACCGTACCCGACTGCTAAACCAAGTTGATGATTGGCAGCATAAACCGTCGAAGATAATAGTAAAGGTAATAGAAACAATGATTTTTTCATCTTGATGCTTTCTCATAAAACGCTAGTGGCCAAACACATTACATTAATCAACCATGAACTGGTATGACTTCTTTGTATGACTTTGTCAGCACTCTGTATAGAAATATGGTTCATATTTGCGGTAAGCAACTTGGGCCTATTACTTCACGCCTTTATATGAAGTGGCACAACAAAAACCATTGTTCAACAAGAAACTTAGGCCCGTTACCTAGAAGATTACATTCATTTAGGAAAAAAACATTGTCATTAGGTTGACTAATTTTCTGAACAAACTCGATATAATTCATTGATATTGAAGAAATTAGAAAATAATTTCCGGTCTTATCCACAAAACCATTCATTATTGCTCTAAGTATTGCGGTGGTGTGGTTTAAATTTCAACTTTAGACTGTCAAAAACTAAAACGTCTAAACTGCAAGTTAAGGAAACCTATGGATAAAATAGCGTTAATTCAGCAATTTATCGATATTGTTGGGAAACAACACGTATTAACCGGTGAAAAAAAAACCGAGTACTATCGTTCCGGTTTCCGGTCAGGTAGAGGGAAAGCGCTTGCGATAGTTTTTCCAGCTTCTCTTATTGAGCAATGGCAGCTATTACAAGCGGCCGTTCAATCCAACTGCATCATCATCATGCAGGCGGCCAAGACAGGACTCACTGAAGGCTCTGCACCCAGTGGCGAAGACTATGATCGTGAGGTCGTTGTGATCAACATCATGCGCATCAATACCCTTCACCTGATCGACAATGGCAAACAAGTAGTGAGCTTACCCGGAGTGAGCCTTCACCAATTGGAAAAGAAACTCAAATCAGTCAATCGAGCCCCTCATTCAGTGATAGGTTCTTCGTCTATTGGCGCGACTGTGGTCGGCGGCATCGCGAACAATTCCGGAGGCGCTCTTGTAAAACGAGGACCAGCTTACACTGAACTTGCTCTCTTTGCTCAAGTAACACAAGAAGGCAAATTGGAGCTGGTCAATCATCTAGGGATAGAGGGTCTAGGCGACTCGCCAGAGGAAATTCTGACCAATCTTGAACAAGGCAATTTTACCTCTGAAAATGTAAAACACACTAATGCAATGGCCTCAGATAAAGAATATGAAGCTAGAGTTCGTGATGTGGATTCGGACATTCCATCTCGTTTCAATGCAGACTCAAGGCGCCTATTTGAAGCCAGCGGATGCGCTGGAAAACTCGCTGTATTCGCCGTGCGTGTGGATACGAATCCTGTGCCTGAAAAGGAACAGGTCTTTTATATCGGCTGTAATGATCCAAACAGGCTAAGCAAGCTTAGACGCGATATGCTGAGTCAATTTGAACATCTCCCTGAAATGGGTGAGTATCTGCACCGAGATATATTTGACCTTGCTGCGAGCTATGGTAAAGATGTATTTCTGTCTATTCACCATTTGGGTACTGAACGACTGCCAAAATTCTTCTCTCTCAAGGCCAAGATAGAAGCCATCCTCAAGCGAATTCCCTTTGTTTCTGAAAAACTACCAGACCTTGCTATGTATTGGCTGAGTAAGTTATTTCCTCAGCATCTACCACAACGCATGTTGCAATTTAGGGACAAGTACGAGCACCATTTGATTCTTAAAATGAGTGATGGCGGGATTGAAGAAGCCAAAACCTATTTAGAAGAGAAGTGGTCGAGTTACACAGGTTGTGACTTTTTTATCTGCAGTGATGAAGAAGGCAAAAAGGCTCTGCTTCATCGCTTTGCCGCAGCGGGCGCTGCCATGCGCTATGAAACCGTACATTCAAATGATGTCGAGGACATCCTTGCACTCGATATCGCACTGCGTCGCAATGACATTCATTGGGTTGAGCAGCTACCTGAAGAAATAACAAAAGACTTAGTTGTTGCCCTCTACTATGGGCATTTTATGTGTCACGTCTTTCACCAAGACTATATTTTCAAAAAAGGGGCTAACACCAAAAAGATTAAACAAAAAATGCTCGAACTACTGACTCAA
Source organism: Vibrio zhanjiangensis (assembly GCF_030161235.1). GTDB lineage: Bacteria > Pseudomonadota > Gammaproteobacteria > Enterobacterales > Vibrionaceae > Vibrio > Vibrio zhanjiangensis. The sequence continues at coordinate 33,675 of NZ_BSPW01000090.1, read as the reverse complement.
AAAGGCGCTAAATATCCGGCTGAGCATAATGTGGGGCATCTCTATGAGGCTGAAAAACAGTTGCAAAAGTTTTATCATTCATTAGATCCGACCAATACATTTAACCCAGGTATTGGAAAAATGAGCAAATATAAACGTAACTGTAGTTGTTGCAATTAACAATAAGGCAACTCTACTTTGGTACTATCCCAACCAAAACTTTTGCACATTGCTTTGAGTTGACCCAATTCACTTTGGGTTTGCTCAACCAACCAATCGTGAATTTCATCGATGACAGAACTTCGGTTAGGTTGGTAGCAGAAATACTGCCACTGGCTGTGCTGCAAAACCACATCGTCGGGACATTTAAGAAACTCCCTATTGAGCTCCGGTAACACCAATAAGAGGTCAGTCACTGTGACTCCTTGACCAGCTAAACACGCACTCAGCGCCAAATCTAAGCTATAGAAAACCGTATCTCTACGTCTCTTGGTTCCTTGAAGATTTGCTTTCGTTAACCAATATTTCCAATCTTGATGATCGAGCGTCGAATGCAAATGAGGTAAGGTGAGCACATCTTGCAGCGGAATATTATGTTCAGATAGCGATTTTGCGTAAACCGGTGCCATATATTCTTCACGCAAAAACGTCACCCCTTTCTTACCTATGTATCGCTCTCTTTGGCAGGTATTTACTATCAGCAAATCGCAGTCTTCTGTCTCCAGATCGGGGCTTTCCTCGATGGAGGGTATAATAACAATCTCGTACTCAGGGTACCTTTCATTTAATCGGACAACTTGCGGCATCAACGTTCTAGTGGCATAACTGAGCGCACTTTTTATTACGATTCTTTGCTTGTGCGTGGTAGACCATTCTCTAAACAGCGCATCAAGTTCACGATAGTGACTATTTAACCTTTGATACAGATCTCGCCCTTTCTCTGTTAAGGCTATCGCTCTATGTCTACGCACCACCAATAAAACGTTCAAATCATTTTCCAGCTGCCTCACCTGCCGACTCACAGCACTTTGAGTTACGTTTAATTCTTCCGCAGCCTTAGTGAAGCTCATCAAACGCGCAACACATTCAAAAACTTTAAGCCCATTGTGTGAATAGGGAAGATATTGATAACCAGACATTGCTTTCTCACATGATCTCAACTTATGCAAGGATGACATAAATATCATTTGAACGCCAGACAGTAAAAGCATACCTTATGTACATTCAGACACGAGGCATACAATGAAAAAAATTCTCTCCTTGGCATTACCACTAATCATTTCACAGCTGATCACCATGGCGTTGGTTCTAACTGATGTTTGGATGATGTCGCAGCTAAGTGTCTCTGCGCTAGCCGCGGGTGGATTGGGAGCCTCAGTGTATAGTTTTGTCTTTATCATCGCGAGCAGTTGCGTGGGTTGCGTTGCAAACCTGATTGCTATTGCATACGGCCAACGAATAGCAAGACCAGTGTTTGGCAACCAGCAAATTCGCTTTGCGATCAAGGGAGCAGTCATGCTGTCGTTTATTCTTACGTTGGCGCTCACATTCAGTTTTGGCTACTTTCCTAACTTACTGCTTGTGGCAAATCAGCCTGAACCGTTGATTGAGCCAGCAATGAGCTATCTCAATACGTTAAAATGGGCCATGTTACCCTCACTCATTTTGCTTGTACTTCGTGGTCTAACCAGCGCTCTAGGTAGCACTCGATCTATTATGGTTATGTCCCTTTCGACAGTTTTACTCAACATTCCTCTGAGCTATTTGTTCGCGTTCACCTTTGAGCAAGGCCTTGCGGGCCTCGGTGCGGGTACTGCGCTTTCGTCTTTTCTCGTAATGCTAGGTTATGGTTACTGGGTATTTAAACGGGCAGAATATCGTTCATTTTCTCCATGGCTGAACATAGAAGAGTACTCTTTATCTTTGCTCAAGCCTCTATTGTCACTTGGCATACCCATTATGATTGCCTCATTGCTTGAGCACGGACTCATCTATGGCGGCACTCTAATGGCTGGAGCGATCAGCATCGCAGCACTAGCCCTGCATCAGATCCTTATTCAATGCCTAAGCTTTACTTGGAATATAAATTTTGGATTCTCTCAAGCTGCAGCCATTCTGGTTGGCCGAGATTTTGGCTCAAGTAACTTTGATGGCATTAAACATACGGTAAAGCGCAGCTTCTTTATTACGACGATACTCAGCGCTCTACTAGCTGGGCTTTTCATTGCTTGGCCAGAGGTCATCACTGTACTATTCAATCTCGATACACAATTATCCATACTTTTAATTAGCGTGCTTTGGGTCGTGGCGTTATCATTCGTTGTTGATGCATGGCAGTTGCTGGCAATCAACCTACTTCGCGGGATGAAAATAGTCGTAGGTCCCACTTTTGTTACTGCTGTAGGTTATTGGCTATTTGGTTTACCTGCGGCTTGGTTACTGCTTCATGATCACGGTTTAGCGGGAGTTTGGGGTGGTATAGGTATTGGGCTTGGTGTTTCTGGTGTACTATTGCTCGTGCAACTTCTTTGTGCAATCCATAAATATAGAAGCATACATTCTAATGCTAACAACCCAAGTTATGTATCCTAGCTATAGAACTGATAAGATTAATCGTGACAGATATTGACATTGAACTTGACCACATTTTTCTCGAAGCCCAAGCGCAGCGATGGACGTGTATAGAGCGCTTCCTTTTCAGTTACTTTTGCTTTCGAGAAAACTACCTGACAAGCAAAGGTAAACCCGACTGGGAAAGCGCACGCCATAATTGTATGCGTTCTTCTCGAGTGACGACTATCGAAAATGGCGTATTAGAGCCCTTCGTACCTCATAGTGTAATTATCGGTGAAATAAAACGACATTGTCGCGATGGCTCACTGACAAGGCAAGCTCTCAAACGTATTCTTAACCAGTTACTAGATTATGCTTTAATTGCCCCGCAGGACAAAGCGGCTCTAAAGGCCGCTAGGTTAAATGAAGCTATGCCTACAGATTGGTACCATAGCGCTAGCAGGCCTGTTTTTCAGCGGCTTGACACTGTGAATATTACATTAGTGCCATCCAGAGAAACACGGTGAAACGAGACTTCAGAATCCGTTGATGGCAATACAAATTTCAACCGATTGCTCGTCAAGGTAACGTTCATAATCGTACGTGTATGCCCGCTCATGCGGACAGTCACTATTGCCAAAATACGACCAAATTTCTCCCCACAAGCCAATGACCGTTTTGGGCATTTCTCCTTTAGCGGTGAATACTAAGTACTGCCCAGCAGGAATATGCACATGTTTTGCCCCTTCTAAACGGTCAGCGGAGAGCTCTGTTGCTCCTACGCTAATGTCATATTGGCCTTCAGCATCCGACTCATAGTTGCTGTATACCCCATAGACACATGACTGCTCACCCAAGCTTGGTACTGCATGTTGATAAAAGTGCTGCCAAAGGGGGGCTATTTTCGCCGTAGTCGGTTCTAGCTCATCTGCATTACAAGTTCGAGCAGTAAAGCCTGTTACTGTAAATTCTTCCAAAGAACGAGCTTCCATTGTGATGAAATCCTCAGTTAATATTTTAATCGCTATATTTTCAATCATTATGAAAATACCAGCAATGCCACTGTGAAGCTACTAAATAAATTTATACCGTTTTCTACAAGGATAAAGGAACTATATACTTATACGCCCCAATCCTATTGATGATAGACAAAATTAACTATATCTATGCTCATTGGGTGCACATACTTACAAGCTATATTGACAAAAATTATCATTAATAAAACAAACCGTTTATATGATAAATTATTACTGGATAATTTGTAAGAAAACATTAGAATCCAATAAAAATTATAAGATCACATAATGTTAGAAATAGATTAATAATCGTTCTGACAAACTTTAAACATGAATGTTATCACACTTTGGCTAGATTAGAATGATAGATAAAATAATAAGACTTATAACAGATAGTAAACATGATACTGGCGGTGTAAAATTTCTCGCTCAAGAAATGGGAATAAAGTACAGCACCTTGTATAGCCTGTATTCAGGAAAAAATAGTAATCCAACCATTGAAACGTTAGGGAAAATTTGTAATTACTATAACATTACTTTTTCTGATCTTTCGGATGATACCGCCCCTCCATACCATTTTGAGCGCCTGAATAGTGACATCGTAACTCTGTCTGAACAGACAGATACTGATATATACATCAAAAACAATTCACTGATAGACAGTTTGCCCAAAAGTAGCCAATTAATTTTTGAAAAATTTGTGCCTCCGCTAAAAAATAAAAATCACTATATCTGCACTACTCAGTCTGGAGATGTAGTCCTTAGAAAAGTGATAGAAGAAGACCATAGGCTTATTTTCATATCTTCTAATGGAGTCATTCACGAAGATAGTTATCCAATTATGCAACTGAAAAATGTCAAAATTTAACGTATTTAAAATAAGGAAAAAACGTTCCAATTTATATTCCATTGACGGATTAGTGGGGTTTATAGGTAAAGAAATGTTCCATCATGCCTACATTGATAGGCATGATGTTGGACTTCACAAAGGAAGGTACTCGATTTCTGACAAGCGTATCAAAGCCGTTAATATACAAGATAAAACCGTAGAAATGGTGATTTCTGATATTCCTGTGAGCGTATCAATCAACAGTTTACTGAGGCCGTCTATCAGGAAAAAGCTCAAGATAAATAACGAAGATTTCATTGCGATTTATCATATTATGGAGCGATAATACGTGAAAATCACTGAAGCTGCGACTTTGCTCGCTACTCTTGGTCTTTCCTGCTTTCTTACCGCTTCGAACCTTTCAGCAATGAAAGTGGTGGAAGTATATAATATTCATTTAACCGCTGGTTTTTTTACCTATCCATTTGTCTACTTTTTCTCAGCTATAATTATTGCAATTCGCTCACCAAGAGCCTATTACCAATGTATCATTATTGCTTATATTGGCTATCTTACTTTTATTAGTTTAATGTATTTGTCTTCAATAGCGCCTGGATTAGAAATAGAGTCAAACTTAAATCAAAGCTTTAACTCAATATACAGTTTAAGCAATTATCGAGTCTACTTATCATCGCTTTGTGCTTACTTTATTTCTATGTTTCTTTTTGGAGTATTATTTTCATCTTTGAAAATAAAAAGTATTGCATATAGAATAACGGTATCAACATTTATAGTCGCTTTAGTCGATGTGAAATTATTTCTAACTTTAGCTTTCTTTGGTGTCAAAGAAAATAACTTATTATTCAGTATAATGCTATGGTCTAGTATTACTAAACTAGTAGCACAGCTAATTTTTATCCCCCCAACCATTTTTGTTATTAATGCTATTAGAAATAGGAGTGAGTACTACGTAGGAAAAAATGAATATAGGTAGAACTATAATAGTCCCAGTTGTAGTCCTGGGGTTGTTTTCTGCCCTATATTCCGTATGAGTTGGCCAACCTATATTTTCTGAAAAATAATCTTTCAAATTAGTTGACAGTATACTGGTGATAAATGATTAAATTCGCTCTTCCAGCAAAAACAGCGAAAGCTTAGAAACTAATCCAGCTCTTAGAGCCAGATTAGATTACTTTCAATGAGGAAATAATTACTGAGGACTTAAAGAAAGTTGGACACTAGAAATATCCACCCATTGTTCTGTTCCAGTATAGTCGTTGGGGTTATCATCGATTTTTCCATCGACTTTCTGACTGAACCCTCCATCTGGGGCTGTGTCTAGGTTATCTTTATCATGTACCGCATAAGCCTTCATAGGAGTAGATAAGTTAATCGATTTTAATATTCGTTTGAGTTCATTAACAATCTCTAATTCCTCTGAACTAATATTTCCTTCAATCGAAAAATTCCTATTAACACGTAGAATTAGCGATCTTTCCGGGGTTTGCCCACTTACTGATTTTTTATAAGACCAAACTCCACCAAGATCTTTGGAAAAAATAGTTCCTTCATCTTCTTCCTCGAAAAAACTTGCATTCGAATGAATGACATAATTTTGGCCACCTTTGTGGTAATAAATAACAAAATCAGCACCATTTTCCCAACTGGTAAGACTTTCATTTTCTGAAAGATTAGCTGCTCCTATGGAAAATTGGTCCTTATCACCAAGTCCGAGACTCGTTGGCTCAAAATCGACACCTAAGTATGAGTGACCAATGGTTTCCTTCCAAGGATTGTTAAAGCTCATTCGTACATCAATATAATCGGTCAAAGAAGAGGTACTTTCCGACTGATAAGTTTGAGTAGATTGACTATCATTAGAACTATCTGAACCACCACACCCAAATAACATTAAAGAGGCTATTGCAAGAGCCACACTTGATTTTTTATACATATTAAATTTTTCTATTATTTTAAAGTTAGAGATAGATATGTGATACAAAATTGTATCCAAGCCTTTTTAATATGAACTTAGTTTTAAATCAACAGGTTTCTCAATTAATACCCATAAACTCAAATACAAGACAGATGCTGTAATTGCCTACAAAAAAACCTGCCTTGTGGCAGGTTTTTTATTATAAGCACTAAGTCTGGTTAATCTCTAAGAGAAGCGCCAAATTTTCCGGAAACATGCGCAACAATAGCATCAACTGCGCCTGCAATATCCGAGTCTTCCAACGTACGTTCTACTGATTGGAGGCTTAGAGCAATGGCAAGGCTCTTCTTGCCTTCCTCTACCCCTTTGCCAACGTAAACATCAAAAAGACGCGCGTCAGTGAGGAATTCTCCCCCTTTTTCAAGGCACGCCGCAACAATATCGCCAGATGCAATTGTGTCATCAACAACCAGTGCAATATCACGACGGTTTGAAGGAAACTTAGAAAGCTGCACCGCTTCTGGGATAACCTTAGCACTGATAGCTGACCACTCGATTTCAAACACAATGGTGCGACCGTTTAGGCCAAATTTACGCTCAAGCTCTGGGTGTACAGTGCCTATTACGCCGACTTCTTTTCCATCAATCATGATTGCCGCCGATTGGCCTGGATGCAATGCTGGATGCTTGACCGCAGCGAAAGAGTAGGCTTTTTCATTCGCAGACAATTCCAGAATCGCTTCAAGATCACCTTTCAAATCGAAAAAATCAACCGTGTTAGTTTCGATATCCCAATGCTCTTCACTGCGAGCACCAGCGATCACACCGGCTAACATAGGATCTTGGCGCATCCCGTTTTCTGCAGACTCACATGGGATGAAACGCAAGCCATATTCAAATAAACGAACACGCGGCTGCTGACGCTTTTGGTTGTGGACAACCGTGTTGAGAAGACCTTGAATCAAACCCAGACGCATCGCTGACATATCAGCAGAAATCGGGAAAGGTAACATCAGAGGCTCAATATCTGGAACAATCAGTTTTTGCTGCTCTGGCTCAACAAAGCTATAAGTAATGGCTTCTTGGAAACCACGGTCTACAAGCAAGTTACGAACACGTTTGAGTGGAATATTCGCTTCTACATGATCGTGCATTTTTAGATCAGCGGCTGGGCTCTGATTTGGAATATTGTCATATCCATAGATACGGCCTACTTCTTCAACCAGATCTTGTTCGATAGCAATATCAAAGCGCCATGTCGGTGCAGTTGCTGTCCAGCCGGCTTCGGTTGTCGCAACCTGCATACCCAAACGCTCCAAAATCTCAACGACCTCTGCATCAGCAACATGATGACCCAATAGGCTATCGAGTTTAGTACGGCACAGTGCAACAGTATTCGGTGTAGGCAAATCGCTGGTTGATTCTACAGCAACCACAGGAGCTACTTCACCGCCACAGATTTCAACCAGCAGCTCTGTAGCCCGCTCCATCGCACTTGCTTGCAGTGCGTAATCAACACCACGCTCAAAACGCATTGATGAATCTGTGTGTAAACCGTAGCTACGAGCACGACCACGAATATGATCCGGTGCGAAGAAGGCACACTCTAGTAACACATCTTGGGTTTCAGACGTTACACCAGAATCTTGACCACCAAAAATTCCCGCAATGCCGAGTGCTTTATTATGATCTGCAATAACCAATGTATCAGCATTCAGTTCCGCTTCACTGCCATCGAGAAGCGTGAGTTTTTCACCCTGCTCTGCCATACGTACCACAATACCAACATCGATTTTGTTCAGATCGAAAGCATGCATTGGTTGGCCTTGCTCTAGCAAGATGTAGTTCGTAATATCAACCACTGGATCGATAGAACGGAGACCACAGCGGCGCAGTTTCTCTTGCATCCAAAGCGGTGTCTGAGCATTAACGTTAACGTTTTTAACCACGCGACCCAAGTAACGAGGACATGCTGCTGGCGCTTTAACGTCAATAGAAACCGTATCGTCAATGGCTGGGGCAACTGGATTAATTGCTGGTTCGGTGACATCCGCACGATTCAGTACACCAACTTCACGAGCTAGGCCTCGAATGCTAAAACAGTCTGCGCGGTTTGCGGTCAGATCAACATCTACTGTCACATCATCTAAGCCCAAGAATTCTCGGAAGTCTGTACCTATCGCCGCATCTTCAGCAAGTTCCATAATGCCATCTGAGTCAACATCGATACCAAGTTCTGTAAATGAACAAAGCATACCGTGAGACGGTTGACCACGCAGTTTTGCCTTCTTAATTTTAAAGTCACCCGGCAGCACTGCACCAACAGTGGCAACCGCTACTTTCAGACCCTGACGGCAGTTTGGTGCACCGCAGACAATATCAAGTAAGTCAGCTTCGCCAACATCCACTTTCGTCACTCGCAGTTTGTCTGCATCAGGGTGTTGACCACATTCAACAACATGACCAACTTTAACGCCTGTAAAAGAGCCAGCGACAGGCAGAACATCGTCAACTTCAAGGCCTGCCATAGTAATTTGGTGAGTCAACTCATCTGTTGAAACCGAAGGGTTTACCCACTCACGAAGCCAAGTTTCGCTAAATTTCATAGTGATGGTTCCCCTAGATTACTTGAACTGTTTTAAGAAACGCAGATCGTTCTCGAAGAACGCTCTTAAATCGTTTACGCCATAGCGAAGCATAGTTAGACGCTCTACACCCATACCAAATGCAAATCCTGAGTATTTTTCCGCATCAATACCTACACTGCGAAGAACATTAGGGTGGACCATGCCACAGCCCAATACTTCTAGCCATTTGCCATTCTTACCTTTCACATCCACTTCAGCTGAAGGTTCCGTGAATGGGAAGTATGAGGGTCTGAAACGTACTTCAACTTCTTCTTCAAAGAAGTTACACAGAAAGTCATGGAGAATCCCTTTAAGCTGAGCAAAATTAACGTTTTCATCAACCAACATACCTTCCACTTGGTGGAACATAGGTGTGTGAGTCTGGTCGTAGTCGTTGCGATAGACACGTCCCGGAGCAATGAAACGAAACGGTGGTTTTCCATTTTCCATTGTGCGAATCTGAACACCTGAGGTGTGCGTACGCAGCATAAGATCTGGATTAAAGAAGAAAGTATCGTGATCAGTACGTGCAGGGTGATCCTCTGCGATATTCAGCGCATCAAAATTATGAAACGCGTCTTCAATCTCAGGACCTGATTCGGTATTAAAACCGAGTTCACCAAAGAACTGTTCAATACGTTCAACTGTACGAGTCACTGGGTGTAGACCACCATTTTCTATGCGGCGACCAGGTAGAGTCACATCAAGAGTTTCAGCTGCCAATTTGGCTTCAAGCTCGGCACTCTGTAATGCATCTTTGCGGGCTGCGATCGCTTGCTGGACAACACCTTTCGCTTGGTTGATCTCTTGACCTGCGCTGCGGCGCTCTTCTGGTGGCAGTTTTCCTAGGCTTTGAAGTTGAACCGTTAGCTCACCTTTTTTACCCAAATACTGAACTCGCACTTCGTCGAGTGCGACTAATGAATCTGCTGTGTCAATCGCAGCGTTAGCATTAGCAATAATCTCTTCTAGATGTTGCATCGTTTCCTCATCTACCTTTTGGTAGTTTCCATAAGGTTTCCCGATAGGGATTTCAGGCTTCATAAATAGCTCTACATAGTAACGAAAGCGTCGACTAAAGCCAATCTGAAATCCGCATTGAGCGATAATTTAGTCCAAGTTTTTTCCCTGTGGGCCATGCTCTGGCGCTGCGACATAGGCTAGCAGCAGAAAAACATGTTTCTGGGAGCGGAACTTATCCCCCAGATGAGCAACAAGTTGTATAAAGTAGAAAGCTGTCTAGAGTTTGATAGAGGTTTATGTTCAGAGTAGATGGGGAGTTGCCAGTGATAAGAACCAATTCGGTTCATCGTTACTATCCTTTATCGAATATAACCAACTCTAACACGCCGAATAACAACGCCTAATTGAGCCTGCTCACTCTTCGGAGAAACGAACCTCATATCGGGTCTTGTAGATGCCTCAGCAATAGCAGCCGCATCGATAAAATCATTCTTATGCGCTTTACCGTAAGATTTTACATATTGAGGAAGCATAAGTCTAACTTGATGCCCGTATTTTTGACACTTTCTTACAAGCCTCCATTGCTATCAATGTTGGTTCATGAGCAGAGATAAACTGTAGCAATTTATCTTTAGATATTTAGTGCCAATGCATAGATCTCTATGCTGTGTTGTCATTATGAAGGAGACTTCGCTTCTGATATATCGCTAGCATCAGCAGAACAAGCAGTCCAAAGCATACCGAGACATAAAATATTCCTTTTTTCCACCTCTTACTTTTCTCCTTGTGAGTGTTGATTCATATTTTTAAGGTAGTTCATATTTGCTGAACTGATTAGAAAATCCCCTTTTTCAGTAAAAACCTCTGACATACAATTGACAATACTTATATAGACCGACCGGTTTGTTTTATTTATTGTGTATGCAAATTAACCACGAGGTGATGTATGAAATATGATCTAACACCAGTGCAAATGGAAAATGCTCTTAGCTCTATGAAGGAAGCATTTACAGCTAACCCGATGCCAAATCAGGCGAGCAGAATCAAAAAACTAATGGGGATTAAGTCCGCGCTAATCGAATATACAGACAAACTTTGCACAGCTGTCAGCCTAGATTATGGGCACCGAAGCCAACTGGATACATTGATGGCAGACATCGTGCCTTGTATCAGCAATATTGATCATACGATTGACTGCCTGCCGCATTGGATGACGTCGTCAATTCGCCACTCCGGCGCTTTGCTTTCTACGTCTCGAGTTGAAGTGGTTTACCAACCTAAGGGTGTAGTTGGGATTGTTACACCATGGAATTTTCCTATTATGCTGTCCGTGGGGCCACTAATATCAGCGTTGGCAGCGGGTAACCGAGCAATGATAAAAATGAGTGAATTTACCCCATACACCAACCAGGTGCTGGGTGAAATGCTCGCAACGGTATTTGATCACAGTGAAGTTCAAATTGTGGAGGGTGAAGCCGATATCGCCGCATCGTTTACGGCGTTAAGTTTTGATCACATGTTGTTTACGGGGTCAACGCAAGTTGGTCGCCACGTAATGAAAGCCGCTGCGGCCAATTTAACACCTGTTACTCTTGAATTAGGCGGAAAATCGCCGGTGATAGTGGCAGAAGACATGCCAATCGATATTACGGTAGAACGCATTATTTATGGCAAAAGTCTGAACAATGGGCAGGTCTGCGTAGCCCCGGATTACATATTGTTGCCAGAAAGCAAAATTGAACAGTTTATTGATGAGTACAAATCTCAGTACCAAAGCTTATTTGTAGAAGGGGTGTATTCGAACAACCTGACCTCAATGGCCAACCAAAGGCAGTACGAACGCGTCATGGCGCTGTTGGATGAAGAACAGCAGGCAGGAACTCGAATTGAAGCCTGCCATAGCGATGCGCTTGATCCTAGTAACCATAGGCTAGTGACCCACTTATTGGTTGAACCAAGTTTGACCTCTACTGTTATGACAGAAGAGATCTTTGGCCCTATACTGCCAATTATCGGATATAAAAATATCGAAGAGGTGTTTTCCATCGTCAATAGCAAACCTCAACCTCTCGCATTATACCTGATGACTTTTGATCGAGACTTGCAAGCGCAAGTGAAAACCAAAGTTCATTCCGGGGGAATGTGTATCAATGATTGTGTGTTCCACTTGGCTGTGGATGACGCACCGTTTGGTGGCGTTGGAGAATCTGGGTTAGGACATTATCACGGTAAAGAAGGTTTTTTAACTTTCTCTCATGCTAAAACCGTAATGGAAACAGGCGTGGACCATAGAGTAAAACACTTGTTTTCAGCGGAAGATAACGAATTGAAATCAGCAGTCATGAATATGCTTAGAAAATAGCAAGTGATTTAAATTAAATTTTAGGTTTATTTATATGTTGGAACGATTTTTTGAAAAAACGATCAAATCCTATTTGATCATCACAGGTCTACTGACTGCCACTGCATTCTCTACGTTTTTGGCACCAGAATGGAGTATGAAAACTTTGTTTTCCTACAGTGACGTCATGATGATAAATAAGGAGTACTTGCAAGGAGCCTATCAGCATTGGGGAGTGATGGTAGGTTGTATCGGTGTTCTGCTCATGTTCTCGGCGAAATACAAACAGCTTAGAACCTCGACAATGATTTACAGCGCGTTCGAGAAATCCATGTTTGTTGGTATTTTCTTGTACAACGTTTGTATCAATGATTACCAATGGTTCTACGGTTGGAGTGGTGTGTTCGCGCTCGATGCGTTCGTCACGATTTATTCGTTGGTATATCTGTATTACTACTTGAATAGAGATAAATCTAAAATGCCAGCGCACCTTCGTTGATCACCTTGTTAAAGATAAGCCCGAGTACTGCGTAACACCATTCAGTTAAGAGATTCTTCTCTTAGAAGTTTGCGCCTCGTAATGTGATTCATGTAAAATCTGATGGCAAAGGGAAACAAACCATTAAAGACGACGGGCCACTGACGATTGAACGGATGAGAACCCTTGATGACGAAGTGAATAAGCACGCTATCGACTTCATTGAAAGAGCAGTCAAGGCCGATAAACCTTTCTTTACGTGGTATTGTCCTTCGAGAGGCCATGTGTGGACGCATTTGTCGCCAGAGTATGAGGCTATGCTTGGAAAAAATGGCTGGGGGCTTCAAGAAGTGGTCATGAAAGATCTCGATGACCATGTAGGGGAGATGTTTGCCAAGTTAGAAGAGCTCGGCGTAGCAGACAATACTATCGTGATATTCACCTCGGATAACGGCCCTGAGATCATGACGTGGCCTGATGGCGGCATGACACCATTCCACGGTGAGAAAGGGACTATCTGGGAAGGGGGTGTTAGAGCACCTGCTTTAGTCAGCTGGCCAGACAAAATCCCAGCAGGCTCTGTGAACAACGGCATATTTGATGGCATGGATTGGTTACCAACGCTAGTCGCTGCAGCGGGAGGTCCTACCGACCTCAAAGAAAAACTACTGAAAGGCCACGATGGCTTCAAGGCCCACCTTGATGGTTACAATCAATTAGATATGCTCACGAAAGATAGCCAATCGAATCGTAATGAAATTTTCTATTATGAGCGTGATAAACTTCAGGCGGTTCGTGTTGGTGATTGGAAAGCCCACTTTGTGGTTCAGAATCATGGATGGAGTGGACCAAAAGAAGAGTTAAATGCGCCTTTGCTTTTTAACCTTCGCCGAGACCCTTACGAAAGGGCGGCGGAAGAATCTGGGATGTACCTAAAGTGGATGGGGCAAAAAATGTGGGCATTTGGTCCTGCGCAGGCAGCAGTGCAGCAACACTTAGCGACCTTTAAAGAGTGGCCGCCTCTCACTCCGGAAATGCCAGCTACAAATAATGGTGGTGTGGGTAACTAACCTAAAGCACCAACGAAAAGGACCCGCATCGCGGGCCCTTTGCTATATGGGAGCTAGTCTAGCTAACTAAGGACATCGTCTCTTGCATGGCAGTCTCTAGAATCGCGCGATTTCTTTGCATTGCCGCCATGAGAGTAGAGCCAAGCCAAAGCCCATAAATCGTACGAGACAGCGCTTTAGGATCGGCGATATTAAAGTCGTCATCTTCATTTCCTTCAATAAACAGATCCGCCATTCGCTGGATGATTTTCTCGGCACCCTCCGACATTGTTGACTGCATTCGGTTGGAAGTGCCTGAAATCTCACCTGCCAGTTTGACGACCAGACACTGAATTCGAAAGTCGTCCGTTAGCTTGGATTCGCTCCAGAATGTAAAGTACTCTATCACTCTTTGTTGGCGAGTCATTGTATCATCACTTAAGTAGCCATCTAATATCGATAAGTGATTATCAAAGTAATCCCCAAGTAGGATTTCGCCAAAATGCTCTTTTGATTTGAAGTAGTGGTAAAAAGAACCTTTGGTGCCCTCTGCTTCGTTGATGATCTTCATAAGCCCAACACCGGTAAACCCATGTTCATTAATTAGCTTGAAGCCCGCATCCAACATGGCTTGACGCATATCTTTCACTGGTTATTACTCTCTATATGACATAGTCTAGATAGTATACCAACCGATTTGTCTAGTGGGAACATAGCAGCTGCGCTGCAATTGAGATGCTCGCTAACGATACAACACTTCGCGATGTTGAAATCTCTGAAGTCACTAAAACACTCGCCTGCGGCAAATCCGTCTTGGGCGGTAAAACCCTCCATTGTGAAAGCGACGACTGCTCCTATGTTAAAGACATTTGGTTTACCTGCTCTAGCCGCGCCAGCCCTCGCTGTGGCAAAAAATCCACCGATAACTGGATAGTTCAACAGGTGAATCGACTCCCTCAGTGCTCTTGAATGCACATGACGTTCACCATGCCTTATGGTCACCTTTTCTCCACAACCGTGCGCTTCTCGATACACTCTGCCAGCCGGCCGTTGACGATCTGCTTTACGCCGCTACACAACGGGGAGTGAAGATTGGGATTTTCTGCTTTCTCAGTATGAATACCTTAACGGCGTGGCGAAGCCATCACATAGGGGAGATCTATCAAAAACCCAGCTTACCGACAATAATAATGATAAGTCTCACTCCAACCATCAATCTTATGGATGGGTAGGCTAGCATGTTCCACCGATAAGCCATCTTTATCATCAAAAAGCACCGTCTGGAGTACTTTGAAATCGCTAAACATGGATCAGACATATTCCCGTGAGCCCAAAAGATGAGATTATTTTTAGTACCGGTCAAGGCAATATATATCGTATTATAAAAGGCAACTAACTGGTAAGGTAATGAATCAATTCTTGCTTTAACTCTTTCAACACACCCGGTTTGGGTTGGGTATGTGAAAGGGTGCGCATCCCGTAAATACCCATCACAAGAAACTGGGTCAATTGTCCGGCAGATTTATTTTTGTTCGCATATCCCTCATCTTGAGCCTGAGAAATTTTATTTTCAATCGAGCGATGCCAATCCTGTAGCATAGAACTGATGAGCTGCTCAATCTCCGAGTCTTGCTGCGCTAATTCACTCAAAGATTTTTGCAATAAACAATCTTTGATCGCCTCTTTTTCACACTCATCTACCACAGAATCTAAATAACGACTTAAACCAGAGAAAACGTTCTCTTGCTCTTTGAACAAGGTTTCAAATTCACGAGATTTGTCATCACGATACTGGCCAAGCGCTGCGATCAAGAGTCCACGCTTGTTTTCAAACGCGCAATAAATTGAGCCAGGATGTAGTCCTGTTGCGGCTTTAAGATCCTGCATACTGGTTTTGGAATACCCTTTATTTACAAAGGCTTCCATTGCAGAACGAAGCACTGTTTCACGATCAAATTCTGCGCTGCGCATCATTACTCACATTTAAATTATCAACAACACCCGATTCTAACGGATTTTGAACAGACATTCAAAAAAGATGTTGAATGTTCATTCAAATTAGACTAACTTGAATGAGCATTCAAGAAATTATCGAGGAAAAACCATGCAACATTTATTCGAACCCATCAAACTTAATGACGCTATTACCCTTAACAATCGTATTGTTATGGCGCCACTCACTCGCTGCATGGCTGATGCCAATCTTGTCCCCACTGATGATATGGTGAAATATTATGCTCGCCGCGCGGATACTGGGCTTATCATCAGTGAAGCAACCATCATACGACCTGATGCGCAAGGTTATCCCAATACTCCTGGCATCTACACTCAAGAACAGATATTAGGATGGCGTAAAGTCACTGATGCCGTTCACCAAAATGGAGGCAAGATTTTCCTTCAGTTATGGCACACAGGCCGAGTCGCACACCCGCACTTCTATGACGGTGATTATGTACTTGCTCCTTCGGCAATCGGTGTTGAAGGTTCGGTTCCACGTATGCGAGAACTTGAATACATCACACCAAAGCCAGCAAGCCGAGAAGAGATAGAGGAGCTGGTTGAAGATTATCGTCAGGCAGCAATTAATGCGCTTGAGGCTGGGTTTGATGGTGTAGAAATCCACGGAGCCAATGGCTACTTAATTGATCAATTTTTACACTTTGCCAGCAATCAGCGCGAGGATGAATTTGGCGGAAATGCCGAAAATATGGCTCGATTTGCCTTGCAAGTGGTCGATGCCGTATCCGAGGCCATTGGCTCAGAAAGGACCGCGCTTCGTCTCTCACCTGGAGCGTATTTCAATATGGAGTCCGATCCAAGGGACAAACAGGTTTTTGACTACTTGCTACAAACTTTAGAAAGCAGAGAATTATGTTATCTGCACGTTGGCATATTCGACGACAATATGACTTTTGATTACTTGGGAGGCAAGGTGTCTGACTATATGCGAGCCCATTACAGCAAAACCTTAATGGGGGTTGGTGGCTTTACCCCTGAGTCAGGTAATGCCGCTTTAGCCGCTGGGAAATTTGATTTATTGGCCATAGGGCGTCCATTAATTGCTAACCCAGACTATGTTGCTAAAGTCAAAGCTGGCGAAGCACTCACCGACTATTCAGATGATATGCTCGCAGAGCTTGTGTAACACGGTGTAAATACTAGACCATGTAACCACATGGTCTTAAATTTGCCTAACTGTGCAACTCGAAAATTCATCTTTTACTGTATGTTAAATTTGGTATACGGCCCTGCAGCTAATTCATTCCCTACTATAGTTAGGTTATTGGTATCAGTAAGTAGGGTGTATATATGAAGTTGCTATTAGGTTCAATTCTAATATTTTTGTGCCTCTTACCATCCAAAACATGGGCTGTTTCTGAGTCTTCAGCACAGACTAATAAAAAAGTGACTATTTATTACTACGATCGAGAACCACTCCGTTTTAAAACTAATAGTGACTATGTAACTGGGATACTTATCGACATCAATCGGCTAGTTTTTGAAAATGCAAATATTTCCTTTGACTTCAATAAGCGTCCTTTCAAAAGAATAATGGAAGAACTTAAAAAACCAAGTATCAAAGGATGTATTTCTGGAATCTATAAAACATCTGAAAGAGTGAGCGAATATTGGTATAGCGATGAACCTTTATTGATTGAAAAGCCTTTCGTTGTTGTAATAAATAATGAAAAAATTTCTGAAATACCCAAAACACCAACAGTAGCTGACGTATTTACTTCAGACCTTAAGTTAGGTACGTACAGTGGTTTTTCATATGGAGCGTGGTTTGACAAGAAAATGGAAGAGTACAATGTGAATAGGCGCGATGTTAGCTATGTAAAAGACATAAAACTAACCAAAAGCGCACATTTACTCCACCTATTAGCCGAAGGACGCGTGGATTTCGTGCTTATGCCTTATGTAGAAGCAAAGTGGATCCTAAGTCACAATGAAGGAATATCTAAATACGTCAGTATTGTTAATGTCACTGACGCGCCCGAACAACATTCACGCTACCTTGTTTGCAGTAAATCAATATCTACAACTGAGGCCACGATGATCAATAAATCCCTTGGCCAAACACTAGAATCTACAGAATATAAGAACATTCTAGATAAATATTATTAGAGTTTAAGGATTCCATTTTTATAGAAAAAACCGCCTAAAAGGCGGTTTAATTTTGGAGCGACACACGAGGTTCGAACTCGTGACCTCAACCTTGGCAAGGTTGCGCTCTACCAACTGAGCTAGTGTCGCGTATAAGGTTAGATGGTGCCCCGGGCCGGACTTGAACCGGCACAGCGCGAACGCCGAGGGATTTTAAATCCCTTGTGTCTACCAATTCCACCACCAGGGCACGCAAATCTAAAACTTGCGATGGAGACACCATCTTGATAATGATTGTTGGTTATCACTATCTTAAAATTTGGAGCGACACACGAGGTTCGAACTCGTGACCTCAACCTTGGCAAGGTTGCGCTCTACCAACTGAGCTAGTGTCGCAAA
Organism: Vibrio zhanjiangensis; assembly: GCF_030161235.1. Taxonomy (GTDB): domain Bacteria; phylum Pseudomonadota; class Gammaproteobacteria; order Enterobacterales; family Vibrionaceae; genus Vibrio; species Vibrio zhanjiangensis. Next base: position 15,398 of record NZ_BSPW01000090.1, on the reverse strand, counting down.
TGGAGGCGCGTCCCGGAGTCGAACCGAGGTCCACGGATTTGCAATCCGCTGCATAGCCACTCTGCCAACGCGCCGCCGTAACTCCAATCGTTTCGCTTTTTTTGCTGCGTTCCTCTTGGGTACGGGATGCATTCTACGGATTCGAACTAATCAGTCAACACTATTTTTTATTTTTTGAATCGTTTGTCTAATTAAGCGTCAAAAAGCGCTAATTTGGTTATTTTAGTCGCATAAATCCGTTGAATTTAACTAAGTTAGCTGTCGTAAAGTCTATGCGATAACAAAAAAACGGGCATAAGCCCGTTTTTCAGTGGTGTTCCTCATTGAGGAGATCATCCTTAGCAGCAATCAGGTATTGAGCCATTGACCAATAAGTCAACACTGTAGCCACATATAAGCTGATATAACCTAGCCAAACCATCCAATCATCGTATCGCCAAATAAGCACCCACAAGGCAAACATCTGGCTGAGCGTTTTGACTTTCCCCACCCAAGAAACAGCCACACTGGCGCGTTTACCTATCTCAGCCATCCACTCCCGAAGCGCCGAAATAATGATCTCACGGGCGATCATAGTCACCGCAGGAATCGTTACCCAAATACTATGGTAATGCTCGGTAATCAAAATCAGTGCACTTGCGACCAGAACTTTATCAGCCACTGGATCGATAAATGCGCCAAAGCGAGACATTTGTCCAAGCTTGCGTGCCAGCATCCCATCTAACCAATCGGTAAAGCCTGCGACCCAAAACACCATTGCAGCGGCAAAAGGGGCCCAACTATAGGGGAGATAAAATACGACGACAAACACCGGAATAAGAAGAAGTCGTAATAATGATAAAATGTTCGGGATAGTTAAACGCATATTTATTGGGGCTCTTATCGTGTGCGTATTGCTCTGTTCACTGCTTAACAACGGGACTCTATGGTGCGTGATTTTTTCTATTGTTTCAATGCTTGATAAATGTTTTCTGCCAAAGAGATACTAATCCCCGGAACTTTAGCGATTTCCTCTGCACTGGCACGGCGAAGTTCTTGCAGTCCGCCCATATACTTAAGTAAAGATTGTCGACGTTTGGGCCCGATGCCTTCGATACCTTCTAACGCACTCGTTTTTCTCGTCTTCCCACGCTTTGCTCTGTGACCAGCAATGGCATGGTTATGGCTTTCATCCCGAATATGTTGCATTACATGCAGCGCAGGGTCATCGCTTGAAAGATGAAACTCTTCTCCTTCCGGCGTGATGAGTGTCTCTAACCCTGGTTTACGAGTCACTCCTTTAGCAATACCAATCAAACGAGGACGTTTGGGCCAATCCTGCCAATACTTAGCGATGATCTCGACAGCGCGATTAAGCTGCCCTTTCCCACCATCAATAAATACAATATCTGGGATTCTTTCCACATCGATCTGTTTCGAATAACGACGCTCAAGCACCTGCCCCATAGCGGCATAATCATCACCACCTGTGATACCACTAATATTATAGCGGCGATACTCTTGCTTCACTGGCCCATCTTGGTTAAACACCACACACGATGCAATGGTACTTTCACCTTGAGTATGCGAGATATCAAAACATTCCATGCGCAAAATACTGTCCATATCGAGAAGTTCACGCAGGGCTTTAAAACGCTGAGAAATCGTCATCTTATGGTTGATTTTGCTGGTTACAGCCGTCAAAGCATTGGTATTAGCCAGTTTTAGATATCGCGCCCTTGGACCAGTTGGATTCATATGAAAATGAATCTTACGTCCTGCGATATCACCCAAGGCTTGTTGCAATGGTTTCGCATCATCTATCAAATCAGCATTAGCAATAATTATTGCAGGAATAGTACGTGCTTCGTTGTGACTCAAGTAGTACTGACTAAGAAAGCTATAGAAGACTTCTTGCTGGCTTGTATTACTGGGGATTTTGGGAAAATGACTTCGACTGCCAAGGACTTTACCTTGGCGTATCATCAAAATATGAATACATGCGACCCCGTTTTCCTGAGCAAAGCCAAGCACGTCCATATCCTCTTGCGAATCATGAGAAACAAACTGCTGTTCTTGAACACGGCGTATGGCTTGTATTTGGTCACGTAGCTTTGCGGCATCCTCAAACCTTAGCTGATGACTCGCTATTTCCATCTTTTCAACGAGTGTAGATAGGACTTGCTGATCTTTACCTTGCAGAAATAATCGAACAAGATTGACCAGCTCAGCGTAATCTGTGTCAGAGACAATGTCACTCACACAGGGACCTGCACAACGCCCTATTTGATACATCAAACAAGGGCGAGTACGGTTACTGTATACGGTGTCTTCACATTGTCTTACGGGAAAAATTTTTTGAACTAAATGCAGTGTTTCCCGCACCGCCCCTGAGTCAGGGTAAGGTCCAAAATACTCCCCTTTACGCTTTTTCGCCCCGCGATGCATCGAGAGCCGAGGGTGTTTGTGCCCACTGATAAAAATGTACGGATACGACTTATCATCGCGAAGTAACACATTGTATTTAGGTAAATATTGTTTGATGTAATTGTGTTCTAGTATCAGGGCTTCTGTTTCTGTGTGGGTCACAGTGACATCAATTTGAGTAATATTACTCACTAACGCGCGAGTTTTCTCACTATCAACTTTGGTGCGGAAGTAACTAGAAAGGCGTTTTTTGAGGTCTTTGGCTTTTCCTACATAGATCACCACAGCCTCAGCGTTATACATTCTGTACACGCCGGGCTGATGAGTAACCGTCTTTAAAAAAGAAGCCGAATCAAAGGGGTCGGTCACTACAAAGTCTCAGTATCTAACATTCCATGGCGAATGGCTAAATGGGTCAGCTCAACATCACCATTGATACCAAGTTTATTAAATAACCGATACCGATAACTGTTCACAGTTTTCGGGCTTAAGCTAAGTTGCTCTGATATGTCGGTAACTTTCTGCCCTTTCGTTATCATCATCATAATTTGCAGCTCACGCTCAGAAAGCTCCGCAAACGGGTTCTCTGAAGCAGAAGCAAACTGGCTCAATGCCATCTGCTGCGCAATATCAGGCGAGATATAACGCTGGCCACTATTTACGATACGTATTGCGTTGACCATTTCATCTGGCCCCGCCCCTTTTGTCAGATACCCTGCCGCACCTGCTTGCATCACTTTGGTTGGAAACGGATTTTCCGTATGAACCGTTAAAACGATGATTTTCACGTCAGGATTGAAACGCAAGATTTTTTTGGTCGATTCTAAACCACCAATTCCTGGCATATTCATATCCATCAAAACAACGTCGGCATGATTTGCCCGACACCATTTCACTGCGTCTTCACCGCTTTCAGCTTCCCCTGCTACGTTCATTCCACGGACGTCTTCAATAATACGTCGTATCCCTGTGCGAACCAGCTCGTGATCATCTACAAGGAAAACATTTATCAAACTTGTATCTCCACACTTTTTGTTTGGCTCTGCACCCACTTTTTAACAGTGGATAACAGCATGGCTGCCTATTCTAACCTAATTATGGTTTGTTACTTACTCTGAATATGTGCCCAAACGCAAACTTTAGCAAGTACTTATTTTTATAACTGCCGCTTACCACTCTAATAACACAAATATTGATAAGTCTAGCTGTATATTACTGTAATGACTACAAATTCGGCTTATAAACACATTCTCTTATCAGGCGCTTTGCAAGCGGCCAAAATCTAAACTATGAATACAGGGTGCACTTCTAACAGGCACATATTATATGGAATCATCAAGAGATAATTTTATAAGGATCTATTATGAAAAAGCTTTTAGCGGCGACAGTGTTGGCATCCACTCTACCTATGTCTGGTATCGTACTCGCAGACACTGATATCGGCTGTGGTTTTGGAACCATGATTTTTGATGGTAGTGAAGGAAAGGTACCCAAAATTCTTGCGGCAACAACAAATGGCCTTTTGGGCAACCAAACTTTTGGTATCACGTTTGGCACGCTAGGATGTGACGGTACTGGTAAAGTCACTTCTGCGGAAAAACTAACCGTATTTATTGACGGAAATATTGATAATCTCGCTCGCGATATCGCGAAAGGCCAAGGTGAGACACTGGCCACTCTTGCTGAAATCTGGGGCTTAGATGATGCTGACAAAGCTAAATTTAACTCGTTAGTGCAACAAAACTTCGCACACGTTTTTGTTTCTGAAAACGTTACATCTAAGGAAGTGTTTGTCAATCTCAATCAAGTGATGTCAAAGGATACGGAACTTGCTGGCTACGCTATCTAACATATAAAAGATTTCAGTGCCACTTGCCCAGTGGCATTTTCTCTGTCGTCATCCATACCGATACATGGCACCCCTTTCACTGCTAACCAATATAAGAACCTCCCCTTTATGAAGGCCGTACCAACAACAATTGCTCAACTGCTTAGCTTAAGTCTCTTTACATCCAGTATTGTAAATGCCACCGAGTTCGATATCGATAGGCTTGCTCAGGATTCATACTGGTTAAAACTTGGTCATTACCTGCCTGGTTTTTTGTCCGGTTATAAAAGCACCATAGATAGTGCTTCATTTTTTATTTCACCAGAAGGTAAATATTCACCAACAAAGGAGTTGCAAGCCACCATTACCAAGCTTTACTCACAAGATAAGCGTATAGCCGAGCAAGCCCAATGCCGCTATCCAGCAAGGTACTTTTGGTTAGAAAGTCTGCAAGGTAGGCAAGCTGTTCTTTCATGTCCTGAGTTAGAAACTTGGCAAAACATTATTGATCCTGAGGGGCTGACGCTCGTGTTTCCAACGGCATTTATGAATAATCCCTCTTCAATGTTCGGCCACACCTTACTTCGCATCGATGCTAAAGACCAAACACGCCATAAGGAGCTGGTGGCATTTGCTGTCAACTTTGCTGCTGAGCCAGATTCGCAAGACAATCCAGCGCAATTTGCTATAAAGGGTCTTATCGGCCAATATCCGAGTCGATTTGCCATCATGCCCTACCATATGAAAGTTCGAGAATACAACGATATTGAGTCAAGAGATATCTGGGAATATAAACTCAAACTTTCCCCACAGGAAGTCGAGAGAATCATGCTTCACTTGTGGGAAATGCAAAATGCCGAGTTTGATTATTATTTTCTAGATGAAAATTGCTCTTATCAATTGCTGTCTCTGATCGAATTGGCGCGTCAGGACCTCGCTCTGACCAAACACTTTTCTGTCCAAGCTATTCCCTCAGACACGGTTCGTATTCTGGCGGAAAGCGATTTATTAGACAGTCCGGAATACAGAGCTGCATTTGGTACAAGGCTTTTGCACCAAGCCAATGAGATAGATGATCAACTCTTCCTTGCGGTAGAGAAAGCCACCAAAGGGGATTATCCAAACCAAGAAGACTATTCCGATACACAACGAGCAGCGATACTGGAATTGGCGTACGAGTGGCTTAACTTCCAATTGTATGATCAGGGTTTAGAACGCAATCCAACCGCTAAACGACTCACCGAAATACTTTACCAAAGGAGTAAAATACAAGTCGCCTCTCCTTTTTCACCCGTTAAAAAGCCTTTGGTTTCGCCAGAGCAAGGCCACGCTTCAGCTCGTTTGGGATTGAGTTATCAATATTGGGACAGCAAAAACAATCAAACTACATTAGAATGGCGCGCAGCTTATCACGACTTACTTGATTCTCAACAAGGCTTCGTAGCGGGCGCACAAATCAATTTTCTCGATACTCAATTGAGCATCGACAATGTGGGCTCAACAAGACTGGACCGATTCTACTTGTTTGATGCTATGGCTCTAGCCCCTAGCAATAAGGTCTTCGACAGTTGGTCATGGAATTTACGCACTGGATTTGACCGTCAGCCAGTTTCAAAAGCAACATCTGAACGCTGGTTTGCTCAAGGCGGTTATGGTAAATCATGGGGGGCCTCAGACAAAACACACTTTTATACTTTAGCCTCAGGGGAGCTTAATGGTGGAGAAATCACGCACTATGATTTCACTCTCGGCCTAGGCATTGAAGCCGGCGCTTTATTTCAAATCCACCCGAAACATAGACTTGGAATACAAGGGCAATATCTTGCACTGATTGACTCAGAAGATAGCAACCACTCAGACGTAAACATCAGCTGGAATTGGTCATTTAACCAGCACTTCGCTCTAAGAACTCAAGTGAACTATCAGCAATGGCAATCAGAGGATATCGGCGCAAAAATAACTGGCTTCATTTATTACTAGCCGATAATAGGCTTGTGATAAGCTAAACAACGAATTTTTTGAGAGTACTTTTCATGTCAATCCAACAAGGATTTTTATTGACACGCCAAGCGAGAGACATATCCGGTCAAGCTCAGATTGATCTCTGGCTATCAACCGACCACGGGCCTGTACAATTAATCATCCAAGGAGAACAGCCAGTTTTTTTTATCTCTCAAAAAGACAGCGCGCAGTGCCAAGTTCTTATCCAAGCGATGGGAATTCAAGCAACGACAAAAACTGTCTCACTCACAAGTTTTGATGGTACCGAGCTTGCAGCATGTTATTGTGCGACCATAAGAGACTCTCAGCAACTTAGCCAGCAACTCAAACAGCGAGATGTTTTGGTGCTTGAAGATGATATCCGTCTGGCTGATCGCTATTTAATGGAACGTTTTATTCAGGGGAGTCTTGAGTTTACGGGCACTTCTCAACTAAAACGAGGTTATACAAGGCTCTACAAGGCTAAGTGTCGAAAGTGTAACTATACGCCTCAGCTCAAAGTGGTTTCATTAGATATAGAGTGCTCAGAGAAAGGCGTACTGTACTCTGTGGGCCTTGATAGCCCAATGGACAGCCGAGTGATAATGATAGGCGAGCGTCAGGAGGCAGAGACCAATATCGAATGGGTTGAAAACGAGCAGCAACTCTTACTTGCCATGCTACGTTGGTTTGAACAATTCGATCCTGATGTCATTATTGGCTGGAACGTCATCGACTTTGATTTTCGAGTTCTGCACAAACGCGCCGATTGGCACAAAATCAAATTAACGCTTGGGCGTGCCAGCCAAAATAGCTTTTTTCGAACATCGACTAACACTCAACAGGCTTTTGTTGCCATTCCGGGCAGAGTGGTAATGGATGGTATTGACACGCTTAAAACTGCAACATATCACTTTCGCAGCTGGTCTCTGGAGTCTGTGTCACAAGAACTGTTAGGCGAAGGAAAAAAAATCCACAATGTACACGATCGAATGGATGAAATTAATCAGATGTTTGCCGAGGATAAACCCTCTTTGGCAAAATATAATCTCCATGACTGTGTTCTTGTCAATAAAATTTTCGCCCAAACTCATCTATTAGAATTTGCAATCGAACGCTCAAAACTCACTGGAGTTGAACTGGATCGTGTGGGAGGCTCGGTCGCCGCATTCACTAACCTCTATCTGCCTCGAATTCACCGTTCTGGCTACGCTGCGCCAAATTTGGAATCTGAAAATTGGCTAGCAAGTCCAGGTGGTTACGTTATGGACTCGATACCCAACCTTTATGATTCTGTTTTAGTTCTTGATTTTAAAAGTCTCTATCCATCAATCATTCGATCATTTCTCATTGACCCTATGGGTTTAGTCGAAGGGCTTAAACTGGATATAGGTAAACAGGAGCACCAAGCTGTGCCAGGTTTTCGCGGAGGACAATTTCATCGTAGCAAACACTTCCTACCTGCTATGATTGAGCAGCTCTGGGCCGCTAGAGATCAAGCCAAACACAATCATGAGAAGGTATTTTCACAAGCGATAAAAATCATCATGAATTCATTTTATGGTGTGTTAGGTTCATCTGTCTGCCGCTTCTTTGATACACGCTTGGCATCAAGTATTACTATGCGTGGGCATGAAATCATGAAGCAAACCCAAAAACTCATCGAGGACAAAGGCTATCAAGTCATCTATGGTGACACAGACTCCACCTTCGTGTCGTTAAATGGAAAATTCTCCCAGCCACAAGCCGATGAAATAGGGAAAAAACTCGTAGACGATATTAATTCGTGGTGGACCACGCACCTTAAGGAAGAATATAACTTAACGTCGATTCTTGAATTAGAGTATGAAACCCATTATCGGAAGTTTTTGATGCCAACGATTCGGGGTCAGGAAACTGGATCAAAAAAGCGTTATGCTGGACTGATTGGCGAAGGCAAGTCAGAAAAAATTGTGTTTAAAGGCCTAGAAAGCGCCCGTACCGATTGGACTCCCCTGTCGCAACGCTTTCAATATCAACTTTATTCGATGGTTTTTCATGAACAAGATCCGACCCATTATATCATAGAGTTTGTTGAACAAACGTTAGCGGGTGAGTTTGACTCAGAACTTGTCTATCAAAAACGTCTGCGACGCAAACTCCATGAATATCAGAAGAACATTCCTCCTCAAGTAAGAGCAGCCCGCCTAGCCGATGATATCAATGCTCAATTAGGAAGACCTCTTCAGTACCAGAACAAAGGTAGAATTGAGTATGTGATAACAATTAACGGACCGGAGCCACTGGAATATTTAAAAAGTCCGATAAACTACCAACATTACATCGATAAACAACTTAAGCCCGTCGCAGAAGCCATTTTGCCATTTGTAGGGATCAATTTTAGGAGTCTATGTGAACCTCAATTAGGTTTGTTCTAATTCTAAACGACCTAGCCAATACGAAATTCTGTTTTTTGATACTGTTTAACCAGCCATTCTCCATAACCGTCGAGAATTCCTATCACGGAACGTTTTGCGATAAAACGTCCAGATAACAAAATCCCCAATCGTTCAATTTCTACCTGTTTCTCTGGGTAATAACATAAGAAATGGTTGCCACACTCTATAGGATCTTCAAACCAGTTTTTGTCTTTATACATCACCAGAGAATAGCTGGCTCTGAGTAGTTTTTTCGCAATAATAACTTGAGATTTGATTTGTTCTTCTGGTGTTGCTGAACGAGCAATTCGATTTCTATAGACTGCAACCCAATTCTCTACATCCATATTCCAGTGTTTGGCAACTTCCCAGCTTGGCTCGTAATCGCCAAAACATTCAGCGAGATTTTCACCGTAAACACAAACCGAGCAATGACGTAGCTGAAATCCCCAAGAAAATATACTGTCTAAGCTCGCAATCTCTTCCGCCAACGTATTGGTGATGGCTACGCCATTAATAAACGGGTAAGATTTTTGAAAGCGCCATTTTATTGAATTGAAGAGGGTCGTTCTTACATCACTGAAGCTCTCTTTCGATACCACAATTACATCAAGGTTTGATAAGTTTGGCTCAGCTCGTTTTCGCGCAACACTTCCATAGATGTAAACACTGTGTAGGTTCTCGCCCAGCCCACTCTTGAGAAAACTCACGAGTTCATCTATCGCTGGCTGATACATTTCCTGAAACGGTTGGTTAGGATCAATAACTGAAAGACGCATATCCCTGATTACAATAATTTTTAGACATTCTATCCTCTAATGTTCGCCCACACATTGGCACGAATCAAGATATTCCTTCGTTTAAACTCTATGTATATAATACACCAGTCCCATTTCATACTAAGGAAATACATTCATGCCAAAGGCAAGTGAGCTTAAAAAGGGTTTTGCTATCGAATCAAATGGTAAAACACTACTAATCAAAGATATTGAAGTGACAACCCCAGGTGGTCGAGGCGGTGCAAAAATATACAAACTACGCTGCGTGGAACTGTCTACTGGAGCTCGCGTCGATGAAAGATTCAAATCCGATGATGTTGTCGATACTGTTGACATGTTCAAACGTGCGGTCGCATTCTCTTATATCGATGGTGAAGAGTACATCTTCATGGACAACGAAGACTACACTCAATTCACGTTTAAGAAATCAGACATTGAAGATGAATTGCTCTTTGTGACTGAAGAAATTCAAGGGCTGCATGTCATCGTGGTAGACAACAACGCCGTGGGTCTTGAACTTCCCGCATCCGTTGAATTAGTGATAGAAGAAACCGACCCTTCGATAAAGGGAGCTTCCGCGTCAGCAAGAACCAAACCCGCTCGATTTGCCACAGGTCTAACAGTGCAAGTACCTGAGTATATTGCCACTGGTGATCGGATTATCATCAATACAGCAGAACGCAAATATATGAGCCGCGCTTAGTTTATGCTGATTTCGTATGATGACGCTATCGAAGCAGCTTATGACATATTTCTCGAGATGGCTGCAGATAATCTCGAACCGGCAGATGTCATTCTCTTCACCGCTCAGTTCGACGAACGAGGTGCGGCTGAGTTGGTAGAAACTGGTGATGACTGGTCACAACATGTTGGATTTGATATTGACAAAAATAGCTATGCCGAAGTTCGGATAGGACTAATCAATGAAGACAGCGATATTTTAGACGACGTCTTTGCCCGTTTGCTCATAAGTCGAGACACAGAACATAAGTTTTGCCATGTTCTCTGGAAGCGAGATTAACCGTAAGGTCAAACGACGCAAAACAAATAGAAGACGGGTTACAACTAACTCCGTCTTCTAGAATTTTTAGGTCCTGACTGGTGAGCAGTTCGCTTATTAGCCTTTGACCTTAGCATTTTCCACTCGAGCTTTTAGTTTCTGCCCAGGACGGAAGGTGACGACACGGCGAGCACTGATTGGAATGTCTTCACCCGTCTTTGGGTTTCTACCCGGTCGTTCATTTTTTTCACGAAGATCAAAATTTCCGAATCCAGACAGTTTTACCTGTTCGCCACTTTCTAGAGCCTTACGAATCTCTTCGAAAAACGCCTCAACCGTTTCCTTGGCATCCCGTTTACTGTATCCAAGCTTTTCAAACAGGTTCTCAGCCAAATCGGCCTTTGTGAGCGCCATAAAACTTTCCTCAAAGCTATGTTTAACATTGCTGCTTTGCAAGCAGCGCCAAAGCATTTTGCTCAGCCAATCAACAACATATCGGCCATACTTGGGAAAGTGTATGCCAACCTTCTGATTTTCGCCAACTTTTTTATTGGTTGAATACGGCTTTAATGTTAATTTTATCATGTAATTAGGGAGGCTTTCTTTGTGCAAGCTTTATTAAAAGCTTATTTTTCAATACATTAAAATAAAAACCTACTATAAACTTCGATAGTAAAAGAATCTCATCTCAGACAATAAAATTTTTGTTTTTTTAATCTCAAAACGACTCGCAATATGAGCATGACACCGAAAAATGCAACATGATTCATATCTGGTCCCATTCTTTGTTTACTATCTCAAAAGAAAACTCCTACTTAACTGTATGAAATAAAGACAAAATAATAAAAACTAGCCCTCTAACATCACTATGGCACCCTATATGCTTTATCAAAATTATTAATCACAAGTGGCAACATTTTGTCGAAGCCACGTCCCAATCTGCAACATGATCAGATTGGATTAGCTAGGAGAAGCTGGATATGGAACTTCATCGACACACATACTACCGACTCATTCACCACGGAATAAAATGTTTGCTGGTCGACCGAATCGGTCACTTTACTGAACATGAGTATCATGACTACCTCAATCACATGATGGGCAAATCGAGCTGTTTCTCAATGAGCAACGAAGAGCTGCAGGTTGCAGTCTCCAATTTGCGAGAGGAAGGGTATCTGGAGGATATCAAACCTCTTGTATCGGCACTGGAAATGTATTGGTAATCGGTACTTAGCACTGTGCGCTGAATCGATGTCATTACATGCAAACCATAATAATTTAAGTCGGTTATTCATAAGCGGCTTAAATTATTCCAACAAGTTTGTATCATAATACGTCTAAGGCCTATGTTCGAAGGCCATATTTAGTTAAACTATGCGCAATATCGAAACTTTAGATTTTTGCAATGAAACAACTATTAGACTTTATCCCACTGATCATCTTTTTTGTTCTTTACAAGATGCAGGACATATATGTCGCGACTGGTGCGCTTATTGTGGCCACTGCAGTTCAAGTTATTCTGACCTATTTTCTGTTCAAAAAAGTAGAGAAAATGCAATTAATTACCTTTGTCATGGTCGCTTTGTTCGGTGGTATGACTATTTTTCTTCATGATGATAATTTCATTAAATGGAAAGTAACTATCGTTTATGTGCTCTTTGCTCTTGGCCTTGCCATTAGCCATGCGATCGGTAAATCGGCTATTAAAGGAATGCTAGGTAAAGAAATTAGTTTGCCCGATCACGTATGGGCCAAAGTCACCTGGGCTTGGGTGATATTTTTTTCTTTGTGTGCAGGAATTAACATCTATGTTGCCTACGAACTTCCTCTCGACGTATGGGTTAACTTTAAAGTATTTGGTCTGTTAGCGGCCACCTTTGGCTACACTATCATCACTGGTATCTACATCTATAAGCATTTACCAAATGAAAAATCGTAGTCAAATACTGGTGAATAGTTAATTGATATTGATATAATCCCCGATAGTCAACCTGTTGAGATTAGACCTTTCTCAAGAGGGGCATAAGTAAAGCTAACGCTTCCCTTGGTGGGATTTTCAGCGGCCATAATAGGTCGCTGTTTTATTTTATGGATGTCTATTTATGAGTCAAAAAATCACCTCTCCACGTGGGCAGCTTCTGCTGCGCACTCTCGCTATGCCTGCTGATACCAATTCCAATGGTGATATATTCGGTGGTTGGATTATGTCACAACTCGATTTGGCAGGCGGTATTCTGGCAAAAGAAATTTCGGGAGGACGCATTGTTACCGTGTCGGTATCAAGCATCACATTTAAAAAACCCGTTCGTGTCGGTGATGTTGTGTGCTGTTATGGAGAATGTAAGAAAATTGGCACAAGCTCAATGAACATTGATCTCGAGGTGTGGGTCAAACCTGTAAAAGAAAATGGCATCGGAGAACGCTTTATGGTCTGTGATGCAACATTTAATTATGTGGCAATCGATACAGAAGGCAAACCACGCGCAATCAAACGGCACTAATTTCACAGTTTCTTGTCAGACCCCCTTTTAAAAACCGTTACATTCTGTACAGTTGAGTTTCACAGACTTTAACCAATGTCTCTCGACATATTCGAACATGAGGACAACAATATGTGGTACGTGATTTTTTCTCAAGACGTTGAAAATTCTCTCGAAAAAAGATTGAGCGTTCGACCAGCTCATTTAGCTCGTTTACAAAAACTTCAAGATGAAGGACGTCTCCTAACTGCAGGTCCTATGCCTGCAATTGATTCCAACGACCCTGGAGATGCTGGTTTTTCAGGTTCTACTGTCATCGCTGAATTTGACTCCCTTCAACAAGCCCAAGATTGGGCAGACAGTGACCCATATGTCGATGCGGGGGTCTATGAACAAGTCATAATTAAGCCGTACAAAAAAGTGTTCTAATATGAAACTGAAACTCTCTCTAGCTATGCTAACCGCCATTTTGGTTACAGGGTGTTCTTCGTCAGGAGAGCAACGTCAACTTGAGATGTTAGCTCATAGCCGAGCCAATATTATTGCTGCAGAGCTGCCAATGGAGGTTGGCCCTCTCACTATCATGAGAGCAAACTCTAATGGCACTATGATAGAAATAATGATGGTCTACAACCAAGATGCTTCAGGCGCCAAACCCATTCAACAGGTGCTTAAGACCAGCATTAAAAGTTATTGTAGTGGGCAAGAGACCAAAAACAACTTAGATGTGGGGCTAAGTTATAGGATTAAAATGCGAAATACTCGCGGTCAGTTAATGATCGATGAGATTGTTACAAAGCAAACTTGCCAAGCATACAAATAGTACCTGTTTTATACACTGTCCGGAGCCTAATATATTTGGCTCCGGATAAGTCTTCAAGATCCCATCACACTAAAAACTTTTATATCAATTAATTTATGAAGTTTTTATGACAATAAAAGCACCTCTCTCCGATAGTCATATTATCTAACTACCAGTTCAACAACAATATTATCAGTTTGTCGTAAATTGTATCTTGCCACTTACCCGTCAAATCATCTACAGCCGACACTTTTGCCATGTTGACGCACAACATCCCTACTTCTAAGGTTTTATCGTAAGGGTCATTGCAGAAGGAGGTACCAATGAAGCGCGCAAGTAATTCCTATCGTTTACAACTAATAAAGGAAATAGCGACAAGGAAAGAAAGATTAGATTGCGGTGATCCTATGGCCAGTTATATCCAACAACTTCTTGATAACAAGTCAAACTCCGAACATCAGAAAGAGCATATTCAGAGATTTCATGGTAATCATTTTGATGAACACATTGGGGGTTGGGTAAGCGATGATTGGGAGTAACTGTATCGTGGAGAATGTTAAACTCCTTAAAACATAACGATAATCGCATGGAAGCAAGTTAAAACAGATCTTGCTGCGGGTCATTTTGTGACATTGTCACCTTCGTCTCCGAATTTCTATTCTCAAGCATCTTCCTACGATAACGTTGGCGACACAACTTTATGATGTGAAGCTGCTCTGCTGGCGAAAATTCTAGCCAATTGAAACGCTCATCTCTCTTGCGCATGCAGCCTTTACAATACCCTTTTTCGTCAACAGTACAGACACCTACGCAAGGGCTAGGGACTGAAAAAAGCTCTAGCTGTTCCATAATACATCTCTCTGCACCTGTGCATCACTACCAATTGTAAGTTCAAGACTCCTACCGTCTTGACAATGGAATGATGAATAAACAATGACTCTAAACTGACAAAAAACAAGTGCTTTCACCTATACTTTGAGTCATAAAAATTGTCTAGCTGATTATATGGCTTTATATATTCCGGAGTTTATTATTATGAAGTTTAGTCCAAAAACGTTACTTGTAGCTGCCTCTCTACCTTTTATAATGACAGCGTGTGCAAGCAATGGGGGTGGCGTCAAAAAAGTTACAGCTCAAGATCTCCAGCACCATAATTGGGAACTGGTCAGCATAGACGGAGAAAAGATCCCCTCTAACGAACAACAAAAGAGACCACGTCTTGAAATCGGTGAGAAACTGATGGCAAACGGTAACGCCGGATGTAACAATTTCTTTGGTCAAGCCGAGCTAAAGGATCATCAATTCCGTATCGAAAAAATGGGAATGACGATGAAGATGTGTATCGGAGAATCAATGGGACTAGAGCAAACATTCTCTCAGACGTTATCACAATGGAGTGACATTACCTTAACCAAAGACACTCTGGTTTTGTCAAATGACTCTCATACCTTAACTTTCGAGCTTAAAGACTGGAAGAAATAATCCCCCCAAAAAAGAAAGTCGAGCCCTTACAAAATCTCTCTTGTTCGTAAGGGCTTTTTGTATCTCTAGCTCACTAAAGAGTAACCACTCTTTTAAACTGGATGATGAGTTCTTTTAGCAATTCTTTGTATCAAGCGTATCATTCACTAGATATATCACCTTGTAGTGGCATAGTGAATTTGGCCACCTGATTAGAGGTGTTAAGATACACCTCGTACACAACA
>NZ_BSPW01000089.1 GCF_030161235.1 Vibrio zhanjiangensis | reverse complement strand
AGTTAACGTAATGACAAAGTCGCTTGGTAATTAAGGTACGACAGAATCGCTTGGTGATCACACATGTTGCTGAGAATCAGTGTCTAGCTGTTTTACAAATTTGGTTACGGACGAGACACATGCTGGTACTCCGTTGACTTGTACCGCATGCAGTCCGGAAATCGAGGTAACTTCACATGCAACTTTATCTAAAAGATTAGCTTTTGCGATATAGCGGATCGCTTGGTCGTTAGAAAGTGATGAAAGAGAGACGATTTCATTTGTGACTTGTCTAGCTTTATAAACATGCAATAAGTCACCGTCATAGTACCATACTAAGCCGTACTGTTGAGCTAACATCGTTAGGATCTGTTTTGGCGTTTTTCCATCAATCTGACCACTAAAGAGATCGGTTACTTGATCACTGACTTCAATAGGGATACCGTAGTTTTTGCCAACATCTTCGATGACTGATTTTAGTGGCGTACCGCGACTGTAAAAAACAAAGGGTTCCCCATGCCATTGTACTGAAGAGATCGGTGCTGCGTGGGCAAAATTCATCGTAAAAAGTAGTAACCAACATAGTAACTTTTTCATAGCTTCTTCCTCCAGACACGAGGTTTATTCGCTGGGGCTATTTTTAACATATCTCGCTCCAAATAGCGGGCTAACGCCAACTGCAGCTGTATTGACGAAGTGAGTGTGTCATCGTCTAACTCATTGGAGTAGTAAGACCACAGAATCCACTCGTCACCCCGCTTTTCGAGTGCACAATCCCATCCCTGCTCAAAGGCTGCCAACACAAGCGTTGCCTGCATTGACCAACTGCGATGAGTTGGAGGTGTTATCATTATTCCAAACGTAAAATAGTGTTCTGATGTGAGCCAGCAAGCTAAGCGTCCAGCACAACGAGCTTGCCAATGACTATTTGAGGGTAAGTCAGTCGTATCGATATACCCCATCGCTAGTAAACGCTCGAACATTGAAAACCTCTTTCTCCGATTATGGAACCATTATTCATCGTTGACTGATTACTCGCTATCAGGTGAACACCTTAGTCTAACGTCGGTGTAAAGAGATTATTATCGTCTTACTGCAAAGATGGACCTTGGGTGACAATTCACGCTAAGGTAAAAAGAGCAAAGAAACGTGTAACTATGGCCTTAGGATTAGACATGAAAACTCGCTGGAATTCCTCGCTTGTAACCAAACTCACTATCGCATTTATCTCTGTTTTTATTGGTCTGTGGGTTCTAATTCAGATCAGTGCGTTTGATAACACCTATAAAGGGACTCTCACTCAAACACTCAAAAGCTATAACGAAATGGGGGAAATCCGAGCACAAATGAACCTAAGCCTGTTTCAACAAGCAATGGAAGATACTCAGCAGTTTGAACAAAGGCTTGAACAATTTAAGCTATTAAAAATCGATCCAAATATCGAACTTGTTGCTCGCCAATTTAACATCGGCCAATCGTCTTCAGATGTTGAACATAAGCAGCTTTGGGCCCTTCAAACATTTGGCATCGCTGGACAGCAGCGTTATGTTGATACCTTTATCATCGAACCCAATAAACATGTCTCAATTTACGCCGCATCTGAGCGAGAGCGTAACTTTCAGGACCAAAGGATTCAAGAGATTATCGATCTCGCCTCCTTGCCTACTCAAAATGGTTTTCGCTGGAGTGAGCCAAAATATGATAGTGAACGAAACAGCGTTTATATTCTGCTAAGTTACACATTGGAGCCCAAAAATAATTTGGCCCGCCAAGTTGGTTTTGCTATCAATATTGAAGACGTACTCACTGTCTCCAATGTCTACGCTAAAGATGATATAAACCTATTTACTACTCGTAACGATATCGTCCCGGTATTTGGTCAAACTGATCTTGATGAAACCATCAAACAAGAGTTAAAGCAATTTGTTAGCTCCAAAAGAGAGATTCTCGGTGTGACAAGTAGCGACAAACTTTCACAACTAAATGATTACTATGTAATAAGTAAGTTTATTGATGGACCGAACTGGCATCAAATATCGCTAATTCCTAAGTCTAAGATTGAAAAACTCGCTTACGCGCCATTCTATAACGAACTTAAATGGTCTTTGGTCTCATTTGGTCTGATGACCATTATTATGCTCGTCATATTGAGAAAATCTCTTGCGAAACCTATTCGTAACTTCGTTGATATCATCAATGGTGATCGGCAACCAACCTTTGAAAGACGTCTGCCTGAATCCCGAAAAGATGAACTTGGCGATATTGCGCGGGCTTACAATATGCTGCTCGATACCATTAAATTGAGCTACGATGAACTAGAGTCAAAAGTTGAACAACGAACCATAGAATTAGCCCACGCAAAACAGGTAGCAGAAAAAGCGACAGCAAGGAAAAGCGAACATTTAACCAATATAAGCCATGAAATAAGAACCCCGCTTAACGGTATTACTGGTTCGCTCGAATTGCTTCGTAATACCCATATGACTGAGCAACAAGCTGACCTCAGAAATACGGCTTATACATGTGCTAAATCATTACTAAGCATCATTAATAATTTGCTCGACTTTTCCCGAATAGAGGCAGACCAAATTGAGCTAGCCATCAGTGATAACCCGCTTCTTAAAGTGGTTGATGAGGCGATGCTGACCATACAGTCTTACGTGGTCGACAAGCCAATTAAGCTAAAAACCATCGTTAGCGCTAACGTGCCAGAGACTTGTTCCTTTGATCCGATTAGAGTTAGGCAGATTTTAGTCAATTTATTAGGTAACTCGGCGAAGTTCACTCAAAAAGGTGAGATCACCTTGTATATCGACGTAACTAATGAACAACTCTGTTTCTCTGTCAAAGATACCGGCCCAGGTATTGAGAAAAGTAAACTCAATGACGTATTTGAACCTTTTAAACAATCTTCCCAACACCAAGTTGGTACAGGTTTGGGCCTGCCTATTTCACGTAAATTAGCCCATAAAATGGGGGGAAGTCTCACGCTCACCAGTGAATTTGGCAAGGGTTCAACCTTTACATTTTGTATGCCGTTACACAATCCTGGAATGTTATTACGCCTTGAACCGGATACGATTGAAGCTCCCACTTCTCTTCACCAACAAATTCAATCTTGGGGTGGTCGATGCGTCAGTCAGGAGGTTGACACACTAAAGAACGAAGAGTTTAACTATCTTCCTTGGCGCTTATGGAAACGTTTGTATGAACTTCAGCATGGCATCTCAACGCAAAAAACTCACATACATCCCAAAGAAATGATCCCATGGAAACTTAAGGTTTTGCTCGTCGATGATGTTGAAACAAATAGAGATATTGTGAGCAAAATGCTAATTGAGCTTGGTCAAGAAGTACTCTGTGCAAGTAACGGTGAGATGGCACTGCAAGCTGGTGAAAAACATGTCTTTGATTTGGTCTTGATGGATATCAGAATGCCTGTGTTAGATGGCTATCAGACAACTAAGCTCTGGCGAGAAAGCGAAACCATTTTGGATACGGATTGTCCTATCATGGCCCTAACAGCGAACGCGAATCCGGCCGAGCATGATCAGTCAATGAACCTTATGAACGGCTACCTAACTAAGCCAGTGTCTATGAAAGAACTCGCGAAAATACTGGACAATGCGGCTGAGATTCAGATAGATAGGGATATGCAGCCCGATATCAATATAGGGTCAGACACTCCCATAATGGATTTCAATGAGGGGGAATTTACCCAGCGATTAGCCAACCATTTTACAGAAATGGCACATGCTGCTAGAGAAAGCTTTGCTGATAAGAATTGGTCTGAACTTAGAGATATTTTGCACAATGTCAAAGGCAGTGCAGGACTGGCTGGCGCGACCAATGTTCACGATACAGCAACCACACTAGAGCATCAAATTGAAAACGGTGAGCAAATAACACACCATGACTTGTCGCCGTTAATCGATGCACTTGAGAAGTACAGCAGCAAATAACACGCAAACCCGACCGCTACCTTTTCCATTTGGTAGCGGTCACTGTTTGCAAATTTGCCACAGGGCTAAATACCCATTCTGTGCGCCCATTTCATCAGATCCGCGACATTATGGGCATCTAATTTGCGCATAATATTCATCCGATGGGTTTCCACTGTTTTTAATCCAATCAACAGAGCTTCTGCGATATCACGATTTCGCTTACCTTCAAAAATTAGCTTAAGCACTTGTTTTTCGCGTGGAGTTAAAACGGGAATATCACCGTCATCAACTTGGCTTAAAGCTTCAATATGTTTTGCATCTAGAGCAGGATCTAAGAAATTTTTTCCTCTTGTCACACTCTTAATCGCGGCAAGCAAAGTGCTCTTTGAGCCATTTTTCAGCACATAACCATTTGAACCAGCGTCTATAGCCTCACGAGCTTTTCTTTCTTCTTCAGAAGCGGTTAACACAATGATCATCATATCAGGCCAACGTTTACGTAACTGCCGAATCGCCTCCACTCCTGACATGCCTGGCAAATTGAGGTCCATAAACACCATGTCTGGTTTCTGCTTTAAACACTCCTCATAAACGCTCAAACCATCATTAACAAACCCAACCAATTTCAAGTTCGGGTAAGGAGCAAGACAACTCTTTAAACCGTCGAATATGAGATCGTGATCGTCTACGACCAAAATCTTTAACTGCGAGTATTCACCAAATGTCATTGTCATCCTCCACATCATAAACCGATATGAATCAGGTTTATCATAGCTACATAGCCACGAATTTATTGATGTTATTGATAGTTAATCTAACACCCAGTTTGAAGTTATCAAGAATGTTTTTCATTTAAGTGATGTAGATTGGTTTGAATGATGAAATTCATGTCTAGATGATTAAAGTTTGGCCAAAAAAAGCGTCTTTTCAACAAATCACTCGGCAATATTTGATCAGTTTTGTGTCGGTATGGTCAGGAAAATAAGTGGAGGGTGTGAGCATTTTCTAGTCATCGCTATCATCATACGAGACATTCATAATGACTCGAAGTAACTCTGCAACGGGTTCGAATAAGGATTCGGGGATCGCTTGACCAGACTCAACTTGATTAAATAAAGCTCTCGCTAAAGGAATATTTTCGACAAGAGGGATCGCGTTTTTTTCCGCCATATCGACAACATGGAGTGCCATATGATCCTGCGCCTTATCCAACACCACTGGCAGCGGCGTTTCATCAGGCTGGTAGCGTAAACATACGGCTATATGTGTTGGATTTCGAACAATGACGGTTGATTTTTTAACATTGTGCGCAAGCGACCCATTCGCTGTTTCTCTCTGAAGTTCACGACGTTTTTGTTTGACCTCCGGATTGCCTTCGGTTTCTTTGTACTCCTGTTTGGTATCATCCTTAGACATTTTTAATTCTTTCATGGTTTGGAAATGAACAAATGCATAGTCTGCAACAGAAAAAACTAGATAGCAGATTAAAAATGCCCCCCATAGCCATTTAACTAATGTAAAAGTCACTTCAACACCGCACTCAGCGCCACAGGTAGGTAAGTATTGAAACATATTGACATGCTGGTGAAGCAGGTAATAAAAAACCAAACTCAAGACCAAAATTTTTAGAATATTTTTCAATAAAGAAAAGACACTTTTCATCGAAAAAATATTCTTTGCATTGTTGATAACATTAATTTTATTAAAGCTTGGCATTAAGCTTTCTGATGCCCAAACTGGCCCCGTCTGCGCGATACAACTTAAAATAACGGTAATGACAAGAATAAAGGCCATTCCTGCCATAAAACGCAGCATAATATATACAAAGGCTGCCAAAACCGTCTCTGCGGCAACTTTGATAGGGAGATTTATAGAATCGATGGCAATCTCAATCATTTTCCAGACGGCCTCCATAATCCCTTGCCCCTCAACAAGGAAATAGCCGAGGATTACCGCCATTTGAAGACCTGTGACAATTTCTGGGCTCTTTACAACTTGCCCTTTCTTACGAGCATCTCTTAGACGTTTCTGTGTCGGTTTCTCGGTTTTTTCAGCCATATCTACCCCTTAATTAATTGAAATAAAGTAGAAATCTTTCCTTCAAATTGATTAATTTGTACAAGGTAATGAGAAAGCGCAAAATGCATGCTGACCAAAAGTAAGAACACAACCAAGATACTTTTTATTGGCATTGATAAGAAAAAGACATTGAGTTGTTCGACCGAGCGATTGACCAATCCGAGAGCCACATCGACCATGATCATTACGACCATAGCCGGTAATGCAAAACTTAGACATAGGTCAGACATCATTTGCCATTGCTGGCTGATAAACGTCAGCAGTGCTTTATTAAATGACAAGGTGCTCTCTGGTGGTAATAAAGAGTATGATTGATACAACGCGGATAAAAGAGCGTTAAACCCTCCTGTTACTAAGAACAACACCCCGAGAATTTGGGTAAATAACATACCAAATACTGAAGACTGCAGTCCCATTAACGGGTTCAATATTGTCGACATCGATGCGCCACGCATCGTATCTATAACAAAACCCGCCATATCGATTGCCCAAAAGGGAATCGCGGCACAAAAGCCGACAATGACGCCAATCAACAATTCTTCGCCGTAAATCCACGTTAGCTCTAGCAAAGGTTTTGAAGAAAAGTCTGTCGGATGAGCCTGCATCATTGGAATAATAGGAAGAGCAAACATGAGGACGAGTGAATTGCGGATTAATCCACTTCCCATTGCGCCCCCTTTAAAAAGGGGCAACATTAACATCATGCCCAGTGGCCGCATCATACAAAGCGCAAGAATCGGAATATACTCAACTAAGGTCGACATTTAGCCTCCTATGTAGCCGATTTGATCGAAGGCCAAACCTGCGTAGTTAAGTAATGTACTTCCCATCCAGTGATAACTGACAGCAAGCGTGATGCATACAGCGACCAACTTTATGAGAAACTGCAATGATTGGTCTTGGATCTGAGTAAGAGCCTGGAATAAACTCACTAAAATACCAACTACTGATGCAACAAGTACAATCGGCATGGACAAGATAAGGACCACCCATAGCAGTTCCGAGGTAAAATGGATAATGACGGCATCATTCATGAGAAAGACCCCATAAGTTGTCCAATGAGTTTGTCCCACCCTCCCATCAATATGAAAATGAGTAATTTAAAAGGCAGAGCAATGGTCATAGGAGATACCATCATCATTCCCATTGCCAATAAGATATTGGATACGATCAAATCAATGGCAACAAAAGGCAAATACAATAAAAAGCCAATCTTAAAAGCTTCAATCAGCTGACTCATAGTAAATGCGGGAACCATAACAAGGAGAGAGTCTTTGGAAAGTTCACTTTGGTATTGCTCTGGCCAGATTTTGTGCCCCACTTCAGAAAAAAATTGAATTTGTGATTCACTCGTGTTGTGACTTAAAAACTGATGATATGGCGCAATAATCTGACTGGAAACTTGGTTAAATAAATCGGGAGATGCCCAATCGATTGGATGTGCCGCGATATTATCTCGTATCGCTAAGCCTACCGGTGCCATAGTAAACATGGTTAAAATCAATGCCAAACCATATATCGCCATATTGGGCGGAATCTGCTGAATGCCTAAGGCATTACGTAACATCGACAGAACAATTGATAATTTTAAAAATGACGTACCCATCACCGCAAACAGAGGCAGTAAAGATAGACAGAATAAAACAACGATAAGTTGAATTGGATTGTCCAATAAGGCCATATTTACCTCCTACTACATTGAGAGTGTGAGTTTGCTACATATGGCACTTTGACGGTATCAGGTAAGGACCTGAGATTAATTCAATATTCTATCTTTCAGTAAACGTTGCGTAAGTAAAGATAAATGACTTTAAAATTTAACGTCGAAAAGATACTTTTAATGGGTTATCAGTATTTGGGGTTTTGAAATAAAATTCAAAAGCTTGCTGCGCCGAAATATGTACCTTCCAGCGTTCATTGTCAGTCTCAACAACCAACGATGGGTCCTGACTTATCATCGTCCACTCACCAACTGGTTTAGAGACAATTAATGTCTCTCCTTCTAAATACGCTATTAGAGAACTATCATTAATATTAACCGTACACTTTGGGGTTAAATTGCACTCGAGTTTATCCGGTTCGACATAGTCCAATGTGCGCCATGTAAACGCTGCAACCAAAAGGGTTAACATGATGATAATTTGGGCAAAACGACCAAGGGTAAGTTTTTCGGCTGCCATGCGGTAGTCTTCTCCGTGTAACAAACTTCAAAGTTTTAAAATAAAAGGTCAATACCAGACCAAGTGTAAGGTTACTAGACTGTCATTGATATACTAAATGCAGTATAGTTGCCGGCTGAAAATGCCACTTTTTTCAAAATCCACAAGGAAGTTTAACCAGTTGTTTAGTGGTAACTTTCTCGATGATTTGGGTGGCATTACGACATGAGTCGTGTTGGAAGTAAAGTGTAGTTAATTAGAAAATTGGAAGCATGCAAATGAGCCAAGAAAAGCAGCTTGAACAAAACTACAACTATACGGTCGTCCGTCAATTTACCCTAGTAACAATTTTATGGGGCATTGTCGGTATGGGCGTTGGTGTTTTGATTGCCGCTCAATTAGTTTGGCCACAGCTAAACTTTGATACGCCGTGGTTGACGTACAGTCGTTTACGTCCTCTGCATACTAATGCGGTTATTTTTGCGTTTGGTACCAGTGCTCTGTTCGCAACATCCTATTATGTTGTTCAGCGTACCTGCCAAACTCGTCTATTCGGTGGTCCTCTTGTCGCCTTCACCTTTTGGGGTTGGCAAGCCGTCATTTTATCAGCCGCCATAACTTTACCCTTGGGGATAACCACGAGTAAAGAATACGCTGAGCTAGAATGGCCAATCGATATTTTAATCGCGCTAGTGTGGGTTTCATACGCCGTCGTGTTCTTCGGGACACTCGTGAAACGAAAAACATCTCACATTTATGTGGCAAACTGGTTCTTTGGAGCCTTCATCATCACGGTTGCCGTCCTTCATATTGTCAACAGTATGGCCATTCCCGTATCACTCGGTAAATCCTATTCCATCTATTCTGGTGCCGTAGACGCAATGGTTCAGTGGTGGTATGGACACAATGCCGTGGGTTTCCTCCTTACCGCTGGTTTCCTCGGTATGATGTACTATTTTGTTCCCAAACAAGCTGAACGTCCTGTTTATTCTTACCGCCTTTCAATCGTTCACTTTTGGGCACTTGTCTCCTTGTACATCTGGGCTGGTCCTCACCACCTGCACTACACTGCACTACCCGATTGGACACAGTCTATCGGTATGGTGATGTCTTTGGTCCTGTTTGCTCCTTCTTGGGGTGGTATGATAAATGGTATTATGACACTGTCAGGCGCTTGGCATAAGCTACGTTACGACCCGATACTCAGGTTCCTAATCGTATCGCTTTCCTTCTACGGTATGTCTACTTTCGAAGGTCCAATGATGTCGATAAAAACAGTAAATGCCCTATCCCATTACACAGACTGGACTATAGGTCACGTTCACTCTGGTGCATTAGGCTGGGTGGCGATGGTATCTATTGGTTCCGTATACCACTTAGTTCCTCGACTATTTGGTCAAGAACGTATGTATTCTGTAAGTTTAATTAACGCCCATTTCTGGCTAGCAACTATTGGTACCGTTCTTTATATCGTTGCTATGTGGATTTCAGGTGTTATGCAAGGCTTGATGTGGCGTGCTGTAAACTCTGATGGCACATTAACCTACAGTTTCGTTGAGTCAGTGCAGGCATCATACCCGTTCTATTTTGTACGTTTCCTTGGTGGCGCTATATTCCTATCAGGAATGCTACTCATGGCATACAACACGTACAAAACTGTATCTGCGCCAAAAGATAGCCTAAAAGCTGTCCCACACCCAGCATAAGGAGATGAAAAGAATGAGTTCTAATTCTAGCAATCGCCACGAAATTGTTGAACGCAATGTCGGTCTCCTCGCGATTCTTATAGTGTTTGCAATCAGCTTGGGTGCGCTTGTGGAAATCACACCACTTATATTCCAAAAGCAAACTACAGAACCGGTCGAGAATTTGCGTCCATACACAGCTCTTCAGCTTGAAGGACGTGATATCTACATCCGTGAAGGATGTAACGTGTGTCATAGCCAGATGGTTCGCCCATTTCGCTCTGAAACCGAACGCTACGGCCATTATTCTATTGCTGGCGAAAGTGTATGGGAACACCCTTTCTTATGGGGTTCAAAGCGTACAGGACCAGATTTAGCTCGCGTGGGTGGTCGTTACTCAGACGAGTGGCACCGAGTGCATCTTACCGACCCTCGTGAACTGGTTCCCGAGTCTAATATGCCTGGCTTCCCGTGGTTAGCTGATAATGTGCTTGACGGTAAGTACACTCAGAAGAAAATGACAATCTTCCGTGACCAATTCGGCGTTCCATACACAGATGAACAAATCGCAAACGCGTCTAAAGATGTCGAAGGTAAAACAGAGATGGATGCCATCATTGCCTACCTTCAATCTCTTGGTCACGCAATGAAGTAAGACGGGGTGAAATTATGGATATAGGTACTATTCACGGTATTTGGACCATAGTGCTGTTCATATGCTTTATAGGTGTAGTTTGGTGGGCATTTGGAAAAAGTCGTAAAGCCCGCTTTGATGAAGCTGCAAACCTTGTTTTTGCTGATGAAAAGCAAACACCCTCAAAAGAACAAGGAGTGACTAAGCAATGACGACATTTTGGAGTCTTTGGATAATTATAATTACAGTCGGCACATTAGTAGGCTGTGCTGCGATTTTGATTTGGTGCCTTAAAGATAGAATGGGCGTTGAAGAAGGCGCAGATATGGGCCACGAATACGATGGAATTCGTGAATTAAATAATCCGCTACCTAAATGGTGGACGTATCTGTTTGCAGGGACATTTTTGTTCGCTGCTGTGTACTTTACACTTTATCCGGGTATGGGCAGCTTCAAAGGTTTGCTTGGCTGGCAAAGTTCAGACCAAACCGTTACCTCTTTAGCGGAATCTAAAGCGTCGATAGCTGAAGCGCAAAAGAATAAACATCTTGTGCAATATGCTAAGGAGTTAGACGATGCGGATGCATACTTTGGAAAAGCATTCAGACGCCTTGCGTATTCAGAAGATGGTGCATCTTTGCGTCCTGTTCCTGAGATTGCTGCAGACAAAGAGGCTCTGAAGGTCGGCCAAAGTCTATTTTTGCAAAACTGCTCTCAGTGCCATGGTTCAGATGCAAGAGGGCAAAAAGGCTTCCCTAACCTAACCGATGATGACTGGTTATATGGCGGTGAACCTGAAGCCATTGTGACGACTCTTCTTCACGGACGTGTAGGTCAAATGCCATCTTGGAAAGCTGCACTCGGTGAACAAGGCATAAAAGAGGTCGTTAGCTACACCCTTAGCCTATCTGGTCGTTCAGTCAATGCTCGGGAAGCTGAAGCAGGCAAAGCACGGTTTGTGGTTTGTGCAGCTTGTCATGGTACAGACGGTAAGGGTAACCCTGCGGTGGGTGCGCCAAACCTAACCGACCAAATATGGTTATACGGTGGATCTCGTGCTGACGTAACGGAAACGCTAATGAATGGACGTTCTGGGGTAATGCCTGCATGGAAGGACATTCTCGGTGAGGATAAAATCCAACTCGTTGCCTCTTATGTTTGGAGTCTAAGTAATTCAGATTCAGACAAAGAGTAAACTTTCAATTACAGCCCCTTTTTAAGGGGCTGCCTTTCTTATACATTAAACCTTATCTTATTCAAATATATGAGACTTTTTTTATGGTAAAGCCTTGGTATAAGCAGTTTTGGCCCTGGTTCTTAATTATACTACCAATGACTGTCGTAGTATGGACAATTATTACCGTGATTGTTTTTTCGAACAATTCAGTTTCTCTTGTCACTGAGGATTACTATAAAAAAGGTAAAGGCATCAATATCGATATTTCTAAAATTAACGTCGCGAAAGAGCTTGGATTGTCGGCGACTGTCTCCTCAGACAATGAAGATATCCTTATTACCCTGAAAAAAGGCCAATTGGAACACTTTCCAGCTGTGACTGCCTTATTTGCCCATAGAACGTTACCTGACCGAGATTTTACAAAATTAGTCACTTCCGATGCTGCTGGTCAATATCGACTCACCCTTGATACTCCCCTTCAAGGGCCTTGGTTTATTGAATTAACACCACATGATGAACAATGGCTTATCCAAGGACGAGTTACATTTCCCACAGAGGCAAACGTTGAACTCTCAAAATAATCAAATCCTCCCCAAGGCATGTTATCATTGCGGAGAAAAAGTACCGGAATTCACCAATTTTAACGTTGAAATATTAGGTGAACAGAGAGCCATGTGCTGCCCTGGTTGTCAAAGCGTTGCTCAGACTATTATCGGCAGTGGTTTAGTGTCTTATTATCAGTATCGCACTGCTCCGGCACAAAAAGCAGATTTAGTACCAGAACAACTTCAGACTCTCATTCACTACGACAACAAAGACGTACAGTCTGAATTTGTAAGGTGTAAAGATAATCTTTTTGAAGTGACACTGTCACTCGACGGAGTATCATGTGCCGCCTGTGCTTGGTTAATTGAAAAGCAAGTTTCGATGCAAAAAGGTGTTGTATCAATCAGGGTTAACACGACAACCCACAGAGCTATATTAACTTGGGATAAAACCCAAGTTAAGTTAAGCACCTTACTTTCTGTCATACATAAATTAGGCTATACAGCGGCCCCATTTGAAGCTGATAAACAAGAAGCCATATATCACCAGCAGATGAAACAGTACCTATATCGATTGGGTATTGCAGGACTTGCAACGATGCAAGTGATGATGTTGGCTGTGGCACTATATCTTGAAGTGTTTGGCGATTTAGAACCCGAGTTCAAAAGTTACTTCCGTTGGGTCAGTTTGATTTTTGCTACACCCGTAATGCTTTATTCTGCATTACCTTTTTATCTCAATGCTTGGCGCAGTATTCAAAGCAAAACATTAGGTATGGATGTCCCCGTTTCTCTGGCGATGATATTTGCCTATATATCAAGCCTTATCGCCACGGTTACAGAAACTGGGGAGGTTTTTTTCGAGTCTATCTCCATGTTTGCCTTTTTCTTGCTCCTTGGTCGATTCCTTGAAATGAGAGCAAGAAGAAAGGCGGCTGCAGCAAGTGGTAATTTGCTCAAGCTTATTCCAGCGATGGCAACGCTCTTGGACGGGAAACAAGTTCCTGTAAAAACGCTTGAAGTGGGTGACAAGATTCGCGTTTTGCCCGGAGAGCATATCCCATCCGATGGGACTATCATTTGCGGCAGAGTGCATATCGATGAATCCATGTTGACTGGCGAATCGGTTCCTGTCGTAAAAGGGATCAATGACCATGTCTACGCAGGCACTTTAAATGGTGATGAGTCGTTTGAGCTTAATGTCACATCAACAAAAACAGACTCCATGATCTCAAGTATTATAAGACTCCAAGATGAGGCTCAGCTATCTAAACCTCGGATTGCACAGCTAGCAGACGTGGTTGCTCGCTACTTTGTTGCCACCATTCTCTTCATAGCTGGATGTACTTGGGTATATTGGCATCAGGTTCAACCTGAGGATGCGTTTTGGATCATGTTGTCTGTATTGGTTGCCACCTGTCCATGTGCGCTATCACTTGCTACACCAACAGCTCTGACATGTGCGACCTCCAAGCTAGGTCACCTCGGTATACTTCTTCGTAAGGGACATGTGTTCGAGACATTATGCAAAGTTGATCATCTTGTCGTCGATAAAACGGGCACTTTAACTCACGGCAATATCATTATTAGTCATATTCATACCTTATCGGATCTTTCTAAAACACAAGTGGCAGCCATTGCATCGTCGCTTGAGTCTCATGCAAACCATCCGATTGCGAGAGCATTTGATACGTATCAAGACCCCAACGTGCAAGTATCAGATGTCGAAAATATCATAGGCGCAGGGTTAATTGGAAAATACCAAGGTAAATGTGTCAAAATAGGCAGCGCATCCTTCGTTCTAAATGCTGTTCAAGCGACACAAGCCAATCAAGTGTATTTATCCATTGAAGATAAACATGTTGCTACTTTCTCCTTTCAAGATCCCATTCGTGCAGAATCGAAGGCTTTCATTGAACGCTTTAAACAAGCCGGAATTTCGGTCACCCTTCTTACCGGCGATTCCGACCTAAATGCAAAGTTAGTTGCAAACGAAATTGGCATTGAAAATGTTGTCGCGCAGGCAAAGCCTGAGGACAAACTAAATTATTTAAATCGCCTTAACCAGAGTAAGATCACTATGATGATCGGAGATGGTATTAATGATGCCCCGACACTAGCAGGTGCCCATTTATCTGTTGCAATGGGGGGAGGAACGGATGCAGCAAAGGCCTCCGCGGATATGGTGCTTTTGGGTGATAAGTTGGATAGAATATTAGCGGCAAGAGAATTGGCTATCCACACACGTAGTATTATTCGGCAAAATCTTGCTTGGTCACTTGGCTACAATGCATTAATTCTGCCTCTCGCCGTTGCCGGTTTTGTTGCACCTTATTTTGCAGTTGTTGGTATGTCGGCAAGCTCTATTATAGTAGTATCCAATTCTCTTCGTTTGCTTAAAGGGCAGTAAAATGGAAAGCCTTTATATCCTAATTCCAATCGCAATTGTTCTCGTCTGTATCGCGATAGCCATTTTTATCTGGGCAGTAAAAAGTGAGCAGTTTGAGGATTTGGAACGACAAGGTCATAGTATTTTATTCGAAGACGAAGAAAAAAATGAGAATGACCCTAAATGACACCTGATTGGATAGGCGCATTTTTCATTGGTATTGTAGGTGCTGCCCACTGTATGGGCATGTGCGGTGGTATAGCCTCATTACTCAGTACAAATTCATCAAACCACTCCATTTCAATACCCATTCTATACAATCTAGGCAGACTGATTAGTTATTGCGTGATCGGAGCTGTCATCGGGGGGGCTATATCCTCAATCGCAGAGTTTAGTGCAATTAATCAAGCATTAAGTTGGTTACGAATCGTTGCCGCGTTGTTTATGATACTCCTCGCCCTCTATATAGGCCGCTGGTGGCACGGCTTGGTCTATATCGAGCGCTTTGGTCAAAATCTGTGGAAGTATATCGCTCCTGCTGGGCAAGCCTTTCTACCATTAAAATCTCCACTTTATGCCCTACCTTTTGGTTTTATTTGGGGATGGCTGCCATGCGGCTTAGTCTATTCCATATTAACTTGGGCCGCCGTATCCGGAAGCGCAGTAAATGGCGCCTTTATCATGTTGGCATTTGGTCTTGGCACATTCCCTGCCATGCTGCTTGTTGGCTTTGGGGCAACCTATCTAAACAAACTCAAGCAATCAAACGTATTTCGCCAAGCTGGTGCTATCGCAATTCTTGCCTACGGGATTTACACACTACACCAAACAATAACCTTATTATCAGCAAGTTAATATCGTCTTGTTTTCTGTAGCTTTTTTCTACTACCTTTTCACTCAAATGAGTGCTAAAATATTGATGTATATCAATTTGTGAATGTTTGTTATGATTCCTGAAAAGCCTGCAACAAAACGTATCCAATCTGGTGGGTGTGCAATTCATTGTCAAGACTGCAGTATCAGTCAATTGTGCATTCCTTTCACACTCAATGAAAATGAGTTAGACCAACTCGATCAAATAATTGAGCGAAAACGACCGATTCAAAAAGGCCAAGAATTGTTCAAGGCTGGAGATGAACTTAAGTCTCTGTATGCTATCCGTTCAGGAACAATCAAGAGCTACACAATTACCGAGCAAGGTGACGAGCAGATTACCGCTTTCCATCTAGCTGGTGACCTAGTCGGATTTGATGCGATTACCGAAGATTCTCATCCCAGCTTTGCTCAAGCGTTAGAAACATCTATGGTATGTGAAATTCCTTATGAAACGCTTGATGACCTGTCAGGAAAAATGCCTAAACTACGTCAGCAGATCATGCGTTTAATGAGTAGCGAGATCAAAGGCGACCAAGACATGATACTGTTGCTTTCTAAAAAGAACGCCGAAGAACGTTTAGCCGCATTTTTGTATAATCTATCAACGAGATTTTCTCAACGCGGTTTTAGCCCAAGAGAGTTTCGCCTTACTATGACAAGGGGAGATATTGGTAACTACCTTGGATTGACTGTTGAAACCATCTCTCGCCTACTCGGCCGTTTTCAAAAGTCAGAGATGTTGAGTGTAAAAGGTAAATATATCACTATCCTAGATCACGACACTCTGATGGAACTCGCTGGAGTTTCTTCAGAATCCTAATAAGTTCAATGACGTAGCTCAAAACTGAGCTGCGTCATATTTTTGCGTGCTATCCACTTCTTTTGCTAATAATCTTCACCTAGCTGAGCTACAGTAATCATATAACTCTCCCTACACTTAAGGAGTTACTATGAGTATCTACAATAAAATACTGGTTGTTGCCGACATAAACAAAGAAGAACAGCCTGCTTTGGCTCGGGCCATGCAGCTTGCGGCTAAAAGTCGTTCTCGTAGTAAAGTGTGTTTCTTTTTATCCATCTATGACTTTTCATACGATATGACATCGATGCTTTCTGTTGATGAACGTAATGCTATGCGTATGGGCGTAATCGGCCAACGTGAGCAGTGGATGCATAAAGTTGCCAAACCTTACATTGAGACTAATGACAATGTTGATTTTGACGTTAAGGTCGTGTGGCACAACCGCCCATATGAGGCGATTATTGCTGAGACCTTTGCGGGAAGCCATGATATTGTAATTAAAGGCACTCGCAAACATGACGTCCTAGAGTCAGTTATTTTCACGCCCACCGATTGGCATTTGTTACGTAAATGCCCTCTGCCGGTATTGCTGGTGAAAAATTCTAATTGGCCGGAAAACGCAAGTATACTTGCATCGGTTCATGTAGGCTCTGAGAATGAAACTCATCTGGGGCTTAACGATAGTATGGTAGAACAATTAGATAGCCTAAGTGAGCGCTTAGGCGCTAAGCCCTACTTAGTTAACGCCTATCCTATGACGCCCGCGAATATCACCATTGAGTTACCGGAATTTGACCCAACCACATACACAGATGCAGTACGGGGTCACCACCTTACTGCTATGAAAGCTTTACGGCAAAAGCACGGATACGATGAACAGCAAACCGTTGTAGCGCAAGGTTTACCAGAAGATGTTATCCCTGAGTATGCTGAAAAATTGAATGCGGCAATGGTCATTGTCGGAACAACAGGTCGTACAGGCTTATCCGCTGTTTTTATCGGTAATACGGCCGAGCACGTCATTGACAAAATCAACTGCGACGTCTTAGCGCTTAAACCCAGAGGCTATATAAGCCCACTTGACCCTAAAACAGGCGCTTAATTGATAAGGCCACTCATCATTCGAGTGGCCTTATCTCGTTATATTTTTGCTTACGTAAGCCTTTTAGCTTCAATAAACAAACCGTTCCAGAACTGTGAATTCAGATTGCGGATCTAAAAATATGGTGAAGCCATTATAATCTAAACACAGTCAGTCTGTAAGTTATCAAATACTCTAGATATTTGTTACATCGATAAATAAGGATTCATCTATATTGGTCGAGGAAACGGTCGCTTCAGTAAACTCATATTCATCTCGCTCTCCCTCTCGTGCCAAAGGAAGATTAACAAAATCAAATAATTCTCTATCAGCAAGCTGGCTAGGACTCACGTTCTGAATAGATTTAAATACTTTCTCTACCCTACCCGGTGTTTTATGGTCCCACTCAACAAGCATAGCTTTAACCGCCTTACGTTCTAGCTTTTCTTGTGAGCCACAAAGGTTACAAGGGATAATGGGAAATTCTTTGTGTTCTGCGTACTTAACCAAGTCTTTTTCGCGACAATAGGTGAGAGGGCGAATGACTACGTTACGCCCATCATCTGAACGCAATTTGGGGGGCATGGCTTTTAACCGAGCACCATGAAACATATTGAGAAAGAGAGTTTCAACGATATCATCCATGTGATGGCCAAGAGCAATCTTGGTAGCACCTATCTTTTCAGCAAACGAATACAAAGTACCACGGCGTAGTCGTGAACAAAGGCCACAAGTCGTTTTGCCTTCTGGAATCTTTTCTTTCACAACTGAATATGTATCTTTATCAACGATATAGTAAGGAATGCCTAGCGTCTCAAAATAATTCGGCAGAATATGCTCTGGAAAACCCGGTTGCTTTTGATCTAAGTTGACAGCAATAACTTCAAACTTTATTGGTGCGGACTTTTGTAACTGCAACAGGATATCAAGCATCGCAAAAGAGTCTTTTCCTCCACTAATGCATGCCATGACAACATCGCCATCTTCTACCATGTTGTAATCCGTAATAGCATTACCAACATTACGTCTAAGACGCTTCTGAAGCTTGTTATATTCTAGCGTTTCTTTTCTTGTATCTAATTGACTCATTACCCACTCACAAATAGCTATCACAGCTATCAAATATCTATGCTGATGCTAGGGGGCAAGATTATACGTACTTTTCTATCGGTATGAAATGCTTATCTGTACTCATATAAGAGCAAGTCAATGATGACGGACTTGCTCCTGCGAGGTATAAGTAATCAAGAACTAGTCAGCTCGGGGCAAATAAGGTAAGACTCTACTCGTCTCTTGAGGAAGAATCATACTTCCCCCTTGACCAATATCAGACAAAGCGACTTGCGCTTTGCCATTCACGATAGGCTTAGTCTTGCCATTGGAAAACTCAACCTGACCATCCACTAGACCTTGAAACTCCAAGGTAACGCCTTCGACATCTGGTGTAAACCAACTGGCAAACATTCCTCCCAAATCTTCGAGCATCACTTGCATTTGGGGCAATAGCATTTCTACCTCTGTATAGGAAACCGTACCTTTAAGCGGCTGCTTGGTCATAACAACCATGGAAAAATCACAGCGCTGGTCTTGTGGTGTTCTTACAAAGACTAAAGGATTGGCTGATTTTAGATTGTCGTCCAGAGGAAGGAGCAATTCATTATAACGCGTGGTTTTTAGCTCTTCATAATGCTGTTCTTTCTCCATCCACGCTTTTTGTATAACACAATTTTTCTTCGTGTCAGCATTGAGAAAAAAAAGGCCGACTTTCACGTCTTCATGACCTTGCTTTACATTTTGTTTCAAGTGAGAGAATAACTTTGAGTAGGTAAACATGTATTCTTGAGCTTGCGTCATAAATGCAATAGACGACATAAGGCCCCCAACAAGGAGGGTATGGGATAATTTGTTCATGTCAGTGAATAACTTATTGTTGGTTGTCCTTCCAGAAGGTTTGATTGTGCCTGATCATTGCCTGCAAGTCCTTGACATAGTCCTCACCCCTTTCGGAATATTTGAGTAGACCTTGTGTAAGTGCCATAGCGGCCTCTATATCTATAAGGCTTTCTCCTCGAAGGTGGCGTTGATAGCGTATTTCACGCAATTCCTCATAAGCTTTATTTCGGTTAACATTCATGAAATAACCTTCGATAGATTGTTGGACAGAATCGAATTTTGCCACCTCATGCGTCATACCATCTCCTCTTTGCAATGGCACCACCCCGCACCCACTGGTATAACACCATTGTCCAAAATAGTTGTTTGCCTCAATCGCAAAACGAGAGGTCCCCCAAGCTGATTCATTGGCTCCTTGAACCAACACTAGAGCTTCTGGAATCACATCAACACGATGAAGTATCTGCTCAAGCCATTGCTGATTAATGCCCGATGAATCAAGTTCCACCCGATATCGCTTAGCAAGTATCCTGGCGTATTCACGATCTTGGTTTGAAACCTTACCAGCAAGAAAATCTTCTCTGATAGCATCAAGTCGACTGCGTTCAATCAGAACACGTTGATTTTCGAACGCAATACCTGGGCGTAAATAGTCAAAGAAAGCTTGTTTTTTTGCCGTTGTATTTTGAATGGAGGCAAAATCGGGGGCTTTTCCAATAGAATAGCCATGACTATTTAACTGTTGAGTAACAAGCTCCGTGTGCGCACTTTTAGGCTGATGGCGCTTTTCGTAATCATAAAAGCCGCTGCCAGCAATCAGACCAGCAATAGCAATCGTAATAAATTCGCCTTTAAGCATTGAACACTTGTGAATTGTTGTCATTATCATCCTCATCGCTTGGCCCATTGGTTGTCACAATTTTAAGTCTGATACCAAACATTTCTCTGTAAATAATACCCTTAACATGAAAATAAAAAGGAATAACTAAGATTAAACCCAAGCCGTAAAAAGCAGCCCCAGCAAAGAACAATAGGACAATCGTTAAGTATATTCCGATTAAGACAAAAATCTTTTTATTAACTGCTCGTAAGGATAGCAATAAAGATTGGATTGGGGAGATTTGTTTCTCACAAATCAGCAGAATAGCGTTACTAAATGCGAGTGAGGCATACATAGACAAGAATGGCAAAATCATTCCAGCAATCATTTGCATGACCAGAATGACGATGGTGGCAATAATAACAGGTATTGTAAATTGTAAGCCTTTGGTAATGAAGTGCGTTTTTGTTGATAAACCAGCCGCATGACTCATGGCCATTAAGTTCACACTGGCAACAAGCGGTGCACTTACAACTTCGTAGCTAAAATTGGCAACAAAAAACGCCTGAACGATGTTGGGATCGATACTCTCTGGGTTAGTAAACAGCTCGACAACAACTGATAAGTCACCAATTTGTAATTTAAGTGCTACGTAAAAAATCACAACTTGAGCGACTACCAATAAAATGATGCTGGGCGAAAAAGACAAAAAATGTTTTATCGTATGTCCCCACGCTTCTTTGAGAACGGCGCTCGCTTTGAGCTCATAATTTCCTGAAAGTGCTCGTTCAACACTTCCGCCCAAATTAAATTCTTTTTCTATACCATTGTTCATTCGTGTTTCCAGTACTTAGCTAACACCTGAATATACGAGCTTGCCGATAAATGTCAGTTTGATTATAAGTTTAGAGCATTATACCGAAACCTTAGTCTATCCACAGTCTAATTTTCCTTATGCGCTTGATTTAAAAACCAAATGATTGATAATCAACCACTAACCATGTCCGGTGTTAATGATTAATCCATTTTCCATAGGCCAACGCTGCGTATTCATAGCTAGAGTATTGTCTGGCATGGTGACTACCCCTGACAAATTTTAGCAATTAAATGTGAGAAAACACTTTGATTTCATATTATGGGTGATTATTATGCGCGCCTCTAACTTTTGTAACTACTAGATAATTTCTGTTGAGCATAGGGAGAAAAACAGACGTTGAACAATAAACCTCTTGAAACACAGCCCGTCATTCATCTACGCGGGATCAGCAAAAGTTTCGATGGTAAACGAATCATCAAAAATCTTGACCTAGACGTTAATCATGGCGAATTCCTTACCATATTAGGCCCTTCTGGATGTGGAAAAACCACTGTGCTTAGAATGATTGCAGGGTTTGAGGATGCTGATGAAGGAAGTATCATCCTAGATCACTTGGATGTCACTCACACTCCCGCAGAACAAAGACACGTCAATACTGTTTTTCAAAGTTATGCCCTATTTCCTCACATGACGGTTTACGACAATGTTGCATTCGGCCTGAGAATGCAGAAAGTGCCTTCTGCTGATATTGACTCCAGAGTGATTGACGCACTAAAGATGGTTCGTCTAGAAAATTTGGCACAGCGCAAGCCCCACCAATTGTCTGGAGGACAGCAGCAGCGGATAGCTATTGCTCGAGCTGTTGTCAATAAGCCCAAAGTTCTTCTACTTGATGAGTCCCTATCCGCGCTCGACTATAAGCTGCGTAAGCAGATGCAAGTGGAGCTAAAGCAGCTCCAACGACAATTAGGCATTACCTTTATCTTTGTTACTCATGATCAAGAAGAAGCATTATCAATGTCAGATCGCATCATTGTGCTGCGAGATGGCGTTATAGAGCAAGATGGCTCACCCAAAGAAATCTACGAAGAGCCTAAGAACTTGTTTGTCGCCCGCTTTATCGGTGAGATCAATGTGTTTGAAGCAACTATAATTGAACGTTTGGATGACAAACGCATCCTTGCAACGATAGAAGGCATTGAATCTGTTGTTTGTTACGAAAAGTCTTCAGCAAAAAAAGGGGATAAGCTCAAAGTTCTTTTGCGCCCGGAAGATCTTCGCATTGAAGAAATCGACGAGTTAGAGCAAAAAGGAATTGTTGGTCGCATTACCGAACGTACTTATAAAGGCATGACTTTAGATTCAGTCGTGCAACTTACGTCAGGTATGCGAGTCATGGTAAGCGAATTTTTTAATGAAGACGACCCTGACGTAGACCATTCTATAGGGCAAAAAGTCGCCATAACTTGGGTTGACAGCTGGGAGGTCGTCCTTGATGATGAACAGGAAACTTAACCTTCAAAACGCGATCGTCCTGCTTGTTGTTGGCTGGTTAGCATTATTCGTGCTTATACCCAATATTATGATTGTCGGCACAAGTTTTCTTACACGCGATGAATCAAACCTGATTGAACTCACATTGACGTTCGATAACTATACCCGCCTGCTTGACCCGCTTTATGCCAAGGTCATGTGGCATTCATTTTACATGGCCATTGTTGCTACTATACTGTGTCTGCTTGTCGGCTATCCATTTGCCTACATCATGGCGAAAATGCCGGTAAACCTACGTCCAGTGATGCTATTTTTGGTCATTGTGCCATTTTGGACGAACTCTTTAATTCGAACTTACGGTTTGAAGATAGTGCTTGGCACGCAAGGCGTTCTCAATAAGTCTTTACTGGCTCTTGAGATCATAGATAAACCGCTGCGTATAATGTATACAGAGACAGCAGTCATGATAGGTCTGGTGTACATATTACTGCCATTTATGATTCTCCCTCTCTATTCGACAATTGAAAAATTAGATGCAACCTATATAGAGGCTGCTAGAGATTTGGGGGCAAATAAGTTTCACACATTTACCAAAGTTATTTTGCCTCTCACCATGCCTGGAATCATTGGTGGCTGTTTGTTAGTGCTGCTTCCTGCTCTCGGGATGTTTTATATTTCCGATTTACTTGGCGGTGCGAAAAACTTATTGATTGGTAATGTCATTAAAAGCCAAGTGCTAAATGCCAGGGATTGGCCATTCGGTGCAGCAACCAGTATTTCACTCACTATTGCAATGGCAATAATGCTTTATGCCTATTACCGTGCAGGTAAACTATTAAATAGAAAAGTGGAGCTAAACTAATGGCAAAAAGTATTAGATTCGGTTTCATCAGCCTTATTTACACATTCCTCTATTTACCGATTGTTATTTTGATAATCAACTCTTTTAATTCCAACAAATATGGTATGAAATGGGGTGGCTTTACAACACATTGGTATCAGGCACTCATACACAACGATAGCTTAGTGCAAGCGGCTTGGCATTCATTCAACGTTGCCATTTTTTCGGCAACAGCCGCGACTATTATCGGTAGCCTGACTGCTGTCGCACTCTTTCGCTACTCATTCAAAGGGAAAACGTTAGTCAATGGATTATTGTTTGTTGTGATGATGTCACCTGACATTGTGATGGCTATATCCTTATTAGCACTGTTTTTATTTTTTAGCGCTCAACTTGGTTTCTTCACTTTGCTGGCTTCCCACATAACATTTTGCTTACCGTTTGTCGTAGTAACTGTATACAGTCGATTAAATGGGTTTGATGTCAAAATGCTTGAGGCGGCAAAAGATCTGGGCGCGAATGAGTGGGTCATACTCAAACAAATCCTGCTTCCTCTTGCCAAGCCTGCTGTTGCTGGTGGTTGGCTGCTAAGCTTTACCCTTTCACTGGATGACGTCATTATCAGCTCATTCGTCACCGGCCCAACTTACGAAATACTACCTTTAAAAATATACTCCATGGTTAAAGTCGGTATTTCGCCGGAAGTAAATGCCTTAGCGACGATAATGCTAGCGCTCTCACTTATATTAGTAACCATGTCTCAGCTACTCGCAAGACAAAAGTAATTTAGACCACTGAGTAGACATATCTGTCTACTCAGTACCTTTATAAAAATTCAATATATTCAATTCAATACTACGCTTAAAAAGCCTAAGTCAATGACGTTGGCTAAACCGTCATTGACTTATTCTTCATAGACAAAAATTATCTATATTTCTCATAAATTGGAATCATTTTATGCCTATTTTTCAATTTGGCTGATATAATCCTTGGCCGGGAAGATTGTCTTCAATCGACTCTACTTAAAGGCTTAATTTCACTCAAACGCCAACTAGGCAAATTACTCAAAGGCAATACTTATAAAAATGAAAAATACATTGTTTACTAGCGCTTTATGCGCCGCGTCATTAATTGCATCCCCAGTAATGGCGGCAGACAAGGAACTCTACTTCTATAACTGGTCTGAGTACATTCCCAATGAAGTACTAGAAGACTTTACCAAAGAAACGGGTATCAAAGTTATCTACTCTACATATGAGTCAAATGAGAGCATGTATGCCAAGCTCAAAACACAAGGGTCAGGTTACGATATCGTCGTTCCCTCGACTTATTTTGTCTCAAAAATGCGCAAAGAAGGCATGCTGCAGGAAATCGATCATAAGAAATTATCCAACTATGACGGCCTTGATAGCAACTTCTTAAACAAGCCTTTTGACCCTAACAACAGTTACTCTATCCCTTATATCTGGGGTGCAACAGGCATTGGCATCAATTCCGATATGCTTGACAAATCTGGCATCACAAAATGGGATGATTTGTGGGACCGTAAATGGGAAGGTCAGCTAATGCTGATGGATGACGCAAGAGAAGTGTTCCATATCGCGCTGACTAAATTGGGTTACTCTCCAAATACAACTGACCGTAAAGAGATTGAAGCGGCGTATCAAGAGTTGAAGAAACTTATGCCAAACGTGTTAGTGTTTAACTCTGACTTCCCAGCGAACCCATACTTAGCTGGCGAAGTTTCGCTTGGTATGCTCTGGAATGGCTCAGCCTACATGGCTCGTCAAGAAGGCGCACCAATTGACATTATCTGGCCAGAAAAAGGCGCAGTACTATGGATGGATAGCCTATCGATTCCTTCAGGTGCCAAAAATGTCGACGCTGCACACAAGATGATAGACTTCCTTATTCGTCCTGAAAATGCCGCCAAGATAGCACTTGAAATAGGTTACCCAACACCTGTTGCTGCCGCTCATAAATTACTACCCAAGAAATTTGCCAACGATCCTAGGATCTTTCCACCTCAATCAGTGATGGACAGCGGAACCTGGACTGATGGTGTCGGTGAAGCAAGCGTTATTTACGACGAATATTTCCAAAAGTTAAAAGTCGGTAACTAACACTCTCTTGGAGCATTAGTGACTAAAAAGCGGCTTATGCCGCTTTTTTTAATATCAGTCCCTAGCCTAATATTATTTAAGGTCTGTGAGTAACTCATCAACTAATTTTGGTACCTCTATACTCGCTTTCCCGTATCGTTTTTCAGCGAATTCACTTTCAACCGCACTCGGTTCAAGATTGATTTCTACAGTATGTGCTCCATTCATCTTGGCATCATGAACAAACCCTGCAGCAGGATAAACCACACCAGATGTACCGATCGATACAAATAAGTCGGCATGCTCTAGCGATTCATATATTTCCCCCATTCTTAATGGCATCTCACCAAACCAAACAATATGCGGTCGCATCTGAGCGGGGAATTGACAGCAATGACACAAGTCTCCAGTGTGGATGTCACCCATTTCGTTCACTGTCTGATTGGACTCAGTACATCTCGCTTTTAAAAGTTCGCCGTGCATGTGGATGACATTTTTGCTGCCACCTCGTTCATGTAAATTGTCTATGTTTTGGGTGATAATAGTTAACTTGCCCTTGAGTTCTTTTTCTAAACGCCCCAAAGCTATATGGGCTGGATTGGGCTTTACCCAATCCTCTTGAAGTGTTGCCCGGCGCTGGTTATAAAAGTTCTGAACCAATTCGGGATTACGAGCAAAACCTTCCGGTGTCGCAACATCCTCTATATGGTGGTCCTCCCATAAACCATCTTGAGCTCTGAAAGTACGGATTCCTGACTCTGCTGATATACCAGCTCCTGTTAGTACCACGATATTTTTATAGGGAAAGTTCATCCAGCATTCCTTTGTTACTTGTTGCGCTTTAGCTTACCATCACTGCGTCAGCTTCATAACAAAACTGGCTTAGACGATCGTCTATGGTTACCTAATTCCATCACTTTTCTGTGAACTCATACGGATTTGTTGAAGGTTCGAGTGCTCTTTCTTCGCGCAACTTGCAAAGTCTCTATTTGGTGCTATTTCTTTAATGCTTGCATTCAATAAGAAATAATATTTATATCAGTTGTCAATTGTAATCTTTTGCCTAATGGAGAATTTGGAATGGAAGAATCATCAAGCAAAAGGCCACTTTCTTTTACGTTGTCAATCCACGCTAAGTTACTTTTGATCAATCTTACCTTGTTAGTATGTGTCGGTTTATACGCTTTTTATGAGCAATATAGTTTTTCACACTTTGAATCTCTAGAACATGCGGCTGCTGAAAACTTGCAAGCGTCCGTCGACTTATTGATGTTACGCCGTTACGAAAAGGATTTTTTGGCTAGAAAGGATATGAAGTATCTTCAACAATTCGATAGCGTCTTCGAAGAGCTGTCTCAACGATTCCTAAATCTGAATAATTTACTAAAATTTCACAACCTTCATTTGGAACAAAAAACAACCCAGATTGCTGATGCGTTAGATCAGTACCGACAGCAATTCCATTTATTGGTTAATCAAGTCAATAAAATCGAAGGGGACCAATTTTCGGATAGCCATAAAGCGCAATTGGAAAGGTCACGGAAAAAATTAAAAATCGCCGCATCCGTCCATGATAGCTTTGGTCTCGAAGTAGAACTTCTGGAGTTGCTGGAAAAAGACTACCAATATCTCGCTAATTCTACGAATGAAACTGGAGAGGCGCTATCCGATGCCGTTTACCGATTTTCAACCAGCGAGCACATACCGAATATACTAAAACCCGCTCTGGAGCAATACCAACAAGATGTTGAAAGTTTAATCAGTGCCACAAAACTTTTAGGTCATTCAGAAAATATCGGCTTACGAGGAAAACTACGAAAAAATGTGCACAGTGTTGAAAGTAGTATTCAACAACTTCAAACCGAGATAAGTGATGTAATTGAACTAAGATCAGACCAAATTCGCACGCAGCTAATAATTTTTGGCTGTACAATCGTTGTATTACTTTCTGTACTTTTATTTATCATTGGTCGCAGCATCCTAAACCCCATAGCTGCAATTAACACCCTTATGAAAGATATCGCCAGTGGCGATGGCGATCTTACCGTCCGAATGAACGCGAAGGGGGACGACGAGTTAGCTCAATTAGCCAATTCATTTGATAAATTCATTTCTCAGTTACACGCCAACATTCAAGACGTAGCCAAAGTAATGTCTGTTCTTAGTGAAAGTTCTGCCAATTCCAAAACAAGTGCTCTTCAAAGTATGGGTAACGCCGAACAACAAAAAGTTCAATCTGAGTCTGTTGCTACTGCCATTAATGAACTTGTTATGACGAGTAATGAAATCACCTCCAATATAGAGTGTGCAGCGAGCAATGCCGAAATAATGAAGAAAGAGGCAAAAGAAGCACTCAACGTCACTCATTCGACAAGCGAACGTATACAATCCTTATCATCAAATATTTCCGATTCACAAACTCTTATCATGAGACTTGCAGAGCAAAGCAAAGAGATTAACCAAGTTATAATTGCTATTCAAAATATAGCTGAACAAACAAACCTCCTCGCCTTAAATGCAGCGATTGAAGCAGCACGTGCAGGCGAATATGGCCGAGGTTTCTCTGTTGTAGCCGATGAAGTTCGACAGCTTTCTCTGATGACCAATAACTCCACTCATCAAATAGAAACGACCATTAAAGAGTTAACATCAGGTATACAAGATACTGTGGCTCAAATGGCATCCAGCATAGAAATGGCAGACAATACAAAAGAAACAACGCATATGGTTGTTTCAGCGATTGACGCCATGTGCAATAGAATTAGTGAAATGTCCGACATGTACACACAAATAGCCACAGCCTCAGAAGAACAGTCCATGGTCTCTGCTGAAATTGATCGTAACATTACAGAAATTGCTCAGTTAGCTGGGAACACTCATCAAATTGTCTCTGGGTCCGTTCAATGCAGTGAGCAAGTCTCACATGTCAGTCAAAAGCTAGAGAAAATCGTCGCACAATTCAAATATTAGTCCTCCATCGAATTTTATAGATTCTGGCCTTGATTGGCTGGTTAAACACCACGTTTTAGTGGTACACAGATGCAGGTCATACG
Organism: Vibrio zhanjiangensis; assembly: GCF_030161235.1. Classification (GTDB taxonomy): domain Bacteria; phylum Pseudomonadota; class Gammaproteobacteria; order Enterobacterales; family Vibrionaceae; genus Vibrio; species Vibrio zhanjiangensis. The sequence continues at coordinate 3,444 of NZ_BSPW01000089.1, read as the reverse complement.
AAGAAGTAGTAAAGACTATAAGCAGTTTATGTGGTTAGAAATCTGCTGTCGGCACGGTGGTTAGTCGTAAGGACTTGTCCAAAACAGTTGACTGGAGAAAACATGAAAATACTACTGCAAATACTGGCTTTGTTATGGAGTATACAAAGCTTTGCTCATTCACTTATGCCAACGATTGATCTCGGTGTCATCGATAAAGATCGTATCAGGTCATTGAATAACCGACAATTTATTTCTGAAGATAATTTTGTCTATCGTCCAATTGCACATCCTTTCGATATGCAGATGTACTTTTTTGACCATACTGAGTGGTTAACCTTGGAGGAAGATCTATTACATTGGAGTGGCGCCATGGGTGTCGACCCCAGAATTGTATTGACTACCTTAGCAATTAACTCTGGCTGGTCCCCTGAGTCTGAAGCGACAGAAGACAATATTGCAGAATATAAGCTTGATATCAAACTTATCGCTAACCGTCTATCTCAGCTATTTTATCATGGCATTAGTCAAAACCTATCTAATGATGACACCGTCGCCTACTCGATTTCATCATCGCTCAACGCCGATACTTCATGGACACAATGGGTGAATTTTTATACCCAATGGTTTGGTGAGCCTAACAGCTCTGAAAGTAAAACCACTGCTCAGCGACCAAATATGCAATGGCCGTGGCGATTAGGCTTCAATTGGATACCAAATGGTCCACACTCACATACTGGTTCAGGATCTCCTTTATCATCTGTTGATGTCTCTTATGACTGGCCAAACTGGGGAGGCCAAACCTACAGCGTCGCTGCAGCACATGATGGCCGTGTTTCTGTGTTCTCTAGGTGTCAGGTAAGAATCACTCACCCCGATGGATGGTCAACAAACTATTACCATATGGATGGAATAAGTGTTCAAAATGGCGCTTCGGTAAATAAAAATGACAGGATTGGCACATACGCGAGTCAAAGGAATGTTGCTCTTTGTCAGGGAGGATCTTCTACAGGACCGCATTTACATTTCTCTGTACTCTTTAATGGACGCTTCCAGTCACTACAAGATCTATCTCTTGGGCCTTACCGCATTGATGTTGGAAGGTACAACTACGACAACAACTGTAACTATACATGGATGTTGGATAGCAGAAACAACAGTAAAAGGTGTTTTTGGTCTCGCATCGATAATCCATAACTGAATGTAGATTTGTTGAGTATGTAAACTAGGCCGCGTTCAGACGAGTAACGCGGCTATTTTTTACACTTTACAGTCTCGATATTAATGCAGTCGTGGCATTTCGTAGACTGCTGAGCCAATTATTAATCGGCTGAGAAATCCAATACCTCAAAATAAACAGCCCAATCTGAACCAATATGTATTTTCGCCCACAATAAAGAATACACAAATACTCAAACCTATCCGTTTTTCCTTCAAACAAAACCTTACGAAAGATGAACTTTTGGCGTTTAGCAACCTTCGGGTTTCTCGCCCCTCCCATGAAAATGCGTTTCTTCATGGTAAATGCCCTCCAACTCGCGCGAATAAACACATAGCCTCGTTCAAAATCGTTTAGAGCACTGTCTACCCATATGCTTCCACCTTCGACAATGTCACTCACTGAGTCATACAATGCATGATGAGACATTTCTTCTGGTAGATCTGATAAATAGATAAGAGGTTGCTCACTATTAGTCGTAAAGCCTGCGCACATTTTGCCATTGGAATCAAAAAATGCATCAACATGGGTTCGACGTGTTAGCTCTTCAGGCGTAATACAGTTACCCGATACTGCTTGATAGCGCTGTGCAAATTCAAACATTTCATGATCTGTTGAGAGAGTTCTTAGCCTTAATTTCATAACCTCCCCCCCTTTCTTGCAGCCGGTATATCCATTTGGTAACGTCCCGGAGCCAACATATTATCAGTGTCCAGTGCAACCTTGATTCTGCTACGTAGGGTTAATGCATCAGGTTCCAATTCACCACCAACGTCAAAAGGCATTTCGTCCACAGCACGTCGATAGCAAGGCCATTGATGACGTTGGTAAAGAGCACTCAACTTCCGCCTTAAATCTGTCGCTTTCTCGACTTCTTCCAAGTTACTTGCATCGTAGTAAATACTTATTATTGCCTGACACATATGAGCACTAACAGCTGTTATGGTCACGCCAAACTCAAAACCCGCTTTATCAAATGCTTGCTTAGTTAATCGCATGCACTTTTCCACTTCATCACCAAGCATTGGTAGAGCTGGGGCTATCCAAAAAAAACCCGCTCCATCACTCACTGGGTCCATCTTTTGTGGAATATCTCCGTTATAGCGCCAATAGCATCCTTTGAGCGCTAAGTCTTTGGGGTTCCCTTCAAACATATCCATCATTTGGGTGAAATCGTCGAGGCTATGTTGTAGACGCCGATAGATTTCAATTCGACCCAACAACTTGCCAGCCTTTGCCGCTACGGTATTCACTCGACGAAGATTTTCAAAGTTTACAATATTGACTTGAGCAATGGTTTTTAAAAGCGTCTTAACTCGTTTTGCCTTTTCTTTCGCAACTTGTTTAGTGCCCGAGATTAAAAAAGCGCCCGACCAAGGTGTAATACCATGTTTCTTGCAGAGTGGCGCTATGTCGTTATCACTGACTCCAGAGGACGGATCCCATTTATCAAAGTTAAATCGTTCCATCATGGTCAATATACGATAACGGTTACCTAAGTGAGGTAAGCCGTCAATGCTGCCTTCCGCTTTGAGTTGTCGCACTATTTCAATGTATTCCACCAGATCATTCGAGGATCTAAGACGAACCAAGCATCGCAAGCTAGATTGCGGCCTCAGCATCAATTCGAACTTCATTTTGCTTACAACAGCAATATTGTTTTGAGTAAATAATTCGTGAAGGTTGGCAGACAAACCAGCCCGACCACAATAACGAACACTACGGCTGAGTTTAAACACCTCCCCAGTAGATAGAATCAACTCACTAATGGCGAAGTGCCGACTACGATTGCCTGTAGGACCATGGCCAAAACCTCGCTCCAATATATTTCCCACAATACTTGTATCTGGCCCAGCACCAGTACAATCTAACATCCAATTTGTGTGTTTTAGGTATTCAGATAGTTGACCTTGTGTAACTCCGGGCTCTATTTCGACGACTCCGAGTTCCTCATCAAAATTCAGAATGCGATTCATATCACTTAGGTCCAACAAAATACCACCATCCATTGCTGGCGCTCTGTAACCATATCCCCAATTATTTCCTTTACTTATTGGATAAAATGGTTGTTTTTTTAAAAAAGCTTGTTCGATAAATTGCTTAAGTTGTAGGTCATTTTTAGGCTTGAACACGTCAGAAATAATACGCGAGTGAGTACCGAGACCACTATGAACTTCTTGTTCGTAAGCGCATCATAAACACCGCATTCTAATCGTTTAGCCCGAATCATAAGATCAAACCTCCAA